>JAJPGT010000105.1 GCA_021325655.1 Pseudomonadota bacterium
CCACCGAGAACGATGTCGCGGCCGAGGTGCTGCGGGCGATGGTACGTGCCGGGAGCGAGTACGCGGGCCTGCCGCCGTTCGTCGCGGCTGGCCCGCGCACCGCCTGGCCGCACGCCACCTGGTCCGGCCGACGCATCGAGCCCGGCGATCCGCTGATCCTGGAGATCGGTGGCTG
Source organism: Pseudomonadota bacterium (assembly GCA_021325655.1). GTDB lineage: Bacteria > Chloroflexota > UBA6077 > UBA6077 > JAJPGT01 > JAJPGT01. The sequence continues at coordinate 176 of JAJPGT010000105.1, forward strand.
CGTCCGCCGCTACAGTGGGGCGCTCTGGCGCTGCGGCGTCGCCGGCGAACCCACTGCCGAGATGCGGCGCCGCGCCACGGCGACGCGCCTGGCGCTGGAAGAGACGATCAAGGCGATGCGGCCCGGGACGACCGGAGCGGAGGTCAACGCGGTGTGCCAGCGGGTGCTGGCCGAGGCCGGCTATCCCGGCGTCCACGGCCACCGGGTGGGCTACTCCATCGGGATCGCCTTCCCGCCCGACTGGGGCGAGGGTTACATCATGAGCCTCCAGGCCAACGAGCAGCGGCCGCTCCAAGCCGGGATGGTCTTCCACGTCATCCCGATGCTCATGACGCCGGGGCTGGCGATCGCGACGACCGATACCGTGCTGGTCACCGAAACAGGCGGCGAGCCGCTTAGCCGCTTCAACCGCGACCTCTACATCGCCGAGGCATAGCCCGCGCTCCCTGGCCCCCACACTCACACCTCGCGGTGGACCAGCGCCCAGCCGAGCTTGATGTACTCCTGGATGACCCGCTGCCAGCCGTCGGTGTTCGTCCACCACTCATCCACGTTCTCCGGGCTGGCCAGATTCGGCGACACCGTCACCTCCAGGCCGGCGGGGCGGAAGGCGGCGCGGAAGATCAGGATGGCCCGGCGCGAGTGGAACGGGTCGGTCACCACGATCGCCCGCTTCCACCCCCGGGCGAGCATCATGTCTCGGCTCTTCTGCGCCTCCTCGTAGGTATTGATGGCGATCCCTGGCCAGGTGATCACCGCCTCGCGCGGAACGTCGATCTTCGCCACTCCCTGCGCGTACAGCTCGCGCCAGGTGGTATTCAGCCCGTGCGTCTTCACCGCCTCGTCGGAGATCAGCAGGTACGGCGCCCAGCCCTGGTGGTACAGCTCGGCCGCGTGCTGCGCCCGGTAGGGCGAGTTGCCGGCGAGCACGATCAGCACGTCGGCCTGCCGCGGCGGCTCGTCCACGACCAGGTTCTGGCCGATCGCGTTCAGCCAGGTCGGGTACGAGATGGCCAGCAGCGCCAGCAGGGCGAGTGGGACGAACCAGACACGTCGGAACATGGGGAGATCGCCTCGCAGATGGGGGAGAGCGTCAGCGCAGAGTACGTGATCCGGCTGTCGCGGCGCCCATCCGCATGCCTGCCCAGCCGGCCCCGGGGCGCCGGCTGGACGCCAGCACCCCGCCTCGGATCGCCGCCCCCGCGGGGCCAGCGGCAGGGAGCGCGCCCCCGGCTCCGCACAGCCCTGCGGTAGCGATGAAAAGACTCTCGGGGTTAGGGCGAGGCTGTTAGCAGCGCGCCGCCGCGGGCTGGCCGCCACTGGCGATAGCGCTCTGGTAGGCCGCGAAGGCGGGCTTCGGATTCATACTGGCATCCAGCAGCCCGTAGCTCACATAGCCGCCACCCGATGGGGTGGTGTAATCGTAGAGTTGGTACCAGAACACCTTTGCTGCCCCGAGCTGCAGCAGCAGCGCGGGGATCTGCTGGGCGTAGCGCTCCTGCGCGCCGGGGCCGCTGAACCCCTGCGCGCGCTGCTCGGCTGGATCGCTCCCCAGCCCCGTCTCTGTCACCCAGATCGGGCGATCGCCTACTCCGGCCGCATTGAGCGCCGCCTTCACCGCGTCCATTCGCGACTTGACCTCGCATGCCGAGCCGTAAGCATGAAAGTTCATCACGTCGAACGACTGCGTGGCCGGGTACTGCGGATCGGTGAGGATCTGCGTCAGGAAGTTCAGATTGGTGCGCGGCCCCTGGTTCATCGACAGACCGCCGAGCAGCACCTGCGCGTCTGGATCGGCGCGCTTGATCGCGTCGTGAGCGACCGCCAGCAGATGCGCGAATTCGGTGGTCGAGGCCGGCCAGTGGCCCTGGATGTCTGGCTCGTTCCAGATCTCCCAGGCGTGGACGTCGTTCTTGTAGCGCGAGACGAGCTGGTAGAGGTAGTTGTCCCACAGCGCATAGTCGCGCGGCGGGTTGTTGAACGCTCGGAACCCCGCACCGGGGTTTGCGTTGGCCCAGCCCGGCGTCTGACCGACGAGCACGAGCAACTGCAGCCCCAGACTCCGCGCCTGCGCCACGATCGCGTCGGTGGTGTCCCAGCGGTACGTCTGCGGGCTCGGCTGGACCTCGGACCAGGGCATCATGAGCCGCACCCAGCCGACACCGAGCTGCTGCGCCTTGCTGAGCGCAGCGATCCCCTGCTGCGGGTTGCGGTAATTGACGGCGAGGTACACCCCGAAGCGGTCGGATCCGCTCGGGGGCGCGGGGGCGGCAGCCGGCGGCTGGGTCGGCGCGGCGGTTGGCGCTGCCGTCGGGGCGGCGGACGGCGTGGGCGGCGGCGACTCCCAGGGGAAGAGCTGATCGTTGGGGCGCGATTGCACCCCGTTGGGTCCGTCGATCCACGTCGTGGTGCCGTTGGTGAAGGCGGTCCAGTTGTCCGCCTTGCGCCAGACCAGCAGCCCGTTGGTCGTGGTCTGCTGCGCGTCGCCGTTCGGCATGTAGACGACGTTGCTCGTGCAGTCGCCCACCACGTCCGGGATCAGGTCGTGCAACGTCTGAAACCCGAGGCTAAAGGTGCAGCTCTGGGCTGACGACTCCTGCGCCGGAGCAGGCGTCGCGCTGCCGAGCACCAGCAGCGCGGTGAGCCCCAGAAGAAACGGCTTCCACCGGGAGAAAAGAGGCACGAGACACCACCTTGAGTGCCGGACTTGGGAGACGGCTCCGGCCGGCTAGAGTATGCCAGGACAAGATTGCCCGGCGATTATCCGGGGCTAAAGCGCGCGTAAAGCCCGCGCTGGCCGGCCGGCGCCCTGGCGTCAGTGCTGCGCGGCAATCACGTCCCGCAGGGCGTCCCAGGCCGGCCGGGGGTGCAACTGCCCATCGAGCAGCCCATAGTTCTTGAAGCTGCCCGCGGTGGCTATGTAGTCGTAGAGTTCGTACCAGAATACCTTGGCCACACCCGGCTGTTGAAGCAGATAGGGGACCACCGTTCGAACATACTGCACCTGGCCGTCTGGTCCCTTGGGAAAACCGGGCAGGCGCTGGCTCCCCGGATCGCTTGAATAGCCCGTCTCGGTGATCCAGATCGGCCGGTCGGCCACGCCGGCCTGCTGCAACGCGGCTCGCACCAGGGCCAGCCGCTTGTCCGCGTCGCTGGTCGGCCCGTAGCTGTGGAAGTTAGCGACGTCGAAGAACTGCGCCGCCGGGAAGCGCGGGTCGGACAGCGCCTGCTGGAAGAACTGCGGATTCTCGTTCGCGCTGCCGAAGTTGAGCGCTAGCCCGGCGAACAGCACCTGGGCGGAGGGATCGGCGCGTTTGACGGCCTGGTAGGCGACGGCCAGTAACTGGGCGTAATCGCCGGGGGTTCCCAGCCAGTTTCCAGCCAGGTCTGGCTCGTTCCAGATCTCCCAGGCCTGGACGCTCCCCTTGTAGCGCGAGACAGTCTGGGAGACGTAGTTCCCCCAGGCCTGATAATCGCGCGGGAGGCTCCGGTGGGCACCGCCCGGCCCGGCGGCACCTGCGCTTGCCCAGGACGGCACGGAGTGGAGAATCAGCAGGAGCTGCAGGCCCTGGTCGTGCGCCTGTGAGACGAAGGCGTCGGGCACCTGCCAGGTGAACTGCCCTTGTTTCGGCTCGATCTCCGGCCAGGGCAGGTCGGCCCGGACCCAGCCGATCCCGATGCTGCGCGCCATCGAGAGCTCCGGGAAGGTGAGCCGCTGGTCATGGTAATTGATCGGGTCGTACACACCGATGCGGTCCGAAAGCTGGCCTGGCGCGGCCGCCGCCTGCGGCTGGGCCGCTAGCTGGCCAGGCGGCGCGGTTGGAGCCGCAGCGGCGGGGATCGACCTCGCGGCCGAGGTCGAAACCGCCGGCGGGCTCGTCGGCGCCGCCGGGGCCACGGCCCGCTCCTGCCCGCTGCGCCGCCCGCAGGCGACCAGCAGGAGCGCGACCGCCACCAGGTGGAGCAGGAGCAGAGTCCAATTGCCTGAGCGATTCATTGCCGACTCTCCAAGGCGCCATACAGCGGAGCGGCCGGCACGGGAGGAACGGCTTCTCCGTTGAGGCAGTGAGACACCCGCCGCGCCACTTCTGCACGGGCCGGGCCAGGCACGTCACGCCCTCAGCGTTCCGCTTCGATCAGGCTGCGCAGGGCAGTGTACGCCGGCTTTGGCCGCAACTGCTCGTCCAGCAGGCCGTAGTTCTTGAACCCGCCACCGGCGGTGGCGAAATCGTAGAGCTGGTACCAGAACACCTTCGCTGCCCCCTGCTGGAGCAGGTAGGGTACCACGGTCCGCAGGTACTCCACCTGGCCTTGCGGCCCCTTGAATTCCGGCACCTGCTGGTAGCCCGGATCATCCGAGTAGCCGGTCTCCGTCACCCAGATGGGACGGTCGCCGACCCCCGCCTGCTCGAGCGTCGCCCGGGTGCCTGCCAGCCGCCGCTGCGCCTCGCTGAGCGGGCCGTAGACGTGAATGTTGGCGATGTCGAACGACCGGGTCCCAGGATAGCTCGGGTCTGCCAGGACCTCCTGGAAGAAACGAGGATTCTCGCGGGGGCTGTCGTTCAGTGCCAGCCCGGCGAACAGCACCTGGGCGGAGGGATCGGCGCGTTTGACGGATTGGTAGGCCACCGCCAGAAGCTGGGCGTATTCCCCAGGGGTGCCGGGCCAGGAGCCGACCAGGTCCGGTTCGTTCCAGATCTCCCAGTAGTGGACGTCTCGCTTGTAGCGCGAGACGGTCTGGTACACGTAGTTGCCCCAGAGGCTGTAGTCCTTCGGCGGCGCCAGGTGGCCCCGAATGCCGCTGCGGGTACTGATCCAGCGGGGCGACGAGTTCAGGATGATCAGAAGCTGGAGCCCCTGGCTGCGTGCCTGGGCGACGAACGCGTCTGGCACCTGCCACTCGAACTGTCCCTGCCGCGGCTCGACCTCCGACCAGGGGATGCCCGTCCGAATCCAGCCAATGCCGGCGTTCTTCGCCAGCGCCAGCTCCGGGAAGCTGCCGCGCTTGTCGCGGTAATTGATGTTGTCGACCGCGCCGATCCGGTCGGAGAGCCCGGATGGCGGGGCGCTGGTCGGCGGAACGGGGGTACTGGCGGGGCGTGCCGCGCTGGTGGCGACCGGGGCAGCGGTGGGCAGCGAAGGCGCCGGAGCCTCCCGGCCAGGAGCAGCACCCTGGCCACCCCGCCGGCCGCACGCCACGAGCAGGAGGCCGATCAGCACGAGCGAGACGAGCCCAACCTGTGCCAGCTTCACTTGAGCCACCCCCCCGCGGGTGCACCTTCCAGAGCGCGCGTTTTTCCCAGTGTATGTGGGCAGCTTTGCGTCCGTGTGAGCGGAAGAGAGGAATTCGGTTACCGGCGGGGCAGCCGGCCCCGCTCAGGGACACTGGCAGCTATTCGATGTAGCCCAGGCCCCGCAGCGCGTCGCGAATGCCCGCCTCCTCCTCCAGCGAGTACTCGCCCGCGGCAACGGCAGTTGCGCCAACCGCCTCGCCCCGCCGCACCGGGCTGGCGAGCAGGAAGGAGGGCTCGAAGCACTCCTCCAGCACCCGACCGTCCATGTCGTCCGGGACAGGCATGCCCAGCGCGTGCAGCACTGTCGGGGCGACGTCGATCACGCTTGCCCGCTCCGGCGTCGCGCCCGGGCGGAACACCCCCGGGCCGTGCAGCGCCAGCATCCCATCCAGGCGATGGTCGCCGCTGTGGCGGCGCAGGGCAACCAGCGGGATGTCGTCCAGCAGCGGCTCCAGCTTCCAGTCGCTGCGATAGCGCGGGTCGTTCAGGTAGATAATGTCCGGGGCGCGCTCCACGTGGGCGCCGTGGTACAGCTCCTCGCGGCGATACGCCTCGCGCACCACCGGCCCGCCCGTGGCGGGATCGCGAAGCGCCAGGAGCCCACGAATGATCTGTTCGCGCAGCGCCTCGTACTCTGCGCCCGGCTCGACGATCCCCTCTGGCTGTCGGCCGCGGACGTTGATCTGAATCCCGCCGCCGAGCGGGTACATCGGGATACGGTAGGCCCGGGTGCGACTCCAGTCGATCCGCTCCGTGTCCACCCGCACCCTGGCCACTACCCCGCCGCTCCGGGCACGGACCGCCCCGGCCAGCCCGAGCGCGGTCACGACCGCGCGGGCGCCGCGGATGCCCTGGCGGAGCAGGCCGCGCTTCACCCCACCGCGACCGAGCAGCAGCCCCTGCTCGCGCAGCCAGGCGTTCGGGCTGAACAGCCGCGTGGCGCCGGCGCCCGCGCCGTGGTCGGAGACGACGGCGACCAGCGCGCCAGGACCGGCCAGCGCAAGCAGCTCCCCAATCCAGGCATCGGTGCGGCGGTAGACCTCGGCGATCGGGTCGCCGGCCCGCGCCGCCGCGGCGGGATCGTGGATCGGTGAGGCCGGGTCGCGCAGCCACCAGAAGCGATGCGCGAACATGTCGGTCAGGTTCTCCGCCACCATGCACAGCCCCACCGGCCCGGCCGAGAGCAGGTCGCGCAGGTGCTCCAGGCTCATCCGGTAGTAGCGGTCGACCACTTCCAGCGACCAGCGCACGCCATCGGCGGAGGCCAGCTCCTCCCGGCTGTGCTGCTGGAACTCGGCCGGGAGCGGCCCGGGGATCCGCTGCTCCAGCTCTGGCGGATAGGCGTAGGTGCGGGTCAGGTCCGGAGTGGGAAATCCGGAGACCATCGCCCCGTTGATCGGCCAGGCGGGGTACGTCATCGGGACGCCGTAGGCGATTACCCGCTGGCCGGTGGCTCCGACCAGATCGAACCAGGTCTGCCCGACGAGCGGGCGGGCGGTAGAGACGCGCTTGCTCCGCTCGTACCGTCGCAGGTCGTGCTCATAGAAGCTGAAGATCCCGATCTGGCCGGGATTCTTGCCGGTCATGATCGCTGGCCAGGCGCAGAAGGTGAGCGGCGGGATGGTCGAGCGGAGCGGTCCGCGTACGCCCTGGCTTACGAGCCGGGCCAGGTTGGGGAGCTCGCCCCGCGCCAGTAGCGGGTCGATGATGTCCCAGGTCGCCGCGTCCAGCCCGATGACGAGCGCCTTGCATCCACTCATTCGATGTACCCCAGGCCGCGCAGCGCGGCGCGGATGCCCTCCTCTTCTTCCTCGGAATATTCGGATGCCCCGCCCGCACTTCCGATCTCCGCGCCGCTCAGCAGCGGCTGTCGGGCCAAAAAGTCCGGCTCGAACGCGTCGCGCAGCACCGTGCCATCCAGGTCCTCGGGTACCGGCAGGCCCAGCGCGTACAGGAGCGTCGGGGCGACGTCGACAATGCTCGCCCCCTCGATCATCCCCGCCCGGAAGACGCCGGGCCCGGTGAGCGACAGGACGCCTTCCAGGCGGTGGACCGAGCGTCCGGCGGCGGCGGCGACGGCGTCCATCTGCGTCACCGCCACGTCCAGCCGGTCGCCCAGGGTGTAGTCCGGGTCGTGCAGGAAGACGATGTCCGGGGCGGCCTCGGTGTAGGGGCCGCGGTACACCTCTTCCCGCCGGTAGGCTTCACGGATCAGGCGGGTCGATGCACCGGGCAGGGTGAGCTCCCGCAGCCCGGCCAGGATCTCGTCGCGGAGCCGCTCGTACTCTTCGCCCGGCTCCACGATGCCCTGCGGCTGCCGGCCACGCAGGTTGATCTGGATCCCACCGGCGGGAAAGGAGGTACGAACCAGGTAGGCCCGGGTCTGGCTCCAGTCGAACGTCTGCCCGGCGGCGCGCAGTTTCGCCACCTGGCGCCGCTGGGCCCCGGACATCCGCTGCAGGAGCAGCCGCTTGAGCCCGCTGCGCCAGACCAGGCTGCGGACGACCTGCACCGCGCCGCGCGACAGCTTCGCCGCGCCCGATCCGCTCGGGACCAGCCAGCCACGGCTGCGCAGCCAGGCGTTCAGATGTAGCTCCGCCCCTGGCGCGGGACCGCCGCCGTGGTCGGATACTACCATGATCAGCCAGTCGCCCCCGAATCGCTCCAGCACCCGACCCACCGCCGCGTCCACCCGCTCGTAGGCCTGCTCGATCAGCGGCTGGTTCCGCTCCCCCACCTCGCCGCGGCGGAACAGCGCGTGGTGGACGATGTCCGGGGCGCGGATGACGAACATCACCAGGTCATAGCTCTCCCGCTCCAGCAGCGCCGCCATATTGGTGACGACCGTATCCAGCTCCGCCTGGGCGTACTCCAGCACCTCGTCTGGGGTGAGCCGATGTCCCTCGTCCAGGATCTGGTCCAGTCGCATCCCCTGGGCACGCGCCGCCAGCCGCTCGGGGACCTGGACGGTCAGCCCAGCTACGGCTTCAGGCGGCTCGGCATACAGCCGAAACGGATCCGGCGTCGGGTAGCCCGCCACCAGCACCCCCG
>JAJPGT010000083.1 GCA_021325655.1 Pseudomonadota bacterium
CGCTGCGCCAGCCCCCACAGATGGGGCACCCGCCCCGCCTGGCCCAAGGGCCGTAGCACCTCCCAGGTCGCCCCATCCAGCCCAATCACCACCGCCCGCCGCGGCCCGTTCATTCGATGTACCCCAGACCCTGCAGGGCGGCACGGATACCCGCCTCTTCCTCTTCGGAGTATTCCTGCAGCGGCAGCGTCGCGCCGTCGAGCGGGTCGCCCCGGCGGACCGCGTGCCGGCTGAGGAAGTCAGGGACGAACGCCTCCTCTAGCACCCGGCCATCCACATCGCTTGGGATCGGCAGGCCGGCGGCATAGAGCAGCGTCGGAGCCACGTCCAGCACCGTTGCCCCCTGGAGCGTCTCGCCAGAGTGGAACACCTCCCGCCCGGCGAGGCAGAGGATGCCGTCCATACGGTGATCGCCATCCCAGTCCTGCTTGCTCGGTGGAGGAGCGTCCACGAACGGCAGGTCCACCCGGCCGCCGGTCATGTAGGCCGGGTCGGTTATAAAGGCGATGTCGGGCGCATCCTCCAGGTGCGGCCCCTGGAAGATCTCCTCCCGCCGGTAGACCTCCTGCACCACCGGTTTGCCGCTGCGAGGGTCGCGCAGGCCACGCAGGCCGGCGATGAGCTGCTCGCGCAGCGTCTCGTACTCGGCGCCCGGCTCCACGATCCCCTGGGGCTGCCGCCCCTTCACGTTCAGGTGCAGCCCGGCCGCTGGGTAGAACAGCGGGGTGTAATAGGCTTTGGTGCGCGACCAGTCGATCGCATCGGCCACCGCCCGCGCCTTCGCCGCTTGCCGGCCGAGCGCCTTCTTGAGGTAGGGCGCGACCCCCAGCGCCTGAGCCGTCTGCCGGGCGGCGCGGAACGCCAGCGCCACCAGCCCACCGCGGCCGGAGCCGACCCCGACCGCGGCGAACAGTCCGTGCTGGGCAAGCAGCGCGTTCGGGTTGAAGATGCGCCGCCCCTTGGCGCCGCCGCCGTGGTCGGAGAGCAAGATGACCAGGTCGTCCTCGTCGAGCTGGGCGATGAGCCGGCCCAGGCTGGCGTCCTGGCGCCGGTAGAACTCGGCGATCACGTCGCCGTGCTCGGCCGCCTCCCTGGGATCGTAGGTCGGCGCGGTCGGGTCGTGCAGCGACCAGAAGCGATGCTGGAAGTAGTCGTTCATGCTGACGACGAACATCAGCAGCCGGTAGCGGCGGTCCGCCAAAAAGCGGCTCATGTCCGCTTCCAGCACCTTCAAGAACAGCTCGCCCAGCCTCAGCACCTCGGCCGGCCCGGCCAGGTGGACCTCGTCCAGGTTGCGGATGCCGTACTCGCTCGGCCGGATCGGCGACAGCTCGGCTGCCAGCTCCTTTGGGTAGGTATACAGCTCCAGGTCTGGCGTCGGGAACCCAGCGACCATCGCCCCGTTCACCGGCCAGACCGGGTACGTCAGCGGGACGCGGTAGGCGCACACCGCCCGCCCGGCCTGGCCGAACGCGTCGAACCAGGTCTGGCCGGCGATGGAGCGGGAGGAGACGAACTCCCGCTCGTCGCCGCTGGCCGACAGCGGCAGCGTCCGGAAGCCGAACAGCCCATGCTTGCCCGGGTTCTTGCCAGTGATGATGGACGGCCAGGCGGCAGCGGTGACCGGCGGGATCGACGAGCGCAGGTGGGCGCGTGTGCCGCGGCGCAGCAGCGCGGCGATGGTGGGCAGCTCGCCGCGGGCGACCAGCGGGTCGATCACGGCCCAGGTGGCGCCGTCGAGCCCGGCGACCAGCACGCGGCGGGATTCGGGACTGCTCACTCGACGTACCCGAGTTCGCGGAGGGCGGCCCGAATACCCTCCTCCTCTTCTTCGGTGTACTCGTTTACCACGCCTGCGGTGTCGCCCAGCGCCCCGCCTCGGTGCACCGGGTGCGCCTGCAGGAAGGCCGGCTCGAACGCCTCCTCCAGCACCCGGCCGTCAAGGTCCTCGGGCAACGGCAGCCCCAAGGCGTACAGGAGCGTCGGGGCGACATCGAGGATGTTCGCCTTCGGCAGCTCTACCCCAGCGCGGAAGACGCCCGGGCCAGTGAGGGCGAGAATGCCGTCCTGGCGGTGGACCGAGTGGTTCAGCCGCGCCGCGGCGCGATCCATCCGCGAGACGAGCTGGCCGGGCTGGTCGTCCAGGAAATAGTCGGGGTTGAGCAGGTAGACGATGTCGGGCGCGGCCTCCAGGTGTGGGCCGTGGTAGACCTCCTCGCGCCGATACGCCTCCTCGATCAGCCGCTCCCCGGTCTCGGGATCGCGCAGCCCCAGCAGTCCTTCCAGGATGGCGTTGCGCAGCCGCTCGTACTCTTCACCCGGCTCAACGATCCCCTGGGGCTGGCGGCCGCGCAAGTTTACCTGCACCCCGCCACCAGGGTGGTAGGTCTTCACCGCGTAGCAGCGGGTGCGGGTCCAGTCCACGGCATAGGCGCTGCCCCGCACCTGGGCCAACTGCTTGCGCTGGCGGGGCGAGAGTGCCCGCAGCACCGCCGACTTCAGCAGCGACCGACCGGGGAGCTGGCGAAACGCGCCGAACGCCGCTCGCTTCGCCAGCGCGCTCCCCTGCTGGCTCACCGCCAACCAGCCCTGCTGGTAGAACCAGTAGTTCAGGTGCAGCCGCCGCGTCGGTGGCGGGCCACCGCCATGATCCGAGGCGAGGGCGATCAGCCAGTCGTTCCCGAACCGCTCCAGCAGCCGGCCCACCGCCGCGTCCACCCGCTCGTAGATCTGGTCGATGTAGCCGCCGTAGCGGGCGGCGAGCGCCGGATCCCAGGCGGGCGAGCGCGGGTCGCGGTAGCTCCACAGGCCGTGGTGGGCGATGTCCGGGGCGCGGATGACGAACATCACCAGGTCGTAGCTCTCCCGCTCCAGCAGCGCCGCCACGTTCTCGGCCACGCTCTCCAGCTCCGCGCTCGCCATGGCGAAGATGTCCTCGGGCGGGGCATCGCGCGTCTCGTCCAGCAGCTCCGCCAGCTCCAGCCCCCGTGTCTTCGCCAGCCGCTCGGGGACCTGGACGGTCAGCCCAGCTACGGCTTCAGGCGGCTCGGCATACAGCCGAAACGGATCCGGCGTCGGGTAGCCCGCCACCAGCACCCCCG
>JAJPGT010000104.1 GCA_021325655.1 Pseudomonadota bacterium
CGCTGCGCCAGCCCCCACAGATGGGGCACCCGCCCCGCCTGGCCCAAGGGCCGTAGCACCTCCCAGGTCGCCCCATCCAGCCCAATCACCACCGCCCGCCGCGGCCCATTGAACGCGGTACTGGCCATCTCAGACCCCCGGCCCGAAGCTATCCGCGGCGAGGGCGCCCTCGTCGCGCTCGTCGGAAGCGGCCTGGCGGACCCGGCGGCGCAGCCCCTTGAGCTGGCGATACGCCTGGAGCACCCCCGGGTCCGTCTTGAACAGCCAGAGCGCCAGCAGCCCGAGCGCCGCGCCGCTCTCCACCGCCAGCCGCAGCAGCCCAACGGCGTTGAGCTGCGTGCTCCCGAACAGCAGGTCCGGCACGACGATGGTCGGCGCCACGGCCAGGATCGAGCCGGCCAGCGGCTTGGCCAGCACCTTCAGCGGCTGCAGCGGCGAGAAGTCGAGCACCCGCGCCACCAGCAGCACCGAGGCGATCTCGCCCACCAGCCAGGCGAAGCAGGCGGCGACGGAGACCGCGATCAGCGCGTAGTAGGTCGAACGGTCCGGCGACACGGCCAGCCCGAGCACAGGTGCGAGCGCCAGCACCATCGTCGCGCCGTACTGGGTGGCGGGGTAGAGGAGGATCACTAGCAGGAAAAAGGTGCTGAAGATGATCGGGTAGAGCTGGCGGCGTTTGTTCAGCGCGGTCAGGATCGGGATGTTCGGCAGCACCGCCGTCCCGAGCGCGCCCTGGAGGGCCAGGATCTGTACCGGCAGCACCGCGTCCAGCCAGGCGTCGCCGTACACCAGCCGCACCAGGTCCGGCGTCAGCGCGACCAGGAGCACCCCGGAGATCATCCCGAGCGTGCTGAACAGGCGCACGGTGAGCCGATACAGTCGCATCAGCTCCGCGCGATCCTGCTGCGCCGCGGCGAACACCGGGAACAGCCCGCGGTCGCCCACCGGGCGGGCCAGCAGCAAGGGGGCGCTGGCGAGGTTGAACGCCATCGAGTAGATCCCCAGCGCGCTGGCGCCGAGGAAGCGGCCGACCGAGGCGTTGTCGATGTTGCGGAAGCCGTACGACGACAGCCCGGTAATCGTCATGTCGCGGGTGAAGCGCAGCATCTCCTTGGCCACCGGCCAGGAGAAGCGCCGGCCGGGGCGCCAGGAGGTCATCAGGATGTTGAAGACGCTGTAGCTGGTCCAGAACGCCAGGTGGCCGCCAACGATGGACCAGACCCCGAAGTGCAGCAGCGCCATGGGCGCCGAGACCACCAGGAACCCGATCGAGGCGACCACCTGCGGGACGAAGCGGCGCCAGGTGGACAGCTCCCGGTCCATTACTGCGGAGTGGATCCGGCCGAAGGCGAAGGCGAAGACGCCCAGGCTCAGTACCGGCAGGATCCGCGTGAGCTGGGGCTCAGCGAACGCGGCGGCGAACAGGGGCGCGGAGAGCGCGAAGGCGACGCTGACGATCAGGCCCAGCGCCAGCATCAGGTAAAAGCCAGTGTCGGCCAGCAGCGCCATGTCTCGGTCCCGCATCCGCACCACGCTCTGCGGGACACCGCGGTTGACGGTGAGCACGATCGCGGTCAGGATGAGCCCGGCCATGTTGCCGATGCCCATCACATGGGGGCCGAGCAGGCGGGCCAGCAGCGCGGTCGCCAGAAACAGGATGAAGCGGTTGAGGAACCCGGCGACGGCGGACAGCGCCATTCCGGAGAACAGCTTCCCCTTCAGCCCGGCCACGGCCGGCTCGCGCACCAGGGGGGTCGCTTCCACGGTCATCGTCGCTCCGCGGTCGGGCAGACGGCCCCGCTCGGACCGCCAGTGGTGAGCACTGTGCCCCTCATTCGATGTACCCCAGGCCCCGCAGGGCCGCCTTGATCCCCTCTTCCTCTTCCTCGCTGTACTCGGAGCGCGCGCGCGTCGCGTCGCCGAGCGCCGCGCCCCGCAACAGTGGGTGCTCGGCCAGAAAGCCCAGCTCGAACGCCTCCTCCAGCACCCGGCCGTCCACGTCGGCCGGCACGGGCGCCCCCATCGCGTACAGCAGGGTGGGGGCGACGTCGGCCACCTGAGCGCCTTCGATCACGCTGCCCCGCCGGAACACGCCGTTGCCGGCTAGCAGCAGCACCCCGTCCATGCGGTGCTCGCCAGTGATCTCGCTATGAAGCACCGTCTCCGCGTCCTGCCAGGCGAGGCCCAGGCCACCTTGGGGAGCGTACTGCTCGACCGTCTTGAACACGATATCCGGGGCGGATGCCAGATGCGGGCCGGCGTAGACCTCCTCCCGCTTCCAGACCTGCTCCACCACTCGGGCGCCGCTGTGTGGGTCCGTCACCTGGCGTAGCGCGGCGATAATCGCCTCGCGCACCTGCTCGTACTCCGCGCCCGGCTCCACGATCCCCTGGGGCTGTCGGCCGCGCAGGTTCACGTTGATCCCGCCAACCGGGTGCTGGAGCTTGACGAACGAGGCGCGCGTGCGTGACCAGTCGGGCTGGGCGGCCGTGGCGTCCATCTTCCGCAGCCCGGCCCGTGCCTCGCGCGGCAGCAGTTTCCAGAACAGCGCCTTGATTGGCAGCCGCGCCCCGCGCCGCAGCAGCCGGGCGAGCCGCCGCTTGAGCCCGGCGCGCGCCGTCCGCGACTCAGCCAGAAAGCCCTGGTCACGCAGCCAGGCGTTGACGACGAACAGCCGCTCGGGCCGGGCGCCGCCGCCGTGGTCCGAGACCACGCCAACGATCCAGTCCTCGTCCGCTGCCTCCAGCAACTGCCCGATCACTCGGTCCGCCAGGCGGTATACGCCGTCGATGGGATCGTCCGGCCTGGCCCCGCCCCGCCGGAGGTGCCAGTAGCGGTGCTGAAACTCGTCGGTCACGCTGGCGACAAGCATCGTGAAGTCGAACTGTTCACGCCGCAGCAAGTCCGTGACGTAGGCCGCCACCTGGGTGAGCCGGCCTTCCGCCCGCGCCAGGCGCTGCCGCGGGTCCGGCCGCTGCACCTCGTCCCGGTCCGCCACCCCGCGCCGCTTCAGGTCGCGCTCCAGCTCCTCGGCCCACTCGGGCGGGTAGGCGAAGAAGCGCTTCGGGTCGGGGTTCGGATACCCGGCCAGCAGCCGGCCATTGACCGGCCAGACCGGGTAGCACATCGGGATGCCGACACCGAGCACCCGCGCGCCCTGCTGGCCCAGATAATCGAAGAGCGTCCGGCCGGCGATCGTGTCCGACGACACCGGACGGGCGTCCTGGGTGGCGTCGGCGCCGTGGTCGAGCACTTCGAAGCGATAGATGCCGTGGCGGCCGGGGTTCAGCCCGGTGATGATGCTGGGCCAGGCCGCGGCGGTGATTGGCGGCAGCGTGGAGCGCAGCCGCGCCCGCACCCCGCGCCGAGCCAGCGCCGCCAGGTGGGGCAGCTCGCCCCGCGCCAAAAGCGGATCGATGACGTCCCAGGTGGCACCGTCGAGCCCGATCAGCAGCGTTTTTCGAAGAGGCGCCGGCCGCGGGTCCGTCTTCCCCACCCCTGCATGAAGATGCGCAGCCGCGAGCTGCTAGCAGCCCACGAGCCGCGCCGAGCGATTGACACTCTAGTGACGGGCCGTGAACCACCCGTGAAACACGTGTTAGTCCTCTGCCTCGGCGGCGTCCGCCTATTGTACGTACCTTCTCGCCGTCGGTACACCGCGCTACTCACACCCGCGCGGTAAGCTATGCCGCGTCGCGCCGCGCCAGTCGGGCAGACACCCCCGCTGGCGACGGTTCCCAGTGGACTGGAGATCGACGGCACACGTATGCCTGAGCGCGTTCTCATCACCGGCGGCGCCGGTTTTGTCGGCTCGCACCTGGCCGACGCGCTACTCGCCCGCGGCCACCGGGTCATCGCCTTCGACAACCTCGAGCCGCAGGTGCACGGGACGACCGCCCGCCCCGCGTACCTCAGCCCGGAGGTGGAGCTGGTGCGCGGGGACGTGCGAGACACCGAGGTGCTCGCACCGCTGCTCCGCTCAGTGGACGTTGTGTTCCACTTCGCGGCGCTGGTCGGCGTCGCCCAGAGCATGTACGATATTCGCCGCTATAGCGAGGTGAATGCGCTCGGCGCCGCCACGCTGCTTCAGACGCTGGTCGACTGCCGTGGCACGGTGCGGAAGCTGATCGTCGCCTCCTCCAACACGGTCTACGGCGAGGGGGCCTACCAGTGCCCCGCGCATGGCCGCGTCTTTCCGGGGCTGCGCCCCGAGCCGCAGCTCGCTGCGCGGCGCTGGGAGCCACGCTGCCCCCGCTGCGGCGACGAGCTGACCCCGTTGCCAACCGACGAGGACAAGCCGCGCCAGCCCGCCTCGGTCTACGCCATCACGAAGCGCGACCAGGAGGAGCTGTTCCTGAACGTGGGGCAGGCGTACGGGATCCCCAGCGTGGTGCTGCGCTTCTTCAACATTTACGGCGCCCGCCAGGCGCTCTCGAATCCCTACACCGGCGTGGCGAACATCTTCTGCGCTCGGCTGCTCAGCGGCCAGGCACCGCTGATCTTCGAGGATGGTCACCAGACGCGCGACCTGGTCCACGTGAGCGACATCGTCCAGGGCTGCCTGCTGGCGATGGAGCGGCCGGAGGCCGACTACCAGGTGCTCAACCTGGGCAGCGGCCAGGCGGTACGGATCGGCCGGATCGCCGAACTGCTCGCCGAACGGCTGGGCTGGCGCGGACCGCTGACGACGACGAATACCTTTCGCGTGGGCGACGTTCGCCACTGCTACGCGGACCTTTCCCGCAGCCGGGCGCTGCTCGGCTACCGGCCGCGCGTCTCCTTCGAGCAGGGAGTTGACGAGCTGATCGCCTGGGTGTCCAGCCAGCCGCGCCACGAGGATCGCAGCGCCCAGGCGGCGGCTGAGCTGGCCGCCAGGGGGCTGGCCCGATGATCTTTCGACCGGGGCAGGAAGCGCAACATCTGCTCGCGGGGGGCGCCCGGTTGGCGTGGCCACGGTGAAGCCGCTGCGCGTGGTGGTGGTCTGCGGCGTCAGCTACCTGGGCGGCGGGGAGCTGGCGCTGCTGCGGCTGCTGGAGCGGCTGCCGGCGGAACGCTGCCAGGCCCGGGTCGTCATCGTTGCCGCCTCTGGCGGGGGGCTCGAGCCGGAGCTGTGGCGGCTGGGGCTGCGGGTGGATGTGCTGCCAGTGGTGCGCACCCGGCACCTGGGCGCTGGGCTGCGGGCGCTGGCGGCGCTGGCGCGGATCGCCCGTGGCGCGGACCTGCTCCACGCCAACGACGTTCGCGCCGCCCTGTGGTGCCAGCTCGCAGCGCTGCTGGCGCGGCGCCCCTGGACCTGGCACGTGCGCGACCTCGTCAGCGGGGCGCACCGCTTCGAGCACGTCGCCCGCGTGCTCCGGCCTACCCGCTGCATCGCCATCTCCAGCGCGGTCAAGCGGGCGCTGCTGGCGTTCGGACCCTGGGAGGCGTGCCGGGTGGATGTGGTGCTGCACGGCGTGGATGCCGCGGCGCTGGCGGCGCAGGCGGATCGCGCCGCCTTCCGGGCAGAGATGGGGCTCGCCGAGGACGATCTCGCGGTCGGGATCGTCGGCCGGCTCATCGCCTGGAAGGGGCAGGAGGATTTTGTCCGTGCCGCGGCGCTGGTCGCCCCGCGCGCGCCGAACGCGCGCTTCTACGTGGTGGGCGGCATTGTTACCGACCCTTTCACCGGCCAGCAGGTGGGCGACGAGCTGGCGCGGCTGCGGCGGCTGGCAAGCGAGCTGGGGCTGAATGGGCGGATCACCTTCACCGGGCTGCGGGCCGACGTTGCCAGCGTGATGGCCGGGCTGGACGTGCTGGTGCTCGCCTCGCACGCCGAGCCGTTCGGGCTGGTCCTGCTGGAGGCGATGAGCCAGGGGACGGCGGTCGTCGCCACCGCGGCGGGCGGCGCGGAGGAGGTGGTGCTGGATGGGCAGACCGGGCTGCTCGTCCCGCCCCGCAACCCTCCAGCGCTGGCGGCGGCGCTGGAGCGGCTGCTCGCTGACCCGGCCCGGGTGCGGGCGCTGGGCGCCGCCGGCCGCGAGCGGGTGCGGACGGCGTTCACGCTGGAGCGCGAGGTGGACCAGGTGGTTCAGACGTGGGAGCGGGCGACCGGGAGGCGATGAGTGGCTTTCACCCGTCGGTCACGATCGTTGGCCAGACTAGGGTCGTGGTAGCATGCGCATAGGCATCAACGGGTATCTAGCCGCCCGCGGGGCAGGCGGGCTGGCGCGGCACACGCTCGTCCTGCTGGATGGGCTCACCCGGCTGGACACGGAGCACCGCTTCGTTGTCTTCTCCGACCGGCCACTGCCCGCGCGCTTTGCCCAGGACCCGCGGATCGAGTCGCGGGTGTTCCCTCTCCCACGCTGGACGACCTGGGAGCAGGTCGGGCTGCCGCTGGCGCTCCGCCGAGCTCAGGTCGACCTCTTCTTCGGGCCGTACATGGGGCTGCCACTGCTCTCCAGTGTCCCCGCGGTCGTCATGGTCCACGACCTCGCCTGGCGCCGCTTCCCCGAGACTTACCCGCGCAAGAAGCGGGGCTACTACCAGCTCTTCGTCGGCGCCAGCGTCCGCAAGGCGCGGCGCGTGCTCTGCCCGTCGTACAGCACCGGTGCGGAAGTGCACGAACTGCTCGGTGTCCCGCGCGAGCGGATCGACGTGGTGCACAACGCTGTCGCCCCGCGCTTCCGGCCGCTGTCCGACTCGGCCGCGCTGGCCGCGGTGCGCGAGCGCTACCAGCTCCCCTCGCGCTACCTGCTGTACCTGGGCACAATCGAGCCGCGCAAGAACCTGGAGCGGCTGCTGCGAGCCTACGCGCTGGCACGGCAGGCGCACGGGGTGGATGTGCCGCTAGTGCTCGCCGGGCCGCTCGGCTGGCTGTACGACCAGATCCTGGCGCTGCCGGCCGAGCTCGGGATCGCGGAGCACGTCATCCGCCCGGGCTTCATTGACGACGCGGACCTGCCGGGGCTGTACGCCGCGGCGGAGCTGTTTGTCTATCCCTCGCTCTACGAAGGCTTCGGGCTGCCGGTAGTCGAGGCGATGGCCTGTGGGACGCCGGTCGTGACGACCAGCACCTCGTCGCTGCCGGAGGTGGCCGGCGAGGCGGCGATCGTGGTCGATCCGCTGGACATGCTGGCGCTGGCACAGGCGATCGCGGACGGGCTGCGCGACGAAGCTCGGCGCGCCCGGCTGCGGACGGCCGGGCTGGCGCAGGCGGCGCGGTTCAGCCAGGAGCAGCAGGCGCGCGGAACGCTCGCCTGCTTCGAGCGGGCGCTGGCGATGGAGGCACCCGCGGTGGTGGCGCGATGAGGATCGGCATCGGCGCCAGCCTGCTGTCATACCCCCGCGCCCAGAAGGGCGGGCTGGGCAGCTACATGCGCAACCTCCTCGCCGCGCTCCCGGAGGCGGCCAACGGACACCAGCTCACGGTCTACTGGGGCCGTGAGGGGCACGAGCTGGCGCCGCGGCTCGGGCTGGCCGGCCGGGGGCTGCGCCACCACTACAGCCGCCTCCCGCTCCGCCGCCGGCCGTTGCGGCTGCCCTACGAGCAGCTCGCCCTGCCGCTGGCAGCGCGGGAAGACCGGGTGCGGGTCTTCCACTTCCTGGACCACGTCAGCTCGCTCATCCCCCCCGCGCCGCGCGTGGTGGTAACGATCCACGACATCATGACGCTGCTGTTCCCGGAGACGTTCGGGAAGTACCGCGCCGCCTACAAGACCCTCATGACCCGCGTCTCGGTGCTGGCCGCCGCCCGCGTCATCGCGATCTCCGAGGCGACCAAACGCGACCTGGTGGAGAAGATGGGAGTGCGGCCGGAGAAGATCCGGGTGGTTCACTACGGGCTGAACCCGAGCTTCAAGCCAGTTTGCGACCCGGCGGCGAAGGCAGCGGCGCGCGAGAAGTATGGGCTGCCGGAGCGCTTCCTGATCTACGTCGGGACGCTGGAGCCGCGCAAGAACACCGAGCGCATCATCGAGAGCTACGCCATCGCCCGCCAACGCTACGGCATCACCGCCCCGCTCGTGCTGGCTGGACAGAAGGGCTGGCTGTACGAGCGCACGCTCGTGCTGCCCACGGAGCTGGGGATCGAGGGCCAGGTGCGCTTCACCGGCTATGTCGACCCGGCCGACCTGCCCGCGCTCTATTCGCAGTGCGAGGCGTTCGTCTTCCCCACGCTGTACGAGGGGTTCGGGCTGCCGCCGCTAGAGGCGATGGCCTGCGGCGCCCCGGTCGTCGCCTCCAATGTTTCGGCGATGCCGGAGGTGATCCAGGAAGCCGGACTGCTAGTGAACCCCTACGACTGTGACGCCATCGCCGCGGCGATCCACCGCGTCACGACGGACCAGCCGCTGCGCGCTCGGCTGGCCGAAGCCGGCCTGCGGCGGGCGCGCGCCTTTAGCTGGCAGCGCGCTGCCCGCGAGACAGTGGCGGTGTACGAGGAGACGGCCGGGTGTTAGAGCCCGCAGGGGCCGGAATTGGGAATTCGGAAGGGGGAATTCGAATTCCGAACTCCGACCCCCGAATTCCGAACCCCACCGGCCGCCCGATCCGCGTCCTGCATGTGGTCGAGGCGACCATCGCCGGGGTGAAGCGCTACACCCTCGACCTGCTGGCCGGCTTCAAGGGCCGACCTGACATCGTGCAGGAGGTCGCCTGCCCGCCGGTGCGCGACCCGCACCATGGCGACACCTCGTTCGTGTCCGACGTACGTCGGCTGGGGGTGCCGGTCCACCTTGTCCCGATGCGCCGGGCGATCGACCCGCGCAGCGACCTGGCGAACCTGATCCGGCTCGCCCGCCTCATCCGCCGCGGCCGCTACGATGTGCTTCATCTGCACAGTTCCAAGGCTGGGGTGCTCGGCCGCGCCGCCGCTTGGCTCGCCTTCGCGGACCAGCCGGCGCGCCGCCCGCGGCTGGTCTACACCCCAAACGCCTTCGCCTTTTTGAACCCCGACTTGCCGCGCCAGGCGCGGCTCTACGTCGCGATCGAGCGCGCCTTCGGGCTACTCACCGATCGGATGATCGTGGTCTCCCACGACGAGGCACGCGAGGCGCTGAGCCGCCACATCATCCCACCCGCGAAGACCCGCCTGGTTCGCCATGGGGTCGACCCGCGGCTGATTCCGGACCCGGCGGCAGCGGAGGCGAAGCGGCGCGAGCTGGGCTGGGGGCCGCGCGACGGCGGGTTGACCGTAATCGGCACCGCCGGGCGGATGAGCCCGCAGAAGGACCCGCGCACCTGGGTGCGCGCCGCCGCGCTCGCCGCCCGGCAGCGGCCAACCCTCCGCTTCGTCTGGGTCGGCAACGGCGACATGGAAGACGAGCTGCGCGCCCTGGCCGGCGAGCTGGGGCTGGAGCCGTCCGGCCAGCTCGAATGGCTCGGCTATCGCGCCGACGCCCGCGAGGTGATCGCGGCGATGGACGTCTTCAGCCTCACCTCGGTGTTCGAGGCCGGCCTGCCCTACGTGCTGATGGAAGCGATGGCGGCCCATCTGCCGGTCGTCGCCGCAGCCGGCAGCGGACTGCGCGAGCTGATCCGCGACGGGGTCACCGGCTACCTGGTTCCCTGCGGCGATGCTGGGGCGCTGGCCGACCGCGCTCTCCGCCTCGCCGACGACCCCGCGCTCCGCTGCCGCTTCGGCCGCGCCGGCCATGAGCTGATCCTGGAACACTGCACGCTGGAGCGGCAGATCGCCGAAACGGCTCGCGTCTACTACGACGCGCTCGGCTCGCGGCCAGCCACCAGCGCCCCCTGACCTGTACTTGCCTCCCCAGAGAAGCGGGAAATCGCTACACTCCCGTAACACTTCTGCCGGAGGCGGTTCTGCAATCCTGGCGTCGCCCACGCGCTCGAACGTCCGCTCTGGCCCACCTGGTCCCCCGTGCCGGGCTGGTGCTGGCGCTCGCCAGCACGTCGCTGCTGCTGGGGGCGAGCCCCGGGGAAGGAGGCCCGGCGGTCGGGCACGCGCCAGCGACACTCCACCCTGACCTGGGTGGTGATCCGCTGGTGACGCTCGCAGCCAGCACGCCACTGGCGATCACGAGCGCTGCCTGCGAGCAGGGCGTGCCCTGGCTGGACGTGGCGGTGGACGACCGCGTCGGCTGGGTCATGGCCAGCCAGGTCGATCTCGGGAACGGCGTCCCGCTGGCGCTGCCGGCCTGGTCGAGCCAACTGGTGGTGCGGGATCAGCCGCAAGGGCAGGTACAGGCGGTGCTCCCCGCCGCTACCCCGATCACCGCGCTCGAGGTCGGCTGTGTCCAGTACCGCGCCTGGCTGCGGGTGGTGGCGGGCGGGATGAGCGGCTGGGTGGCCGGACAGGACGTGCTGTTCCGCCCGCCACCGAGCAGCCAGGGTCTTGGTGCCGCCGCCATCCCCGCGGGAAGCACGGCCGTCGCGACCGCCCCGGCCACTCTGCCACCCACCGCCTCCCCGGACTACGGGGTGGATGTCTTCCTCTGGGGCCGCCCTGACGCGCAGGCCTGGCTGGACCGCCTGCGCGACCTGCGGTTCACCTGGCAGAAGTCGCTCATTCGCTGGCGCGACGTGGAGGGCGCTGGAAAGGGCCACTTCGACTGGGCCAGCACCGACGCGCTGCTGCAAGCGTCGGCGGCGGCCGGATTGCGGGTGCTGGCGCGGGTGGACTTCCAGCCGGACTGGGCCCGGAAAGACGGCGCCAACGACGGTCCGCCGGACAACGCCCAGGACTACGTCGATTTCCTCAAAGCGCTGGTCGGCCGCTACAAGAGCGGCTCGCCCTACGGACACCTGGATGCCGTTGAGGTCTGGAACGAGCCGAACCTGACCAAGACCTGGGGCAACCAGCCGATCAACCGCCGGCAGGCGGCCGACTACGTCCGCCTGCTGAGCTTGGCCTACAGCGCGATCAAATCCATCGATCCCTCGGTCGTCGTGGTAAGCGCGGCGCTCTCGCCCACCGGCACCAACACGTCGAGCGCCCGTCCCGACGACCTCTATCTGCAATGGCTGTACGACGCCGGGCTGCGCGGCCACTATGACGCGCTCGGCGTCCACGCCCCCGGCTTTCGCTCGCCGCCCGAGCTCTCGCCCGCTGAAGCGGCGGCCAACCCGTTCTGGGGCGGGGACCGCAGCTTCGCCTTCCGCCGGGTGGAGGACCTGCGCGCGATCATGGCGCGCAACGGGGACGCGGCCAAGCAGGTGTGGGTAACGGAATTTGGCTGGACCTCCGACCCGATCCACCCGGATTACAGTTGGTACCAGGTAAGCGAAACCGAGAAGGCCGACTACCTGGTCCGCGCCTTTGCCTGGGCCCGAAGCCACTGGTCGCCCTGGATCGGCCCGATGTTCGTCTGGAACCTGCCCGATCCCACCTGGGACCAGCACGACGAGAAGTACTGGTGGGCGATCACCGAGCCGGACGGCAGCCCGCGCCCCGCTTTCAACGCCCTGCGCGAGGCGCGCAGCAACGGGACATTGCCGTAAGCCGCGCAGCCCCGGGAGAGGCCCTGTGGCGGGCCGCTACGCCACCCCGACCACGCCGGCCAGCATCGGCAGGTTCTCGCACACCCACCGGTACAGGCGCGCGACCCCTTCGGAGGCGCTGGTAGTCGGCTGCCAGCCGACGTCGGCGGCGATGCGGCGGACGTCGGACACAAAGACGCGCTGGTCACCCGGGCGCCAGGCGTCGAAGGCGCGGGGAATGGACTTGCCGCTGAGCGCCTCGAGCTGGTCGAGGAGCTGCAGCAGCGAGAGCTGGTTCCGTGGGCCGCCGCCCACGTTGTAGACGTTGCCGGCCGCCTGGTCGATCCGGTCGATCACCCGGCGGTAGCACTCGACCAGGTCGTCGATAAACAGCACGTCGCGCACCTGGCGGCCGTCCCCATAGATCGTGATCGGCTGGTCGAGCAGCGCCGCGATGGTAAACCAGGCCACCCAGCCCTGGTCCTCCTCGCCGAACTGGTGGAAGCCGTAGATGCAGGACTGGCGCAAGCTCACCGAGCGCAGCCCGTAGATGCGGGCATAGTCTCGCACGTACTGGTCCGCCGCGCCCTTGGAGCAGCCGTAGGGCGAGTGGAAGTCCAGCGGCGTCTCCTCGCTCACCCCGTCGGGAAGCTGGCGGCAGACGTAGCGGCCGCCCTCCAGCTCCACGGTCAGGTGCTCCAGGTTGCCGTACACTTTGTTCGTGGAGGCGAACAGAAAAGCGGCCTCAGGGCAAAAGCGGCGTACCGCCTCCAGTACGTTGAACGTGCCCAGCGCGTTGACCTCGAAGTCCTCGCGCGGGTCGATGACCGAGCGGGTGACGGCCACCTGGGCGGCCAGGTGGATGACGGCGTCGAAGGGCCGCTCGCGGCAGAGGCGCTCCAGCGCCTCCGCGTCGCGGATATCGATCCGCTCGACCCGCACCGGCGCCTGGGAACGCAGCCAGGCGAGGTTCTCGCGGGCGCCACGACGGACGAGCGTGTCCACCACGGTGACGTCCCAGCCATCGCGCGCGAAGGCCTGGGCCGTGTTGCAGCCGATGAACCCCGCCCCACCCGTAATCAGCATACTCCGCACTCTGGTTCTCCTCAGACCAGCTCGCCCGGCCGCCGCCGGCGAGCCTCACTCGGAATCGACGAGTCGAGGCGTGAACCCCTGGACCTCGAATGAGCCGCTCCAATCGGGGAGCCCGAGGCAGGTCTCAATGAAGGCGATCATCTGCTCGGGGTTCTGGAAGATGGCGCTGCGGCGGCTCTGGACGTGCTCCACGCGCCCCAGCCAGCCCAGCTTGCCGGTGGGGGGCACCGCGACCAGCCGATCGCTGGGGCTGGTGAGCACCCGAACGACGAAGCTGGCAATGTTCGAGCCTTCGGGCCTGGAATGATCGTCGCTCGATACGTTCACCGCGCTCACCGTCGTCCCCTCCTCTGGCGTGCCTCGCATAGCGCTCGCTCCAGGACCGCCTCTTCCTGCGCCGCGGTCGAGCGGACGTCGAACAGCGCCCGGGCGCGGCGGACACAGGCGTCGCGCATCGCCGACCCCTGCCCGTTCAAGCAGGCCACCAGCCGGTCAGCCAGCGCCGCCGTATCGCCCACCTCCACCACGTAACCGGTAACCCCCGGCTCGACCGCCTCCGGCGCCCCGCCGGCGCGGAACACCACCACCGGGGTGCCCGCCGCCATCGCCTCTTTCATGGACATGCCCATGCACTCGCGGTCCGTAGCGGTAGGGAAGGCCAGCACGTCGCCCGCGCCGTAGTACTTCAGAAGCTTCTCGGTGCTGATCCCACCTGTGAACGTTACCCGGTCCTTGAACGGCTCGCACAGTGCCTTCAGCTCGTCCAGGTAGCCCAGGTCGGAGCCGATGAAGACGGCGCGCGCCTTCGGTTCCCGCTTCAGCACCTCGGGCATCGCCTGCGCCAGGTACTGCGGCCCCTTGCGCGGGGTGATCTGGCCGACGTACAGGATCACCTTGTCGTCTGCCACTCCCAGCTCCCGGCGGTACTCGTCGCGGTGCTGGCGGTTGGCGATGATCGCCTCGGCGTCGATGCCGGCGTAGGCCACCACCACGCGCTCCTTCGGGATGAAGCGCAGCGGCCCCTGCGCGCAGTGCCAGCTCGGGGCGATCACGTAGGCCGAGCGGTTGAACGTCTGCCGGAACAGCGGGTCCCACTCCGGCATCGCCCCGTACAAGGCCTGCTGGGTGATCTTCTCGCCTTCCTCGGGCCAGACGACCGCCTCGGCGTAGGTGGTCATCACCACCGGGATACCGTGCCGGGCCGCGACGAGCTGCGTGACGAACGTCTCCTGCCGGGCGTAGTGCGACTGGATGACCTCGATCCCGTCCTCGCGGATCGCGTCGTCCAGCGCCGCAGCGTAGTTCAGGTCGTCCGCCAGTGCGGATAGCCGCTTGAGCCCGCGCTTGCCGGTGTACAGCAGCTCGCGCTGGCGGGTGATCGTCCCCGCCAGGCCGGGCCGGGTCGCCAGCACCCGCAGCGCCGGCAGGAGCCGCTCGCGCAGCAGGTTGTCCCGCCTGGCCCCCTCTTCTGGCTGGAAGGAGTAGACGTGGCGCACGCGCGTGCGCGTCGCGCCCATGTAGTCTTCGTTGGGCTTCTTCCAGCGCAGCAGCAGCGTCACCTGATGGCGCTGCTCCCACTGCGCGCAGTTATGCAGAATCCGCCGCGCCAGTCCGCCATACGGGGGTGGAACGTCCGTTCCGCCGCCAACCAGAATGCGCATCGTGTCCGCCCGCCTACCCGGCCACGGCGACCGAGTCGAGCACGGTGCGATAGTGCTCGATCGTCCGCCGCAGCCCTTCCTGGATGTTTACCCGCGGCTGCCAGCCCGTGAGCGTGCGCAGCCGGTGGTTGTCGCACACCAGCTCCCGGCTCCCGTTCACGGGGATCCGTTTGTCTGTGAAGGGCACCTCGAGCAGCTCGCTGATCTGCCGCGCCAGGTCTCCCACGCGGGTCCGCGCCCCGCTGCCAACATTCACCGTCTGCCCGACCGCCTCGGGCGTCTGGACCAAGCGGACGATCGCGTCCACGAAATCCTCGACGTACAGGAAGTCGCGGACCGGATCGCCGTTCCAGATCTCGACCGCGCCCTTCTCCAGCGCCTGGGTGATGATCGTGGGGATCAGGAACCCGGGCGCCTGGCGGGGGCCGAAGGTGTTGAAGTTGCGCACCACCGTGATCGCACGGCCAGCCTGCATGTACATCTGGCAGACCAGCTCGCCCATGAGCTTGCCCAGGGCATACGGCTCGGTCCCGTTGGTGGGATGGTCCTCGGCCATTGGGATCCGCTGCGGGTTGCCGTAGACCGCGGCGCTGGAGAGGAACACCAGCCGTCGGGCGGCCGGACTGGCCTCGATGACGTTCTTCACCCCGACGACGTTGACGTCGAATCCGCGCTCTATCTGGTCGCGGCAGACCCGCGGGTTGGACAGAGCCGCCAGGTGTAGCACCACGTCGGCGTCGTCCAGCGCCTCACGGAGCGAGCAGGGCTCTAGGATGTCAACGTGCCGTGTCTCCACCCCGGCGCGGCGGAGCGCTTCAACCCCATTGGGGTCGGCGGCCGAGAAGTTGTCGAGCACCACCACGCGCGCGCCCTCCTGGGCGAAGCGCTCCGCCAGATGACTTCCCAGGAACCCAGCGCCTCCAGTTACCGCGACGGTTGTCGCGCCCCAGCGCCCTGCGCCGTCTGTCACAACTCCCCTCCACGCTCACTGCCGCGGTGGCCCGCGGACATCGCGACGCTACCAGCCGCGAATGAATGGCGCGTGAAAATGACCTGGAGCGGAGCGAGGCTCAAGAGCGCGGCGCGGGACTCCGCTCCTGGAAGCGAGAGGATCCGCGAAATCGCCTCGGGCCGGTGTTAAACATCGGTGGCGAGCCCGTTGGCAAATACTCAGGAGGAACGAGCCATGCCCGACACGATCCGGCACTTCGGGTGGATTCCCGACATCCCCGACCACCGCGACCACTTCTACGCCGCGCCGCCGCCCTGCCTGCGCAACCTGCCGCCGAGCGTCGATCTGCGCCCGCAGTGTCCGCCGGTGTACGACCAGGGCCAGCTTGGGAGCTGCACCGCCAACGCCATTGCCGCGGCACTGCAGTTCGATCAGATGAAGCAGGGTCTGCCGAACCCCTTCACCCCCTCGCGGCTGTTCATCTACTACAACGAGCGGGTGATGGAGCACACGGTCAACTCGGACAGCGGGGCGCAGATCCGCGATGGGATCAGGAGCGTCAACCATCAGGGCGCCTGCCCGGAGGACGAGTGGCCGTATGTCATCGCCAACTTCGCCGAGCAGCCACCGGCCAGGTGCTATGAGGACGCGCTCCAGCACAAAGCGGTGCTGTACCAGCGGGTGATCCGCGACCTGAACCAGATGAAGGGCTGCCTGGCGGAGGGCTACCCGTTCGTGTTCGGCATCGCGGTCTACAACAGCTTCCTCAGCGAGGAGGTGGCGCGCACCGGCGTGGTCCCGATGCCTGCTCCGGGCGAGCAGGGGCCGGGCGAGGGTGGGCGCCCCGAGGGCCACGCGATGCTGATGGTCGGCTATGACGACGCGCAGCAGCGCTTCAGCGTCCGTAACTCCTGGGGCACCGACTGGGGGATGCAGGGCTACGCGACCATGCCCTACGCCTACTTCACTCAGCCGGGCCTGGCGTCCGACTTCTGGACGATCCGGCTGGTGCAGTAAGCGCCTTCCTGGTCGGGGTGGGGACGGTCAGGAATCCCCGCCCCGACCGGTCAGCCCTCGACCTCCAGGCGGATGGCGAAGGTCCGCCCGGGCGGGCGGTCCCGCTCCCAGGGCCGGCGGTAGACCAGCTCGACGCGGCCCTGGCCGGGCCGCTGTGCCTCGAGCGTCCAGCAACGCCTTCCGCCTGCGCCCGGCCGGCCGTCGGCCGAGCGGACGTCCTCGTCCACGAGAGCGCACGCGGGCTCACCGCCCGTGACGAGCTGCCAGCGGAAGCCGGTCGTCATGTTCTCCTCCAGGCAGATCTGCACCCGCTCGCCCAGCCGTACCCGGATCGTCTGCCCGCTGGCTCGCTCGTCCAGCTCGTGCATCGTCTCCTCCTCGGCGCCCCGGCGCGGGGTCGGGATATCGTCGCTCCGCTGGCGGAGTCCCACGGTGTCTGGCGGCTGGCCCGGTAGTAGAGCCTACCGCACCCCGGCCTCCGTCGCACGCGCGGGCGGCGGGCCAGAGCATGCTAGACTTCCGTGAAGGTTCGACGACGCGCCTGACTCCCGGGTCCACCGGAGTGCCAGATGCCCCTTTCGCTCAGTTCCCGCGACCAGGAGATGCTAGAGGGCCGGCATGGCCCGGCCAAGAAGCTGGCGATGTCTATCGTCGTCCGCATGGCCGAGGTCTACGGCGCCACGGAGCTACTGGACATTCGCGGCGCGCACATCGACGGCTCGATCTACCAGGGCGAGGCCAGCCTGGAGTTCGCCGAGCGGCTGGCCAGTCTCGGCGGCAAGGTGGTCGTCCCCACCAGCATGAACATCGGCTCGTTCGACGAGATCCACGGGGGACAATGGGAGCGGGTTCCCGCCGAGTGGGCGGACAAGAGCCAGCGGATCATGCGGGCGTACATCCAGATGGGCTGTATCCCCACCTGGACCTGCGCCCCCTACCAGGCAGGCGTGCGGCCCAAGCTGGGCGAGCACGTGGTCTGGGCCGAGTCCAACGCCATCGTCTTCGCCAACTCGGTGCTCGGCGCCCGCACCAATCGCTACGGCGACTACATCGACATCTGCGCCGCGCTGGTCGGCCGCGCCCCGCGCAGTGGCCTGCACCTGACGGAGAACCGCTACGGGCAACTGCTCGTTCGTCTGGTCGGGGTGCCCGCGGCGCTGCTACGCGACGATTCGCTCTACCCGGTCCTCGGCTACCTGGTCGGCCTGCTCGCCGGCGAGCGTATCCCGGTGATCGAGGGGCTGCCGAAGGAGACGACCGAGGACCAGCTCAAAGCGCTGGGCGCAGCCGCCGCCTCGGCCGGCGCGATCCCGATGTTCCACGCGGTCGGCATCACTCCGGAGGCGCCCGACCTGGCGACAGCGTTCGGTGGCCGCGAGCCGCCAGAGGTGCACCAGGTGGGGATGCCCGAGCTACGAGCGGCGCGGGCCGAGCTGTCGACCACCGCCGCGGACCGGCTGGACCTGGTGATCCTCGGCAGCCCGCACTTCTCGCTCCCGGAGTTCCGGGCACTCATTCCGCGCCTGGTGGGCAAGCGCCGCCATCCGCGGGTAC
>JAJPGT010000081.1 GCA_021325655.1 Pseudomonadota bacterium
AGCAGCGCCATCTTCCTGGCCTGGGACGACTGGGGCGGGTTTTACGACCACGTGCCGCCGCCAGTGGTGGATGGCAACGGCTACGGGCTGCGGGTGCCGGGCCTGGTGATCAGCCCCTATGCCAGACATGGCTACATCGACCACCAGACGCTCAGCTTCGACGCCTACCTGAAGTTCATCGAGGACCTGTTCCTCGATGGCCAGCGGCTGGACCCCCAGACGGACGGGCGGCCGGACCCGCGGCCCACGGTGCGGGAGACCGTACCGCAGCTCGGCGATCTGCGCAACGATTTCGACTTCAGCCAGCCCCCCCGCCCCCCGCTAGTGCTGCCGCCCTGGCCAGGCGGCGAGCCGACCCCGGCGCCGACCGACGCGGCCAGCAGCGATGACAATGACTAACGCGGTGGGCGCGCAGGCGCATCACAGGCCGGCCAGCCGCTCGTACACCTGGATGAGCGTGGAGTCATCCTTGTCGCCCAGCCCCAGGGCCATCCCGGCCTTGTACAGCTCGCGGGCGGCGGCGGCGAGCGGGGTGGGCGCCTGGAGCGCCTGCGCCCCATCCAGGACGATCGACAGATCCTTGAACAGCAGCGCCAGGGCACTGTGGAGTTCGTCGAAGCGGCGCTCGACCATGCGCGGTGCCCGCGCCTGAAGCATCCACGAGGCGGCGGCACTGTGGGACACCAGGTCCAGCATCATCGCCTGGTCCAGCCCGGCCCGACGCGCCAGCACCAGCGCCTCGGCCGCGGCCGCCAGGTGGATGCCGCACAGCACCTGGTTCACCATCTTTGCGCTCTGGCCGTCCCCTACGTTCGGCCCGACGTGGTACAGGCGCTCCCCGAGCGTCTCCAGCAGCGGCCGGCAGCGGCGGACGCGCTCCTCGGGCCCACCGAGCATGATCGAGAGCTTCCCCGCCTCGGCCCCGGGGGTGCCGCCGCTCATCGGCGCGTCGAGTAGCTCCACCTGGCGCTCCGCCGCGCGCCGCTCCAGCTCCCGGACCTGCGCCGGTGACACGGTGGACATGACGATGATCGTCCCGCCGGGCTCCAGCCCGGCCAGCGCGCCGTCCGGACCGCCCAGCGCCTGCTCGGCCTGGGCGAAGTCGCGCACCACCAGCAGGACGAAGCGGGCGCCGCTGGCTGCCGCGCGGGCGGTCGGCTCTGCCCGCGCTCCGGCTTCCGCCAGACTTCGGGCCGCCTCGGGCCGCACGTCGAACACGCGCAGCGGCCAGCCCGCCTCCAGCAGGCGGCGCGCCATGCGGCTGCCCATCGCCCCCAGGCCCAGCACCGCCACCGCAGGCTTCGTGTCCATGGCTACCCCCTGTGAGCCCCCTCAGCGGCAGCATAGGCGGCCGGGAGCGGGGCGGCAAACGCGGCCAGCGCCGAGCCGGTGAGGAGGGCCTCCCCGTTCGGAACGGCGACTGCCTCGGACACACGGCAGCGGGTGTTCGCGCCGCCTGGCCGCCCCGTGATCCGATTGTGACTTGACCCCGGCTCGCCAACGTGGGATGATCAGAACATCTGTTCGATAGCGAGGTGAGGGATGGCGAGCGCGGTGCTGGTGCTGGTTGGGACCGCGAAAGGCGCGTTCGTGCTGCGGTCGGACGCGGCGCGGCGCGAGTTTCAGGTGAGTGGGCCGCACCTGGCCGGGTGGCAGGTGTCGGCGTTCGCGTTCGACGGCCGGCACGGCCGGTGCCGGCTGCTCGCCGGGGCGCGCAGCGCGCTCTGGGGCGCGTTCGTCTACTGGAGCGACGACCTTGGCGCCACCTGGAGCGAGCCGGAGCAGGCGACGCTGGCCTTTCCCGCGGACACGGGCGCGACGCTGCAGCAGGTCTGGCAGCTTGAGACGGCCGGCCCGGACGAGCCGGACGTGGTGTACGCCGGTGTCGAGCCCGCGGCGCTGTTCCGCTCGGACGACGCCGGCCAGACGTTCTCCCTGGTCCGCGGCCTGTGGGACCATCCCCATCGGCCGTGCTGGCAGCCGGGTGGTGGCGGGCTCTGCCTGCACACGATCCTGGTCGATCCGCGCGATCCGCGCCGGATTCACGTCGCGATCTCGACCGGCGGGGTGTACCGGAGCGAGGATCGGGGCGAGCGCTGGCAGCCGCGCAACGTGGGCATCCGGGCCGACTTCCTGCCGGAGGATCAGCGCTATCCCGAGTTCGGCCAGTGCGTCCACAAGGTGGGCCGCGACGCCGCGGACCCCGACCGCCTGTACCTGCAGAACCATTTCGGGCTGTACCGCAGCGACGACGGCGGCGATACCTGGTGGGACGTAGCCGACGGCATCCCCTCGGACTTCGGCTTCCCGCTGGTGGCCCACCCCCGTCGTCCGAACACGGCCTACGTCATCCCGCTGCAGAGCGATGCCGCGCGCTGGACGGTCGATGGCGCCTGCCGGGTGTATCGCACGCGCACCGCTGGCGCCTCCTGGGAGCCGCTGGGCGAGGGGCTGCCGGGGGCCGGGGCGTACCTGACGGTGCTGCGCGATGCCTTCGCCGCCGACAGCCTCGATCCGGCCGGGCTGTACTTCGGCACCCGGACCGGCCAGCTCTTCGGCTCGACGGACGAAGGTGGACGCTGGCGGCTCCTGCTGGACTACCTTCCGCCCATCCTGTGTGTGAAGGCCGCGGTGCTGGAGTAGTGGTGCAAATCACGGTGCGCATCCCCTCCCCGCTGCGCCCGTTCTCGGCAGGGCACGGACGGGTCGAGCTCACGCTGGCAGAGGGCGAGCGGGCGACGGTGGCGGCGGCGCTCGCCGCGCTGTGCCAGCGCTATCCGGGGGTTGGCGCCCGGGTGCTGGACGAGCAGGGCGCGGTGCGGGAGCACGTAAACGTGTTCCTCAACGGTGAAAGCATTCGCGCTCTGGAGGGGCTGGCGAGCCCGCTGCGCGGGGGCGACGAACTGGCGATCCTGCCGGCCGTCTCAGGTGGGTAAGGCGCCGGGCTCAATCGAGTCCGAGTCGCAGCTCGTCGACAGGGCCGCTAAAGGTGAGCAGGTCGCCGTTGCGGAGCAGGAAGCGCACCTGGGAGCGCGTCTGCTGGCGTGGCAGCCGATCCCAGGTCGCCTGCTCTACATCGTCGACCGGCAGCTCCAGGGGCGGCGGGGCGCCCTCGCGGGGGTCCACGGCGTCGAATCGAAGCGCATTGCCGACCAGCCCGACGCAGCGCCAGCGGTCCATGGATAGCACCAGCGAGCCGTCTGCGCCGCGGCGGATCAGGTTGAACGAGCCGACCGCCAGCGCGGCCGCCGCGCTCTGCAAGCTGAGCAGGCGTCCTTCCATCGTTACCCTACCAGTCCGCTGACGCCGACGAGGTGGCCGACGAGGTAGGTGACCGCGGCGGCGAGCGCGCCGATGAGCAGCATCCGGCCGCCGCCGATGAGCGCCGGCCGGCCGCTGAGCCGGGCGGTGAGCGCCCCCACCGCGAACACCGCGATCCCACACAGGATCAGCGCGGTCACGAGTGCGCTCGCCACGTTCATGAACAGATAGGGCACAAGAGGTACCGCGGCGCCGAGGGAGAAGGAGACGAACGAGCCGATCGCCGCGCCCCAGGGGGAGCCGAGCTGATCCGGATCGAGCCCCAGCTCCTCGCGGGCCATCAGGTCCAGCGCGATCTCCGGGTCGGTCATGATCTGGTCTGCCAGCCGCTCCGCGTCTGCCGGCGGAATACCTTTGGCGCGGTAGATCACGGCCACCTCCTGGCGCTCCAGGTCCGGCCGGTGCCGCAGTAGCCAGCGCTCGCGGGCGATCAGCGACTCGAACACCTCGCGCTGGGCTCGCACCGAGACATACTCGCCCGCGCCCATCGAGAACGCCCCTGCCACCAGACCGGCCACCCCGGCCAGCAGGATGAAGCCGCGATCCGTCGCCGCCGCGCTCACCCCCGCCACCAGGCTCAGGTTCGACAGCAGGCCGTCGTTGATTCCGAACACCGAGGCGCGCAGCCAGCCGCCTTTGGCGCCCGGCGCGCCCACATTCTCGCCGCGGATCCGCTCCAGCTCGGCGAGCGCCCGGGCCCGATTCGCCTCCATCTTTAGCCGGCGCTCGGTCAGCTCGCCGTTGGCTCGTTCCTGCTCGGGCTGTGGCGTCGTCTGCCTCTCGCGCATCGGGACCTCGCTCGGTCGAGCGCTACTTCAAGCAGTGTACCAGCGGGCGGTTGGCGCCGAGTGCGTGAGCGCCAGGGTCGAGGCTCGCGCTGCCACGCCGCGCCCGTCCGAGCGGACGATGCATTGCCCGCCTCCCGCGCCCGCGCCTACCATGAAGTGGCCGCCCCGGAGGGATTATGCAACGCACCACCCTGCGCGTCGTCAAGGACGAGGTCGTGAGCCGCGAGGCGATGATCGTCGCCCAGCACCCACTGATCGCCGAAGCGGGCGCGGAGCTGCTCCAGGATGGTGGGAACGCTATGGATGCCGCGGTCGCGGCGGCGTTCGCCGCTGGCGTCGTCGAGCCATTCATGAGCGGGCTGGGCGGCGGCGGGGCGCTCATCGTCCACCAGCCAGCTTCGGGCCGCTCGACCACCATCGAGTTCTCCCTGCGCGTCCCTGCGCTGGCCGGCGAGCACCCGTTCGAGCTGGATCCCGACGCACCGGCGCAGGGGCTGTTCGCCTGGCCGGCGGTGAAGCATCAGGCCAACCGGATCGGCTGGCAATCGGCGCTGGTGCCCGGCGCTGTGGCCGGCCTGGCGCTGGCGCTGGAGCGCTTCGGTACCCGACCGCTGCGGGAAGTCCTGGCGCCAGCGATCCGCTACGCCCGTGAGGGGGTCCGCACCGACTGGTATCTCACGCTCAACATCGCCTGTGCCGAGCCGGAGCTGGCGGCCTTTCCCTCCACCGCCGCCGTCTTCCTGCCGGGCGGCCATCCGCCCCGCGCCCGCCTCGGTTTCGGTGAGCCGACCGACCTGTTCGTCCAGCCCGATCTCGCCGCGACGCTGGAGGCGATCGCCGCCGAGGGGCCGCGCACCTTCTACCAGGGCGACGTTGCCCAGGCGCTGGACCGAGCGATGCGCGAGCACGGCGGATTCCTGCGGCGCGAGGACCTGCAGCGCTACCGCCCGGTCGTCTACGAGCAGCCGCTGGAATGCCGGTACCGCGGGCGCTACACCGTCCACGCCATCCCCGGCCCGATGGCCGGCACCACGCTGGTGGAGCTGCTGCAGATCCTGGACGGTTTCGACCTCGCCGCGCTCGGACACAACCGTCCTGCCACGCTGCACCTGCTGGCGGAGACGATGCGCCGCGCCTACGTCGACCGCTTCGCCTTCATGGCCGACCCCGACTTCGTCCACGTCCCGCTGGCCGGGCTCACCTCGCCCGCGTTCGCCGCGGCCCGCCGCCAGACCATTGATCCGCACCGCGCCGACCTGGAGCCCACCCCCGGCGATCCCTGGCCGTTCGATCCCGCGCCCCGGGCCCGGGGCGCGGGGCAGGTGGCTCGCCCGATCGACGCCTCCTGCACCACACACCTGTCCGTCGTCGACCGTGACCGGATGATGGTCTCGCTGACCAACACCCTGCTCGAACTCTGGGGCAGCCGCGTCGTCATCCCGGGCACGGGCGTCCTGCTGAACGACGGGATGTTCTGGTTCGACCCCCGCCCGGGGGCGATCAACCGGGTGCAGCCCGGCTGCCGCCCGCTCAGCAACATGACTCCGCTGGTCGTCCTGCGCGACGGCCGGCCCTGGCTGGCGATCGGCGCGCCGGGCGGCCGCAAGCTCATCACCGGCATCCTGCAGAGCCTGCTCAACCTGGTCGACTTCGGGCTGAGCGTCGCGGACGCCGTGGCGGCGCCCCGCATCCACAGCGAGGATGCCATCACCTATGCCGATAGTCGGCTGCCCGCCGAGACGCTGGAAGCGCTGCGCGGCTTCGGCCAGCAGGTGCAGCCGCTGGAGGAGACCTACGCCGCCTCCAACTTCGGCCGGGTCGTCGCCATCCTGGTGGACGAGGCAGCCGGCCTGCTCCGCGGCGGAGTCCACGTCTGGCAGCCGGCAACCGCCATCGGGCTGTAACCGCGGCGCCCGCATGAAGCGCCTGTCCACCCGGGTCAACTGAGATGTCGCGGCATCCCTCCACCGGCGTGCAGGTCGCCGCTGTATCGGCCGTGATAGGGAGCCGCTGTGCCGCTCGAGGCTTCGTCATCCATGCCGCCGGTGGCCAGGCTGGGCGATGGCAGCAGCGCGTCAGGGGTCCTCGCACTCCGTGAGCTGTACCCGCCAGGTGGATGGGCTCGCAGGAGTGCATCTTGTGCCCGTTTACGGGCACAAACCCGGTGTGCGCAGCAGCGCTTGCCATCTCCATTCCTTTCCAAGGCTTGCTCACCCGTCGGCCGCGGCCGGGCAACACCTGGCTAGTCGGCCGACGGGACGCGGGCGAGGCCGGTGAGGATCGGGACGCACACCGCCGCCGCGACCACGTGGTTGAGCATGAGGATGACGACCTCGCGGGCGCCGGTGATGCTGGGACTATCCAGGTATGGCATCGCCAGGTCCGGGATGAACGATAGGATCAGCGTGGCCAGCGCGATCTGCCAGTAGAGCCGGACCGGCCGCCGGGCGTAGCGCGCGACGAGCGCGAAGACGCCAACAGCGAGCAGCACGCACACGGCCGTGACTTCGGCGACCGCGGCGGGCGTAAGGGCCGGGTAATCGGGGGAGACGCCCGCAAGCCCGCTGGCAATCAGCGTGAACAGCACGGTGGCTCCGACCGCGGCGACGATGGCGAGCGGACCCACCCAGCCCAGGCGTCTCACGTCGATGCGTTCCGTCCGATCGATCGAAGAAGCGACGATTGCCCTTGCCATGATTCCTCCATCCGAGCGTGGTTTCTTGTTCAGACCTGGTGGGAAGGGGAAGCGAAACCGCTTCCGCCTTCCCACACTTCGGCGTGCCTCCCAGAGCCAGCGTGCCGGTTAGCCCTGTCAGTGCCCGAGCTGTCCCGAAGGGCAGTCACGCGTTCGCTACGTAGTCTGCGAGGCGGTCCAGGCTCTCGATCCAGCCCTGCTGTGTCCCCTCCCGCTCCGCGGCCGGCACGATGCCGACGGTATGCCGAAGGGTGAGGAGGGTCTTGCCGCCCTCGTGCTCGGCAAAGGTCACCGTCAGCAGCGCTTCGGTCGGCCAGTCCGGGCTCAGCCCGTACTGCGTGGGCGGGACGACGTTGCCGTGCTCATCCGAGAACGAATCGGTGACCACGATCAGCTCCGGCACGACGACTTCGAGGAACACACCTCGGCACCAGATGTCCTGGCCCTCGGGCGAGCGCATGCAGAAATGCATGAGGCCACCCGGGCGGAGGTCGATGGTGCAGAACGGGGTAGTGAAGCCCTTCGGCCCCCACCAGCGCATCAGGCGCGCTGGCTCCGTCCATGCCTTGAACACTAGCTCGCGTGGGGCGTCGAACACGCGCGTGAGCACGATCTCGCGGTCGCTTGCGCTGGACGTTTCAGCCATCGCGCTGTCCTTTCCGCACCTCGTGCACCCGATCAGCGAAGCGATCCAGGGACTGGGCCATCCTTGCGTTCCTCCATCTTGAGATATCCGTCGAGGTCCTCGGCCATGGCCGTACCGCCTCGCGCCCCCACGAGCGGGGGCGGTGCGGCGAAGAGGCGTGTTGGCGCCGAGCTGTCGCTCCGCGGTGGATGTGGCGGGCCAGGCTGCCCTGCTATCGGCCATCCGTCTTCTCCTGGTTCTGTAGCTCGCGCAGGTAGTCGTCCAGACGATCGAAACTCTCCTCCCAGAAGCGGCGATAGTGCTCCACCCAGTCAGCCACGTCCTTGAGCGGAGCCGCCTCCAGCCGGCAGGGTCGCCACTGGGCGTTCCGCCCCTGCCTGACCAGCCCGGCGCGCTGGAGCACCTTGAGGTGCTTGGAGACGCCGGGCAGGCTCAGCTTGAAGGGCTCGGCCAGCTCGGTGACCGTCGCCTCGCCCCGCGCGAGGCGAGCCAGGATCGCCCGGCGAGTGGGGTCCGCCAGGGCGGCGAAGGTGAGGCTCAGGCGATCGGTCGCCATTCCGTATTTTGCCGATTGGTTAATTAGCTAGTTGGTAGAATAGTCGCTCGCCCGCGTCCTGTCAAGCGCCCTGGGCGTGTCGGCTGGACGACTGGCCGCCGCGGCGCGGCCCTGCCCGAGCCCGGGCGCCCGGATACCCGCCAGCGCCCTACTAGCCTCTTCGCGCCTGGACGGCCGCACGCGCCGGTTGAAGTGGGCTGCTAGAGCCCTTCGACCAGCGTCAGGAAGTTGGTCCGGGCGTAGCGCTCCCGGATCGGCAGGATCTCCTGGTAGGCGGGCGACTCGTACCAGGCCTTGGCCTGCTCGAAGCTGGGGAACTCGATGATCACCAGCCGCCGCGGAGCCCAGTCGCCCTCCAGCGCCTCCAACCTGCCGCCGCGCACCAGGTATCGGCCGCCGAACGGCTCGAACGTCGCCAGGGCGCGCTGCTGGTACTCGCGATAGGGCTCCGGGTCCAGGATCTCGACGTCCGCGAGCAGGTAGGCTGCCATCGCCAGCGCTCCTTTCACCACTCCAGGCTGGCGACCAGTGTAGCGCAGCGCCGCTTGCGGGAGACGGCCGTGGGGGCTGCCAGCGCACCGCGCGCCTCCAGCGATCGCCGTTACGCCGGAGGCGGCAGGGAGACGAGCAGCCCGGCCAGAAGCAGCACGCCCAGCAGTAGAACGGCCTCCCAGCCCCACCAGCGCCAGCGCCGCGTCCCGACGGCGCGCAATCCCACCACGGCGGCCAGCAGCGCGGGGAGGAGCAGGGCCAACTTGGCCACGAGCACCCGGCCGTACGCGCTGGCGAGCAGGTCAGAGAGAGCGGTGAGGTGCTCCGCCGCCATCGCCGCGCCGCTGATGCCCAGCGTGGCGAGGGAGAGGGTGAACAGGGGGCGGGCGCGGAGGGCGAGGCTGGCGGGGTCCCCACGTGACCCGTCGCGTGGGGTACCCCTGGAGCTGTCCGCGTGGCGCCGCGACGCGAGCAGCGTCGCCAGGCCGCCCAGCCAGAGACCCATCGCCGCCAGGTGCAGTGCGTTGAGCGCCAGCCCGAGCCAGGCGGGGCGGACGCCGGTGGCGTGCGCCGCCTGCCCGTCCGCCACCGCCAGTGCCAGCCCGAGCGCGACTACTCCGCCACTGGCCAGCCGCGGCGCCTGCGGGGCGACCCCGACGAGCACCCAGAGCAGCACCGCGGCGCCGAGCCGCTGCGCCAGCACCCGGCCGAAGCTGGAGCCGAGCGCGTCGCCGAGGACGTCGAGGTCCAGCGTACCCGCCGCATCCCCGCCGAGGCTCGCCGCCTGGGCGAGCAGCGCCAGCGGCTCGGCCAGGAGCAACAGGAGTGCGCCGAGGCCGACAAGCCACTCCGGATGCCGCGCTCCCAGTGGTCTGCTGGCGAGCAGACGGAAGGCGAGGCTCCCGAACCCGAGGGCGTAGCCGACGAAGTGCAGCGCTTGGGCGAGCGCCTGGGCCGCCAGCGGCAGCGGCGATTCGGCTGGGGCCGCGCCACCCACCGGACTGGGGTGGCCGACGCTGAAGGTGAACGCGCCCCGGGCGGGGTGGGTGTCTTCCGCCACCACACGCCAGGTGACGAGGTAGGTGCCGGTCTCGATCGCGTCGACGTCCACCGCCAGCGCGATCCCTTCGGACCGGGCCGGGCCGCGCTCGACCCGCCGGCCGGACGGCCCACGCACGGAGATCCCGCCGGCCACGGGCGTGACCGGCTCGGAGAACCAGATCCGCACGCTCGCCGGGGGCTCCGCCAGCACCACGCCGCCCGGGCAGTCCGGCGGCGCCGGGGCAGCCGGGGTCTCCACGCGACCCGTTGCGCGGGGTGCCCCGTCCGGGGACGAACACAGGGTGGGCGGCTCAGTGCGGACGACGCTGGCGTGCGCCAGCGCCAGGCAGGGCCACACCAGAGCCAGCACCAACACCGCCCCGGCGGCCCGGGCGAGTGGCGGCCGGGCGCCGGTGAGCCGAGCCACGGGGATCAGCCGGGCGGGGAGGAGGCCAGCTCCAGCGGCCGCCGCGGCCGACCGTCGTCGCCCACCGGCAGGTGGCCGATCCGCACCACCAGGCCGGCCGCGACCAGCGCCAGCACCCCGGCGCTCATGAAGCTTACCTGGTAGTCGCCAAACCAGGTGTGCAGCGCCCCGGCGCCAAACGCTGCCGTGGCCGCACCGAGCTGGTGCGCGGCGGTGATCCAGCCGTACACCGTGCCCACCCGCTGCTTGCCGAACAGGTCGGCGGTGAGCCGCACGGTCGGCGGCACCGTGGCCACCCAGTCCAGTCCGTAGAAGACGACGAACAGCGCCAGCCCGAAGAAGCCGCTGCCGTAGGCGTAGGGCAGGAACAGCAGCGCCAGGCCGCGCAGGCTGTAGTACCAGGCCAGCAGCCAGCGGCTGTTGATCCGGTCGGACAGCCAGCCGGACGCGGTGGTCCCAATCAGGTCGAACACCCCGATGAGCGCCAGCATGCTCGCCGCGGTGACTTCGGGGATGCCGTGCTCGACCGAGGCCGGAATGAGGTGCGTGCCGATCAGCCCGTTGGTCGTCGCGCCGCAGACGTAGAAGCTGCCGGCCAGGAGCAGGAAGTCGCGCGAGCGGAGGCTGCGCAGCAGTGTGGTGACCGCGGCGGCGAAGGGGTTGCCCGCGGTCAGCGTCGGCTCGGCGACCGACGCGGGATCGGCGCCATAGGGAAGGAGTCCCATGTCTCGCGGCCCATTGCGGACGAAGCGGAGCGCCAGCGGTAGCATCACGGCGGCGGCGCCGGTCACCACCAGCGCCGCCGCGCGCCAGCTCACGTCCACCGCGACTGAGGCGAGCAGCGGCAGGAACACGAGCTGGCCGGTAGCGGTACTCGCGGTGAGCACCCCCATCACCAGACCCCGGCGCTGGACGAACCAGCGGTTCGCCACCATCGCCCCCAGCACCGTCGCCATGCAGCCAGTGCCCAGCCCGACCAC
The DNA here is from genome assembly GCA_021325655.1 of Pseudomonadota bacterium. Classification (GTDB taxonomy): domain Bacteria; phylum Chloroflexota; class UBA6077; order UBA6077; family JAJPGT01; genus JAJPGT01. The sequence goes on from JAJPGT010000081.1 coordinate 10,947, forward strand.
CACGCCCCAGGTGAGGTAGAGCTGCCAGGCGGCGCGCACCTGGGTGCTGAGCCCGACGCCGGCCGCCACCGCCAGCAGCGCCGCGACGATGACCCGGCGCACCCCGAAGCGGTCCATGATCGCCGCCGCGAACGGCCCGGACAGCCCGTACAAAAACAGGTTGATCGAGACCGCCAGCGAGACGGTCGCCCGGTCCCAGCCAAACTCCTGCTCGAGCGGGATCAGCAGGACGCCGGGCGTCGAGCGGACGCCGGCCGAGACGAGCAGGATCAGGAACGTGATCGCGGCGACGATCCAGGCGTAGTGCAGGCGGCGGGGCGCCAGCGTGGCGAGCATCAAGCGGTCTCCTTGTCGAATGATCTGGCGCGCGTCGCCGCGCCGAGGGTTGAGAGTATCATCCGCCGCTGACGTGGAGCACCGCCTTGCCGGTGAAGCGGCGGTCCAGCAGTTGCTGCGCCACCGCGGCGATCTCTGTCCACGGCGCTTCGACCTCGATCCGTGGCCGCAGCCGGCCGCTCGCCACCAGGCTTGCCAGTCGGCTGAGTCCGACCCGGGCCGGCTGGCGCCGCAGCTCGTAGAAGAGGATCAGCCCGTACAGGCTCGCTCCGCCGGTCAGGAAGAACCGGCGGAGATCGAACGTCGCCTCGCTGGCCGCGGAGGCGCCAAACGAGACGCAGGTACCATCTGGGGCAAGCAGTCCCAGCGCCTCCCCGAGCACGCGCCCCCCGACCGACTCCAGGATGAGATCATACGGCCCGAACGGGCGAGCCGGCTCGGTGCCCTCGCCCACCACCACTTCGTCCGCGCCGTCTTCCCGTACCGCCGCGGCGTGGTCCGCCTGGCGCACCAGCCCGACGACCGCTGCACCTCCCAGCCGAGCGAGCTGCACCGCGAAGCTCCCGACGCCGCCCGAGGCGCCCGTGACCAGCACCCGCCGCCCAAGCAGCCCGCCGCCCCGTTCGAGCGCGAGCAGCGCGGTGAGCCCGGCCACGGGGAGCGTCGCCGCCTGAGCGAACGAAACCGTCTCCGGCAGGGCCGCGAGCGCCTCGGTTGGCACCGCGACCCGCTCGGCCCAGGCGCCTTCGCCGACCAATCCAACCACCCGCGCCCCGGCGGGCGGTCCCGAGCCGTCACGCGCAGCCGTCTCAACCACGCCGGCCAGGTCCCAGCCGGGGCGCCACGGGCTCCCCAGGCGACCCGTCGCCTGGGGAGCCCGCCAGCCGGCCTCGGCCGCCATCGCCCGGCGCACCTCGCCCCGATTCAGCGAGACTGCCGCGACCCGCACCACCGCCTCGTTCGGTGCCGGGCTGGGCGGTGGCGCCAGTCGAAGCACCAGCCGCCCGGGCGCCTCCGGATCGACGACCACCGCGCGTGTCGTCTCTGTCGTCCCGGCCATCGCGCTCTGCCTCCCGCGCCGCGACTCTCATGCCCCGCTCCTGCACGGGGCGGCACACTGAGTCAAACCCACGGCCCGAGCGCCATATTCCCGGCCGAAGCGCCTGCGGATGCCGAGACACGGGATAATCTGTCACGTTTCGCGCCCCCAGAGGACTCTCTGGGGAGGCAGTGAGCCGCGCCGCGATTGCTCCACCGCGCAACCGTTTACCGTACAGGACGCGGGCCGGGGAGCCCGAGCGAGGGAGAGACACGATGGCGATGCAGCAATCCAAGGGGTTGATCGACGAGGCGATGCCGTCGGGCGACGGTGCGATGGTGTTCCAGGTCTCGCCGTCGGCGCCGACGGCCGAGCACACCCGGCTGGCCGAGTTGCGCGCCCGGCAGGTCCCCTGGGAGCGCTGGGGGCCATACCTGAGCGAGCGGCAGTGGGGCACGGTGCGCGAGGACTACTCGCCCAACGGCACCGCCTGGGACTACTTCCCGCACGACCACGCCCGCTCCCGCGCCTACCGCTGGGGCGAAGATGGCCTGCTCGGCATCTCCGATAACCACAATCTGCTCTGCTTCGCCCTGGCGCTCTGGAACGAGGCGGACCCGATTCTCAAGGAGCGGCTGTTCGGCCTGACCGGCCTGGAGGGCAACCACGGCGAAGACGTCAAGGAATACTACTTCTTCCTCGACAATACCCCGACCCATTCCTGGATGAAGGCGCTGTACAAGTATCCGCAGCGCGCCTTTCCCTACACGGACCTGGTCCAGGAGAGCCGCCGACGGACCCGGCAGGACCCCGAGTATGAGCTGCTCGACACCGGCGTCTTCACCGAGAACCGCTACTTCGACGTCTTCGTGGAGTACGCCAAGGAGAGCCCGCTCGACCTGGTGATCCGCGTCACGGCCATCAACCGCGGCCCGGATCCAGCCCCGCTGCACCTGCTGCCCACGCTCTGGTTCCGCAACACCTGGAGCTGGGGCTGGGATCCTGCCCGCCCGGAGCTGCGCGCCGTCGCCAACCCCGAGGGAGCGCTGCGGCTGGTACAGGCCCAGCACCACGAGCTGGGCGAGTACTGGCTGGCCTGCCAGGGCGAGCCGGACCTGCTGTTCACCGAGAATGAGACGAACTTCCAGCGGCTCTGGGGCGTACCGAACCACACCCCCTACGTGAAAGATGGCATCAACGACGCTCTCGTCCAGCGCCGCGCCGAAGCCGTCAACCCTGAGGGCGTCGGGACCAAGGTGGCCGCGCACTATGCGTTCGTTCTCGCCCCCGGCGAGGCGAACACCGTCCTGCTGCGGCTCTCCGCCCATCGCCACGACGCGCCATTCGCGGAGGCCGAGGCGCTGCTGGCGCTCCGCCAGCAGGAGGCGGATGAGTTCTACCAGCAGGTAGCCAACCCGATGCTCTCCGAGGACGAGCGGCTGGTCCAGCGCCAGGCGCTGGCCGGACTGCTCTGGAGCAAGCAGTACTACGAGTACGACGTGAACGTCTGGCTGAAGGGTGACCCGGCCGGTCCGCCCCCGCCCGAGAGCCGCAAGCACGGCCGCAACGCCGAGTGGACCCACCTGGAGAACGCCGCGGTCCATTCCATGCCGGATACCTGGGAGTACCCGTGGTACGCCGCCTGGGACCTGGGGTTCCACTGCATTGCCCTGGCGCTGGTGGATCCCAGCTTCGCCAAGCGGCAGCTCGTGCTGCTGGTGCGCGAGTGGTACCAGCACCCCAATGGGCAGCTCCCCGCCTACGAGTGGGCGTTCGGCGACGTCAACCCGCCGGTGCACGCCTACGCCGCCTGGCGCGTCTACAAGATGGAGAAGCGGCTGACCGGCGTGGCCGACCGCGCCTTTCTGGAGCGCATCTTCCACAAGCTCCTGCTCAACTTCACCTGGTGGGTGAACCGCAAGGACCCCGAGGGGCGCAACGTGTTCCAGGGCGGCTTCCTCGGGCTGGACAACATTGGCGTATTCGACCGCTCCGCCCCGCTGCCCAACGGCGGCCACATCGAGCAGAGCGATGGGACGAGCTGGATGGCGATCTTTTGCCTGAACATGCTCACCATCGCGCTCGAGCTGGCGCGGGACAACCCGGTCTACGAGGACATCGCCACCAAGTTCTTCGAGCACTTCCTGTACATCGCCGCCGCGATGAACAACATCGGCGGTCAGGGCATCTCCCTGTGGGATGACCAGGACGAGTTCTTCTACGACGTGCTTCACCTGCCAGATGGGACGAATATCCCGCTGAAGGTACGCTCCTGCGTCGGGCTGCTCCCGCTCATCGCGGTCGACACTCTCGAGCCCGACCTGCTTGCTAGGCTGCCCAGGTTCGCCGCGCGGCTGGAGTGGTTCCTGAAGCATCGGCCGGCGCTCGCCAGCCTGGTCTCCCGCTGGAATGAGCCGGGGATGGGCGAGCGCCGGCTGCTGGCGCTGGTGCGCGGCCACCGGATGAAGTGCCTGCTGCGCCGGATGCTGGATCCCGAGGAGTTCCTAAGCGACCACGGGGTCCGTGCGCTCAGCCGGTACCACCGCGACCACCCGTACACGCTCTGGCTGGACGGCCAGAGCTACAGCATCGACTACGAGCCGGCCGAGTCGACCAGCGGGCTGTTCGGCGGCAACTCGAACTGGCGCGGGCCGGTCTGGTTCCCGCTGAACTTCCTGCTGATCGAGGCGATCCAGCGCTTCCACCACTACTACGGCGATGACTTCCTGGTGGAATGCCCGACCGGCTCCGGCCAGAAGGTCACCTTGCTCCAGATCGCCGAGGAGCTCTCGCGCCGCCTGACAAGCCTGTTTGTCCGCGACGAGCAGGGCCGCCGGCCCGTGTTCGGGACCAGCGAGACGTTCCAGCACGACCCCGCCTGGCGCGACTACCTGCTGTTCTACGAGTATTTCCACGGCGACACCGGCGTCGGCCTGGGCGCCAGCCATCAGACCGGCTGGACCGCGCTGGTGGCCAAGCTGCTGGACCAGCGCGGCCGGATGCGCTACGCTGCGCGGCAGGCGGAGGCCGCGGCCGCCGCGCGGTAGACGCCCCACCGGGCGGTCAGGTCGCCTGGCCGCTGCCCAGGTGGCGCTCCGAGGCGCTGGACCTGAGCGCCGGGCCCAGCCAGGGCGCGCCCACTCGGCCAGCCGAGCAGGGGCTGGCTTCTCCCAGCCACCCCGCCGGAGATGCCTTTGCTAGAATCCGCGCGCTGGCTCTGGGAAAGCGTGGTGGCTACCGGCCGCATCGCCTGGCTGTTCGTTACGCCGGCCTTCGTGCTGGTCGCGGCCGTTCTGGTCCTGCCGTCCATGGTCGGGCTCGCCCGAAGCTTCCTGGCAGTGGGCAGCGGCCAGGCGACGTTCGTCGGACTCCGCAACTATCAGCTCCTGCTCGCGGACCCGGAGGGGCGCACGGCGATTACGAACGGGGTGGTCTACGCGCTCCTGTCGGCACCCGTGTCGGTCGCGGTCGGGCTCGGGCTGGCGGCGATGATCGCGGGCGCGCGGCGCCGGGAATGGCTGCGGCTGCTCTGCCTCGGCTCCTGGCTGCCGAGCCCGATCGCGGTCGGGGTGCTATGGCGGTTCTTCCTCAATAGCCCGATCGGGCTGCCGAACTTCCTGCTCACCGTCGCAGGCTATCCCCTCGCGCTTGGCCCGCTCTCCAATCCGGTGCTCGCACTGCCCACGGCGGCCGGGGTGGACGTCTGGCGCTCGAGCCCGCTGGTGGCGTTTCTCTTAGTGCCGGGGGTCGCGGCGATCCCGCGCGATCTGCGCGAGCAGGCGAGGTTGGATGGCGCTGGCCGCTGGCAGGTGTTCCGGACTGTCTGGCTCCCGCCGCTGCGCCCGCTCCTCACCGTCCTGCTTCTGTTCCGGTTGGCGGACGCGCTGAGCGCCTCTGCCACGCTCTACACCTTGACGCACGGTGGACCGGTGGATCGGACGACCACCCTCGCCCTGTATGGCTTCCTCCGCAGCTCGATCGGACAGGACCCCGACCGCGCGCTCGCAAGCGCGTGGCTGATCGTCCTGCTCGCGCTTGCCCTGGGCGCGGGCTGCCTCTGGCTGGCGCGGGAACGGTAGGCGTGGGCGAGCGGCAGCGGTCGGACCTGCTGCGCTGGCTGGTGCTGGGCGCGTTTCTGCTTCCGATCGTCTGGGCGGTGCTGGGCTCGCTCGACATTACCCCGGATGGCCGCGGCGGCTGGGTGGTTGCGCCGACGCTCGACCATTACCGCGAAGTGCTCACCGGATCGCTGGGGCTCACGGAGGCCACGATCCAGGGGCTGCTCGTCGCGGGAGCGGCCGCGACACTCGCGGTGGGAGCCGGCTTGCTCGGCGCAGTCGGGCTGCGCGGGGTGCGGTCTGCCTGGGCGAGCCGAGCCCCGGCCGTGCTACTCGTGCTGTCCCTGATCCCCCCGATCGCCTACGGGCCGCCGCTGGTGGATGAGACCCGTGCCCTCGGACTGTTCGACTCGCCGGTTGGGCTCACCGTGGTCGAGGCCGGGCTCGGGCTGCCGTTCGCCCTGTGGGTGCTGGCCAGCTATCTCAGCAGCGTTCCACGTGAGATCGATGAGGCGGGCGCCCTGGATGGCTGCGGCGCCCTCGGCCATCTCCGCTGGATCGTGCTCCCGATGGTCTGGCCGGCGCTCGTGGCCACGCTGGTGGTCCTGTTCGTCCTGTGCTGGAATCTGTTCGAGATCCCGAGCCTGCTTGCCTTCGCGTCGATCCAAACGGTACAGATCGTCCTGAGCAGCTTCGTCAGCTACGAGAAGGAGATGGAGTGGCCCACCGCCGCGGCCTCGCTGGTAGTGGGGATGCTTCCGGCGTTCTTTGCCGTTGCCCTGGGGCAGCGACTCCTCCGCTCGTTCTCACCCTTTGGGCAGGAGGGCGGGGACTGAACGCCCGCGGTCCGGCCCGCCGCGAAGTGCTCACCGATTGCAGTCGAGCATGAAGTGGATCCCGCGTACCACCGTGTCTCCGACGTTCACGGTGCGGTGAGGGATGCTGGAATCGAAGGTGATGCTGTCGCCCGGGTAGAGGGTGTAGTGCTGAAAACCGATCTCGAACCGCGCCACGCCCTCCAGGATCACGACGTACTCCCGCCCGCCGTGGCGTAGTGCCACCGGGCCGGTCGACGCCCCGACGTCCATGACGATCTCCAGGAATTCGTGCGGCGAGTCCTCGTCGGGGCTCAGCTTGGCCCAGTGAATCCCCCCGCCGAGGTTTAGGTGTCTCCGCTCGGCGAGCCGAACCACGGGGCCAGCGCGCGTGGAGATAGCAGCCGAGGTCTCGGCTCCCCCGCTCGCGGACCCGGCCGCCCCGTCTTCGCGGAAGAACATCTCGACCGGAACCCCGAGCGCCCGCCCGATCTGGTAGAGCGAGCCGAGCGAGGGGTTGGCGAGCCCTCGCTCGACCTGGCTGATGAAACCAGGAGTCACCCCGCACTGGCTGGCGAGCTGCCGGACGGTCAGCCCGCGCCGCTGGCGCCAGCCGCGGATGCGGGCACCGAGCGCCTCGGCCACGGAGACCTGGCCCTCCGCCTGCTCCGCGGCCGCGACCTCGCCCGGCGTGAGTGTGGCGGCCTCATCTACGTCGCGGCGAAGTGGCTCGATGCGGCGTTCGACCGACACGTGCAGCAGTACACCTCCTTTCACGGCACGGACTCAGGGTCAGTGTAATAGGAGCATCCATCTGGGACAACTATCAGCCTGCCCGTTTAGCAGGATGCACCAGAGACTCCTTAGAGCACCCTCGCGCCCAGTTACACGCTGCGCGCCACGCAGGCGCAGAGCCCACAGAACATTAGTACACCTACTCGCCTATTGACAGGACGTTTAGTACCACTTACACTCACCGGCATCCTTGGTTCGGCTCGCGGTGCTGCTGGCTGCCAGGAGCGATCGAGGGGGGAATCCGCGCCGGGCGCGGTGAGCATGGAGGAGAGGATCATGCGGGTCGGCACGCGCGGCATGATGGGGGTCGACTACGAGCAGCGGATCGACTTTGACCGTCTCCGGCGCGAGCGGGCGGCGAAGATCCAGGCGGAGCTGGACCAGACCGAGCTCTCCTGCCTGCTCCTGTTCGACAGTGGCAACAAGCGTTATGCCACTTCTACTGCCTCCACCTCGCCGGAGGTGGACAACATGGGGCGATACGCCATCGTGCCCCGCGGCGGGGCGCCGTACATCTTCGGCTTTGGTTCGGAGGTGGCCGCCGCCAAGCTCAACTGCCCGTGGATCGCCGACCGCGCCTACCCGGCCCACACCGCCATGTCCGGGGCGCTGCCGCCGGCCTGGGGTGCGGCGAAGGCGTTCCTGAAGGACCTCGAGATGGTGCTGGATGCCCACGGGCTCTCGAAGCAGGATCCGATCGGCGTCGACGTGATCGACTCCCAGCTCCTGCTGGCACTGCAAGAGGCGGGGTACCGCTTCGGCGATGGGATGGACGTGATGCAGCGCGCCCGGATGGTCAAGACAGAAGACGAGCTGGAGATCTCCCGCAACGCCTGCGCCACAGTAGACGCCGCCTTCGACGCCGTCGCTCGGATGCTGCGGCCCGGGGTGCGCGAGAACGACATCCAGGGGGAGGCAGCGCGGGTGCTCCACGCCCTAGGGGCGCAGTGGGTGCCGAACGTCCAGGTAACCACCGGATCGCGCACGCATCCCCATCCGCATCTCAGCTCGGACCGGCTGCTGCAACCGGGCGACCTGTTCTTCGCCGACATCGTCACCCTCTGGAACGGCTTCCACACCTGCGTCTATCGGACTCTCTGCGTGGGGAAGCCAACCCAGCGGCAGAGGGATGTCTATCGCCGCACGTACGAGATGCTGATGGCCGGGCTGGAAATGGTGCGCCCGGGGGCGACGACAGAGGAGGTGGCGCGCGCCTGGCCGGGGCCGGAGCACTGGGGCTTCACCAGCGAGTCCGAAGCGTTCGGGCTCGCGTTCGGCCACGGGGTGGGCGTCGCCTTGTGGGAGCGCCCGGCGATCAATCGGCTCTACAGCCTGCAGCACCCGGTCGAGCTCCAGCCGGGCATGGTGATCGCGCTGGAGACCTACGACGGCGAAGGCCCCGACGGCGCCCGGATCGAGATCGAGGTGATCGTCACCGAGGACGGAGCTGAGCTGATCACCAAGTTCCCGTTCGACGAGCTGATCGGGTGTAACGCCACCTACTAGCGTGAGGCGAAGCAGAGCAGGCCCTGGGTGCGGCTGCCCGATGGGCTGCACGACATGGCCGGCTCATCACTCGCAAGGAGGTCCGGGGGCGAGGAGAACGGCGAGCGAACCGAGCGAGGCGTGACAGACAACTGGATCTCCTCCGCGGTCACGCGGAGTGTCCATCCCGGGAGAGGGTGCGTGAACGACAACTTGCAGCGTGTGATCAGGCGACGCGACTTCCTGCGCTGGGCGGGACTGGCCGGACTGAGTGTGACGGCCACCTCACTCCTCACGGCCTGCGGCGGGGGCGCCCCGGCCGCCCCGACGACCGCCCCCGCCGCGCCTGCACCGACTTCGGCTCCGGCCGCGGCCGCGCCAACTGCCGCAGCCGCCGCGGCCACCAGGGCTCCAGCGGCCACGACCGCGCCGGCGGCCGCCCCGACGACCGCCCCCGCCGCCGCGGCTACCAAAGCCCCGGCTGCCGCGGCCACGACCGGACCGGCCGTGGTCACGACGCCTTCTGCGGCGGGCCAGGGGGCCCCAGTGGCCGGCAAGGCGGACCCGAAGCTGGTCGAGCAGATTCTCAAGATCAACGTCAAGGGGATCGACGCCGGTACCCTGCCGAAGCTGCCGATGCTGACCAACAACAAGTTCGAGGGCAAGGAGGTGATCGTCGCCACCCTGGCCGGGCCGCCGATCTCCAGTCCGTTCCAGAAGCTCGGGCCACAGTGGGAGCAGGCGACCGGGGCCAAGATCAACCTGATCACCTTCCCGTTCGCCCAGGTGTTCGAGAAGCTGCGCGCGGGGCTTGCCACCGGCAGCTACGCCTTCGATCTGATCACCTTCAGCGCGGGCTGGGCCGGCGACTTCATGGGCGGCGGTTTCCTGGAGGAGGTCCCGGCCGACATCAAAGCGCTCATCAACAACGACGACTACTACCCGATCTTCAAGGGCTACCAGTCCTGGGGTGGCAAGCAGTACGGCCTGATGTACGACGGCGATGCCCATCAGTTCTACTATCGCCGCGACATCATGGAAGACAACGCCAGCAAGTTCAACGGCGATTTCAAGGCCAAGTACGGCTACGACCTGAAGCCCCCGGACACCTGGCAGGAGTATCTCGACACCGCCGAGTTCTTCAACGGGATCGACTGGTCCGGCGCCGGCCGCAACGGCTACGGCACGTGTGAGCCGATGGCCCGCGGCGGCGGCCTGATGTACTTCGTGATCGACCGCGGGGTCTCCTATTCCAAGGTCAAGGGCGATCCGGCGGTCTTCTTCGATCCCGAGACGATGAAGCCGCGTCTGACCGAGCCGGGCTGGATCAAGGGCCTGGAGGACATGGTCAAGCAGGTCGACACGTCCCCGCCTGGCGCTCTCGGCTTCGGCTTCCCGGAAACCCGCCCGATCTTCATGAGCGGCCAGACGGTGATGAACCGCGACTGGGGCGATACCTTCACCCTGGTCTATGACAAGAAGCTGTCGCAGATCAAGGGCAAGCTCGGCTCCCGGCCAACCCCGGGCGTGGACAAGCAGGTGTACGATCGCACCAAGCAGGCCTGGGTGGACGTCCCGAAGGGCACGCGGGCACCGTACCTGGCGTTCGGCGGCTGGCTCATCGGGATTCCCACGACGGCGAAGAACAAAGACGCCGCCTGGGATCTGGCCGCCTTCATGGTCAGCCCGATTACCCACGCGGTCAACGTGGCGCTGCCAGACTCCGGCATCCAGCCGGCCCGCTACAGCACCATCGACGCGGGCGTGCAGTTCCTCGTCCAGGCCGGTGGGGACGAGCAGGATTCCAAGCGCTCGCTGGATGCCCTGGGCGAAACGCTCCAGAACCCGAACGCGGTGCTGGAACTGCGCATCCCCGGCCAGGCCGACTACTACAACGCGCTGGATGTGGAGTCGGCGCGTGCCCTCTCCAAGGAGATCAGCCCGGAAGAGGCGATGAAGAACGTCGCCCAGCAATGGGAGCAAATCACCGAGCGGCTCGGGCGCGACAAGCAGAAGGAGGCCTACAAGGCCTCCATCGTCGGATTGCAGTAATGTAGGGGCAACCCGTGCCCGAGGCACCTGGGGGCCGCGCGGCCCCCAGGTGCGCGGCACAGCGCAGGAATGGGGAACACGTCCATGACCCAGGGAAGGCCATCTGCCGTCGGGTCGGCTGATCTCGTAGCCACGGGGGTTCGGCCGGCTGCCCAGCACGTCCGACTGAGCTGGTTCGAACGAAACGAACGGAGGCTGTTCCTCGCTCCGGCGGTGCTGATCGTCCTCGTCCTGTCTATCTTCCCGCTCTTCGCCTCGCTGGCCATCTCCTTTCTCAACTGGAACTTCAACGACATGGCGGCTGGCTTCAAGTGGGTGGGGCTCCTCAACTGGGGCCGGCTGATCAGCGACGAGCACTTTCACAAAGTCTTCGTGAATACGCTGCTCTACGTCGTCATCGGGGTTCCGCTCCAGTACGTGATCGGTCTGGTCCTGGCGCTGGTGCTCCACCAGGAGATCCGCGGGCGCCGCTTCTTCCGCGTGCTGTTCCTGGTCCCGATGATGCTCAGCCCGGTCGCCGTCGCCTACGTTCTCGGCCGGATGACATTCAACGAATCGCAGGGGCCGGTCAACGATCTGCTCTGGTACTTGCACATCCCGCCAGTGCATTGGCTGACCCAGTTCCCGACGGCGTTCTTCACGATCGCGATCGTGGATAGCTGGCAGTGGACTCCATTCATGCTGCTGCTGCTGCTCGCCGGACTGCAGGGCATCCCGGCCGAGGTGATCGAGGCAGCCAAGCTAGATGCCCAAACGCGCTGGCAGGTCTTCCGTTTCATCATCTTCCCGCTGCTGCTGCCATGGACGGTCTCGGCCATCCTGCTCCGCTCCGTGGAGATGCTGAAGATCATGGACCTGATCGTGGTTATCACCGCCGGCGGTCCCGGCATCACCACGGAGTCGCTCACCTTCTACGCCTACCAGACCGGCATCCGGAACCTGGACCTGGGGTACGCCTCGACGATCTCCTACACGCTGCTCATTCTGGCAGTCGCCGTCGCCACGATCTTGCTGCTGCTCGTCCGGCAGGCTGTCAACCGGGCGAACGCCTGAGGAGGGAGAGACGATGAGCGCCATCTCGGCCACACCGCGCCCGGGCCATCGGCCACACAAGCCGATCGACGTCACCCGCGTCCTGTCGTACCTGGTCCTGATCGTCTGGAGTATCGTCGTCATCGGCCCGCTGTTTTGGATGGTCACCATGGCCTTCAAGCAGCAGCTCGACCTGTTCCCGAGGCGCCTGGTGATCCCCTGGTTGCAGTTCACCCCGAAGCTGGACGCGTTCCAGTACATCCTCACCGACTTCTGGCCCCAGATTACGAACGCCTTTACCAACAGCCTGATCGCGGCCGGCGGGAGCGCCATCCTCGCGACGTTCTTCGGCGCGATGGCTGGCTACGGCCTAGTCCGCTTCCGCTATCGGTTCGGCTTCTGGCGGAACGACGACATCGCCTTCTGGTTCGTGTCGCAGCGCATGCTTCCGCCCGTCGTGGTGGTGTACCCCTTCCTGATCATGTATCGCTTCGCCGGGCTGATCGATAACGTCATCGGGCTGGTGATCGCCTACACGCTGTTCAGCCTGCCGATCACCGTCTGGATTCTGCGCGACGCCTTCCGCGGGGTTCCGCTCGAGATCGAAGAGAGCGCCTGGCTGGACGGCTGTAGCAGGTTCGGCTCGTTCTTCCGCATCGCCCTGCCGCTGATCCTGCCGGGGCTGGTGGCAGCCCTCCTGATCGCCTTCATCTTCGCCTGGAACGAGTACCTGTTCGCCCTGATGCTGACCTACCAGCGCGCCCAGACGCTCACCGTGCTGGTTGCGGCTCAGGCCACCCAGCAGGGCAATTACTTCTGGAACATGGCCGCGATCTCCCTGATCGCGGTGACGCCGGTGCTGATCCTGGGGATCGCGCTCCAGCGCTGGATCGTTCGCGGCCTCGCCGCGGGTGGGCTGAAGTAGGCGCCCTGTCCGCCTCGCAGAAGTGCATCCTCTCTTCGCGCTGGGAGGAAGCAGAGCAGCAAGCAGGTCGAGCATAGCACGCGGCTCCGCCTGGAAGGGCGGGCATGGGGATGCAGCTCGTCGCTACCTAAGCGACAGCTCGGACAACAGGGAGAGATGTCGATGGCAACCATGCAGGCGCTCGTGTTCGAAGGCATCGGAACATACGGGGTGCGGTCCATGCCGCGGCCGGAGGTCCAGCGCGGCGATGACGTGCTGGTGAAGGTGCGGACGGTCGGCATCTGTGGGACCGACCTGCACATCGTGGAGGTTCCCCCCGGCTTCGAGGCCGTTCCCGGCACCATTCTTGGGCACGAATTCATGGGCGAGGTGGCCGCGGTTGGCGATCAGGTCAGGGACCTGAAACCGGGCGACCGGGTGGTGATCGAGCCGAACATCGCCTGCACCACCTGCATCTACTGCAAGATGGGTATGCCCAATGAATGTTTGACGCTAACCCTGACCGGGATTGAACGCCACGGCGGGCTGGCTGAGTACTGCGTCATGCCGGCCCGCAACGTCCACAAGGTTCCGGACAGCGTCTCGGATGAGGTGGCGGCGCTCACGGAGCCCCTGTCCTGTGTCCTGGGTGGGACCGAGAAGGTGCGCCTACAGCCCGGGGAGACGGCGGTGATCCTGGGCGGGGGCCCGATCGGGCTGTTGTACCTGCAGGTGTTCCGGGCCGCGGGCGCGCGGACGCTGGTGGTCGAGCCCCAGCCGGACCGCGCCGACTATGCCCGGAGCTTCGGGGCGCACGTGGTGATCGACCCGAAGAACGAAGATGTCGCCGCGCGGGTTATCCAGGAGACGGGGATCGGGGCCGACGTCGTTGTCGACGCGGTGGGCAACCAGTTCGGCAACGCGCTCAAGCTGGCGCGCCGCCGCGGGGCGATCCTCCTGTTCGGGATCAACCTGCGGGCGCAGGAGAACATCCGCCAGTTCGATATTACGCGCAATGAGTACCGCGTGCTCGGCTCCTGGATCGGGGCCTTCAACTTCCCGATGGCGCTCAACGTGCTCGCTTCAGGAGTCGTCGACGCCCAGCGCATGATCACCCATCGCATCAGTCTGGGCGAGTTCGAGCAGGGCATCGAGGAGCTGAAGACGGGCCGCGCGATCAAGGTGCAGGTGCGCCCCACCAGCTAGTCCGAGGCAGGGCTGGAACCGAGGCCGCCGCGACGACGGGGTTGGAGGTGCTGCCACTATGGCCGAGGTAATCCCCCTTACCGACAGGAGCGAACCCCTGGCGTCCCGGGTTCGGGCCAGCGCGGCGGGGCAGGACGGGCGCGTCTTCGTGCTCGATTGCTCTGGCGACGCGCCGGGCGATCTCTGGTCGGTGTGGGTCGCCCAGGCCAGTGAGCAGGTGCTGCTGCGCCTGGCCGCCGACGCGCGGGATGGCCGGCGGAGGGAGCCGATCGTCGGCGTCGTCAAGAGACTCGCCCGCCCGACGACGGCTTCGGCGTGGCGAGACGCGTTCGAGCTGGCGGCCGTCGAGGCGGTCCGCGGGGTGCTCGGCTCGGCCGCGCTGGAGCTGGCGGCGGAAGGCGTCAGGGCGAATGTCATCCTCCTCGATGAGCGGACCAGCGCGGGCGACCTGGAGCGAAGTGTTCGCTATCTGCTGGACGAGCGGGCGGCCGGCTTTACCACCGGTGTAACGATCCGGCTCGGAGCGGAGGGGCTGGGCGGCTCGCCCGGGGGCGCCAGCGCCGCGGGTGCACAACGCCAATCTGATGCCCCCCGGCGGGCGCTCGTCACCGGCGCCGCGGGCGGCATCGGCTTCGCCACCGCGCAGGCGTTCGCGGCCGCTGAATACCAGGTGATCGCCTCAGATGTCGACCGCCCGCGGCTGGAAGCGGCGGCCGCTCGGCTGGGAGCAGTCCCGCTACCGCTGGATGTCACCGACCGCCAGCAGCTTCGTGAGGTGCTCCAGTCCGAGGCGCTCAACGGTGGACTCCAGGCGCTCGTGGTCGCGCACGGGGTTGCCGGCGCCAGGGCGCTGCGCGATCTCGATCGGCCGTTCATCCAGCGGAACATGGCGATCAATGGGACCGCGGTCGCCGCGCTCGTCGAGGAGCTGCTGCCGGCGCTCGAGCGCGGCGCGCCGAGCACCATTGGGGTCGTCGCGTCCCAGGCGGGGATCAAGGCGGAGCCACAGAACGCGGCCTATTGCGCCGCCAAGTTCGCCGTGGTCGGACTGGTCCGCGGACTGGCGCCCCTGCTGCTCCCCAGAGGCGTGCGTATCCACGCGCTGTGCCCCGGCTGCGTCGACACGCCCCTCCTGGCCGCCGCGCTGGACGGGTTCGCCCGGGCGTCCGGGATTGCGGAAGAGGAGTTTCGCCAGCGGCGGGCGGCGGGCATTCCCTTGCGGCGCTTCGCCGCGCCGGATGAGATGGGCGCGGCGATGCTCTTCCTCTGCCAATTGGACCAGACCGGCCTGGTGTTTGCGCCCAGCGGGGGCGAGACGCTCACCTGACCGATATCCCCCAAAAGGCGGTCGCCCCGGCGGATACCGATCCCTTGAAGAGGTGGTAGGTATGCGACGGGCAGGGGGCTCGCGGGCGGCCGGGAGCCAGGCCAGCCGCACCGGTGGTGGACGCGGGAGGCGCGCGGCCAGGGAGGCGTCGGCGCCAGCCTGCGTGTCCGGGCGCGAGGCGGAGGGGCAGGCCTCCACGTGCCGACGGAGTTCCTGAAGACGCGCTGGCCCGCCCCGTCCCATCGTCTCCCAGCGTGCTCCGCGCTCTCCCTCCCTCAACAGCCACTTGCCGCTGCCTGACCAGCTTCACGCTGGATCGGTATTAGCCTTCTGCCGTGAACAAGCCCCAGCCGAAGCCGGGCCGATGGCGGAATCGGCCCCAGGCGACGCCCGTTGCATCGAGCTTGCGCCGCAGGCGGTACAGGTTCACCCGCAGGGTCGAGCGGTCCAGGCAGGCTTTGGGCCCCCATACACGCCGCGTAATCTCGGTGGCCGGGAGCAGCTCCGCTGGACGCTCGAGGAACACTTCCAACAGCCGCAGCTCCGTGGGGCTGGTGTCCAGCGCCACCCCGCCGACCGTCGCCATGGCGCGCGCACGATCCAGCCGGATCGACCCGAAGGCGAGCGGCGCGCTGGGGCCCGGCATCTCCCGGCCGCCCGGGCTTGCGCGGCGTAGGGCAGCGCGCAGCCGGGCGACCAGCTCGGGGCCGCGGTAGGGCTTGATCACGTAGTCATCGGCGCCGAGCTCGAGCACCTGGACCAACCGCTGCGTCGAGCTATCCGCGGTCAACGCAAGGATGGGCAGCTTGTCATCTACCTCGCGCAGCCGCTGCAAGAGCTCCACCCCGTGCAGACCCGGCAGCGACAGGTCGAGCAGTACGGCGTCAGGGCGGCGCTGGTGCAGGGCCTGCCACCCGGCTGGGCCGGACCCTGCCACATCCACCGTGTAGCCGGAGCGTGCCAGGAGCACCTGGACCGCTTCGGCGATGCTGGGATCGTCCTCGATCAGCAGGACCCGGGTCATGCTACCCCACGGTCGAGACAAGGGGGAGCGAGAAGCGGGCGAGCGCCTCGCGTTCAGCGAGCTCCAGGTCCAGCCGGCCATGGTGCGCCTCGACGATTGCCCGAGCGATCGTCAATCCCAGACCCAGGCCTCGAGAAGGATCCTCTGGTCGCCCCTCTGGCCCGCGTTGGTTGCGCACTTCGACCAGGACCCGGCCGTCAGAGCGAATCATGGCCAGGTTGACTACCTGTCGATCAGCGCCATACCGGCTCGCGTTACTGAGCAGATTCACCAGGACCTGGACCAGCCGGCGGCGGTCAGCGTGGACCATGACGGAGCGACGCGGAAGGTCCAGCTCGACGTGCTGCTGGCGCAGGCGCAGCAGCGGTTCCACCATGGTGACCGCCTCTCCGATGACCTGCTGGAGCGCGACCGGGGCCGGCTCGATCTGGAACTCGCCCGCCCGGATGCTTGGAAGCTCGAGCACGCTCTCCACCAGAGCTTCCAGACGCCAACTGGCGGCGAGAGCGCTCTCTGCCAACTGGCGCGCCTGAGGGCCGAGCCCCTCCGCGCTGGCGAGCACCTCCAGCAGCGCGCTCTGGGCGGTCACGGGTGTACGGAGCTCGTGAGCAACACGCAGCAAGAAGGCTTCTTTGTGTTCTAGCAGGTCCGCCTCGGTTGTAACGTCCTGCAGCATGCAGATCGAGCCCTGCGCACCTGGCTGCTGAGCGCGCACGTCCCGCACGGCACGCGATCCCAACGGCCCAGTGATGCGTCGCCAGGGCCGTTCGCCGTGCTCGTCGCCCCCTAGCAGCCGTTCGAGGGAGTCTCCAAGCAGCGCGTCGACGGACCGGCCGAACAGCAGCGCCGCGGCCGGGTTCGCCCCGGTGATTCGCCCCTGGGGATCCGTCCGCAGAATCGGCATCGGAGCTGCCTGGACCAGACTCTGATAGGTCCGGCGCGTGCGGGTCAGCGCCGCCACGAGCGCGCTGACGATCACCGCCAGTCCCGCGAGCGAGACGAGCACCAGGACGTCGTTGAGAGTACTGGGCGGCCACAATCCGACCGGCTCGATGAAGAAGTAATCGATCACTAGCACCGCAACAATGGTGGTAGCCAGCCCTGGTGCCAATCCGAAGCAGGAGGCGAGCAGCACCGGCAGCAGGAAGCTGACTGCCGGGGTCCGCACGTTGAACAGCGCTTCCGCCAGCAGGGTGACCAGGACGATGGCCCAGATGCCAATCTGGCCAAGGACGATGCCGAGCCGAAGCCGAGCCCATGGCCCAAGGCGGTCCCAGCGGTCCAGCAGCAAGGTCCAGCGCATGTCCCAGAGCATGGGCCGAGTCGGCCGCCGCTGCAAGAGCCTCGCGTTCCCCTCGGCCAACATTGTCACCGGAGTGTCACCCTCACATGCTCGGCCATCGGAAGCTCAGAGCGCGGGCTGGGCGCACGTGACGGGACAAGGACCTGTGCCACTCTGGAGGTGAGCACTGCCAGCAGCCCTATGGCAGTGCCGCCCAGCGCCCCCCACAGCAGCGCATGCAGCAGCCCCAGGCGACTCCAGACTTCCGGCGGGGTGAGCAAGGCCCAGTAGCCCACGCCGCCCCAGCCCAGGCCGAACACCAGCCCGGCTCCCAGCCAGCCCCGCGGCCGCTGCCCCACCAGCCCCAGCCAGCC
>JAJPGT010000078.1 GCA_021325655.1 Pseudomonadota bacterium
CGCATGACGCGGCGATCGTCCGTCTGGTCGGGGCGGTGCTCGTCGAGCAGCACGATGAATGGCAGGTTGCCCGCCGCTACTTCAGCGCCGAGTCCCTGGTCAAGCTGGCGCAGCGAGAGGAGGTGCCGGTGCCACTGCCAGTGGCGAGCTAGACAGACACAGCCGGTGGAGCGGTGGACGGCCCTCCGGCCCGCCACCGCTCCACCGACACGACGGCGACGAGGACCACCGGAAAGAATTTCCACACTTGACGGGACTCATACTTTCATTCTTCAGCGCTCGCTGGAGCGAGGCCGAGGAAATGCCGAGCACCGGCGGCTCGCCAGCCGTGCGCGCGGAGTGCGGCGGCGACGTTCTGGACACCACGCCGCCGCAGGAGCGCGAGGACGACATTCTGCAAGGCTGCCAGCACCGGGGGGCCGCGCCTGTCCGCACCTGACAGCCGTCCTCGCCGAGCGTCACGTCCCGCACCCAGTGCAGCCGGTTTTCGATCGCTCAATGGCTCCGCACCAGTTCCAGCAAGCGGGCCGCGCCCACGTCCGGCCCCAGACTCGTGACGGCATAGCGCACCTCCCGCCGTCGCTGCCCCTGCCGCTCGACTTCCCGCGCGACCTGCAGCACCTGGCTGACCCCAGGCCAGTCCAGGTACCCGGCGAGCGCCGACGACGCCCACAGCCGGCGCACCTCCTGCCGGTCCCCGTGCCGGCCGCGCTGTTCTGCAGACCGAAACCGCTCCCCCGGTGGCGGCTCGGCAAACAGCAGGGCGATATCCCCGTAGAGCGTCGGCTGGTTGCGTTTGACGATGAACAGATCTCCCCACCTGCATTGAGGACCTGCTGGCACACGGCCCGCTGGGCGTAAAGGACATCGCCCGTCACCACCCGCCCGGCCAGCGGCAGAGCGGCCAGGACAGCCGGCGCGACGCGCAGCTCCGCCTCGTAGGCTTCAGCCCTGCCCCCCGCTTGCGCCAGCACCAGGCCGGCCTGCGGTGCGTAGGCGGCCACCAGCCGCACCCCCGGCAGCTCTTCGCCGTAGATGCCCTGGAGCCTCTTGCCGTCAATGGCGCTGGCCTCCGCCCCATCGCCCAGATTCGCTTGCGCCCATGTCCGCAGCACCGCTTCGAACGCGGCGACGTCCAGCCGGCTGAAGACGCGGTGCAGCGTCGCTACGGACGGCGTCTGCGCCCGCGTAAAGCCCAGGGCCTTGACCACCGCTGGCTCCTGCAGCCGCCCCCACTGCCAGATCGCATAGAGGCTTCGGGCACCACAGAGCATGGCGGCGGTCGCCAAGGCCAGGATCGCTGCCAGGGAAGGGCGTCGGCCCCGGGGCCGACGCGGGTCGGGCACCTGCGCGAAGGCCGCGAAGAGCCCCCGAACCAAAGTCTCCGTCTCCATCCCCAAAGCCTACCACCAGTACCTCACAATGAAAAGACCCTGCCGCGCGCGCCCATTATCTTGACGCCCATCTCACCGCTCCCACAGCCGGTCGGCCGTTGCCACCGCCTTCACGATGTTCTGGTAGCCGGTGCAGCGGCACAGGTTGCCCCCGAGCGCGTGGCGGATCTCCTCCTCGGAGGAGGCGCGCCGCTCGCTGAGGAACTCGTAGACCGTGAGCAGGATACCCGGTGCAGAAGCCGCACTGGAGCCCGTGCTCCTGCCAGAACGCCTCCTGGATCGGGTGCAGCGTCTCGCCGCGGGCCAGCCCCTCGACGGTCGTGATCTCGGCACCATCCACCTGGATCGCGAAGAGCAGGCAGGAGCGGGCGGTGGCGCCGTTGAGCAGGATGGTGCAGGCGCCGCAGACCCCGTGCTCGCAGCCGACATGGGTGCCGGTCAGGCCCAGGTCCTCGCGGATGAAGTCGGCCAGCAGCTTGCGCGCCGGGACACGGCGGGTGTACTGCACCCCGTTGACGGTCAGCGTAATCGTACGCTCGGCGTCCATACGGTTCATCCCCTTCCTCTCTGGCCGGCGCGCTCCGCGGCGGCCAGCAGGGCGCGGCGTGTCAGGACCGAGGCCAGGTGCTTGCGGTACTCGGCCGGGGCGTGCACGTCCGAATCGGGCTCCACCGCCTGCCCGACCCGCGCCGCCAGCGCCTCGATCCGCTCGGGCGTGGGCCGCTCGCCCGCGAGCGTGTCGCGCGCCAGCCCGGCGGCGTCGAAGGGCCGGCCGCCGACGCCGGTGAGCGCCAGCCCGGCCCGCGCCACCCGGCCGTCGCCGTCCAGCGCCAGGATGGCGGCGACCCCGACCAGTGCGAAGTCGCCCGGCCGCCGGCTGAACTCGACGAAGGCGGCTCCAGACCCGGCCGGCTAGGCCGGCAGCTCGACCTCCAGCAGCAGCTCGTCCGCCGCCAGGGCGGTGGTGAGATAGGACACGAAGAAGTCGCCGGCCGCGATCACACGCTCGCCACCCGGCCCGCGCGCGCAGCCGCGCCCCGAGAGCGGTGGCGACGGCCGGCAGCTCCGCGGCCGGGTCGGCGTGGGCCAGGCTCCCGCCCACGGTGCCGCGATTGCGGATCTGCGGGTGGCCCACCTGCAGGATCGCCTCGTGCAGCAGCGGGCAGCGCTCGCGCACCAGGTCCGAGCGCTCCACCGCGCGCTGGCGGGCGAGCGCCCCGATCGCCAGGCCGCCATCCGCCGGGCGGATTTAGTCCAGCTCCGCCACCCGGTTCACGTCGATCAGGTAGCGCGGCCGGGCGAGGCGGAAGTTCAGCAGCGGTACCAGGCTCTGTCCGCCGGCCAGGACCTCGGCCTCATCGCCGTACTGGCCGAGCAGCGCGACCGTCTCCTCGACGGTGCGCGGGTCGGCGTACTCGAATGGGGGTGGCTTCATCGTCGCCCTCCTCTCCGAAGCGATCACGCGGTGGAGTCAGTATGCCAGCGAGCGCCAGGGGCGTTGGCGCAGCCGGGCGGTGCCTGCCCGCTCCACCAGCGCGTCGGCCGCCGCCTG
The DNA here is from genome assembly GCA_021325655.1 of Pseudomonadota bacterium. GTDB lineage: Bacteria > Chloroflexota > UBA6077 > UBA6077 > JAJPGT01 > JAJPGT01. The sequence goes on from JAJPGT010000078.1 coordinate 2,947, forward strand.
CGCCTCCGCCAGCACCCGCTCCTCGTCGACGGTTGTCACCCGCCCCTGCTCGACCACCACCCGGCCGTCCACCACGACCGTCTCCACCTCGTCGCCGATGGCGGAGTACACCAGCGCCGAGACGGGATGGTGGACCGGCGCGGCGTAGGGGCTGCGGGCGAGATTCACCACGATCAGGTCGGCCCGCTTGCCCGGCTCCAGCGAGCCAACCTCCGCCTCCAGCCCGAGCGCCCGGGCTCCGTCGATCGTCGCCAGCTCCAGCACCCGCTCGGCGTGATGATGGTCGGGTCGCGCGTCACGACCTTGTGCAGCAGCGCGGCGAGCTTCATCGCCTGGATCATGTTGTGGGTGTTGTTGCTCGCCGGCCCATCGCTCGCCAGCCCGACCGCGATCCCGGCCACCAGCATCGCCGGGACCGGCGCGACGCCGCTCGAGAGGTGCATGTTGCTTGTCGGGTTGTGCGACACCTTTACGTCGAGCGCCTTCAGGATGCGGAGATCGCGCGCGTCCAGGTGGACGCAGTGGACCGCCAGCACGTCCGGCCCGAGGAAGCCGATGCTTTCCAGGAACTCCAGGTCCTTCTTCCCAAAGCGGCGCAGGCTGTTCTCCAGCTCGAAGGGCGTCTCGGCCACGTGCATCGCCAACCCCACGCCCAGGCGCGTGGCCAGCTCGCGCGTCGCCCGCAGCCCTTCTTCCGAGGTCGACTAGATCATGCAGGGGGCGAAGTGCACCCGGATCCGCCCGCCGGCGGCGCCGTCGTAGCGGCGGGCCACCCGCTCGCAGTCGGCCAGGATCGTGTCCAGATCCTGCACCAGCGGTGGTGGAATGCCGTCCTCCACCCCGGCGTCGCAGTAGCCGCGGGCGAACACCCCGCGGATCCCGATCTCCTCCATCGTCCGGACCACCGCGTCGGAGAGGTTCGGCCGGGAGTGGACATACATGAAGTCCTTGATGCAGGTGGTGCCCGAGCGCAGCGCCTCCAGGCAGCCGGCCAGCGCCGCGCGGTAGCAGTTCTCCTCGGTGAGCGCGGTCGCGCTCGGCCCGGTCATCTGCCGGAACCAGTCCACCAGCACTCGGTCGTCGCCCAGCCCCTTGAGCAGCGTCTGGAACAGATGGGTGTGGGTGTTGATCAGCCCGGGGAAGACCACCTTACCGCGGGATCGATCCGCTGCCGGGAGGTGCAGCGCGCCTCCACCTCACTGGCAGGGCCGACCGCGACGATCCGCCCGCCCTCGACCGTGACCGCGCCGGGGTCCAGCACCCGCCGCTCGGCGTCCACCGTGACCACCGTTCCGCCGCTGACGAGCAGGTCCACGGGGCGCGGCGCCCCGCCAGGCTGCGACACGCTCACCCGCCTCTCCTTGTTCCCTGGTCCAGTGTCGCCCTGGTCCAGGGAACAGCACTCAGTATTGGTAATGCCAGAGCGCGCGTTAAATGCCGCGCTCGACGCATTCGAGGCTCGCCCGCAGCCATCGCCAGTCCAGCGGGGGCGACGCCGGCAGCGGCTGGGCCGGGGCACACGCTCCCTGTGGCATACTACCCGAGCAGCAGCGCCGACCACGCCGCACTGGTCGGCACTCCGAGCGGCGAAGCGAAACACCGCGGCCAGAGCGGAGCAGAGCTTGACAACCCTTCCACCGGCGTCCGACCTCACGCACGCTGAGCCGCCGGATTTCGTTCCTCCCACCAGTGAACTGCTCTACGAGCGACGGGGCGAGATCGCGCTCCTGACGTTCAATCGGCCCGCGGCCCGGAACGCAATGACCTGGCCGATGTACCAGGGTCTCTACGATGCCTGCGAGCATGTGGAGCGCGACGACCGCGTCCGAGTGCTCGTGCTGCGCGGCGCGGGCGACCAGGCATTCGTCGCAGGGACCGACATCGCCCAATTCCAGAGCTTCGCGACTCCCGACGATGCGCTCAATTACGAGCGCAATGGGAACCGCTACATCGGCCGGCTCGAGGTGCTTGGCAAACCGACTATCGCTATGATCCGCGGATACTGCGTTGGCGGCGGAGCGGCGCTTGCCATGGCCTGCGACCTGCGTATCGCCAGTGAGGACGCCCGCTTTGGAGTCCCCATCGCACGTACACTCGGCAATACCCTCTCCAGCCAGAACCTGGCGCGTCTGGTTACCTTGATCGGCCTTGCTCGCACCAAAGAGATCATTTTCACCGCCCGTTTTATCGAGGCCGAGGAGGGCAGAGCGATCGGACTCTTCAACGAGGTGGTCGCCCCCGAGCGCTTGGAGACACGCACGATGGAGGTCGCGCGGTTGATCGCCAGTCACGCCCCGCTGACGCTCCGCTCGACGAAACAGGGCCTACGCCGCCTCCTGGAATACGCCCGGCTCGAGGAAGACGAGGACCTGATCCTGATGTGCTATCTCAGCGAAGACTTCAAAGAGGGCGTCTCCGCGTTCATCCAGAAGCGGCCACCGCAGTGGCGCGGTCGCTAGAGGCAGGCATCGCGCTGCAGGCGCGCTCCCGGCGCCGCGAGTGGCGCCAGGGGCCTCTCAGTCCTGGCCATCGGACTCGATCAGCTCGCTGAGCCGCTCCATGAACGAGCGCTCGCCATGCTCGGCCAGTGCTGCCAGCACCGCGTCGCGGTCCCCGGACTCGATCAACTCGAGCAAACGGCGATGTCGCTCGACGTTCTCCTCCAGGTTGCCAAAGACTTGCTCGCGAAAACGGATATTCATGGCCATGCACAGGCGAAGCTGCATGGTGAGCGAGAGGTACGCCTGCAGCAGACGGCGGTGTCCGGGCAGCCCGCACAACGCCTGATGAAAGCGGAGGTTCTCCTCCAGGAGCGCTTCGCGGTCCTTGCGCGCAGCCGCCCGCCGCATGCCGGCCAGTGCAGCCCGCATCGGCTCCAGCCGAGCCGGGTCAGCAACCGGGACGCCCAACTCGATTGCCAGTCTCTCCAAGCCGTTGCGCAGGCTGTAGATCTCGCGGACGTCGGCCGCGGTGAGCGGCGTCACGAGCGAGCCTCGGCGCGGCAAGCGGACGATCAACCCCTCTTGCTGCAGTAAACGCATCGCCTCGCGCAGAGGCGGGCGGCTGACCCCGAACTGCTCGGTCAGCCGCTCCTCGATCAGCCGCTGGCCGGGTTTCAACACGCCGGAGAGCACCAGCTTCCGGAGTTCATGGGCGACCAGGTCCACGACGCTTGGAGCGCTGATCTTCCTGGTTGGCCCCGAAGGCGGCTCCGAGGGAAGCGGCTCCATGCGGTTCTCCTCCGACTTCCGCGCTGCCCCGCCAGTGGATCGCGTTCATACCGAAATCCTAATCCAAGCCGGGCGGCGACCCAACCAGACGCTTCCGTTCAGATGGCGTGCGGGTCGAGGGCAACGTGGATCACTTCGTCGCGTCCCTCTTTGCACAGTCTGATTGCCCGCTCGGCCTCCGCCAGCGGAAATGTGTGCGTGACCATCTCCTCGACCGGATAGCGGCGGCTTCGGACGATCGCCGCTGCCAGCTTAGCATCGTGTGCCTGGCCCAGCCCACCAAGAATCTCGATCTCCTTGAACACGATAGCGTCTACGTCGAATCGGAGCCGCTGACCGCCGGTCGTGCCTGCTTGAACGAAGCGTCCGCCCATGCCGAGTGCCTGGATTCCCAGGTCCATCATGGCCTCCGCGCCGGTGCACTCCACTGCCAGGTCCAGGGAGTGGCCACCCAGAGCATCCTGGATGGCGCGAAGCGGGTCGGCAGCGGCCGTGTCGATGATGGCATCGGCGCCGAAACGTCTGGCTAGCTCCAGCCGGCGCGGATCACGGTCGCGCGCCGCCACGACAATCGGCCCCAGCCCGGCCTCGTGCGCAACAAGGACCGTCGCCAGCGCCTGTACCCCCAGCCCCAGCACCAGGATGCTCTCTCCGACCCGCGCCAGCCCCCGGGTGCGAACCCAGCGGACTCCGTTGGCGATCACGGTGATCAGGCAGGCCGCAGCGGCGGGGAGATCGTCGGGCACCTGGTGCGTTCTCGCGCCGGGCGCCCCGTAGAGGTACTCCGCGTACCCACCCCAGAGGTGGGGTGGGCGACTGCATGGAATAGTCACGCCGTACACCAGGCCCTCACGGCAGAAGTGATAGGCGCCGCGGGTGCAGTAGTCGCAGAGTCCACAGGCGATGTACGGCTCCACGATCACCCGCGAACCCACGTCCAGGCCCCTGCGTGCCGCCGCCACCTCCCCGATCGCCGCGATCTGCCCCACCACTTCGTGCCCCAGGAGCAGCGGGTAGTGTGCCTTGCGATTGCGCCCATCGAATTCAATGAGGTCGCCTCCGCAGATCGTCACCAATTCCACCCGCAGCAGAAACTCCTCCGGGCCGATCGCCGGGATCGGGAAGCGTTGCTCCCGCATCACTCCCGGCCGTTCCAGAACTATGGCTCGTGCCGTCTGCTCGTTCACGACAGCGCTCGCACCTCCGACAGTCAGTTCCGCGCGGCCGGGTAGCGGGGAATGAAGCGGCCACGGCCCGGCTGAGCGCGGCATTCGCCGCGTTCGACGATGACCTCACCGCGCGAGATCGTCGCCACTGGCCAGCCGCGCATCGTCCACCCGGCGAAGACGGTGTAAGCGAGCGGATCGTGGAGGGAGGCATCGCTCACAACCCGCTCCTCCTCGAGATCGAGCACGACCAGATCGGCGTCCTTGCCGACCTCGATCGCCCCCTTAGTCGGCAGATGGTAGATTCGCGCCGGGTTGGCGGACACCAGCGCCACCGCGCGCTCCAGGCTGATTCGACCGGCGTTGACCCCTTCAGAGAGCACAAACGGCAGCAGCAGCTCGCTGCCGGCCAGCCCGGGCGGTACATCCAGGAACCCGCTCGCCCGATCCTTCTGTGCCCGGGTGAAGCTATTGTGGTCGGAGGCGATCACATCGATTCGGCCGTCGCGCACACCTTCCCAGAGCGCCTGCCGATTGCCCTCGGCGCGCAGCGGCGGCGTCATGGTGAAGTAGAGCCCTTCCGGGCCGCGGTAGACATCGTGGCTGAAAGCCAGATAGTGTGGACAGGTCTCCGCGTAGATGCGCGCCCCCGCTGCGCGCGCCGCGGTGATCTCGTCCAAGCCCCGCCGCGTGGAGAGGTGGACCACGTACAGCGTGGCGCCCGTCTCGCGGGCCAGGCGCGCAGCGTTGTGGATCGCCAGCTCCTCCGCCAGCTCCGGGCGGCTGAGCGAGTGGTTGATCATCTCGCCCGGCGCTTCGCGGGCATAGTGGGCCCGCCAGAACTCCAGAATCTCGTCATCCTCGGCATGCACCGCCACCGTACCCCCGCGCGCCGCGATCCGGGCCATCGCCCCCTGCAAGAAGCCGCGATCGACGTAGAAGCCCCATTTCGCATAGGCCATAAAGAACTTGAAGGAGGCAATCCCACGCTCCATGAGCGGCTCGATTTCATCCAGTGCTTCATGCCGGGAGTCGGTCAGGCTGCAGTGGAACGCGAAATCGATGATCGAGGTCGCCGCCGCTTCCGCGATCCGTGCTTCGACAACGCTGCGCGCCGGCAGGCCCCGCTGCTGGATCGCGAAGTCGATGAAGGTCGTTACCCCACCGAAGGCAGCGGCGCGCGGCCCGACGAGGTAGTCGTCGCTGCTGACTACCGCGTCGGGTCCGTGTCCCTGCGCGATACGGAAATGCACGTGGGGGTCGACAACGCCCGGAATCACCGGCTTGCCACCCGCGTCGATCTCGACTGCGCCCTGCAAGGGTCTCTGCTCAAGCGCGGCGATGACGCCGCCGCGCGCCCCGATGCTGCCGGTGAAACGTCCGCTGGCGTTCACGACCAGCGCGTTGTTGACCACGAGATCGTAGCTCACGGATAGCATCCCCCACGAGACCAGTACAGGAAACCTCAGGTGACGGAGTAGCGCAGGTGCAGCACACCGGCGACGATGAGCGCGTACCAGAGCAGCACCGCGGCCACACATCCCCACGTCAGCAACTTGCCGGCGCGAGTCATCCGAATCGTGTCGACAGAGGTACGTCGCGGAAACGCGCCGAAGCCCCGGCATTCCATCGAGAGGGTGGTGGTGCTCGCATCGCGCAGCGCGCGGATCAGCAAGGGGATCGTCAGCCGCTTCGCGCTCTCCACGCGCCCGCGCAGCCCAGCGCGCTCACCGATCCCGCGCACCCGGTGTGCCGCGATGATATTCTTCGCCTCCTCCTCGACGACGGGAATGGTCCGCATGGCGATGAACAACGCATACGGGACTTTGTAGGGGAGATTCAGGATCTGGACAAAACCGACCGCAAGATCACGTGGATGTGTCGTTCGAATGAACACCAGCGCGACAACAAAGACCGTGTATATTCGAAGACCGACCGCGGTAGCGTATTCAACGACCTCAAGGTAGATCGGCTTCTGTATCAGCGGCAACACAAACAGCAGACGAGCTCCCTGAGGAGAGAGCAGAATAGTCTGCACGACAACATAGGACACACAAGCAAGCGCGAAAATCCAGGTCGACCTCCAGATCTCTCTTAGAGATAATCTGGCCAGTATGATCGCGAAATAGAAAGTGACAGCCGTCACGATCACCTGCGCCCAGAGAATAAACGTTCCGAACGCGACGAATGACACAGAAAACATCCAGACAAACTTGGATACCGGGTCCAGTCGATGCATAAAACTCTTGCCTGCTCGGTACTGGTAGGTCAGTTGCATGCCAGGTCTCCCGCCGCCGGCATCGTGGTCGGGCGCCAGGCTGCCACGAAGTCGCGCGGGGTGAGCACCGGGCAGGGCACGCCATCCTGCACCCCGCTCAGACGGCGCGAGAGCGTGACCACCGGCGGCGCGTACAGCGCCGCTTCCTCGAGCAGGTCCGAGCGCGCGAAGATCTCGGTAATCGGACCGTCGTAGAGCAACCGCGACCGCGCCATCACGATCGCGCGCTCGCTCCATTCCGCCAGCAGCCGCATGTCGTGCGTGATGATCAGGATCGCCTTCCCCTGCTCGTTCAGCCGCCGCAGGTGGCTCATCAACGCCTGGGCGCTCGCCTGGTCCTGGCCGATCGTCGGCTCGTCCAGGATCAGGAGACGCTGGTCCAGCACAAGCATCGTCGCCACCGAGAGCAACCGTCGCTGTCCCACGCTCAGACTGAACGGGCTCATGCGAGCAAAGTCGCTCAACTGGAACCGATCCAGCATCTCTCCAACCCGCCGCGCCACCTCCCGCTCGTCGACCTTGCGCACCCGGAGCGAGTACGCGATCTCGTCGTACACGGTGTCGGTCACAAACTGGTGGTCCGGGTTCTGAAAGACGTAGCCGATCGTTTCGCTCAGCTTGAAGAGGCTGATCGCGTTGATGTCCCGCCCGTCGATGAACACCGTGCCGCGCGGCGCCTTCAAAATCTTGGCCAGAATCTTCGCGAGCGTGCTCTTGCCTGATCCGTTGCGCCCAATGAGGGCCGCGAACTCGCCAGCCGCCAGACGGAAGCTGATGTTGGTCAAGGCCTGCACTTGGTTTGTCTCATAGGTGTACGTCAGGTGTTGCACGTCGATGAGCGGCGCCTGCTGGCGCCCGGGCGAACACGGGCGCTCAACCGGACTGAAGCAGGCGGCTCCGTGGGCGAGCTGTTCCCGCAGCGGCGCCTCCAACTCTGCCTCGGTCAGGGGCGGCTCGGAAAACGACAGGGTCTCCCCGAGCAGCCTCGCCACCTCCACCGCCTGCGGGGTCCAGAGCCCCAGGCGGCTCTCGCGAGCAACGTGCTGATAGAAGACCCGGCGCGGGTGATCGAAGGCGACCAGCCTGCCCTCGTCTAGCACCGCAACCCGATCTACGAGCGGCACCAAGTCGTCAACGTTGTGCTCCACGATCACCACGGTGAGGCCGAGCTCCTCGCGCAACCGCTGCAGGAGCTCGAACATCTCGCGCGCGCTCACCGGATCGAGGTTGGCAGTCGGTTGGTCCAGCACGAGTAGCTTCGGTTCCATCACCAGCACGGCCGCCAGCGCAACCTTCTGTTTCTGCCCGCCAGAGAGTTCGAAGATCGTGCTGTCGAAGTAGTCAGACATTCCGACATGCTCGAGCACAGATTTCGCCCGACTTCTGATGATATCTGGTTCGATCAGCAGGTTTTCTGGACCGAAGTACAGCTCGTCTCGAACAAAGATGTTGATCAGTTGCGCTTCCGGCTCCTGGAACACGGCACCGGTGAACGTGGCCAGCCGGTGGATCGGCACGGTACGGGTGTCCAGTCCACCGATCAACACCTCACCGGAGAGCTGCGCCGGGTGAATGTGCGGGACTGCCCCGCTCAGCAACTGGGTGAGCGTGCTCTTGCCAGCGCCTGTCGGGCCGATGACGAGACAGAACTGCCGCGACCCCACGGCCAGCGACACGTTCTCCAGCGCCGGCTTCTTCGCGCCGGGGTACCGGAGCGTGACGTTGCGCAACTCGACCATGGGCGTGCTCATGCTCAAGCCGTCACGCCCTCACGGAGACTGGCAACTTCAACGGCAGTGCGGCTGAACTACACGGCATGGACTTCGCGGTCCAGCGCTGTCCCGCGCAACACACCTGCCCTGGCCACCGCGCTGATGATCGCCACCCCGATCACCGCGAACACCGCTCCACTGATCATCCGGATCACTGCCGCCACGAAGAAGGAAGGACCCAGGAGAGGAATGCCGAAGAAGATGGAGTCGGCGACGTAGCCGAAGGGAACGCTCAGGACGCCAGCGACCATGACCGGAACGGTACTCCAGTTGCGGTAGCGAAACACCAAGTATCCCAGATCGGCGCCGAAACCCTGGGCAAAGGTCGTGAAGAGAACGATCACCCCGTTGGGATTGCCCGAGAGCACCTGGCCAACCCCGCTGATGACCTCACACAGGGTGGCGGCGCCAGGCTTGCGGACGATGTAGCCGCCGAGCACCCCGGCCAGGTAGAACCAACCGAGAATGGTGGCGGAGAGCGCCCAGCCGATTTCGCCGCCCGCGGTGTTGAGGAAGCGGAACAGGATCGCCATCGGGGTGCCGCCGACACCGAGCACAATGCCCAGCACGGCGAGGATAACCAGTTCAGCAGTGGTCAACGGCTGGAAAAAGCTGGACCGAGCCAGATCATGCGGAATCCCCCGCGCTTCCGACATGGTGCCCCCATTTCTCCTTGCCGGCTCCGCCAGCGGCCGCTGGCGCGGCGTCATGGCCCGGCGCTGAAGTCGACCTCCAACTCGACACGTTCCGCAAACAGCAGTGGGTCGGCGGATCACCTCCCTGGCAGCTCTCACCCGCGCAACAGCAGCCGCAGCGGGCAGCACCGCACGTTCGTCTTTTGTCTACAATAGTCTAGACGTCGTTCCCTCTCCTGTCAAGTGGCGCGCGACGGGCAGACACTCTTCGCGTCTCGGAGAGACTGATGGCTGCACACCCTGCCTCCCCCGGCCATACCTCTGCAGGCCAGCCCGGTGGCCCCCTCCCTTCTGCCTCTACCGATCAGGAGCCTGCCGCTGCCGAAGCCGTTGCTTCCGCTTCGCTCCCTCCGATCTCCGGAGTCCGTGTCCTGGAACTCGGCAACTACATCGCCGGCCCCTACTGCGGCATGCTGCTCGCTGATCTGGGGGCGGAGGTGATCAAGGTCGAAAACCCTCGTGGCGGCGACTTCAGCCGCCTCACCGGCCCGTTCGTCAACGGCCAGAGCGCTGGTTTCATGGCCCTCAACCGCAACAAGAAGAGCATCGCCCTCGATCTGAAGACGCCACCTGGCCGTGAGCTGCTGCTGGCACTCATTCGACGCGCCGACGTGCTCATCGAGAACTTCCGCCCGGGGACGATGGTCGATCTGGGACTCGACTATTCCACCGTCTCTCGGATCAACCCGCGCTTGATCTACAGCTCGGTGTCCGGATTCGGCCAGGTCGGCCCCTATCGCCACCGCGCCGCGCTCGACCTCATCGTGCAGGGCCTGAGTGGCCTGATGTCCATCACCGGTGAGCCGGGCCGCCCGCCGGTGAAGATCGGCGTTCCCATCGCTGACCTGACCGCCGCCCTGTTCAGTGCCTGCGCCATCCTCGCCGCGCTCCACGCCCGCCACCACAGTAGCCTTGGACAGTGGATCGATGTCAGCCTGCTGGAATCCGCGATGGCGCTCGCTGTCTGGGAGACCAGCAGCTACTTTGCCAGTGGCGAAATCCCCGAGCCGCTCGGCTCAGCCCACCGAGTGTTCGCCCCCTACCAGGCTCTCCGCACCGCCGATGGCCACATCACGGTGGGAGCGACCAGCCCGCGCCTATGGGCGGCATTCTGTGCCGCGCTCGGTCTGCAGGACCTGGAACGCGACGCGCGTTTTGCCACCGTCTCATCCCGCCGCTTCCACACTCGGGAGCTGATAGCGCGGATCGAGGCGGTGACTACCACATATCCCAGCGCCCACTGGCACCGGCTCCTTGAAGAAGCGGGCGTTCCCTGCGGCGTGCTCAATCGGGTCGACCAGGCCCTCCACGACGAGCATGTCCAGGCTCGCGGCTTCGTTGTCGAACTCGACCACCCCGCGGCCGGGAAGGTCAGGGCGACCGGCTCGCCAATGCGCCTGTCACGGACGCCGGTCCGCCTGGAGCACGCCGGCCCGCTGCTCGGCCAGCACACCGTTGAAGTGCTGGCTGACCTGGGGCTCGATGCAGATGAGATCGGTCAACTGCTTCGGGAGGGAGTCGCCTACTCCGATGAGTGCGCCGACTCCCCGGTTGCAGATGCTCCATGATCCGGCCACAACGCCCCTCCCACCCGGCATTAGGGAGGTCTACCTCGAACGCTGCTGTGGTGAGCACCCTGCTCCAGGGCGCCACGAGCCGAGCCTGCGCGCCGCGCTGTGGGCGCGGCCGGCTGGGCGCGGCGCGGAACCGGCTGGCCTGGCTCGTCTTGGTTCGAACTCATGGAGGGAGAAGCTGAGCGCCAGACCGGCAGATAGACGCCGTTCCTGAGCGTCCGCCCGATCCTTGCTCGCGTGCCACAGACGCCGTTCGCCGCGGCCGGCGTGTGTGCAGCAGCCATGGGACTGGTCGATCGCACCACGATCTCTACCCCTTTCTCTCCCGCACCACTAACGAGGCTAGTGCACCCTGCGGTTCGAGTGAACTGCGGAGGTGGCGACCGGACCCGGCGCGCCGATCCCCGGCTGCGGCAGCCCGGAGGGGAGCCATGGCATGTGTGCACAGGGCTGGAGTCAGCGTAGTGCCCGCCTTGCTGCTCCCAGTCGCCATGCTCCTGCCGGCCCGGGCGGAGCCAGCGCCAGCACTGGTGGTCTCTGCCCAGCAGTTCCTGCGCCCGGGACTGGCGGTGCCCCCGGGCGAGGAGATCGACCTGCCGCCCGAGCCGTTCCACCCCGCGCGCCAGGGCCGCCCCTCCGCAATAGCCAGCCCGGGGCGAATCTCGTCGGCCGACGCGGCGTGCGTCTCCCGGAACGGCCGCGCCACGCCAGGCCGACGACCAGCGGCCAGTCGACGCCGCTGGTCGTGCCCGGCTCGGGCGACCGCGGGCTGTGGCTCCTCGACGGCAGCGGGGTCTACGCGGGCAACGATGCACAGTCGAACCTCACCATCCCGGCCAGCGCGGTCGGGACGACGATCTACGCGCCGACCCACATGGCCGCCGGGGGCACCTGCATCGAAACGGTCACCGCCCACTGGTACTACTCCGGAATGGCCGGCACGGCCCACGGCCACGGCTTCTGGGACTAAGAGTCCCTAACAAAACTGGGCTGAGGTCGGGTACAACCTCAGCATGGCGAAACCGCTCCTGACTGACGAGCTATGGGAAGTGATCGAGCCGCTGCTGCCGGCGGAGCCGCCCAAGCCGAAGGGCGGGCGGCCGCGGGTGTCGAACCGGGCAGCGCTCACGGGCATTCTGTTCGTACTCCGCACGGGCATTTCGTGGGAGATGTTGCCGCAGGAAATGGGCTGCGGGAGTGGGATGACCTGCTGGCGCCGGCTGCGCGACTGGCAGCAAGCTGGGGTATGGCACCGGCTGCACCGGGTGCTGCTCGACCGCTTGGGCGCACGGGACCAGATCGATTGGTCGCGCGCAAGCCTGGACAGTGCGACGGTCCGGGCCAAAGGGGGGGCGAAGCCACCGGGCGGAATCCGACGGATCGCGGCAAACCGGGCACGAAGCGCCATGTTGTGGTCGACGCCCAAGGTATCCCGCTCGCCATCCGGCTCTCGGCGGCGAACGTGAACGACGTGACGCTGTTCGAGATGATGGTCGCAGCCATCGAACCGATCAAGCGGCCGTTGGGGCGCCCGCGGAAGCGCCCGGCCAAGTGGCACGCGGACAAGGCCTACGATGCCCAGCGGTGTCGGGACTACTTGCGGCGGCGCGGCATTGCCTGTCGGATCGCCCGCAAGGGCATCGAGTCGAGCGAGCGCCTGGGACGGTATCGCTGGGTGGTGGAGCGCACGCTGGCCTGGCTGAACCAGTTCCGCCGCCTGACCGTGCGCTACGAACGCCGGGCGACCATCCATCAGGCTTGCCTCGATCTCGGCTGCGCGCTCATCTGCTGGGACTTCCTTCAGGCTGAGTTTTGTTAGGGACTCTAAGCACGTGGTCCAGGATGTGCTGCACGTCGATGTATGATCCGCCTCACGCTCACCTCCGAACAGCGTGCCGCCGTCCAGGCGCTGCGCCACGAGCGGCCCCTTCGGCCGGCCGAGCGGGACCGGGTCGAGATGGTCCTGCTGTCTGCGGCGGGCTGGAGCCCGCCGCAGATTGGTCGCCATCTGGACTGCCATCCGGCGACGGTCCGCCAGACGATCAAGCGGTTCTCGGCCGACGGGGTCGCCGCGCTGCGTTGGCGCCAACCCGGACCACCCAAGGACACGGCCCGCCGCCAGCAGGTCTGCAGCGCCCTGAACAGGCTGCTCGAGTCCGACCGCACCTGGACGGCGGTCCAGCTGGCCCAAGCGCTGCGGGCCGAGGGCATCATCCTGAGCACCCGCCAGACCCGCAAGGATCTGAAGCTGCTGGGTGCCCGCTGGCGGCGCACCGTCTCGACCCTCACCCACAAACAAGACCCGGCCCGGGGCACCCGGGCCCGGTCGGTGCTTGCCAATCTCCAAAAAAGGCCGCTGCCGGCCACCTTCGGCTCGCGTTCCTCGACGAGGGCGGCTTCAGCCCCAGCCAACCGGTGACCTATAGCTGGGTCCGAGCGGGCGCCCGCAAGCGGGTCCGGGACGAGAACCCCCAGCGCCGCCGCCTCAACGTCCTGGCTGCCACGGTCCAGTGGGACGACCAGACCGACCTGCGCTGGCTGGCGGTCCGCCGCTCCTTCGACGCGGTCGACCTGCTCGGCTGTCTGGAGCAGCTGGCCGACCCCCATCTGTCACCGGTCGTGGTCCTCGACAACGCCGGCTTCCACCACGCCAAGCTGGTCCGTGCAGCGCTGCCGGAGCTGTGGCATCGGCGGGTGTACCTGTATTACTTGCCGTCGTACAGTCCCGAGCTCAACGACATCGAACGGGTCTTCCGGCTCATCAAGCACTATGAGCTGCCTGAGCGGACCTATCCGACCTTCGACGCGCTCCAGGAGGCCGTCCATGCCGCGTTCACTCGCTACGAACAGACCCACTCCTGTCAACCTACAGCCCATCCGGGGCTAGCTGCTTAGTCGGCTGGCCACCACGCCACCTCACTCGGAAGGTCTGTTCCCGGGCGATGGTAGGCCACCCGCCCCCCGACCAGCGTGCAGTCCACCCGCAGGTCTTTCACTTGCTCTGGCGGAACATCGAGCGGGTCGCGCTCCAGCACCACCAGATCCGCCAGCTTCCCCGGCTCCAGGGTCCCGCGCTCGCGGTCCTGACCCAGCGCCGCCGCGGCGTTGCGGGTGAACAGCACCAGGCCCTGCTGCACGGAGATCGCCTCATCCGGCCAGAGCAAGCTCCCGCGCGCGGTCTGGCGCGTGGCCAGGCACCAGATGTTGAACAGTGGTGAGAGTCCTAGCGGCTCCGGCCCGGTGCAGTCGGAGCTACCGGGCAGCGGGAAGCCCATCTCCAGCATAGAGCGGAAACGGAAAGGCTGCCGCGCCCGCTCCGGGCCGAGGTAGACCCGCAGCGCGTCGCCAAAGGTGTAGATGAAGGTGGGGTTGGGAACGGGGAGCAGACCGAGCGCCTGGTAGCGGCGCAGGCGCGCGTCGCTCGCGACGAGGTTGCCGGCGTGCTCGACGCGGTGCAGCAGCGGTCGCCGGTCGGGGCGGCGACGCAGGAACGCTTCGAAGCCGTCCAGCACCGCGTCCTGGGCCCGGTCGCCGACCGCGTGGATCGAAACGCGCCGGCCGGCGCGGTCGCAGGCTTCGAACAGGTCAGCGATCTCGTCCGCGCGGTATGCCAGCCGGCCGCTGGTGCTCGGCTCGTCGGCATAGGGCTGGTAGAAGGCAGCGGCGTGGGCGGTGGTCCCGCCGTCGGCAAAAAGCTTGATTCCGCCGTCGCTGAGCCAGCGTTCGTCGAACTCGACCCCCTCGAGGTCGCGCGCCAGCGCCCTCTCGAGCGCCAGGGTGCCCGGAACGTGCAGCGAGAGCGCGACCCGCAGCGGGAGCTGCTGGCTTTGGACGAGCGCCGCCAGCGTCTGCACGCCGAGCCGCGAGCCCGAAATCTCCTGGATCGCGGTGACCCCGTGAGCGAGGAGATCGCGGCGGCCGACCTCCAGCAAGGCGCGACGCAGCTCGCCCGGACGTGGGTCCGGCAGCTTCAGGTGGTGGGCCATGTCGCGTGTCATTCCGGTCGGTTCGCCGCTAGCGTCGCGCTGAATCTGGCCGCCGGGCGGGTCGGGCGTCTCGCGGCCGATCCCGCACAGGCGCAGCGCGAGCGAGTTGAGCGCCACCGCGTGAAAGCTGAAGCGGACCATGACCGGATGCTCGCGGCTGACCCGATCCAGGTCGTGGCGGTCCGGGTAGCGCTGGTCCGCGAGCAGCGTGTCCTGGAAGAAGGTGCCCTGCCCGATCACCCATTCGCCGGCCGGCGTGCGTGCGGCCGCTTCGCGCAGCCGCTCGACCATGTCGCCGATGCTGGTGACGGGCGGGGTGCGGCAGTTGACCGCTCGGGCCAGGGCAAGCGCGGTCAGCTCGAGGTGCAGGTGAGCGTCGCTGAAGGCCGGCAGCACCGCGCGTCCGCGCAGGTCCCAGAGCCGGGTGGACGGGCCGACGAAGCGGGCCTGAAGCTCCACGGCCGGACCGACGGCCAGGACCCGGTCTCCCCGCAGCGCCACGGCGTCGACGAGCCGGTCGGGCCGGTCCATCGGCCGCACGCGGGCATTGAGCAGCAGCAGGTCAGCGCTCACGACAGCATCGACGTCGAGGGTTGGCGGTTGTAGGGTTGCGCGTTGAGGGGTGAAGGCTGCCCATCAGCGCTCACGCACGTTCACCCCTCAGCGCGCGACGTCCACCTACGTGATCGCGGCGAGGCGCGGGGCGACGCTGGCCGGCTGCTCCCGGAAGTGTGGCATGACCTCCTTCGCGAACAGCTCCAGCGAGCGCAGCACGTCGCGCTGTGGGATTCCGAACGCGGTGTTCACCATCAGGTAGGTCACGCCCATCTGCTCGTACTTCTTGATCCGCGCCACCGCCTTCTCGGGCGTGGTGATGATCGGGTCGTCGTAGGTCTCGTACACGTTGGAGAGGTCGAGCTCCAGCCTTGCCGGCTGCACCGCGCCGCGGATCACCGGCGTGTCGGCCAGGTCGACTCGCATGTCCAGGCGGCGATCGGCGCGTGGCTCGTAGAACGCCATGTACATCCGCCAGTGGGTGAGCAGGTCGTCCAGGTGCTTGAGCGCCTCCTGCTCGCTTTCGGCGATGAAAACCCGCCGGAGCAGCCCGACCTCGGGCCGCGGATGGCCCGACTCCTTCTGGGCGCGATTGAACTCCTCCATCAGCGCCACGAAGTCTTCGTAGGGCGCGAAGCAGCCGAAGTTGGGGCTGGTCTGGAGGTTCACTCCCAGCTTGGCGACGGTGCGCACCCCCGGGAAGCTCTGCGCCGAGATCCACACTGGCGGGTGTGGCCGCTGCTTCGGGCGCGGCAACGTGGTGGTCGCCGGGAAGCGGTAGAACTGGCCCTCGTACTCCAGGTCCTCCTGCTCCCACGACTTGAGCATCACGTCGAGCGCTTCCTGGTACATCTCGCGGCTCTTCTCGTAGGGAATGCCCAGTCGGACGAACTCGTACTTGTTCGCGCCGCGCGCCACCCCGATCTCCAGCCGCCCGTCGGTGAGCCAGTCGGTCTGCGCGATCTCCTCGGCGAGCGCGAGCGGGTGGTAGTACGGCAGCACGAGCACCGCGGTGATCAGCCGGATGCGCTTGGTATGCGCGGCGATCTTCGTCGCGAAGTGCAGCGCTGACGGGAGCGTGATGTAGTTGATGAAATGGTGCTCGGGGATGAAGACGGCATCGTACCCGAGTTCCTCCGCCCGGATCGCGATCTCGAGCGAATTGTTCAGCAGTTCGCCATACGGGCGATCGACGTCTCGGTAATGCATTCCCAGAAAGAAACCGAACTTCACCCCTTCCCTCCTGTCGCACGGTAGCTGCTGCGTTCGGCGCCGTGCTTTGTGGTTGTCACACTGTGTAGTTTCGCCCGCGCCCGGCGATCGGGCCACCTACACTTGGTAGGAAAAAGCGCAGGAGCGATTCGCGCTCCTGCGCTACTCAGCGGCCACCTCCTCGCCGCCGCGCTGCCCCGCGAGAAGCTGCACCAGCAGCCCCAGACAGGAGATGACGATCAGGATGGAGGCGACCGCGGCGATGGTCGGGTCGATCTCGGTCCGCACGCCGTCCCACATCTGCTTGGGAAGCGTCGTGGTGCGGAGCCCGGAGAGGAAGATCGCGATTACCACCTCGTCCCAGGAGACGGAGAAGGCGAAGATCGCGCCGCTCAGCACCCCCGGCAGGATCAGCGGCAGGGTCACCGTGCGGAACGTGTTCCAGCCGTTAGCGCCCAGGCTCATCGCCGCCTGCTCCAGTCGCTCGTCCAGCCCGTACAGCGGGGCCATGACATTGATCAGCACATAGGGGTAGGCCAGGATCGTGTGTCCCAGCACCAGCCCCGGCAGCGTGCCCACCAGCCGCAAGGGGGCGAACGCCGCGTACAGTGCCATCGCGATGATCATCACCGGGACGATCATCGGGGACACCAGGAAGGTGAAGAGAAGCTGGCGACCCGGGAAGTACCAGCGGTTGAGCGCGAGCGCCGAGGTGGTCCCAAGGAGCGTCGCCAGCACGGTGGTCGCCACCGCCACCTGCACACTGGCCCAGGTCGCAACGATCCAGCGATCGCTGGTGAAGTAGTTCTCGTACCACTGCAACGAGAAACCGGGTGGCGGGAATTGCAGGTAGTTCGCCGACGAGAACGAGATGATCAGCACCACCGCGACCGGGGCGAGCAGAAACCCGAACACCGCGGCGTTGAAGGCGTAGAGCGTCGTCCGCGCCATCGCTACACCCGCGTGCTCCAGATGCGCTCCAGCCCGAGGACACGGTTGAACACCGCCAGCACGACGACCGCGGCGACCAGCAGCACCACCGCCTGCGCCGAGGCGAACTGCCAGTTGACGAGCTGCCGCACCTGGTTTTCGATGAGCTGGGCGATCATCACATCGCCGGAGCCGCCGAGCAGCGCCGGGGTGATGAAGAACCCCAGCGACTGGATGAACACCAGCAGGCACCCGGCGCCGACGCCCGGGAGGCTGAGCGGGAAAAACACCGTCCAGAACGCCCGCCAGGGGCTGGCGCCGAGATTGGAAGCCGCCTGGAGCAGGCGCCGGTCGATGCCGCGCATCACGCTGTACAGCGGCAGCACCATGAAGGGGAGCAGGATGTGGGTCATCCCCACCACTACCCCGAGCGTGTTGAACATGAGCTGCAGCGGCTCCTGGACGACGCCGAGTCCGAGCAGAAGCTGGTTGACGATGCCGGCCCGGCCAAGAATGACCATCCAGGCATAGCTTCGGACCAGCAGGCTTACCCAGAACGGCAGCAGCACCAGGACGAGCAGGATGCGGCCAACGCTGGGCCGGGCGCTGGCGATCAGGTAGGCGACCGGGTAGCCGAGCAGCAGGCAGACCACGGTGACGATCGCCGCGATCCGGAAGGTGAGGTAGAGCACCTGAGAGTAGACCGGGACGGTCAGGAAGTCGACGTAATACTTGAGGGTGAAGTGTGGAGCATCCACACTCATCAGGATGACGCGCGCGACGGGGAGCGCGAACAGCACCCCGAGGAAGAGCACCGAGAGGCCGAGCAGCGCGAGTCGCCACGAGCGTGGCCGCGCGGCGACGATCGCCGCGGCGAGCCGCTGGGACGGAAGAGAGCCCGGTCGTGCGAGTACCGCCATGGTTGGCCAGCCGGAGCCGGGCCGGCGGAGCGGACTCCCCCGGCCGCTGAGTTTAGAGCACGAACGCGTTGAACCGTTCCTGGACCTTGGCGAGGTTCTCAGCCCACCACTCGCCGTTGACCGCGATTCCCAGCTTGAAGAGTTCCGGCGAGGTCGGCAGTCGTTTCGCCTCCTCCGGCCCCAGGTGCTTGAAGGCGTTCTGGTTGGCCGGTCCAACGGTGATGCGCTTGGCGAAGTCGGCCTGTCGCTCGGGGAGCAGGGAGTAGGCGATCAGCTTCATCGCGTTCTCCTGGTCCGGCGCCCCCTTGACGACGCTCAGCAGCGAGGTGTGGATGACGTGCTGGTTCCACTCGATCGCCGCCTTCGCGCCCTCGGCGATCGCGGCGTTGACGCGGTTGGCCCAGCCGGCGACCAGCACGACTTCCTTGTTGGTCAGCAGTTGAGCCGGCTGGGCGCCCTGGGTCCACCAGACCTTTACCTCGCCCTTGATCCGCTCCAGACTCTTGAAGGCGCGGTCGACGTCGAGCGGGTACACCTGATCTTTGGGAACGCCATCAGCCATCACCGCCAGCTCCAGCGTCCCGGCCGGGGACTTGTAAAGCGAGCGCGGCCCAGGGAACTTCTGGGCATCCCAGAATTCGGCCCAGGATCTGGGGTGATTGTCGGCGCTGAACGCCTCGGTGGAGTAGGCGATCACGTCCGAGTAGGACTCCAGCCCCACGCCCCAGTCCTTGATGAACTCCTTGGGCACCCCCTCGGTGTCGATGATGCTGTAGTCCAGCTTGGCCAGGAGCGCCTGGTGCTGTCCGGCAGCCCACTCGGCTTCGGCATCGATCACGTCCCACTCGACGTTGTTGGCGTCGACCATCGCCTTGATCTTGCCGTAATCCAGCGGACTCAGGTCGATGACCTTGATTCCGGAGTCGCGCTCGAACGGCTTGAGGATCGCTTCGCGGAGCGCGTCCTGATAGGTGCCGCCCCAGGAGACGAACACCACCTCGCCCCGCCCCTTCAGCTTCTCGGGAATGCCCGGGCCAGCCTGGGGCGCAGTGGTCGGCTGTGCTGCCGGGGCGGTGGTAGCGGCCGCGGCCGGGGCTGATGTGGGCTGGGCCGCTGGCGCGCTGGTTGGCGCGGGGGCGCTTGCCGGCTGGGCGCAGGCGGCCAGCAGGCCGGCCGCGCCAGCGGCGGCGGCAAGTCTCAGAAACGAACGGCGGGTCACCCCGGCCGGTGGATCCAGGCCATCGCGCGGCATCGTATCCTTCCTCCTCTTCCCTGCTCCCGGCTGACTCTCGCCGGGGACTTCGGAACCCGTGGCGGCTTCGCCCGTTCGGGATCAGACGACGACCATGTCCTCGGGCTGCCAGCCGATAGTCAGATGCTCTCCGATGCTCGGCCGCGGGCCATCCGCGAGATTCGGTCGCTTGGCAGTGAGCACCGTCACGGCGCCGATCTGGACCCGGTAGCGGGTGTTCTCCCCGACGTAGATCACCTCCCGCACCACGCCCTCGTAGCGATTCGCCAGTCCATCGCTCGCGCCAATCCGGACACGCTCGGGGCGCAGCGCCAGGCTGGCGGCGCTGCCGGCGGCCAGGCCGGGCCGCAAAGCCAGGCGCACCCGCAGCCCGTCGTCGGTGACGAGCGTCGCCGCCCGGTCGTCCACCTGCTCGACGCGTCCCTCCAAGAAGTTGGACTCTCCGAGGAAGTCCGCGACGAAGCGATTGGCCGGCTGCTCGTACAGGTCGTCTGGGCTCCCGACCTGCTCGATCCGCCCCTGGCTCATCACCACCACCCGGTCGCTCATCACCAGCGCCTCTTCCTGGTCGTGGGTGACGTAGACCATGGTGATGCCGAGCTCGCGCTGCAGGTGCTTGATCTCGAGCTGCATCCGCTCGCGCAGCTTGCGGTCCAGCGCGCCGAGCGGCTCATCCATGAGCAGCACGGGCGGGTTGAAGACCAGCGCTCGGGCCAGCGCCACGCGCTGCTGCTGCCCGCCGGACAGTTGCCGCGGCCGGCGCTGCTC
This sequence comes from Pseudomonadota bacterium, assembly GCA_021325655.1. Classification (GTDB taxonomy): domain Bacteria; phylum Chloroflexota; class UBA6077; order UBA6077; family JAJPGT01; genus JAJPGT01. Next base: position 23,285 of record JAJPGT010000078.1, read on the forward strand.
GTAGCCTTCCAGTTGGACCATCGCCAGCGCGCGGCACACCCGGCTGGCGATCTCGCTGGCGCCGACGCCGCGCATGCGCAGTGGGTAGGCGATGTTGTCGAACACGGTCATGTGGGGGAACAGCGCGTACGACTGGAAGACCATGCCGAAGCCACGTTTGTGCGGAGGCAGAAGCGTGATGTCGCGCTCCCCCAGATAGATCCGGCCGGCCGTCGGGATGACGAACCCGGCGATCATCATCAAGGTGGTGGTCTTTCCGGAGCCGGACGGGCCGAGCAGTGTCAGGAACTCGCCGCGGGCGACGTGCAGCGTGACGTCACGAACGGCGACGGTCGAGTGGTAGTGCTTGCTCACTCGCTCCAGACGCAGCGCCACTCCGGGCCGGCCGGACTCTGCGTTGGGCGTGGGAGGAGCGGCCGGAACGGCGAGGTCGCTGGCAGTGAGGTTGGCGCTACTCATAGCGGAGCGGGCTGGTGCGGGAACCTCGCCGCCGCTCGCCGACGCCAGGGCGCGGCTGCGGCGCCGGCGAGTAGACAGGGAGAAATTCGGCCATCGAATTGTCATGTTAGCAACTCAGTGGCGGCGAATCTTCCGACAGATGATCCAAAACGGGCGCTCGCCAGTGCGCACTTTTTGCGATTCGACCGTTCAGCCCTCCGTCTGGGTCAGACTGGCGATCCGCAGCGCGAGCTGCAGGCGGAAGCGGTGCTCGGCGTCGTCGAGCGACAGCCCGGTGATCTCCTCGATGCGGCGCAGGCGGTAGCGCAACGTCGAGATGTGGACGAACAGCTCGCTCGCGGTGCGGCGCAGGTTGCCGTTGTGGCGCAGGAACGCTTCCAGCGTTGCTCGGAGCGGCGCGTGGTGCCGCCGGTCGTAGCTCACTAGGCCGCCCAGCAGCTCGTCGGTGAAGCGAGCGAGGTCCGCGGCGGTATCGTCCGAGAACAGCAGGCCATAGACGCCGAGCTGCTCGAAGCTGCACGTCTGGCCGAGGCGGCCCAGCACGCGCTGCACCTCGAGCGTCTTGCGCGCCTGGCGATAGGCCAGGGCGTAGTCGGCCGGCGCCTGGCAGGGCCGGGAAAAGCTGGCGGAGACGCTCGCGTCGATCAGGCGCGCGCTCTCCTCGCGGGCGTTCGCGACCAGCGCGGCTACGTCGCGGTCGGCGCGTTCGTTGGCGGGAAGCAGCGCGGCGACATGGCGGCCCTGCAGCACGACCACCGCGCTCGGCTCGCGGCGGCGGAGCGCGTGGCGCACCGTGTCGAGGAGCTCACGCCGCCGGTTGAGCGTGGCGAACTCGTCGCCCTCGGGCTGCTCGTCGTCAAGCGCGAACAGGAGCACGTAGGTGGGACGCGCCGGGTCGAGGCCCAGGAGCGCTGCTCGAACCCCGAGGTCCTTGCCGTCGAGCGGCCCTCCAGCCAGCAGCGTGCTGAGAAAGTCGGTCTGGACACGCAGCTCCACCTCGTACGCGATCCGTCCCTTCATCAGCTCCAGCGCCAGGACCATCGCGACCTGCTCGGCAACGGTGAGATCCTCCTCATCCAGCGCCCGCCAGCGCGCGACCACCAGCAGGAGGCCGAACAGCTCGCGGCCCGCCATGATCGGCGCGAGGATCGCCGGCGGCTCGCCCGATCCAGCGGCGTCGACCCGTAACGGGCGCCGCAGGCGGGCAGCCTGCTCCGAGGAGTGGGGTGGCAGCGACGGCGCCTCGTGCGATGCGCAGCCGGCTGTGCCGAGCGCCTGCAGCCAGCGGTCGAAGAGCACGACCGGATTGCCAAGCACCTGCGTGGCCGTCTGGAGAATCACATCCAGACCCTGGTCGGACAGCACCATCTGCGTCAGCCGCATGTGGTTGTCCGCCTGGCGCTCCAGCGCCTGATTCTGGCGCGCGATGACCTGGTTCAGCCTTTCCAGCTCCAGGATTGTCCGCCGCTCACGCTCGTGGAGCTCGGCGTTCTTGATCGCGATCGCCGCTTGGTCGGCGATCGCCGCGGCGTAGGCGATCTCGCCGGTGGTGAAGCGGTGCGGCTGGTCGCCGCAGAACCAGACCGCGGCGGCGGGCTCGATCCCGCGCAGCGGCACCACCAGGAGCGAGCGGTAGCCACGGACCAGCGCGTCCTCGCGCACGCCGGGGAACTCGTCCTGGGCCAGAATGTCTTCGAAGGCCATGGGCCGGCCGAGCTGGACGGCGACCGGCGTGATCGACCCCCTGGCGGGCCAGCAATAGACGTTGCCCAGCTCCGGGTTGAAGAACCCGCGCTCGGCGACGAAGCGCACCTCCTGCCCTTCGGGGTCCAGGCGGGCGATGCAGCACTGCCGCCAGGGGCTGTAGGTGGCCACGGTGTCGACGATGGTCTGGAGAACGCTCTCGAGCCGCAGGTCGGAGTTGACCGCGTGCGCGATCTCCTGCAGGCTGCGCAAGCGCGCCAGCCAGTGCTCGCCCGCCGGCCCGCGAGCGTTCGTGGCTGAGCCCGGCGCCCAGCCGCCCTCGCGCGCCGAGCTGCTCGGCGGCCCGGATGAACCCTGCCTCATGTTCTCCCCCAAGCAGGATATTAGGGCACGCCGCTGGCGCGGTCCAGGGAATCCGCCAGGGAGCGCGTGCCATGAAGCGGCGGCGGCAGGTGAACACAGCGCCCGGACCGGTCCCGCGCGGCATCCGGTGGTGGGCGAACCCTCCGCTGCTCCTGGCGAGCGCTTGCAGTTGACGGATTCCTACTGCCCTGCTTAGACTCGTGCCGCTGTAAGGATCTGGATGGAGCCCGGCTGTGCCACCCCCGGGCGCGCTGCCTGTTACTTCCGGCGGTCGCCGCGGCTGGCGATTGGCCCGCGGGGCCGCCGGGTCGTGTCGAGTAGCTCCACCTCCCCGCGAGGCGTCGCGGCGAACGCTCGCAGTGCCAAGGATGAGGAGACTCAGGATGAGCGACACAGGATCGGAAGGCGCGGCATCACTCCGCGGAGGGATGCTGGAAGGGATGGCAAGAGAGCGGATCAGCCGGCGGCAGGCCTTGCGTCTGCTGGGTGCTGGCCTATCGCTGCTCGCGGTCGAGGGGCTGCGCGGCGGCGGCGGCGACGGCGCCCGCGGCGCCGACTGTGGCGGCGCCCCAGGCAGTTCCCACACCAGCGCCTGCGGCCGGCGCGCCCAAGCGCGGGGGCGTGCTCCAGGCGGCCTTCTCTGCCGACCCTGCCGGCTTCGACCCGGTGCGCGGGCCGAGCGGAATGTCGCACGTGGTCATCGAGCAGGTCTACTCGACCCTGATGGCGCTGGACCCGGATGCGAAGCCGTATCCCGAGCTGGCCGAGTCGTATGAGATCTCGCCAGACGGCCTGCAGTACACCTTCAAGCTGCGCCAGGGCGTGAAGTTCCACAACGGGGATGACTTCACGGCGGAGGACGTGAAGTTCACCTTTGACCGCCTCCGTGCCCCGAACTCCGGCTACTCCTACGGCGCCCAGGTGCAGGACATCAAGAGCGTGGACGTCGTCGACCCGCACACGGTCCGCTTCACGCTCAACAAGTGCGTTGGGCCGTTCCTCATCTACGTGGCGTTCCCTGGCTCCTCGATCGTTCCGAAGAAGCTGGTCGAGTCTGGGCACGATCTGAACGCCAAGCCGATCGGCACGGGGCCGTTCAAGTTCGTCAGCTACGAGCCGCGCAGCGCGATCAAGTTCGAGCGCAACGAGAACTACTTCGAACAGGGGAAGCCGTACTTCGATGCGATGGAATATCGCATCATCAGCGACATCACTGCCCTCACCACCGGGCTCATGTCGGGCGTGGTGAACTTCTCGAACGAGATCCCGCCGAAGGACTTTGCCAGCATCAAGGCGAACCCCGACCTGGCGGCGCTCACGCTCGAGAGATCGCGCTACAACTGGCTGCTGCCGAACAACAGCCGCAAGCCGTTCGACAATCCCAAGGTGCGCCAGGCGATCTCCTACGCCATCGATCGCCAGGCGCTGGTGGGTGGCGCGTTCTTTGGTCTGGCGACGCCGATTCTCGGCGGGGTGATTCCCCAGTGGAACTGGGCGTTCGCGCCCGATCTCCAGCCGGTGCCGCCGAACGGCGCCCCGGAGAAAGCGAAGGCGCTGCTGGCCGAAGCCGGCTATCCCAACGGCTTCGAGACCACGATGACGATCGCGTCGTCGTTCCCGAATCTGATGGCCATAGTGCCGATCATTCAGCAGAATCTGGCGAAGGTCGGGGTCAGCGCCAAGATCGGGACGATGGAGATCCCGCGCTACTGGGACGAGGTCTGGAGCACGAGCAACTTCGACATCACGACCATGTACTGGCTGAGCCCGCTGGCGGACCCCGACGACTTCGTGTCGAATAACTACCACTCGGGCATGGCGATCAACGTGCAGAAGTACTCCAGCGCGGAAATGGACAAGCTGCTGGAGGACGCCAAGACGGCGTCGACGCAGGAGCAGCGGAAAGAGCTGTATCGCAAGATGCAGGAGCTGTCGTTCAGGGACATGCCCATTGTGCCGCTGGTCAACGGCTGGCTGCTGATCGGGCACACGAAGAAGCTCCAGAACTATCGGCCGATGCGCACGGGCTTCCTGAAGACGCTGAAGGACGCCTGGTTCGAGTAGCGACGAGCGGCTGGGCAGGCCGACATGCTGCGACTGATCGCGCTGCGCCTGGCAGCGTTCATCCCGACGTTGCTGGCGACCTCCGCCGTCCTCTTCGTGGCGATCAACGTCGTTCCGGGATCGGCGGCCAAAGCGGCGCTGAGCATCGACGCGACGCCGCAAGCGATCGCGCGGTTCGAGCACGAGCAGGGGCTGGATCGGCCGCTGCACGTGCAGTACCTGGACTGGCTGTCGAAGGTGCTGCGCGGCGACTTCGGGACGTCGTTCCAGAACCACCTGCCGGTCGGGCCGGAGATCCTGGCGCGCCTGCCAGTGACGCTGGAACTCGCCGTGCTAGCGTTCCTGATCGCCAATCTGAGGTAGAGTCCCCGGGCGTGTAGAAAATTGGGAGGAGGGGCCGTTGACAGAGACGGCCACCGTGTGGTTCTCGTCGTGATAGCCAACATCACGGAAGGGAGGACCGAC
>JAJPGT010000087.1 GCA_021325655.1 Pseudomonadota bacterium
AGCAGCGCCATCTTCCTGGCCTGGGACGACTGGGGCGGGTTTTACGACCACGTGCCGCCGCCAGTGGTGGATGGCAACGGCTACGGGCTGCGGGTGCCGGGCCTGGTAATCAGCCCCTATGCCAGGCAGGGCTACATCGACCACCAGGTGCTCAGCTTCGATGCCTACCTGAAGCTCATCGAAGACCTGTTCCTCGGTGGCCAGCGGCTGGACCCGGCTACCGATGGCCGGCCGGATCCGCGGCCCACGGTGCGGGAGACCGTACCGCAGCTCGGCGACCTGCTGGATGACTTCGACTTCTCGCAGGGCCCCCGTGCCCCGCTGGTGCTCACGACCAACCCGAGCATCTACACCCGCATAGAAAATACTGATTCGCGTCTCGCCTATCACGGGGTTTGGAAGTCATACGCCGACACCCGCGCCTCGGGCGGATCGGTCGCCTTCTCGACGGATGACAATGGTAACGCAACGCTGAGCTGGACCGGAACGGACGTCGAGGTGCTGATGACCATGGGGCCGCAGATGGGCAAGGCCTACGTGGTGCTGGATGGCGTCTTCACAGTGGTGGACCTGTACTCGCCCCAGCTCCGGTTCCAGCAGGTACCCTTCGAGCGGCACGGGCTGGCCAACGCGCTGCACACGCTGAAGGTTTCCGCCTCTGGCGCCAAGAACCCCGCCTCCGCCGGAGTGACGGTCTCTCTCGACGCGGTCGACATCAAGTAATCCGGCACGGCTCCTGCGCCAAGGTGTACGCTGCCTGACAACGGCGGGTAGCCACGCGTGGGCGCGGCCGCCCGCGCGGCGCCCGGCGGGAGGGAGAGGCGTGCGCAGCGCGCTGCTGGTGTGGCTCACTGTGGCCGCAGCCCTGCTCGTCTCAGGCAGCAGTGGGGTTGCCGCGGCACCCGCGCCCACGGTCCCGTGTGTCTTCCAGCTCGGGTTCAGCACGCTGCACGCGCTGATGCCGCGGATTGTTGGCGACTGCACCGGCGACGAGATCCATAACCCGGCGAATGGCGACGCGCTGCAGCCAACCACCCACGGACTGCTGGTCTGGCGCAAGGCGGACAACTGGACCGCCTTTACCGATGGTGAAACGACCTGGATCAACGGCCCCTGCGGGTTGCAGAGCCGCCCCAACGCGGCGCGCTTCCCCTGGGAGCTGGGCCAGACCGCCTGCACCAGTCCGCCGCCGTCCACTCCGCCGCCCCCTGACGCGACCCCGGCCCGGCTGTCCTCCACCCTGGCCCAGCTCCGCGCCGCCGGCCCGCTCGGCGCCTCGCTCGCCGACGTGCCAGCCGCCACCGGAGTACGGGTGACCCTGGCCGACCTGCCCGGCGCCTGGGGCGCGTATGACGGCCGGCACAACCTGATCGCCCTCTCCCCGGGCGTGGTAGCCGATTCCACCCAGGCTGCTGCTACCGTGCTCGCCCACGAGCTTACCCATGCTCGGCAGCAACGGCAGGGCGTGAGCGATTGTGTGGAGCGCGAGGTGGAGGCCACCCGCAACGAGGCGCAGATCTGGCAGACGCTTACCGGTGGTTGGTGGCCATCCAACACGCCACTCCGATTCCAGGAAAACCTGCTGCTGGCGCAGTATCTGGCGGGCGGCGACGCCGCGCTCAACGACTGGATCGTGAGCAACGCAGGCTACCAGCACGAGTGCAATCTGGCCGGCTGAGCGCCCGGGCGCCACGTCCGCCCTTGCCTGTCCCGGTGGCGCCACCAGGCGCGGCCCCAAAGTGAGGCGCGCCGCCCACGGCATGCCCCTGGTCGGGATCGGCATCTCGCGGAGGGAACGCCGATCTCGTGTCACCTGGCTGCGCGCGGTGTGCGCACCTCCACGTTGCCATCGCGCACCCGTGTCTCGAAACAGGGCTGCGCGAACTGCGCCGGGCCCTGGCGGACGCTGCCATCGCGCATGCTGAATTGCGAGCCGTGCCACGGGCATTGGACGCACTCGCCCACGAGCTGCCCCTCGGCCAGCGGCCCGCCCCAGTGGGAGCACACCCCGCTCAGCGCGTAGATTTGCCCGCCCTGCTTCAGCAGCACCAGCGGCAGCTTCTGGCCATCTACCGTGATCTCGCCCGCGGCGAGCTGCCCCTCCCGCAGGTCGGCCTCGCGCGCCGCCACCTGGAAATCTTGTACGGGCGGCTCCCAGGCGTTGCGGCTCACCCCCGTGCCCATGCGATCGACCAGTTCGCCGCCGAGCCAGGCGGAGACGACCCCGACGCTATACCCGGTGGTGGAGAGCAGCACGCCGAGCTGCCGGTTCCCCGAGCGTCGGGCGAGCCAGGACCAGACATACAGCCCCAGCCCGAGCGAGTTCAGTGTGGCGTGGACCAGCCCCACCCGGCGCGGCTTGCCTTCTGTATCTATCCAGTCCGCCAGACCGGCGAGCGCGGTGGGGACCGCGGCCAGCGTCCCGATCGCCACCGCGGCGTCTGCCCCCTTGCTCGGCCCGAATAGATCCATTAGCAGCGCGGCGCTCCAGGCGCCGATCGGGACATCGGTGAGCGCCGGGTGCAGTGGATGGCCAAGCCAGATGCCGTGAAGGAAGTTCTTGAGCTGGAGCCCCGTTGGCCCACCGCGGGCAACCGCGTTCCGCAGCCATCCCTGCACCTGCTCGGCCAGCGGGTCCAGGCGCTGCGCCTGGCCCTCGATCACCCCGTCGATGACCTGTCCAACCCCGGGCGGACTCGCAATCGCCATGTCGCCCCTCCTTGTATTTCCTATCGGCAGCGGAGCGTTGGATGCCGCGGCCTCAGCATTTCGCGTGCCAGATGGCAGACCAGCAGCGGCCGGGCTGTTGCACGCCGCGGAGCGGCCCGGTACGCTCATGGCCCAGCCCGCGATGACGAGTGGAGCACGACGCCGATGGCTGGCGACATCTTCTTTATCCCAGCCGCCGAGCTGGCGGCGCGGATTCGCCGCCTCCCCGCCGAGGTGTTCGACGCGGTGCAAGACGTCTTCGAGCGCTACGACTTGCTCGTAACGCCCACGCTGGCGACGCTGCCGGTGGACAACGCCGCGGACGGCAACGCGCTCAGGCCGAGCGAGGTCAACGGAGAGGCAGTAGACCCATTGATCGGCTGGTGCCTGACCTACCCGATCAACGACACCGGCCACCCCGCTGCGTCCATCCCGGCCGGGCTCACGGACGACGTGCTGCTCGCCGCGAGCGCCGCCTTCGAGCGGGCGCGCCCCTGGAGCCACATCTACCCGCCGCGCTGAGCCGCGCTGCGGCGGCCGCTCGGCACCGGAGAGCATCGTGGGACACGCTCGCCAGCTCACCGTCGGCGCGGCGCTCTCGCTGAGCGGCCCCTTCTCGCCGCAGGGATGGCAGGCGTATCGCGGGCTGGCCCTCTGGACCGAGGACGTCAACCGCGCCGGCGGCCTGCTGGCGCCACGCCTCGGGGCCCGGCTGCCGCTGGCGCTGCGGGTGGAGGACGACCAGGGCCGAGCCGAGCGGGTGGCAGCTCTCACGGAGCGGCTGATCCTCGCCAACCAGGTGGATCTCCTGATCGGGCCGTACTCCAGCGCCCTGGTCCTCGCGGCCGCGGCGGTGGCCGAGCGGCACCGGCGGGTGCTCTGGAACCACGGCGGCTCCTCCGACGCCATCAGCCAGCGCGGCTTCCGCTGGGTCGTCCCCCTCGCCACCCCGGCCAGCCGCTATTTCCATGGCCTGCTGGACCTGGTGGAGCGCCTGGTCCCAGCGCCGCGGCGGGTCGCCCTGGTGCACGGTGCGCGCGGGACGTTTCCCCGGGCGGCGATCGACGGAGCCGAAGCGCACGCCAGGCAGCGCAGATTTACGGTAGTGGCGCGGTTGGAGTACCCGGCGGCGGAGGCCGATCTACCGGCGCTGATCGACCGGCTGGCTGCTGCGCAGCCGGACATCGTCCTGGCCGCCGGGCGAACCGAGGTCGATCTCGCGTTCGCCCGGCGGCTCAGGGCCGCCGGCAACGTAGCGCCGGTGGTCGGGCTGGTCGCGGCGGCACTGCCACTCTTCGGCCAGACACTCGGCCGGGACGCTCACGGCTACTTCGGCCCCAGCCAGTGGGAGCCGGGGCTCGGGATTCAGCCCGACGTCGGCCCGACCGCAGCCGAGTTCGCGCGCCGCTTCGAGGCGCGCTTCCAGACTGGACCAGACTACGTCGCCGCGCAGGCGTATGCCGCCGGCCTGGTCGCGCAGCGCTGCGTCCAGCTCGCGGGAACCACGCAGGACGAGGCGCTGCGCGACGCAGCCCGCGCCCTGACGCTAACCACCCTCTATGGCGACTTCCGGCTCGACCCGGCCACGGGCGAGCAGATCGGCCACCGGCTCCTGACCATCCAGTGGCAGGGCGATAGTCGGGTCATCGTCTGGCCGCCCGAGCACGCCCAGGCCCAGCCGGTGCTGGGGCGACCGGCCCCAGGCTGAGCGCGGGCAGATGCCCTGGGCGCCAATCCGTCGCCGCTACCAGCGGCCGGGCTGCCTCGGGACGAGTCCGTGATGCGCCTCACGGCACGGTGCTTGGCCGCCGGGCCTGCGGAGCGAGCCCGACACCCTCCAGGACCGCCTGGCTCATCACGTCCGGGAGCCGAAGCGGGCGGCGCGTCCAGCACTGCGAGCCCGGCCAGGCGGAGGCGCACCTGAAGCCGATCCGCCTGGCCGCTGCGCCCTATTCCTGGGCGTCGAGCTGCGCCCGCAGCAGCTTCTCCGCCACAGCCGGGTTGGCCTGGCCGCGGGTCAGCTTCATCACCTGGCCCTTGAGGAAGTTGATCGCGGTGGCCTTGCCGGCCCGGTAGTCGGCCACCGCCTGGGGATTGGCCGCGATCGCCTGGGCGACCACCGGGGCCAGTGCCCCCTCTCCGCTCACCTGGGCCAGCCCGCGCTCCTTCACCAGCGCCGCCGGACTGGCGCCGCTGCCGAAGCACTCCTCGAAGAGCTGGCGGGCCATGCTGCCGGAGATGGTCCCCTGGTCCACCAGCTCCAGCGTCTCGGCAAGCATCTCCGGGGTCGCCTTCGACTCCTCGATGCTGATCCCACGGTCGTTCAGCAGCCGGAACACCTCTGACTGCATCCAGTTCGCCACCGCCTTGGGCGTGGGATAGCGCGCCACCACGCGCTCGAAGAAGTCGGCCACGGCGGAGTCGGCGCTGAGCTGCGCTGCGTCGTAGGCCGACAGCCCGTACTGGCGGATGAAGCGGTCGCGCCTGGCATCCGGCAGCTCGGGCAGCCGCGCCTGGAGCTCCGCCACCCACGCCCGGCTGATGAACAGCGGCGGCAGGTCCGGCTCCGGGAAGTAGCGATAGTCGTGGGCGTACTCCTTGGAACGCTGCGAGACGGTGATCCCCTTGTCCTCCACCCAGCCGCGGGTCTCCTGGACCACTCGGCCGCCCTCGTCCAGCAGCCTGGCCTGGCGGGCGAGCTCGTACTCCAGCGCCCGTTGCACCGAGCGGAAGGAGTTCATGTTCTTGACCTCCACCTTGGTGCCGAACTCCGTCGAGCCGCGTAGGCGCAGGGAGATATTGGCGTCGCAGCGGAAGGAGCCCTCCTCCATGTTGCCGCTGGAGACGCCCAGGGTGCGGAGGATGGAGCGCAGCTTCTGCAGATAGGCCCGCGCCTCGGCCGGAGAGCGTAGATCCGGCTCGGAGACGATCTCCATCAGCGGGACACCGGAGCGGTTGAAGTCCAGCAGGCTGCCATGTGGGGCGTGGGTGAGGCGAGCCGTGTCCTCCTCCAGGTGGACACGGTTCATCCCCACCCGGCGGCGCTCACCGTCTACCTCGATCTCGATGTAGCCACCGGAGCAGAGCGGCAGGTCGTACTGGGAGATCTGGTAGCCCTTGGGCAGGTCCGGGTAGGGGTAGTTCTTGCGGTCGAACTTGGAGGCCTCCGGGATCGTCGCGTGCAGCGCCAGCCCGGTCATGATGGTGTACTCCACCGCCCGCCGGTTGATGACGGGCAGCACGCCCGGCATGCCCAGACAGATCGGGCAGACGTGGGTGTTGGGCGGAGCCCCGGCGTACTCGGCGGAGCAGCCGCAGAACATCTTGGAGCGGGTCAGGAGCTGCGCATGCACCTCCAGCCCGATGACCGCCTCGTAGCGGGCGGTGGCGGGCGCACTCTCCGCGCGCGGGGTAGTGGTCGTCATCGTGTCCCTGCCTCCACAGCGAGCGCCGGGCGCCTGGTGTGCCAGGGCGTAGCCTGCTCGTAGGCGCGGGCGACACGCAGCACCGCCGCCTCGCCCAGCGCCGGCCCGATGATCTGCAGCCCCACGGGCAGGCCATCCGAGAAGCCGCAGGGGAGACTGATCCCGGGCAGCCCGGCCATGTTCACCGGCAGGGTGCAGACGTCGGAGAGGTACATCGCCAGCGGATCGTCGGTCTTCTCGCCCAGACGGAACGCCACCGTGGGCGAGGTAGGGGTGATCAGCGCGTCGAAGCGCTGGAACGCCTGGTCGAAGTCGGCCTTGATGAGTGTCCGCACCTTCTGCGCCCGCAGGTAGTAGGCGTCGTAGTAGCCGGCCGAGAGGGCGTAGGTGCCGAGCATGATCCGCCGCTTCACCTCTGGCCCGAAGCCACGGCCGCGCGTCGCCAGGTAGCGATCCCACATCCCCTGCTGGTCGAGCGCCGAGTAGCCATACTTCACCCCGTCGTAGCGGGCCAGGTTAGACGAGCACTCGGCCGGGGCGATCAGGTAATAGGTGGCCAGGCCGTACTCGGTGTGCGGGAGCGACACCTCATCCAGCTCGGCGCCCAGGTCTTCCAGCACCGCCAGCGCGTCCTTGATCGCCGCCTCCACCCCGGGCTCCATGCCCGGGACGAAGTACTCGCGCGGCACGCCCAGCCGCATCCCCTTGATCCCGGCGTCGAGCGACTCCAGGTAGCTGGGCACCGGGTCGGGCAGGCTGGTGGAGTCGTATGGATCGACCCCGGCGATCACCTCCAGCGCCAGGGCGCAGTCGCGCACATCGCGGGCGAACGGCCCAGCCTGGTCGAGCGAGGAGGCGAAGGCGATCATCCCGTAGCGGGAGACGCGGCCGTAAGTGGGCTTCAGCCCAACCACCCCGCACAGCGCCGCCGGCTGGCGAATGGAGCCGCCGGTGTCCGTGCCGAGCGCCAGCGGCGCCTCGCCGGCCGCCACCGCCGCGGCGCTTCCACCGCTGGAGCCACCGGGGACGCGGTCGAGCGCCCAGGGGTTGCGCACCGGCCCGAAGGCGGAGTTCTCGTTAGACGAGCCCATCGCAAACTCGTCCATGTTGGTCTTCCCCAGCAGCACCGCGCCGGCCTCGGCCAGCTTCCGGGCGTGCGTGCCGTCTTCGATGGGGACGAAGTTCTCCAGGATCTTCGAGGCGCAGGTGGTGCGGATTCCCTTGGTGATGAACAGGTCCTTGAGCGCGACGGGGATACCGAGCAGCGGCAGCCGCTCGCCGGCTGCGAGCCGGCGATCCGCCGCCCGCGCCTGCTCCAGCGCGAGATCGGCGGTGACGGTGAGGAAGGCGTGGAGCTGCCCATCCACCTGCTCGATCCGCTCCAGGCAGGCGCGAGTCAGCTCTTCCGAGGAGATTTCGCCAGCACGCAGGCGCTCGCGCGCCTCGTACACAGACAGCCAGATCAGGTCCATATGTCACATCCCTCGCTCATGGCTCACAGCCCAACGCCTGACGCCGAATAGGGCCGGGCGGCCCCTTGCGCATCTCGGACATCGAGCGGTGAAGGCAGAGCGTGCCTAGTCGAAGACGGCGGGAACGAGGAACGCATCCCCCTCGCGGGCGGGAGCGTTCTGCAGGATCTGCTCCACCGGCCACGACGGGCGGGCGACATCATCACGCATAACGTCGCGCAGCGGGATCACCTGCGCAGTGGGCGGGATGTGCTGGACGTCCACGCGATCCAGGATGCGCATGGTCTCCAGAATGTTGGAGAGCTGCTGCTGGATGCGCGTCTTCTCTGCTTCGTCCAGGCCCAGGCGGGCCAGATAGGCGACGTGCTCCACATCCTGGCGAGTGATAGCCATAGCGTCCTCCCTGCGCGGGAGTATACCAGAGCGCCCGGGAAAGCCTTGGCCTACTCGGACTGTGAGAGACAGCCGCGTGGCAGCAGACAGTACCCGGGGCTCGGGGACGCAGCCAGCCTCGGCGCCGCTTTAGTCCGAGCCAGAGGAGAGCGCAGCCAGCGCCACCGAGTGGGCGCCCCCGCGGCGATGGCGATTACCCCGGAAAGCCCCGGGACTTGAACCGGAGTGGCACGGTTGGCGGTATGCCGGTGCCGGGCTCGCCGGTGAGATTCTCCCCCCAGGCCCACACCGTCCCGTCGGCCCGAAGCACTAGCGTGTGCCCTCCGCCAACGAAGCCACCGCCAGCGACTCTCGCGGCTACGATCGCCTTGCCCTCGTCAAGATTGTTCACCCGGATCGGGATGCTCCGGCGGATCGTCGTGCCATCCCCCAGTTGGCCCTCGCCGTTAGCACCCCATGCCCACAACACCCCAGGCGCCACGTCGCCCTGAGGCCTGGCTCCGCCCGCCACAGCAGTTGACGTTCCACCGGCCTACACCACCCTCCGAGGAGCAGCGCGGTGGCTACCAAACAGGCAGCCTCCGCCATCGCACGTGTCCTCATAGCTCGGCCATCTCTCCGCCCATGGCTGGCGATCGCCCCCAGAATAGGACCTTCTCGGCCAAGGAGCAACACCGGGCACGAGCGAGGGCATGGCCCCTGGTCAGCCGCCTGCACAACACCCGCCTCGGCAATGTCCCAGCAGCCTACCTGGCCACCCGAGGAAAAGAGGTACCAGCGTGCAGGAGCCCCCACCCGTCGTCAGCAGGGGCTCCGGGCATCGTTGTCCGGGAGTCTTGGGGTGCTACCGCTCCGCGCTTGTGCGCCGACCCAGCAGGCGGCGCAGGGCCAGGCCAAGGCCCAGCAGCGCCCCGCCGGCCGCACCGTACAGGGGGTAGGCGGGCGCGGGCGCCTCCCCGGTGTTCGGGAGGCGGGTCGGGCCGCTGACGGTCGGCAGCACTTCCAGCGAGGCGGCCATGCCCGCCTTGTAATGGCCTGGAATGTTGCACAGCAGCACGTAGCGGCCGGGCGCGAGATCGAACGTGCTGGTTTTGACCGAGCCCGGCGCGACCTCCTCTACTTCGCCTACCGCCTTTTGCTGCGGGGTATCTTCCGCCACGGTGTTGTCCTCCTCCAGGACCAGGCCGGTCGGCGGGAGGTCGGTCTTCACGACGACCAGCTCGTGCTCCACCTTGCCCTGGTTCATCACACTGAAGCTGACTGTGCCGGCTGGTACGGAGATGACGCTCGGCTTCAGCGCGAACTCCTGCTCGGCGACCTGGACAGTCGTGGTGTCGCCTTGTGACGTGGGCTGGGCGAGCGCGGCGGAGCCCGCGCCCAGCACGATGAGCGCCGCGGCGGGAAGCGCCAGCAGCGCCGGATGCCTGGGAATGCTCATGACTTACCCTGCTCCTCTGTCGTGGGAGAAATGGCCGCCGCGCCGGCCACGGCGGCCAGGTCCTGTCTGCAGACATCCAAATCTATGCATGGCCAGGCGCCGGCGGATGCGTCCCGGCGCCTGGCGACGTGGGCGCCGTGGAGGCCGGCCCGGCCTCCACGGCGCCGCTCGCCTAGCTGCAGCGGATGGTCTGGAAGGTGATGGAGCCGAAGGCGCGCTCGCGCTGCTGGTTCTGTGCCCCGACGTTCACCGTGTGGCGCTCCTCGTCCCCGAAGACCGTCGTCACCGTCGGATTGCTCGAGGGCGCCGTGTCCGCCTTGCGGTCGTTGTTGAAGTCCCAGACGTACTTCACCGGACTGCTGGACGTGGTTGTGGCTGTCAGCGTCACCTGCACCGTGTCCCGGTTGAGACAGGTCTGGCTGACCACGCTCGGGGTCACCGTGAACCCCGCCGCCGCGGCTGGAACCACCCCGGCCAGGCCGAGCGCCGCCACGCCGACCAATCCCGCTACCCATGCGCGCTTGCTCATTTGGAGGACTCCTTCCCCACTCTTGTTTCGGCAGGGCGCACACCACCCTGCCCGCGTACCAGTGTCGATGCACGGAGTGCGGATCGAAAATAGACCCCGGCCGCGGCGTTGGTCGGACCTTGGTCTGACCCGGTTCGGCCTCTGGCCCATGAACGGACGGGGGCGCTAGGCCGTATGATTGGGGGCGGGAGTGGCGGAGGCTGTGGGAGCGCTGCAAACGCCGTCGAGCGAGGTCTGGCTGAGCCGCCTGGGAGCCGCGTGGGGTAGCCGGCGCTGGGATCTGCTCCGGTTCGGTCGGCTGTCGCTGGCCGGGCAGTACCTGCTGGCGAGCCTGCTGGTGCTGGTGTTCAGCATGGTGGCACTCGGCGCCTGGGTGGCGCAGCAGATCGAGACGAGTGTGCTGAATCGCACCGGGGCGATCACTGCGCTGTACGTCGAAAGTATCATCGAGCCCTACCTGCAGCCGCTGGCGACGCAGTCACGCCTGGACTCGCAGAGCGTGGCCGCCCTCACCCAGCTCCTGGAGGGCACGTCCCTCGGGCGCGGGATCGTGGCGTTCAAGGTCTGGTCACCCGAGGGCGAGATCCTCTTTAGCCCGAATCCGCTGCTGATCGGGCGGCGGTTCGACATCGACGAAGACCTCGGCCAGGCGCTGAAGGGCGAGGTCGCAGCGAATCTGAGCGACCTGCAGGATGCGGAGAACGAGTACGAGCGGCAGCATTGGAACCGGCTCGTCCAGGTGTACGTGCCGGTGCGCGAGCGCGGCACCAGCCGTATCATCGCCGTCGCCGAGTTCTATCAGTTGCCCGACGAGCTAGAGCGGGAGGTCGCTGCGGCGCAGCGGCGCTCCTGGGCGGTGGTGATCGCGGGCGCGCTCCTGACCTACGCGCTCCTCGCCGGCATCGTCAAGCGCGGGAGCGACACCATCGCCACGCAGCAGAGCGCGCTTCGCCAGAAGGTGCGCGAGCTGTCGCTGCTGCTGGAGCAGAACGCCCGGCTGCACGATCGCATCCGCCAGGCCGCGGGGCGCACAACCGCGCTGAACGAGCAGGCGCTGCGGCGGATCAGCGCCGACCTGCACGACGGCCCGGGCCAGGCGCTGGCGCTGGCGCTGCTGCGGCTGGACGCGCTGGAGGAGCGCAGCCCGCCCGACACGCCCACCTGCCAGGACCTGGCGGTGGTGCGCCGGGCTGTCCGTGACGCCCTGGAGGAGGTCCGGGCGATCTCGGCCGGGCTGCGGCTCCCCGAGCTCGCCTCCCTGTCGGTTGCCGAAGTGGCCGAGCGCGCGGTGCGCGACGTGGAGAAGCGCGGCGGGGCGGCGGCCGAGCTGCGGCTGGAGGATCCTCCGCGGCAGGCGCCGCTGCCGGTCAAGATCGCGCTGTTCCGCTCGCTCCAGGAGGCGCTTTCGAACGCGACCCGCCACGGCGGCGGGGTGGAGGTGCAGGCCCGGATCTGGTGCGCGGAGGGCAAGCTCTACCTGGCGGTGTCGGACAAGGGGCCTGGCTTCGAGGGGCAGCGCGTGGGAGCGCAGGGCCGGCTCGGGCTGGCCGGGATGAAGGAGCGCGCCGAGGTGCTGGGCGGATGCTTCGAGGTAACGTCGCGCCCGGGGCAGGGCACGACCGTGCAGGTGTGCTGGCCCCTGGCGGAGTCGGAGGTACCGGGTGAGTGAGCCTATCCGCGTCGTCGTCGCCGACGACCATCCACTGTTTCTGGATGGTGTGCTGCACTCGCTGCGCGCTGCGCCCGACATTGCCGTAGTTGGCACCGCCACCGACGCCGCCGGGGCGCTCCGGCTGGCGCGCGAGCACGTGCCGGACCTGGCGCTGCTCGACGTCTCGATGCCCGGCGACGGGCTCCAGGCGGCGCGCGATATTGCTATGGCCTGCCCGGCGACGAAGATCGTCATGCTTACGGTCTCGGAGGACGAGGACGACCTGATGGCCGCGCTCAAGGCCGGCGCCTCGGGCTACGTGCTGAAGGGGGTGTCGGCGCGCGAGCTGCTGTCCGTCATCCGCGCGGTCTGCAACGGCGAGGTTTATGTCGCCCCGTCGCTCGCCTCGCGGATGCTACGCGAGATGACCCGGCCGCGCGAGGCGAGCCCGCTGGACGAGCTGACCACCCGCGAGCGGGAGGTGCTGGAGCTCGTGGCCCAGGGCCTGGGCAACCAGGAGATCGGCCTGCGGCTCGGCCTGGCGGAGAAGACGATCAAGCATTACATGACGAACATCCTCGGCAAGCTCCAGGTGCGCAGCCGCCTGGAGGCGGCATTGCTCGCCTACAAGGCCGGGCTGGGCCAGGCGGGCGACACCGCACGCTAGGTCCCTCCCCGAGGGAGGACGGCCGGGCCTGGCCCCCGCTCGGGTCGACTGAGCGCAATGTCCTTTACCGCTCAAACGAGAAACGTTACGGCCACCGCGCGACTGGCCGACTGGACAGCTAGGGCCTGGTGCGCGCACACTGCTCGCACACCCGGCCCATCGAGCGATGGCAGAGGTCACACGACACGTTGAGGAGTGCGCGGGATGAAGCTGCGTGTCGGTACTGCCCCGGATTCATGGGGCGTCTGGTTCCCCGATGATCCTTTGCAGACGCCCTGGACCCGCTATCTGGACGAGGTGGTCGAGGCGGGCTACCGTATTGTCGAGCTAGGGCCCTTTGGCTATCTGCCGACCGACCCGCCCGTGCTGCGACGGGAGCTGGAGCAGCGCGGACTCCAGCTCACCGGCGGGACGCTGATCGGCCCGCTCCACGACCCCGCAGCCGTGCCGGCGCTGCGGGAGCAGGCGCTGCGCCTGGGCGATCTGCTGGCGACGATGGGCGCGATGTTCGTGGTACTCATCCCAGACAGCTATCGCGACCGGTCCGGCCAGCTCCTCCGCCCGCCGCGGCTCGACGCCGATGGCTGGAAGCGGCTCGTTGAGACGACCAACCTGCTCGGCCGCCTGGTGCGCGAGCGGTATCCCGGCCAGCTCCAGCTCACGTTCCACTCCCACGCCGATAGCCACGTGGAATACCCGGACCAGGTGGAGGCGCTGCTGGCCGAGACAGACCCGGACCTGGTGCAGATCTGCCTGGACATGGGGCACCTGGAGTACCGCGGCGGTGACTCCATCGCCTTCATGCGGCGGCACCACGCCCGCACCCCCTACCTGCACATCAAGACTGTCCACCCCGAGCTGCGCCGGATCGTCCAGGAGCGCGACCTCTCCTTCGTGGAGGCGGTCCGCATGGGAACCTTCTGCGAGCCACAGGAGGGCGTGATTGACTTCCCGGCCTTCGCCCAGCTCCTGCGGGAGATCGATTATGACGGCTGGGCGGTGGTGGAGCAGGACATGTATCCCTGCGACTTCGACAAGCCGCTCCCGATTGCCAAGCGTACCCGGCAGTACCTGCTGAGCCTCGGCCTGGGCTAGGTGGCAGGACGATCGCTGACAATTTCACTCTGGAGGGAGAGCGCGAGATGACCACAGCGCCGCGCGTTCGGGTCGCCCTGATCGGCGCCGGCATGGTGGGGCGGGCCCACGCCCACGCCTACCGCGCCCTGCACGAGATCCTGGAGACCGTGGAGGTCCAGCTCGCGGTCGTCGCCGACGCCGACGAGGCACTGGCCGCGGACGCGGAGCGGCGGTACGGCTTCGAGCGCCGCGCCAGCTCCTGGGAGACGGTGGCCGAGGCGCGCGACGTGGACGCGGTGAGCGTGGCGCTGCCGAACTTCCAGCACCGCGAGGTAGCGGAGGCGCTGCTTGCCAGCGGCAAGCATGTGCTGTGCGAAAAGCCGCTTGCACCGAACGCGCGCGATGCCTGGGCGCTGCTCCAAGCAGCGCGTCGGGCGGGAGTGGTCCACGCTGTCGGGTTCAACCTGCGCCGCGCCCCCTGTGTCGCCGCGATCCAACACGTGGTCGCGCGCGGCGAGCTTGGCCAGCCCCAGCAGTTCCTGGGCCGCTATCTGACTGATTACGCCGCCAGCCCGGAGACGCCGTTCACCTGGCGCTACGTGCGGGCGAAAGCCGGCAGCGGGGCACTGGGCGACGTTGGCAGCCACATCATCGACCTGGCCCACTTTCTGCTCGGCCCGATCGAGCGCATTCTGGGCGCGGACCTGGCGACCTACGTCCCCCGCCGGCCGATCCCGGCCGGGCACGTGATCGGGCACGCGCACGCCGCCACCACGGGGGAGTTCGGCAGCGTGGATACCGACGACGTGGCGAGCTTCACCGCGCGCTTCCAGAACGGCGCCGTGGGCCAGATCGCCTGCAGCCGCATCGCCACCGGCTATCGGAATGTCCCGGCGTTCGAGCTGATCGGGTCACGCGGCGCGGCTAGCTTCGACATGGAGCGGCCGGCGGAGTTCCAGATCTTCCGCTCCGACGAGGGCGACGCCAGCGGCTTCCGCCGCGTGGTGGCCAGCCCGGCACATCCGTACTTCGCGGAGAGCGTAGTGATGTCCGTGGCCGGCGTGGGCTACGGCTACCGGGAGACGTTCGTCGGCCAGGCGCTTGAGTTCATCCGGGCCATCGCCGGCCAGCGGCAGATCTATGCCCCCAGCTTCGAGGACGGCTACCGGGCGGCGCTGGTGTGCGAGGCGGTCCAGGAGGCGGCAGAGCAGGGCCGCGCGGTGTCGCTCGCGGAGGTGGCGGCGCGGGCCGAGTCCGCCTGAGCCGAGCCGCGGGTGCTACAGTACCGTCGGATGCTTGGGGGAGGAGATGGCGCTGCTGATCCACACCTGGGACATCCCGCCGGATCCGACCGGGCGGGAGGAGTACCGGCTGATCGGCCAGGAGGCGATCATCATCGTGCTCCGCCAGCCGGGCGTCCGCGAGCTGCGCGCCTACCGCAACCCGCTGCGCTCGACCCCGCAGGTGATGGTCCAGATCGAGTTCGACACTGACGAGGCGCTGCAGCGCTACCTGGACTCCCACACCTACGGCGAAATTCTGCGCGATTTCATCCGCGTCGGCTGCCGCAATATCCGCAGCGAAGTCTGGTCCGCCTCGCCGCTCGTCCCCCGCCCCCTCTACCCCGGGGACGGACCGTAGCGAGGTGCTCCGTCCCCGGACCTGCCCACTCTCGACGGCGGGACACTCGGAGTCCGGTGCGGCCGCTGAAGCGGAGAGGCTGGCACCGTCTTGGGGCAGGGAGGGGACCAATTGCTTCCGCGCCCCGCGGGACATCCGCTCTCTAGCCAGTCGGCCAGGGCAGTGGGAACGGAGCGCTAGCTGACCAGCTTGACGACCAGCACCCCGCTGGGCTTGCCGCCGCCGAAGGTCCAGCCGCTATAGCTCGCCCCACCGGTCAGCGTGTAACTGGCGCCGATAAACCAGGCGCAGGTGGCGTTGTTGCTCGGCCCGCCGCCGCCGTACCCGTAGCAGTGGTCGAGCCAGAAAGCGCCCCAAGCCACAGCCCAGAGATTGTCCCCACCATCCCCATCAACAGCGATGGGCAGGATCGCGATACACTGTTGCGCCACCCCGACGCCGCAGCCGTTCGGCCCCACGGTGTTCGCCGCCAGCCCGTTTTTGTTCCCGTTCGTCCCGTCCGCGAGCTGGGAGCAGGGGTGCCCGCCGGGCGGGGTGATGCAGGCGCCCGAGGAGTTGACGTTCGGCAGGTTCAGCAGGAGCCGGTTCGCGGCCGGGTTCGGCGGCACCGGGCAGCTCGTGTCGGCGACGCAGCTCAGCCCCTTCCAATTACTGCTGGTATTGCAGGTGCCCTTGACCGCCGTGCCGTGAATGTTGAACGAGGGCCCGACCGGCTTGGTCCCCGCTGGCGCCGCCAGCAGCGCGGAGGCGTCGAAGGACCCGCTTCCAGCCGGGTATTCCGACCGGGGGCCCGGCGGCACGGCGCGCCAGAGCGTGGTGTTGAGCACGTACGGCCCGGTCCCGGTGGCGAGGATCTTGACCGTCGCGTTCGTGATGTCGCTCCACTTGTTATTGTTCGCACCGCCCAGGGCAATGCTGTTCCGGTTGTTCGTGTCGTCCTCCGGGGTCATGTTCGCCCCGCAGGCGATGAACGGAGCGTCCGCCGCGTAGGTGGTCAGGAGCTGCACCGTGGCGGTGGCATCCGCGGTGACGGTGAAGGTCTGGATGCCGAGGATGCCGGCGAAGTACGGAGTGAAGGTCTGGGTGGTGCGGACGTGAACCCCGGCGGCCTGCAACGGAATGAGGTTCGTCTGGGCGGCAGTGATGCCGCAGCTCGACATCGGCGGCTTGGTACAGACGGTAGTGGATGGCGTGGGGCAGGAATTGCTGCCCGAGAAGACGTTCGCCTGGAGTGGGAGCGCGTGGCCGAGCCCGCCCGGCAGCCCGTCGGTGCCGACGTACTCCAGGGTGCTAACGCTCGTCCAGCCGCCCCAGCGGTTCGTTCGGCCATACATGCAACCGGCCGCGGCGACGTCCTGGCCGGTGCTGCTGGTCGTCTGGCTCAGCGCCCGGGCGGCGGCGAGCGCGGCGGTGTCCGCCGCCGTTTGCGCCACCCGGCGGTTCACGTAGACGTTGCCGCCGTCGATGGCAAGGGCGGCGAAAGAGACCAGGGCGACCGCGCCGAGCGCGAACAGGATCAGCACCTGGCCTCGCTGGCGGCCGCCGACCCGGCGGCGCACAATCCGCATGGGGCTACTCCACTCGTACCTGGGCCCAGCTCTGCAGCCGGATCGTCCCGAACGGGTAGACCAGCGGCACGGGCTGGAACGGATAGGTAATCACGACACGCAGCCAATCATCCGAAACTCGGGGGCAGCCGCTCGTGGCGTCGCCGTTCGTATCCTGGGTACAGCTCACCTGGATTGCGCCCCCGGTCGGGCTGGTGCAGGCCGCCGCGGTGATCGCGTTGCCGCTGCAATCCGCCAGGCCGGGGCCGAGGAGCGCCGTCTGGTTCCTGGCCACCTGGACGATCTGCGCCTGGGTAGCGGTGGCCACCGCGCCCACCCGCGCCGCCTCCTGCGCCCCCTGCTGCATCGCGATCCAGTAGGCCATCAGTCGGCCGAACTCGAAGACCGCCACGAACAGCATGAACAGCGCGGTGGCGACCAGCGCGAACTCCACCACCGCCTGCCCGGGCGCACCGCGGCGTCGTCGGGTCATCGCCTCACCACATCGTCGCTGTGGCCCAGCTCGTGATCGTGATCGAGCTGAAGCCGAGCCGAGCGGTGAGAAAGCCGGTGTACAGCGGCAGCGAGAAGCTCACCTGCACCTGGATCTGCCCGCCGGAGCAGTTCGTGGAGCAGACCGCGTTCGCCCCGCTGCCGCCCCGCACCCAGCCGAACTGCGTCCCATCGTTCTCGTAGCCGCCCACGTTGAGGGTTGGTGCGGCGGTGAGCCCGAGCCAGTTCGGGCAGCCGCCGCAGCCGTAGCCGAGAGCGTTCCGCACCTGGGTCTGGATCTCGCTGACGCCGATGCCGGTGCCGGGCGAGGCGCCCATCCCGAGCCGCGCCCCCTCGCGCGCCGCCTGCTCGGCAACCACACCCGCGTAGTAGGCGCGGCCGAAGTCGACGATGCCGAGGAACAGCACCAGCAGGATGGGGACGACAAAGGCGAACTCGACCAGCGCCTGGCCGGACGCCTTTCGCCTCCACCGTTCCACGTAGCCCGGGACCAGGACGGGGCTGAGAGACGGCGCTCTGGGGACGTAAGCTGGACCTCGCTTGCCGGCAGCCCGCACGTGCAGCCTCGTTCGGAATGGGGCTCTGTCTCCAACACTGGGCCCGGCGCGCCTCTCTGTGCCCAGCCAGGGGACGGCGCGACGCGGCCGGGATCGAGCCGTAGCTATGGTACGGCGCGATTGCCCCGCGCAGGAGCGTCCGCGAGGTGAAAAGAGCCACACGCGGGCCAGAAGCTCCCGTATGGCCCGCGCGGCTGGCCCGAAGGTCCCGGCCAGGAAGAGGTCTTAGCGCCGCCCGGCTGGCGCCACCTGCTGGGGGGAGGCATCGGGCGCCGCCGAGCGGTTCAGTGGTGGCACCACCGGCGGCGGCCCGGAGCGCGGGGCAACCTTCCAGAACAGTTCGCGGTAGTAGTCCCATACGTCCAGAATGTCCGCCGCCCGCGGGCTACCGGTCCGCTCGAAGTGCTCCCGGATCAGCCCGTACAATTGCTCCAGGTCCTCTCGCGCCATTGCCCGCTCCAGCCGCACCAGTTCGCCGTTGACCCGGCTGGGGAAGCTCCCCAGCTCGTCCAGCACGTAGGCCACCCCGCCGGACATGCCGGCGGCGAAGTTCTGGCCGGTCTCGCCGAGTACCACCACCAGCCCGCCGGTCATGTACTCGCAGCCGTGCGCCCCAACGCCCTCGACCACGGCGATGGCGCCGGAGTTGCGGACGGCGAAGCGCTCCCCGGCCCGGCCCGCGGCGAACAGCCGGCCGCCGGTGGCGCCGTAGAGCGCGGTGTTGCCCAGGATCACATTGCGGTGGGTTGGGAAGCGGGCAGTATCGGTGGGGGTCAGGATCAGCTCGCCCCCCGACATCCCCTTGCCCACGTAGTCGTTCGCCTCGCCGACCAGCGTCAGCCGCAGCCCCCGAACGCAGAACGCCCCGAACGACTGCCCGGCGGCACCGCGCAGCCGGACGTCGATGCTGCGCTCGGGCAGCCCCCTGGAGCCGTACAGGCGGGCGATCTCGCCGGCCACGCGGGCGCCGACGCTTCGGTGGCGGTTGCGGATGCGGTAGGAGGCACGGAAGGGCGGGCCGCCGGCGATCGCCTCGGCGGCGTCCTGCAAGATTGCGTCGTCCAGCGACTCGTCGCTCGGCCGGTTGTTGCGCGGCTCGACGTTGCGGCGCGGCAGCGTCCGGGTCGGGTCCGGGTCGGCCAGGATCAGCGACAGGTCGAGCGTGGCGGCGCGCGGGTCGCGCTGCTCGGGTGGGATCGCCCGCAGCAGATCCACCCGGCCGACGATCTCCTCCAGGGTGCGGAAGCCCAGCCGTGCCAGGTGGCCGCGGACGTCCTCCGCCAGGTGAGTGAAGTAGTGGATCACCTTCTCCGGCGTCCCCTCGAATTTCTTCCGCAGGTCCTCGCGCTGGGTGGCGATGCCGGTCGGGCAGGTGTTCAGATGGCACTGGCGCGCCATGTCGCAGCCGAGCGCGACGACCGCCGCGGTGCCGAAGCCGAACTCCTCCGCACCCAGACAGGCAGCGATCACCACGTCGCGCCCGGTGCGGAGTCCGCCGTCGGTGCGCAGCCGCACCCGGCCGCGCAGGCCGTTGAGTACCAGCACCTGCTGCGCCTCGGCCAGCCCCAGCTCCCAGGGGATGCCGGCGTGCTTGATGCTGGAGAGCGGCGAGGCGCCGGTGCCGCCGTCGTGGCCGGAGACGAGCACGTAGTCGGCGTAGGCCTTGGCGACGCCAGCGGCCACGGTGCCCACCCCGGCCTCGCTCACCAGCTTCACGCCCACCAGCGCCCGCGGGTTGGCGCACTTCAGGTCGTAGATGAGCTGCGCGAGGTCCTCGATGCTGTAGATGTCGTGGTGCGGCGGCGGGGAGATCAGCGAGATGCCCGGCTGGGCATGGCGCAGGCGGGCGATGAGCTCGCTGACCTTGGAGGCCGGGATCTGCCCGCCCTCGCCGGGCTTGGAGCCCTGCGCCATCTTGATCTCTAGCTCGTCGGCGTGCGCCAGGTATTCGGCCGTCACCCCGAAGCGGCCGGAGGCCACCTGCTTGATCTTGTTGTCGGCGCGGTCGCCGTTCGGCAGCGGCCTGTACGTCTCCGGGTCCTCGCCGCCCTCGCCGCTGTTCGAGCGCGCGCCCATCCGATTCATCGCGATCGCCAGCGTCCGGTGCGCCTCCGGGGAGAGCGCTCCGAGCGACATCGCGGTAGAGATGAAGCGCCTGACGATGCGCTCGGCCGGCTCGACCTCCTCCAGCGGGATCGGCTCGCGCGGGGCGAAGGTGAGTAGGTCGCGCAGCGCCAGCGGTGGCCCGGACAGCAGCATGTCCACGAACTGGCGGTAGGCGGCCGGATCGCCGTCGCCCTCCAGCGCCTTGTGCAGGGTGCGGACGATCGGTGGGCCCCAGGCGTGCGCCTCGCCGTCGCGCCGGTAGCGCACCAGGCCGGTATCGGGCAGCCGGCCGTCGCTTGCCGCGGCCCGGTCCGCTTCAGCGAAGGCGAGCGCGTGGCGGCTCAGCACGTCCTCGGCGATCTGCACGAACGAGACGCCGCCCAGGCGCGAGGGCGTGCCGGCGAAGCAGCGGTCGATAACCGTCTGGGAGATGCCGAGCGCTTCGAAGATCTGGCCGCCGTGGTAGCTGGCGAGCGCCGAGATGCCCATCTTGGACATGATCTTCTGCAGCCCCAGCTCGGCGGCGTGGACGTAGTTCTGCACCGCCTGCTCGACGTCCAGCTCCGCCGCGGCCTCGGCGCGCGCCCGCGGCTCGGGCTGCTCGGCCAATTGGCGCACCAGCGCCAGCGCTACGTAGGGGTGGACCGCGGAGGCGCCGTAGCCGATCAGCAGCGCCAGGTGGTGCACGTCCCAGGCGTCGCCGGCCTCGGCGACCAGGCTGGCGCGGCTGCGCTTGCCCACTCGGATCAGGTGGTGGTGCACCGCCCCGACGGCGAGCAGCATCGGGATCGGGGCGCGCTCCGGCGAGACGGCGCGATCGCTCACGACCAGGATCCCGTAGCCGGCATCCACCGCCCGCTCGGCGTCGCGGCAGAGCTGATCGAGCCCCGGCTCCAGCCCGGCCGGTCCCTGGCCGGCGTCGAAGGTGGCGTCCAGCGTCGCGCAGGCCAGGGGGCCGCTCAACCGCCGCAGCGCCGCCAGATCGGGTTCCAGCAGCACCGGGGTGGGAATCCGCACCATCCGGGCATACTCCGGCCCATCCTCCAGGTAGCCAGTGCTCGGCCCGAGCAGCATCTCCAGTGACATCACCGTCTGCTCGCGCAGCGGATCGATGGGCGGGTTGGTGACCTGGGCAAAGCGCTGCTTGAAATAGGTGTAGAAGGAGCGGTTCAGGCGCGACAGCACTGCCAGCGGGGTGTCGTCGCCCATCGACCAGACCGCCTCCTTGCCCTCGACGGCCATCGTCCTGACAACCAGCTTCAGGTCCTCGTTCGTCACTCCGAACGCGGTGAGCAGCCGCGGGTCTCGGGATTCGATCCCCGCGGAGAGCACCTCCCCGAGCCCCGAGCCGAGACTCGGCTCCTGGCAGTTGGGATGCAGGTCGATGATCGTCGCCGCCCACTCGCGGTACGGCCTGGCGGTGGTGACCTCGGCCTTCACCTCAGCGTCGTGCAGCACCACTTGGCGGGCGGTGTCGACCAGCAGGAGCTGGCCGGGGCCGAGGCGCCCCTTCTCCAGCACCAGCCGGTCGCCGATCTCCACCACGCCGGTTTCGGAGGCGGCGAGTACCAGGCCGTCTTCCGTGATCTTGTAGCGGCAGGGGCGCAGCCCGTTGCGGTCTAGCGTGGCACCCACCTGCACCCCGTCCGAGAACGTCAGCGCCGCCGGACCGTCCCACGGCTCGGTCAGGCAGGCGTGGTAGCGCTCGAACGCCTCCAGGTCCGGGTCGGCGTCGGCGCCCCACTTGCGCGGCATCAACATCATCAGGCCGTGCGCCAGATCGCGGCCGGAGCGCAGCAGCAGCTCCAGCGTGTTGTCCAGGCTGGCCGAGTCCGAGCCCGCTTCCCAGATAATCGGCTTCAGCCGCTCCAGGTCGTCGCCCCACACCGCCGAGCGCAGGTCCGCCTCGCGGGCACGCATCCAGTTGCGGTTGCCCTGCAAGGTGTTGATCTCGCCGTTGTGCGCCAGCAGCCGGAACGGCTGCGCCAGCGGCCAGGTAGGGAACGTGTTAGTGGAGTAGCGCTGGTGGAACAGACAGAGCGCGGTCTCGAAGCGCGGATCCGCCAGGTCGCGGTAGAAGCGCGGGAGCTGCGAGGCGGCCATCAGCCCTTTGTAGACGACGGTGCGGCAGGAGAACGAGGGGACGTAGAGGTCGTCCAGCCCCGCCTCGGCGGCGCGGCGCTCGATCACCTTGCGCGCCAGGTACAGCCGGCGCTCGAACGCCTCGTCGTCCAGCCCGGCCGGGCGGACGACGAACACCTGGCGCAGGTCTGGCAGCGTCGCCCGCGCCTTGTCCCCCAGCGCGTCCGGGTCGACCGGGACGCGCCGCCAGACGAGCACCGGGACCCCTTCCTCGCAGAGCACCTGGTTCACCAGCGCCACCGCGGCGTCGGCGCGCTCGCGCGGGAGCATGAGCATCCCCAGGCCCAGGTCGGCGGCGCGCGGCGGGCGCACCCCCAGCCGCTCGGCCTCGAGCAGCAGCAGCCGGCGCGGGAGCTGGGTGAGCACCCCGGCGCCGTCACCACTTTTGCCATCGGCATCCATCGCGCCGCGATGAGCGAGATTGGCGAGCGCTTGTAGCCCGTACTCGAGGATCTCCCGGCCGGGTTGCCCCGAGACGCGAGCAACAAAGCCTGTACCGCAGGCGTCGTGCTCAAAGCACGGGTCGTACAGCGTCTGTCCTGGCATCGGGAACACAGGCGCCTCCCGGAGAACACAAAAAGTCGGCTCGAAAGCCGACTTCACTGCCAGCTCAACCGCCGGGGCCACGCCACTGCCCTGTCGGGCCGGCCCCCTCACCGATCGCCACTGACCGTTGGAAAAGTGTACGCGGTTCGGGCGATTCCTTCAAGGACGAGCCTGCCTTTCTGGGCACTCTGCCCGCCCGAGCAGGCCGAGCTGGCTATCATGACCGGGCGAGATCCGTGTAATGAGGGGCAGGGGTGAACGACAGCAACACCGCGACCGGGGGCGAGGGCTGCACCGTTGACTGGTCCTGGCTGGAGGGGCAGGCGATTGTGCGCGCTACCTCGGGGCTCGATCGGCTCGTCCTGACGCTGTCCAGCGGCGAGACGCTCACGGTGCAGGCCGCCCTCTGGCAGGGCAAGCCGTTTCTCGCTTTCCGCTTCCCGCCTGGCCGCGGCCTGGGGGCGTAGCTGCCGTTCGCGCCGGGACAGGCGTAGCGAGCACAGCACGGGGCCGGGGCGAAGACCGCCCCGGCCCCGGCCGCGGTTCGCGCCGCTACTGCCGCTCGAAGGCGTTGGTCAGGTCTGTCCCTGGCAGGTCCTGCGGCCGGTTCAGCCCCCGGTCCAGGTTGTTGTTGTACTGCTTGTAGTACGGGCTGTTCTTCATCTCGGCGTCCAGATCCGGCGGCAGGTTCTGCCCGATGATAACGTCGCGCAGGTAGCTGGCCAGCAGGATGCCCTGGGTGCAGTTGCAGGTGGCGTCGTAGTGCATGATCCCGCGCTGGAACCGCAGGTAGATGAAGTTCGGGTTGTTCGGGTCCGCCTGCGGATTCGAGGTGGGGATGCCCCAGATCTCCAGGTTCAGGCCTGGCAGCAGGTTCTGCTGGCAGGGCTGGTTCGGGAAGGCATCCTGGCAGGTGACGCTGTTATTGAACGTGCTCCAGAAGTTGGTCGGCTTCCCGTTGACGGTCTGCGGCGCGTGCGCCTGGACGAAGGCGATGACCGCGGTGTCGTAGCCCGGCGAGCCGACAGCCGGGGCGCCGCTGACCACGTTCGGATCGTATGACGGGAACGTGGAGCCGTTGATGTGGTCGACCGGCATCAGCCCCGGGTCGAGCAGGTTCATCAGCCGCGGGTTGCCGTCTGGCCCGATCTGGACGAGCTGGCGCTGGAAGAACTGGGTGGTGAAGCCCAGGAAGGGGAAGGTGCGCGAGATCGGGTAGCCGAAGTTCCGAACCCCGCCGCGCTCGTTGAAGTACTTCCAGATGCGGTCATCGTCGATGCGGAAGCCGCTCTCGAAGAAGTAACGGGCATCGTGCGGCGCCGGCTGCGCTACCGGCGGGGTGCGCGTGGCCGGCGGTGGGGTGACGCCGCTGATCGTCAGGTTGCCACCGATTACATCCTGATGGTTGCTCTCGTCCGTCCAGACGATCGTCGTGCCGGATGAGGTCGAGGAGACGTCCGGGGCATACTGGTCGTCGCCGCCGGTCACCACCGGAAATTCCGTGTTGGTGCTCAGATCGTAGCCCCAGATGTCCTGCTTGCCCGTACCGGCGCGCTCGTCTTCCCAGACGACGATCGTGCCGGAGATGCGCGGCGTGGCGCGGGTGTGCGAGGTGGTCGAGGAGATTTGGCGGGTCGAGCCATCGGCCCGGTTGTACACGTAGATGCCCGAGTTGTCGCTCCCAACATAGACGATGTAGCTGCCCGCAACCGCGGGATCGTGGGCGTCGTGGCTGTCGGTGACGCGGAACTCGGTGTTAGTGCTGAGATCATAGCCAAAGATGTCGGTCTTGCCCGGGCCGTCGCGATCGTCGGTCCAGGCGACCAGGTTGCCGTCGATCGCCGGCTGGGTATGGTTGCTGCTGCCAGTGGCAATGTCGAAGTGGTGGTCCTTGGCGATGTCGTAGCCGCGAATCACCCAGTTCTTCCCGTTGCGGAAGTCCTGCCAGACGACGATATTGCCGGAGACGGCCGGAAAGTCCTGGTCCCCGTTGCCAGTTTCGACGTCGAAGTGATCCTTCTTCGCAATGTTGTAGCCGAGGATGTCCAACCCGTGGGTGCTGCTCTGCGCGGTCCAGACAATAATGTCTCCGGAGATGGCCGGCCGCTTGGCGGTGTTATGGTCCTCGTTCGCCCGAGTACTCCCGCTGTCCGTGTCGAGGTTCTTGAAGTAGATATCGGCGTTGGCGTTCTCGTCGATCGCCGCGCCCGGGTTGTTGCGGTAGTCCTGCCAGACCACCGTCCGGCCGCTGATACGCGGCCGGAGCTCCGCGGTGTCACGCGTGCTGATGTCGAACGTCGAGACGGAATACGTCACCGCCAAAGCCGTGGCCGGCTGGCGCGCGAGCAGGCCCGACAGCAGCAGGCTGACCGCCGCGAGAGTATATCCATAGCGGCCGAGGGGGCCGCGAGCCCGTGTAGTTCCCTTCATGCGCTCCTCGTTGAGATGAGTCTACATAAGCAACGAGTCCCGGCGCGGACGGTGGCGCATTTTTGCGCATGCCTGCCCGGCCGTCCCACGACGCGGGTGACTGAGCCCAGGAACGTCTCGGCGCGGGCGTCTGCCTCTGCGGGCTTCCGCAGGGCCAGGGCGACGCCGCAGGCGACGTCGAGGCGATCGGGGCCTACCCGCGTGAGGAAACGCTCCGCGAGGAAGGGCTGGGCCCAGAGTAGTGGGAGCTTCCATTGCCTCGGGATGCGATTCCCGTACCGCTCGCAGCGCACGCGCGACTCGCCGAAGAAGATGATGTCCACGGCGAAAGGCCGGGCGGCTCGATGAGTCGCTCCCGCGGAGCCGCCAGGCTAGAGCGCCGCTGGTAAAACGCCAGGCCGTCCCGCCCCTGCCGCTTGTAGATGCCCCCGTTCACGTACTCCTCGCGATAGCCGCTGGCGGCGAAGGGGACCGCCAGCGCCAGCATGCCGCCCGGGCATCGCACGCGTCTGATCTCACGCATCGTCCGCGAGTCGCCGTCCTCGGGAATGTGCTCGACCCCTAAGATGGAGAACACGTGGTCTTCGACCGCGTGGCGGGAGGAGAGGCGCCGGGTGCCCGGCACCTCGAGTGTGGATGTCCCGCCCTAGTCGGACACCGAGCCTCATGCGACACCGGAAGTGCGCGGTTGGACCGATGAAGTAGTTGCGGATGTCGGTCGCGTATAGCTCGCAGCAGGCGTGGCGAGCGAGGCGGAGCACGGGGAGCTATGGCTCAATTCTCGTTGATCTGGCCGGTGTGGGGACCGATATTGGGCAATACTTTCACCACGGCCCTTGGCGATGCCTTGGCGGAACGGGAGGCGAGCCGTTCCGCCTGGCGGGTGGGGGTACGGTGAAATCAGGACGCGCTCATGGACGGGGCCGGGTCAGGCGCTGGGAGCGGGAGCGCCTGAGCAGGCGGCGCGGATCGCCTCCAGCACGGCCTCGGGAGCCTCGAAGGGGACGAAGTGCCCGACGCCGGGCAGCACCCGCAGGGTATGGCGCGGGAAGTACTCGCCCAGGCGGTCGGCCCAGGAGGGCGGGAAGATCGGGTCGAGCTCGCCCCAGAGCACCGTCGTCGGGTGGGGGATGGGCGGCTCCGGTGGCTGCGGCGTGGGGGGCGCAAATGCCGCCCCGGCGCGGGCGCGGTACCAGGCGATGCTCGCCCGCACCGCTCCTGGACGGGCGTAGACGTCCACGATATGCTCGAGCTCGCGTGGCCGGACCGAGTCCTTGCGGCCGACCCAGTGGTCGTAGAAGTACTCCAGGTACAGCCGCACCGTCTCGCGGTCGTGCCCGATCAGGCGGTCCGCCTGGGGGATGTTGTGGAAGTGCTGGTACCAGAACTCCGCCTGCGCTGCTGGCTCGAAGCGCCGCGCCCCGAAACCCGGGTACGACGGCGCGAACAGCACCAGCGCCCGCACCCGCTCTGGCGCCCGGCGGGCGAGGACCTGGGCCACGCGCGAGCCGACGTCGTAGCCAACCACTACCGCCGACGGAAGCTGCAGATGGTCCAGCAGGGCGAGCAGGTCCGCGGCGTGGACGTCCGGAGTGTAGCCCTCGCGCGGCGCCAGGTCGGGCTTGTCCGAGACGCCGAAGCCGCGCAGGTCCGGGGCGATCGCGTCGGCCTCTCGGGCCAGGGCGGGAATGACTCGCCGCCAGTCGTACCAGAAGCCCGGCCAGCCGTGCAGGAGCAGGATGGGGATGCCTTGCCCCTGGCGGACGTAGTGCAGCCGCACCCCGCCAGTGGCCGGCGCCGTCCCATGCCCCCAGGCGGGATCGTCGGGCGAGCGGTCGACAAAGAAGTCCGCATCCATGTCGAGGCCTCCTGGGTGCGCGTGCGCTGGCTCCCTTGAGCATCGCGGCCGGCACGTCTCCTGTCAACCGCGGTCTTTTGACACCGCGCGCCGGCCGGGGTAGCCTGGCGTGCGGAGACGCCAGCTAGCTCCTGGCGGCACGGAGGTGGAACATGCCCGGCAGGGTCCACGAGGTACGGATTGACCGCTCCAAGCCTTTGGCGCAGCAGCCCACGCAGGGCCACAACCGCTGGCACCCGCGCATCCCCCCGGTGGTGCGCCTCGACCCTGGCGACGAGGTGATTCTGGAGACGCTCGATGCGCTGGACGGCCAGGTGACGCCAGACAGCACCAGCGCCTCGCTGGCGAGCGTGGACCTCAACCCGGTCCACCCGCTGACCGGCCCGGTCTGGGTGAACGGCGCCGAAGAGGGCGACCTGCTCGAGGTGCAGATCGTCGACGTCATCCCGCAGCCGTTCGGGTTCACCGCGCAGATCCCCGGCTTCGGGTTCCTGCGCGATGTGTTCACCGAGCCGTTCCTGGTGCGCTGGCAGATGGAGGGTGGCTTCGCCACCTCGCCCGATCTGCCCCGGGTGCGCATCCCCGAAGCCTCGTTCCCCGGGGTGATCGGGCTGGCGCCGTCCGAATCGCAGTTGCACCAGATCATCGCCCGCGAGCAGGACACGGCCGCCCGGGGTGGCGTCGCGCTGCCGCCTGACCCCCGGGGAGCGGTGCCGGCGGATGAACCGATCGCCTCGGAGGGGATCCGCACGATCCCGCCGCGCGAGACCGCGGGCAATATGGACGTCAAGCAGCTCACTAAGGGCACCACCATCTACTTCCCCGTCTGGACCCAGGGAGCGCTGCTGTCGATCGGCGACGCGCACTACGCTCAGGGTGACGGGGAGATCTGCGGGACCGCGATCGAGATGGGGGCGACGTTCCACCTGCGGATCGGGCTGCAGAAGGGCGCGGCGCGCGAGCGGGGCATTCGCGGCACCCAGTTCGCCGGCGAGACGGTGCTCAGCGCCCCCCGCCGCTACTATGCCACCACCGGCCTGTCGATGCGCGGCACCGAGGTGCAGGAGTCGGAAGACGCGACGCTGGCGGCGCGCAACGCGATGCTGGCGATGATCGACCACCTTCAGGAGCGCGGCTACAGCCGGCAGCAGGCGTACGCTATCTGTAGCGTCGCGGTGGACCTGAAAGTGAGCGAGGTGGTGGACGTTCCGAACTTCATCGTGAGCGCATTTTTGCCGCTGGACATCTTCGTGTAGATGGCGAGCCCCGAGTCCCGAGCCCCGGGGCCCGAGCACGACGGGGAGCCGCGCGCTGGCTTCCAGTCGCGGCTCGGACCCTGGACCTCGGGGCCGTTGCCTCACGATACGGTGGGCGAGGTGGCCTGGCTGTTCCTGAAGCTGGGCTGCACCGCGTTCGGCGGGCCGGCGGCGCACATCGCGCTGATGCGCCGGGAGGTGGTGCAGCGGCGCAAGTGGGTCACAGAGGCGCAATTCGTCGACCTGCTCGGGGCGACGAACCTGATCCCGGGGCCGAACTCGACCGAGATGGCGATCCACCTCGGCTACCTGCGCGCTGGCTGGCCCGGGCTGATCCTCGGCGGCGCGCTGTTCATCCTGCCAGCACTGCTCGTGGTCCTGGCGATCGCCTGGGCCTACGTCACCTATCGCACCCTGCCGGCCGTGGGCTGGCTGCTATACGGGATCAAGCCGGTGGTGATCGCCGTGGTGCTCCAGGCGCTATGGAGCCTGCGCGCCGCGGCGCTCCGCTCCCCGCTGCTCTGGGGCGTCGCCCTCGGCACGTTCGCGCTCGAGCTGCTCGGCGTCTCGGAGCTTCTGCTGCTCTTCGGCGGGGCGCTGCTCGTGCTCGCCCTCCGCGCGCTCAGCGGACGCGGGCTCCGCGCAGTCCTCGGCCTCTCGCTGCTGCTCCCGGCGACCGCGCCGCTGGCCGCGCCGCTGCTGGCCACCACCCCCTACAGCGCCTGGACTCTGTTTCTGACGTTCCTGAAGATCGGCGCGGTGCTCTATGGCGGCGGCTACGTCCTGCTCGCCTTCCTGCGCGGGGACTTCGTCGAGCGGCTCGGCTGGCTGAGCGAGCAGCAGCTCCTCGACGCCGTCGCCGTCGGCCAGTTCACTCCCGGACCGCTGTTCACCACCGCGACGTTCGTCGGCTACCTGGTCGGTGGAGTCTGGGGCGGCCTCGTCGCCACGCTGGGGATCTTCCTCCCCTCCTTCATCTTCGTCGCGCTCACCAATCCGTTCATCCCGCGCCTGCGCGCCTTCGGGCCAACGGCGGCGCTGCTGGATGGGGTCAACGCGGCGGCGCTGGGACTGATGGCGGCGGTGACGGTCGAGCTGGCGCGAGCGGCGCTGGTCGACGCCATCAGTGCGGTCGTGGCGCTGGCAGCACTGCTGGTGCTGCTGCGAACAAACGTCAACTCCGTCTGGCTGATCCTGGGCGGCGGGCTCGTGGGCGTCGCGACGCGCCTGGCCCTGGGATAGCCACGGACGTACCCCCCGCCTGGCAGAGCGGGCGGAGGGTGAACGAGCAGCAGCGCATCCCATCCTTGAGCGCGCTGCCTGGCCGCCGAGCCGCCCCGATCCCCGATGGCCCGCGCTCGGCGTTCGGTCCTGGACACAGCTACTCGGACGGTGTCGGTGTCTCCGTCGGAGTGTCTGCCGGGAGCGCGGTGTCCGTGGCGGTGGGTGTGTCGGTCGGCGTAGGTGTCTCCGTGTCGGTAGCCGTTGGCATGTCCGTTGGCGCTTGAGTGCTGGCAGGCGTCTCGGTCGCGGTGGGCATGTCCGTCGGGGTATCGGTCGCCGTAGGCGATGGGGTGTCCGTTGGGCTGGGAGCTGGCGTCGGGGAGTCAGTCGCCGGAGCGGTCGGCGTGGCCGTGTCCGTCGGCGCCTGAGTGGCGGTGGCTATCTCAGTGGCGGTATCGGTCGCCGTGGGTGTCTCGGTGGCAGTATCAGTCGCCGTCGGCACCGGCGTCTCGGTGGCCGTGGGCGTGGCCGTGTCTGTCGGGCTGGGGGATGGCGGCTCCGTAGGCGTCGCGGTAGCGGTCGATGTCTGAGTGGCGGTGGCCGTGGCCGTCGCGCTCGGGGAGGGCGTAGCCGTGGCCGTGGCCGTCGCCGTGGGCGTCGGGGTGCTGGTGGCTGTCCAGGTCGGGGTTGCCGTGGGAGTGGCCGTTGGAGTGGCGGTCGGCGTTTGCGTGGGCGTCGGAGTTGGGGTGGGCACCGCGCTCCCGCTGAAGCTCACTTTCAGGCTGCCGCTGTTGCCGTCGAAGCCGCCCACCTGGATGCGATACGTCGTCCCGGCCGAGGCGACGAATGATACCTTGGCCTGGGCGGTCCCGCCGCTGTCGTCGTTACAGGTGATGGGCGCCAGGCTCGTGAGCGCCGTGCCGGTGTACACGCCCACCAGGGTGTCGTAGCTGCTGCCCGCGGTGTCCACCGTGAGCTGGGTCGTGCTGGTCGGACTGTAGATGTACCAGACCGTCGCCCCGATCGCCCCGCAGGTGGGCGAGGGCTCGCCGCTCTCCGTCGTCGCCGCGCTGGTGGAGAGCGTGTAGCTGGCGGGGAGCGTGCGAACCGTCGTTCCTGTGCTGAAGTTGTCGTTGGTCGGCGCCGTGCCGGCCAGGGTGAAGGCGACGGTGAGATTGCCCGAGGCACCTCCGAACCCGCCCACCTGAATCCAGTAGGTGACGCCCTTCTTCAAGCTCGCCGTCGCCTGCGATTGCAGCGTGCTCCCGTAGTCGTCCCCGCAGGCGACCGGGGTCAGCGTCGTCAGCGTGGTGCCAGTGTAGATGCCGACCACAGTATCGAAGTTGCTGCCGGCGGTGGAGACCGTCAGGCGGGCGTTGCTCGGCGGCTTCGCCTGGTACCAGACGGTGGCCCCGATCGGGGCGCAGGGGGGCGAGGGCTCGCCCGCCTCGGTCGTCGCGGTGGTCGTCACCGCCGTCATCGTGCTCGGCACAGCGGTGAGCGAGGTCGCCGAGGCGAAGGCATCGTTGCTGAGCGCCGCGGCAACGGCGAAGCGGAGCGACAGGGTGCCGCTGTTGCCGGCGAAGCCACCCACCTGCACCCGATACGTGGTGCCGGCAGTAGCAGTGAACGTGACGCTCGCCTGGAGCGAGCCGCCGACATCGTCATCGCAGGCGACCGGCGCCAGGGCGTTGACAGCATTGCCAGTGTACACCCCCACCACGGTGTCGAAGCCGCTGCCGCTGGTGTCCACAGTGACGCGAGTCGTGGCAGAAGGGGTGTAGGCATACCAGAGCGTGGCGCCGATTGAGCCACACGCGGGCGAAGGCTCGCCACTCTCCATCGTGGCGCCCGCGGTACTGGCCGAGAATGTCGTCGGCAGCGCAGTGACCACGGTAGCGGCCGAGAAGCTGTCGTTGGACGGCGGAGCGGCTGGCGCTTGCCGACTGCTTGAGGACGAGCCGGATGCGGGGGTGTGGACCTGGACGAGATTGGTCAGGAGCGTCTGGCCATTCCGCAGCCGCGCCTGGACCCGGTAGACGTAGCTCGTGCCGGGGATGACCTGCTCGTCAGTCCAGCGACTCCCACCGCTGAGCCGGGCGACAACCGTGAACGCAGTCTCGTTAAAGCGGCGCTCCACCTGGAACCCGTCCACCTCGCCGGTCAGGTCCGTCCAGGCCAGTGCCACCTGGCTGTCAGTGACCCGCACCGCGCGGAGGGTGAACGTTGGCGGAGCGGCCAGCGGAGACGTGGCGAGATGCTGGGCAACCACCGGCGAAGCGAGCCCGATCAGTAGCGCCACAAGAGCTACGCTCGCGCCACCAATCCACCCGAATCTCGCGTTCACGCTTGCCATTTTCCTGTGCTGATACCAGTTCTGGCATGTAAACAGCGACCCAGGAGGTCGAGCGCACTAAGGCTAGCATGGGGAAGTATAGCTGTCAAGAAGTAAAATCAATTTTCGCAAGCATTTTCTATATTTTGTGCCATTTGGCTCTTGTATAGTCCCACACTGTCTGATATCCTTGCCGTTGCGCGGCAGCGTTTCCGATATAACGCTAGTGTCTTGCAGGTGCAGGCGAGGGCGAGCAGTGCGGGTTGCTCTGAGTGACCTCATATATCGTCCGGCGAGGGGTCATGCCGTGCGGCGGGTTCTGAGCGCGCTTGCCGTAACCGCCTGCGCGCTTGGGCTCCTGGGGCTGCCACTTGTTGGCCGCCAGCCCGCCCATGGTCACGCGGCTGGGGCGCCGCCCAATTTCGTCGTGGTGCTGACCGACGACCAGCGCTGGGACTCGATCGGCTACATGCCGACCGTGAGCGCGCTAGCGGCGCGGAACTTTCCCAACGGCTT
Source organism: Pseudomonadota bacterium (assembly GCA_021325655.1). Lineage (GTDB taxonomy): Bacteria > Chloroflexota > UBA6077 > UBA6077 > JAJPGT01 > JAJPGT01. The sequence continues at coordinate 32,033 of JAJPGT010000087.1, forward strand.
CGTCACCACGCCGCTGTGCTGCCCGAGTCGCTCCAGCATCCTCACGGGCCGCTACGCGCACAACCATGGGGTACTGTCCAACAACGCGCCGCTTGGCTCGTTCACCAAGTTCCAGGACACGGACACGATCGCCACCCGGCTGCACAATGCCGGCTATCGGACGGGGCTGTTCGGCAAGTACCTCAACGGCTACGGCAACACTACCTTGTACATCCCGCCCGGCTGGGACACCTGGTTCGCGTTCAACTCGCCGCTTACCAACGCTCCCCAGGCCTATTACTACAACTACACCGTCAACGCAAACGGCGTGCAGCTCAGCTACGGCTCCTCGGAAGCCGACTATGGGACGGACGTGCTCGCCACCCAGGCAGAACAGTTCATCCGCACCTCAGATCCGCGCCCATTCTTCGTCTACATCGCCCCCTATGCACCGCACGAGCCGTCGATCCCGGCCTCCCGGCACGCCAACCTCTTCAACGACCTTTCCCCCTGGCGCCCCCCGAGCTACAACGAGGCAGACGTGTCCGATAAGCCGGCCTGGCTGGCCAGCTTCCCGCTGCTGACGCCAACCCAGCAGAGCACTGGCGACACGTCACACAAGAACATGCTGCGCTCCTTGCAGGCTGTCGACGATCTGCTGGCCGGGGTGATCCAGGCGCTCCAGGACACCGGCCAGCTCGATAACACGGCCATCTTCTTCCTGAGCGACAACGGGCTGGAGTGGGGCGAGCATCGCCTGCTCAACCACAAGAGTGTGCCCTATCAGGAGGCGGTGCGCGTGCCCTTCCTGATCGCCTACCCGCCGCTCACCCCGAGCCGGGTGGACGATCCGCACGTGGTGCTGAACATCGACCTGGCCCCCACGATGCTGGACCTCGCGGGGCAGCCGATCCCGATCACGATGGATGGGGTGAGCCTGGTGCCGCTGCTGAATGGCACCGCCACGACCTGGCGTACCGACTGGTTGGAGGAGCACTGGAGCGACGTGGACCAGCAGGCGATACTGCCGAGCTGGTCCGCGGTCCACTCGCTGCTCTGGAATTACGTCGAATACGACAGCGGCGACCGCGAGCTATACGACCTGACCAACGATCCGTACGAGCTGAACAACGTCGCCGGCCAGAGTGCCTACGCCAGTGTGCAGGCCGACCGGGCGGCGCGGCTGGCGGTACTCAAGGGGTCGGGCGTCGCCCCTCAGGGCCGCACGGAGGATGGCAACACGACGCGGATCCAGTACACCGGTGTCTGGAAGAAGTTGGTGAGCTCGGCCTATAGCCAGGGCACCGCCCGCAGCTCCGCCACTCCCAGCAGCACCGCGGTCTTCTCCTGGAGCGGCACCGGGGTGACGGTGGTCATGGCGCGCGATTCGAGCAGCGGCATCGCGCACATCCTGGTGGACGGCGTGGCGCACGACATTGACCTGTACAGTCCCACGCCGCAGTACCAGCAGCCGGTGCTGATGCTCGACGGGCTGCCGTCGGGAGCACACCAGCTCCAGGTATCGCCCAGCGGCAGCCGCAACCCGAGCTCCAAAGGGTTCAATGTCGCGCTCGACGCGATCGACACCCGCTGACGGCGCTGCTGCCGCGCGCCCTCAGCCCGGCTCGCTCGGGAGAGCGGCAGCAGACAGCGGACGTCGCCAGCCGCTGAGCAGTGCCGCCCCGACCAGGCCGACGACGAGGAACAGTGCTGCGACGATCCAGGCGGCGGCGTAGGCGGGAGCGCTGTAGGACGGGTCTGGCGCGGCCGGATGATCGACGACATCCAGCGCCAGCCCCATGAGCCAGGGGGCGACGAAGGCCGGCAGGAATGTCAGGCAGTTGCACAGCCCGGTGGCGGTCCCCACCCGCTCTGGGGGAACCTCCGCCGGCAGCAGCGACATGTACAGGAAGAATGCACCAAACAGCAGTCCGAGCACGAACGCCAGGGCGTAGATCGGGGCCGAGCCGTAGCGCTCTCCGAGCAGCGGCAGTGCCAGCGCCGCGCCCAGCGAGCCGACCTGGCTCAGATAAAATAGCGGCCGGGCCCAGCGCGGGGACCGGCTGGCCACCCAGCCGAACAGGTACGAACCGGGGATGAGCGCCAGCGTCGAGGCGGCGGCCAGCAGGCCGGTCGCCGCGGGGGCCACGCCCAGCACATCGCGGGCGTAGCGCGGCAGCCAGGTGAGCAGCCCGAACCAGGTGCCGTCCCACATCATCGCCGGGAAGGCTAGCCGCCAGACGCGCACGTCGCGTAGGGCCGCCCAGAGTCCACGCAAGTCCAGCCCGCGCCCCCCGTGCGCCGAGGACGGTGGGACGGGCAGTGCCAGCATCAGGGCGGCGAGCGGGAGCAGCGGCAGGGCGGCGAGCAGGGAGACCGTGCGCCAGGGGAGGAGCTGCAGCAGCCAGGGCAGCCCGGCCAGCGCCGCGACCCCGCCGACGCTGCCGGAAGCGACCATGATCCCGACCGAGCGGCTGTAGGCGCGCGGCGCGAGCTTCAGGCACAGGCTGAGGCTGGGCACCCAGAACATGCTCGCCCCGGCGGCCACCAGGGCCCGGGCGGCCACGGCCGATCCGAACGTGGGAGCCAGCGCGAACGCCGCGCCGGCCAGGGCGAGGAAGAGGCAGGAGCCCACGAGCAGCCGGCGCAGCCCGCCCCGGTCGGCGATCAGCCCGGACGGGATCTGCATCAGCCCGTAGATCGGGAAGTACACCGAGGCGAGCAGCCCCGCCCGGTCGGCGGTGATCCCGAAGTCCCGCAGGATCGGCGAGGCGCCGATCAGCGCTGGCAGGAGCTGGCGGTGGACCTGCACCGCCACCCAGAGCCCGCCCAGCACCCACAGCGCCCGCGCCAGCGCCGCCTCCGCTTGCTCCTCGCGCACCGTGGCCAGTTCGCTCGCTCCCGCCATGCCCCCTCGCAGCTCAATGGTACCGGGCGGAAGCGAAGCGGCGGGCTGAGGCGCGGCGGACGCTGCCTACTGCTGGGGGACGGCTGGCCCCGAGTGCTCGTCGTAGTCGTGCCGGGGGACGTCCCAGCGCGTCTGGCCAGCCTTGCGAATGGAGATGTGGCAGGCCGAGTTGCCGGGAGCCGCCCCGTGCCAGTGCCACTCGCCGGCCGGAATGAAGGCATACTCGCCGGGCTGCAGCGTCCGGCGCTGGTCCCGCTGCGCCACGAAACAGGTGCCGTCGACCACGGCAAGCACCTGGTCCGTATCGTGGACGTGCGGCAGCGTCCGAGCGCCATCCGCGAAAAACACCGCAGTCAGCGTGACCTCCTGGCTATCGCTGGCGCCGACCAGCTCCTGCATCCGAACGTTGCCCTGGAAATGCTGTGGAGATGTGGTTGGTCGCGCCTGCGATGGGTCGATCCGGCTGAACTTCATGCTCCGCTCCTCCCGTGTGCAGATTCCAGCGTAGGTGTATCGGCGCCGCCCCGCGCTCAGCCAGCCGGCGGTGGCTCCTAGCGCCGGTTCGCCTCACGCATCGCCTGGATGATCCGCTCGGCGCGCCGGTCCGCGTAATAGTTGTTGACCACCAGCAGCGCGTGGACCACGCCCGGTACCCAGCCGAGCAGTGTCAGGACGATGCTGATCAGCGCCTGGATCGGCCGGCCGGTGAGCAGGACGGCCAGTGGTGGGAGCAGGAAGGCGAGCAGGAACAGCATCGCGGACGCCTCCGCGGCCCGAAGGGCCAGCCTCTCCATACAGCGTACCGCAGCGGCGCGACGCGCTGCCGCGTCGGGCAGGGGTCCGCCCTCCCCGCGCTCTCCGCCTGCGCGCCGCCCCCCGGCTCCACCCAGGTGGGGTTAGTCGATCGGCCGCCACATCTCGTAGGCGATCTCGCGGCTGATCTTGCCGTTGCGCAGCTCGAAGACATGCGCCAGGCGCAGGTGGACGCGCTGCCCGACAGGCAGGGGCAGGTAGCCCTCGCGGACCAGGGTAAAGCGCAGTTCGCTGTCGTCGAAGACCCGGTCCTCGGTGGCAAAGCGCTGCAGGTTCCGTAGCTCCACCCCCTCGATGCTGGAGAACAGGCGCCGGTAGTTGTCGGCCACCTCCTGCTTGCCCCGGAAGACGAGCCCCCGGGCCGGAGCCTCCCAGACGATGTCGTCGGTATATAGCTCCAGGGCCGCTTCGACTTCGTTGGCCAGCTCACTGTGGAAATGGGCTTCCACCGCCGCCAGGTTTGCCGCGATGAGGTCCGCGTTCATCGTCTCCCTCCACGCCCATGCCTCGGACGGCGCGGCCCGGGGAGCGGGCTCGAGGGCAGGGCGCCGCGAGGGACAGGCTACTCGCTGCCGGCGAACCGGGCAAGAGGCGGTCGCGCGGGGGGCAGCTCACCCCCTGCTCGGCGCCTTGGCGGCGACCGCGGCGAGCGCCTCGCCGGTGAGTCGGTAGCTGAGCCACTCGCGCAGCCGCCGGGCGCCCTGGCGCTCGTAGAACTCAATCGATGGCGTGTTCCAGTCCAGCACCTGCCACTCCATCCGGCCGCACCCGCGCCGGACCGCTTCGGCGGCGCAGGCGCGAAAGAGTGCCGCGCCGGCCCCGCGCCCCCGGGATTCGGGCCGGACGAACAGGTCCTCCAGGTACAGGGTGGGGCGGGCGAGAAAGGTAGAGTAGGTTTCAAAGAACGCGGCGTAGCCGGCCGCCTCACCGTCGAGCTCGGCGAGCAACACCTCGAAGCGGGGCGGGTGCCGGGTCGCGTCCGCCACCAGCCGCTCCCGCGCCGCGGCGTCGGGTCGGGGCAGCCGCTCGTAGTCCGCCAGCGCGTCCACCAGGTCCAGGAAGATCGAGACCTCGCCCTCGCGCAGCGGCCGCACCACCACGCCACTCGACACCGCGTCCGGCGCCTGTTCCGTCTGGCTCACCCGGTTTGCCTCCTTCGGCTGTTTGGCCAACAGTTGTACACCAGGCGGGCCGGCGCCGCGTGGGCGCGGCTATCCTTACTCGTAGCGTGTCGATTCCGCGGCGCGCCGCGGTCCCTGCGAGGTGAGGCCCCATGGACACGTTCCGCGCCCTGGTTGTGGACAAGAGCGGCGACGGCACCGCTCTCTCGGTGCAGCGCTGGCGACCCGAGCAGCTCATGCCGGGCGAGGTGACGATCCGCGTCGAGTACTCCTCGGTGAACTACAAGGATGCCCTGGCGACGCGGCCCGATGGCCGAGTGGCCCGCGTCTACCCACTCATTCCCGGGATCGACCTGGCCGGCATCGTGGTGGCGAGCGACGATCCCCGCTACCCCGTTGGGTCGCGGGTGCTCGCGCACGGCTACGAGCTGGGCGTGTCGCACCACGGCGGCTTCGCCGAGCTGGCGCGCGTCCCGAGCCGCTGGGTCGTCCCGCTGCCCGAGGGCCTGACCACCCGCGAGGCAATGGCGATCGGCACCGCCGGCTTCACCGCCGCCCTCTCGATCGAGCGTCTGGAGCACAACGGCCTGCGCCCTGGCGCCGGCCCGGTGCTGGTCACCGGCGCCTCGGGCGGCGTCGGCTCGATCGCGGTCGACCTGCTCGCCGCGCGAGGCTACCAGGTGATCGCCAGCACCGGCTCGCCGGAGGCACACGAGTACCTGCGGGCGCTGGGGGCCAGCGAGATCATCGACCGCGCCGAGCTGAGTGCGCCCAGCGACCGCCCGCTGGAGAAGATGCGCTGGGCCGGCGCGGTCGACGCCGTCGGCGGGAGCACTCTGGCGACAATCATCCGGACGCTCTCCTTCGGCGGCTGCGTCGCCGTCTCCGGCAACGTCGGCGGCGCGACGGTTTCCACCACGGTGTTCCCGTTTATCCTACGCGGGGTGAGCGTCCTCGGGATCGACTCCGCCAACCTGCCGCTGGAGCCACGAGCGTCGCTCTGGCAGCGGCTGGCGACCGACCTGCGCCCACCGCACCTGGAAGAGGCCATCGCCCACGAGGTAACGCTGGAGCAGCTCCCCGAGACGCTGGCGCGGATCCATCAGGGCCAGGTGCGCGGCCGGGCGGTGGTGCGGCTGAGCGACTGACCCCGAGCGCTACACCTCTTCCAGCGCCTCCGGGGCGGCGACCCCCTCCAGATCGCCGCAGAACTGCCGCAGCGCCGGGATGTCGCGCCGCAGCACCTCGGGGCCGAGCGCGAAGTCGCCGCTGTGGGCGATGATGTTCGCCCCGGCCCGAATCAGCTCCTGCTGCCGATCCAGGCTGTACCAGATATGGCTCCCGGCGCCCAGGCCGTGGGCACGCGCCGTCTGAATGATCTGGACGCACGCCTCGATGAAGCGGGGGTGGTGGTACTGCTCCGGCAGATCGAGCTGGATCGACAGATCGTTCGGGCCGATCAGCACCCCGTCCAGCCCCTCCACGCTGCACAGCTCATCCAGCCGCGCCAGCGCCGGGGTGGACTCGACGTTGATGATGACGCTGACCTGGCTATTGCGCTGGCGCAGGTACTCGAGCGTCTCTGGAGCGCTGCTCGGCCGGCCGCGCAGCAGGTCTTGCAGCTTCTGCCCCTTCAGCGGGCGCCACTTGACCGCCCCGACCACCTGCCGCACGATCTCCGGGTCCTCTACATACGGGACGATCACCCCCAGCGCGCCAGCATCCGCCGCCATGGTGGCCAGGTATGGCTCATGGGCGGGGATGCGGACAATCGGGACGATGCCCGCTGCAGCGTAGGCCTGGCAGAGCCAGGCGGTCGACTCGCGGCCGAGCGGCGCGTGCTCGTTGTCGATGAACACCCAGTCCAGCCCCAGCCGCTTGACGCGTGAGAAGAAGGGCGCTGCCGCAGACGTGACCGCCGTGCCATACACTCGGCGCCCCGCGTGCAGCGCCTCCCGAAACTCCTGGCCGTTCATACCTTTCTCGCTCCTCGGCGTGACAGCAGAGGATAACGGAGCCGCGACCCCAGCGGCCTGCGGCAGCGCTAACGCGAGGCTAGAACTTCTTCCAGGCGACGTAGCCGCCGTCGGCGACGACCGCCGTGCCGTGGATGTACGAAGCCTGGTCCGAGGCGAGAAACAGCACCGTGGCGGCGATCTCCTCGGGCGTGCCGATGCGGTGCAGCGGATTGCCACCGCGGACGCTCTCCAGGAACTGCTCCCGCCCCTCCAGGTTCAGGTCCTTCATCGCCGCGGCCAGCATCGGGGTATCGATCGTCCCTGGACAGACGGCGTTCACCCGCACCCCGCGTGGCCCGGCCTCGATAGAGAGCGTGCGGGTGAACCCGATGATCCCGGCCTTGGTGGCGGCGTAGACGGCGCAGTGGGGCAGGCCGATCAGCCCCTGGACGGACGAGGTGAGCACGATCGCCCCACCCCGCCCCTCCATCGCCCGCAGCGCGTACTTGGCGCAGAAGATCATCCCCGCCAGGTTGACCCCAAGCACCCGCTGAATGTCGGCGTCGCTCATCTCCACCAGCGGCTGGTAGTGGTCGATCCCCACGTTCGAGTGCATCACGTCGAGCGCGCCCATCCACGCGACCGCCTGGGCAACCATCTCGCCCACCTGGGCGCCGCTGGCGACATCGACCGGCAGGAAGCGCGCCGTGCCGCCGGCTGCGGCGATCTGCGCCACCGTCTCCTCGCCCCCCACGGGATCGAGGTCCGCGACGGTGACCCGCGCGCCCTCGGCGGCAAACGCGCGCGCCGTAGCCCGGCCGATGCCCGAGGCGGCGCCGGTGACGATCACCCCCTTCCCCGCGAAGCGCATGGCATCCTCCTTCCTCTATGCGTGGCGCGGACGCGGCCCCGCCCCAGCGGCGTTGTCCTCCCCAGGATACACGCAGCGCGCCCGTTGGAAACCCGCTGCAACACCCTGACTTGCCGAGAGCGTAGCGCAAGGCGCTACGCTCCGCTTCTGAGGTGAGAGCCGAGGGCAGCCAGAGAACGACGAATGAAGCCGAAGGAGCCGATCCCGGAGTTCAAGAGCGGCGAGAAGAGGCGGCATTCTGGGATACGCACGACTTCGCCGACTACTGGGACGAGTGGAAGCCCGTTCGGGTGCGCTTTGCCAAGAACCTGTCCGAGGGGATCACCATCCGCCTGGACCCCGAGACGCTCGGGATGCTCCGCCAGGCGGCCAGGAAGAAGGGCCTGGGCCCGACCACCCTGGCCCGCATGTGGATCCTGGAGCGCCTGCACGACTCGGGCGCGTCGCTTCACCGGCGACGGAAGGGAGCGCTCGGGCTGCTGCTCTACTCACCTGGATCATCGAGCAGAAAGCGCCCGTCATCCAGCACGGGCTCGCCGTCCAGCTCCACCCGCGGGTGGCTGATGATCGCGTCCAAGTGGATCTTGGCGCGGACGGAGCCGCCGGCCAGGGTGGCGTTGGAGCCGGTGCTGACGTGGCCCCAGGCATAGATCCGCTCGCCCTCGAAGCTGGGATCGTCACCCAGCAGCGCCGCGCCCGGGTTGGTCCCCATGCCCCAGGCGGCGAAGTTGTAGGCGCCCGGATCCTCCAGCGCGGCGAGCATCTGGCGGAGCCGGCGGGCCTCGGGGCCGCCGCGGAACTCCACCGCCCGGCCCTGGCGGAAGACGATGGTGACCGGGGCAGAGAGCCGGCCGAGCAGGGTGATGCTGCCGTCCACCACCGCCTCCCCCTCCACGGTGCCGGCGTTCGGGACGTGCAGGATCAGCCCCGGGGGAAAGAAGTCCAACTCGCCGGGCTGGGTACAGAAGCCGTCCGCGGCCAGCACCGGATGGCCCAGCTCGAAGCGGACGTCCGTCCCGAGCGCGGTGGTGAGGCGCGCGGTCCGGGCACGCTGGACCCGTGCCGCCAGCCGGTGGGTCAGGTCTGCCAGGGCATCCATGTCCACGCTCAACGTGCGCAGGAACGTCGCCTCGCTCACGCCCGGCATGGAGATCACCCGCGCTCCGGCGCGCTGCGCTTCCACCCGGGCCTGAGAATGGGTGAGCGAGCGGGTGGTGTGGAGCAGCAGCACGTCCGCAGCGCGCATCGCCGCGGCGACCGTGTCCGGCGGCTCGGTGGCCGGCCCCTCGCGTCCGGCGAAGACGATGGCCGCCGCCTCCGCCCCGGCGGCGCGCGCTGCGCCCAGCAGCGCCTCGGTGACGCTCTGGTCGCGGAGCGTGTCGGTCACCACCAGCACCCGCTCCCCCGGCTTGACCGCCAGGCAGCGATCGATCGCGACGCGGGCGCAGCGCGCCAGCTCAACGCTCTTCATCTGCTCTATCTCCTCCGGGCCGCGCGTGGCGTCCCTACACCGCCAGGTAGCCTCCGTCGACCGGCAGCACCGCTCCGGTCACCATCGCCGCGCCCGGGGAGGCCAGGAACAGCGCCGCCGCGACGATGTCGATCGGCTTGCCCATTCGGCCGATCGGGATCTTGGAGACGATGGTCGCCTCGTAGGTGGGGTCGTAGTCCAGCACCCGGCGCACCAGCGGGGTGTCGAAGGTGCAGGGCGCCAGGGCGTTGACCCGCACCCCGTGCCTGGCCCACTCGGCCGCCAGCGTCCTGGTCACCTGGATCACCCCGCCCTTGCTCGCACAGTAGGCGACGCTGAGGGGCAGCGCCGCCAGCCCGCCAATGGAGGCGAAGTTGATGATCGCCCCGCGCTGCCGGGCGATCATCTGCCGCCCAACGACCTGGCAGCAGAGGAAGGTGCCGGTCAGGTTGACGCCTAGCACCCGCTCCCACTCCTCGTCGGTGAACGCCTCGGCCGGCTTGCGCAGGGTGATTCCGGCCGAATTGACCAGCACGTCCACCTGGCCGAAACGGAACAGCGTGGTGTTGAGCATCTGCTCGACGCTCTCCCGCTGCCGGACGTCGACCACAGTAGCGATGCAGTCTCGCCCGCTCGGGTCGATCGCCTGCTGTGCCTCGGCCGCCGCCTCGGCGTTCACGTCTGCGATGGCGACCCGCGCCCCGGCCCCGGCCAGCCCTTCGGCGACCGCGCGGCCCAGCCCGCTCGCTCCCCCGGTCACGATCGCCACCTGTCCCGACAGGTCGAACAACCCCTGAACCGTTGCGCGCAGGGCCGCCCGAGAGTCCGCGCTCCCTGTGTCCATACTCGTTCCCTCGCCAGAACCGCCTCTGCCAGCGGACGGCCCGCGGCCGCCCGCGCCGCATAGCATAGGACGATCCTTCCGCTTGCACAACCGCTTGACCAGTCTAGAAGCGGAGCGTATGATCGGCGTCGCCATGCGCAGCCAGATCATCCGCCTTGCCGACCACCTGTACGCGATCCAGACACCGTTTATCGCCGGCCAGCCAGAGCCGTACGTCACCTCGTACCTGGTGCTCGGCCGCGTCGCGGCGCTGTTCGACTCGGGCCTGGTCTCCACCTCCCCCGACGTCCTGGCGCTGCTGGAGCAGCTCGGGCGGCCGCCGGCCAACCTGCGGCTGATCGTCAACAGCCATGCCCACTACGACCACATCGGCGCCAACGGCCCGCTGAAGGAGGCGACCGGCTGTGTCGTGGTCGCGGAGGGAAGCGGGGTGCCCTGGATCGAGGACCACCACCGCCAGTGGCGGGAGTTCTTCGAAGCGTTCCCCGATGCCTACACCGCACCGGAGACGGAGCGGCAGCACTTCTGGGACTGCCTGGGGCCGGAGGCGAGCGTGGAGGTCCAGACCAGCGGTGGCTTCCGCCTCGGCTTGGGCGATGGCGTGGCGCTCGACGTCTTCCCCACCCCGGGCCACATCTCCTCCTGCGTGAGCGCGGTGGACGTGGGCAGCGGCGCGCTGCTGACCGGCGATTCGTTCCAGGGCCAGGGGTTCTTCGGCGGGTTGCCGCAGTACGACTGCGTCTCCGCCTACCGCGCCACCCTGGCCGCCTACGCCGAGCGCGCCCCGCGGCTGCTACTCACCGCGCACACTCCGCCGCTGGAGGGTGCGGACGTCGCCGCGGCGGTGCGGGCCTCGGACGAGCTGGTGGAGGCGATCGCCGAGACGGTGCGAGGGCTGCTCCGGCGCCGGGGCGGGCCGGTGCACCTGCGCGAGGTGGGCGAGGCAGTCACCGCGGCCTTCCGGCGTCCCTATACCGTGCAGGCGCTGTTCACCATGAACGCGCACCTCGAGGAGCTGGCCAGGCAGGAGCTGGCCCGGCGCCTCGAACCCGGCAGCAATCGCTGGCTTGGCTAGCGGGTGGAGGCGGAGGAACGTGGCGACGAACGCGCGCGCAGATGGCCGTGACTCCCAGGGCAGGCCGAACCGCGCTGCCCGCCCGCGGCCGCGCCGGCCGACGCTGCGCGACGTGGCGCGGCTGGCGGGAGTGGATCCCTCGGTCGTCTCGCGCGAGCTAAGCGGACAGGAGAGCCGCGTCCGCCCCGAGACGCGGGCCCGCGTGCTGGCCGCGGTCGCCCAGCTCGGCTATCAGCCGAACCAGGTGGCGCGGGGCCTGAGCCTGGGGCGGATGCTCACACTGGGAGTGCTGATCCCCAGCCTCACCAGTCCGGCCTACGCGGCGATGATCGCCGGCGCGGAGCGGGCGGCCTGCGCCGCCGACTACGTGCTGCTGTTCGCCGGCACCGGGGACGACGACGAGACGATGTGCCGCCAGCTCGGCCGCCTCGCCCATCGGGTAGATGGCATCGTCATGGCCAGCGCCCGCCGCGATGGCCGGGCGCTCCAGAGGCTCCAGCAGCTCGGCGTCCCGTTCATCCTGCTCAACCGTCGCGGCGGCGAGGCCGATCCCTGCGTGATCGGCGACGACGAGGAGGGGACGCGGCTGGCCGTGCAGCACCTGGCCGCGCTGGGCCACCGTCGCATCGCCTGTATCTGCGCCCCGAGCGTGATCGACACCGCGGTGCGACGCCGGGCGGCGTTCCTGGAGGCGATGGCGGCGCTGGGGCTGGCCGTCGAGCCGGCCTGGCTCGTGGTCGCCTCCCCTGGCGACTCTCAGGGGGGCGAAGCCGCGGTGCGGGCGCTGCTGGGCCTGCCGGAGGCGCAGCGGCCGACGGCGCTGTTCTGTGCCGCGGGCCTGACCACCTCGCTGCAGACCCTGGCCGCGCTGCAGCGGCTCGGGCAGCGTATCCCGGCCGACGTCTCGGTCGTCGGCTTCGACGACTCGCCGTTGCTCGACTACCTTTCCCCGCCGTTGACGACGGTGCGGATGCCGCACGCCGCGATGGGCGCGCGAGCGGTCGAGCTGCTCCTGGCGCACCTGCAAGGGCAGCAGATCCCGCGCGAGACATGCCTGGAGGAGCGGCCCAAGCTGGTGCTGCGCAACTCGACCGGGCCGGCTTCTTCCGACGTGTGCAGCCCGGCACCATCGTGACGGTGGACCAGCAGAAGGGGGTGACGGGGACAACAGACAGCCAGACAGCGGCTCAGGCTTCAGCACGAGACGATGGCCCGTCGAGGGCGAGGAGGCACATTCCCATGGCTCACGATCTTCCAGGCACCCCGCTCACCCGGCGCAAGTTCCTCCAGTCGACCGCGCTGGCGCTGGGGGGCATGGCGACGCTGCCGCTGCTCAACACCTACGCTGCCCCGCTGCCCACACGCCTGCCGTCCCCCGCTGGCGGGACGCTCCAGCAGTCTCCCACGGTGGACGCCGCGTTCGTCAGCGGCGAGCACGACGAGACGCTGCTGCGCGAGTGGATTCCGAACGTGCAGCAGGACCTTGGGATCACCCTGACCGTCAGCGACCTGGGCGCCGGGGCGCTGCACGACAAGATCGCCCAGGGCTTCCGGGCCGGCCAGTCTCCCTACGGGGTGACCGCGGTAGTGGGCTTCTGGCTGGCGGAGTTCGTTGGCGGCGGCAACTTCGAGCCGTTGGAGAAGTATCTCAACGACCCGAATCTGACCCCACCCGACTTCGACTTCGGCGACATGATCGACAAGCACCTCGATTACATCGCCTACTGGAACCTGGACGAGCAGCGCAACGGGCGCCCCGGCACCCTGTTCCTGATGCCCGGGCCGCACTCCGATGCGCACATGATCACCTACCGTACCGACCTGTTCGAGAAGTACGGCGTGGCCGGCCCGCCCAAGAGCTGGGACGAGTTCGTGGACATCGCCGCCAAGCTCCACCACCCGGCCGACGACCTCTACGGCACCGCGTTCGTCGGCAAGCTGGACCCGTCGATCTCCCTGACCGACTGGGCCAACCGCTTCATCTCCCTGGGTGGCCAGATGTTCACCGGCTCGCTCAAAGATAAGACGGTGGTCCCTCACCTGGACAGCGACGAGTCGGTAGCGGCGATCGAGAACATGGTCCGGCTGGTCGACTACTCCCCGCCCGGCGTCTCCAGCTATGCGCTGACCGAGGTGACCGAGGCGATGGCGACCGGCAAGATCGGGATGATGCTCATGTGGGCGGTGGTGTCCGGGAAGATCTGGGCACCTGATCTGTCGCAGGTCTCGGACAAGGTGGCCGCAGCGGTCCCGCCGGGCAATGGCGTCACCATCCGCGGCGGCTGGGGCATGGGCATCCCCAAGGACATCCAGGACAAGGAGTCCTGCTGGAAGGTGATTCGCTACTACTCTACCAAGCAGGCGGACAAGGAGCGAGTGATGCGCTACGGGATCGCCCCGGTGCGCACCTCCACGCTGCAGGATCCGGAGGTGGTGGCCAAGTACCCATTCATGCCGACACTGGCGCAACTGCTCCAGAACGCCACCCCGTACCCGAGCATCCCGTTCCCCGAGTCCTGGGAGCTGGTGATGGAGCCGGCCAAGTACTGGAACAAGGCGGTGGTGAAGGAGCTGACGCCGAAGGAGGCGGCGGCGCAGGCACAGGAGGCGGTGCAGCAGATCCTGAAGAAGGGCGGCTGGAACGCGAACGCCTAGCCCCGAGCGATTGCCAGGACGCTCGCGGGCCCAGCGGTGGGAGGGGCGGAACTAGCCCCGCCCCTCCCGCGTCCCACCGGCGCTCGCCAACACGGAAGAGGGGAGCATGGCGAAGTCTGCACAGGTCCAGGCCGCTCCGATGGCGGTGTCCCGCCGGACCCGGCCGCGGCTGGGGAACAGTCCCTGGCCGTTCATCCTCCCGGCGGTAGCCTACCTCCTGCTGTTCTCGCTGTACCCGCTGGTCTGGTCGCTGCTGATCTCCTTCCAGGAGTACGACTTCAAGACGCGCAGCTTCTCCTGGGTGGGCCTGGCCAACTACGCTCAGATCGCCAGCGATCCCGAGTTCCGCGCCGCGCTGCGCAACACCGCCATCTTCACCATCTCCACCGTGCTGCTGGAGCTGGTTCTGGGAATGGCGCTGGCGCTGTTCATGAATCGCCAGATCATCGGCAAGAGCCTGATCCGCTCGCTGCTGATCCTGCCGATGGTCACTACCCCGATGGTCGTGGGGCTGATGTGGCGCTTCCTGTTCAACACCGACATCGGCCCGATCAACTACCTGTTGAAGGTCCTGTTCCACCTGAAGCCGGTCAACTGGCTCGGCAGCTCTCCATACTCGCTTATCTCGCTCATCATCGTCGACGTCTGGCAGTGGACCCCCTTCGCCTTCCTGATCCTGTACGCCGGGCTGCAGACGATCCCCGAGGAGCTGCTCGAGGCGGCGCGCATCGACGGCGCCGGGGCGCTGGCGCTGTTCCGCTACCTGATCGTCCCGCTGCTCACCCCGATGATCACCGTGGTGGTGCTGTTCCGGGCGATCGATAGCTGGCGCGCCTTCGACACAGTGTTCACCCTCACCTTCGGTGGGCCGGGGCGCGACTCGGCGACACTCAGCTTCCTCGCCTATCTGCAGGGCTTCGCCTACTCCCACCTGGGCCTCGCCTCGGCGCTGGCCTACGTTATGGTGGCCGTCGTGATCGTCTTCGTCACCGCGTTCCGCGTCGCGGTGCTCAACCGGGTAGTCCGATGATGCTCCGCCGTGCGCTCGACCTGCTCTTCACCTACGTCGTCCTGGCAATCATCCTGGTCGTCGTCCTCGCCCCGTTCGCTTTCCTGGTGATCTCCTCCTTCAAGACCAACATCGAGATCCTGAAGTCGCCGCCCACGCTCAACATCTTCAACTGGGGCGTGATCCAGAAGAACTACGACCAGGTGCTCAACCAGCGCAGCTTCCTGTTCTACATCCGCAACTCCTGCGTGGTGGTGCTTGCCTCCACCCTGCTTGCGCTGGTGACCGGCACCCCGGCCGCCTACGGCTTCTCTCGCTGGCGCTTCCGGGCGAGCAACGACCTGGCGTACTGGATCCTGAGCAACCGCTTCATGCCCGTAGTGGCGATCGCGGTCCCGATCTACCTGATGATGCTCAATCTGCGCCTGCTGGACACCTATCAGGGGCTGATCCTGCCTTACGTTGCGATCAATATCCCCCTGGTAGTCTGGGTGATGCGCGGCTTCTTCGACGAGATCAGCCATGAGATCGACGAGGCGGCGCTGCTGGACGGCTGCAACCGCTGGTCGGCGCTGGTGCGGGTGCTGCTGCCGCTGTCCGGCCCGGGGCTGGTGACCACGGCGATCCTGTGCGCGATCTTCACCTGGAATGAGTTCCTGCTCGGGCTGTTCATCGTCAACACCAAGGCGGCGCAGACCGTGCCGGTAGGCGCCTCCGGACTGCTGTCGATGGAGCGCAGCATCGAGTGGAACGTCACGACCACGGTCGGGGTCGTCACCGTCATCCCAGTGCTGATCTTCTCGCTGCTGATCCAGCGCCACATCGTCCGCGGCCTGACCGCTGGAGCGGTGAAATAACCTGCCCGGCGGGCGCGAGCTGGCTCGGGCAGCGCCGCCGGGCTGAACAGGGGGTAGCTCGATGACGATGATCGCCGCATCGCGCCACGCCGCGCCGGTTGGCGGCTCGGAACCAGAACGGCTGCTCTGGATGTACCGGACACTGCTGCGCATCCGAGCCTTCGATGAGCGGATCGTCCGGCTGTTCAACCAGGGCAAGATCGCCGGGGCGCTGCACTCCTACGTCGGCGAGGAGGCAGTAGCCACCGGGGTGTGCGCCAACCTGCGGCCAGATGACTACATCGTCAGCACTCACCGTGGCCACGGGCACCTGCTCGCCAAGGGCGGCGAGATGCGTCGGATGATGGCCGAGCTGTACGGCCGGGTGGACGGCTACTGCCGCGGCAAAGGCGGGAGCATGCACATCACCGACGTTAGCCTGGGCATTCTCGGCGCCAACGGGATCGTCGGCGCCGGCCTGCCCATCGCCGCCGGCGCCGGGACCGCGATCCGACTGAAGGGCGGCGACCAGGTCGTCGCCTGCTTCTTTGGCGACGGCGCGGCCAACACCGGCGCCTTCCACGAGGGGCTCAACCTCGCCGCCACCTGGAATCTACCGGTGCTGTTCGTCTGCGAGAACAACGGCTACGCCCAGTTCACCCCGCAGCGAATGCACGCCCGCGTCCCCGACCTGTTCGTTCGGGCCGAGGGCTACGGCATCCCCGGGGCCTCCGTGGACGGCAACGACGTGCTGGCAGTGTCCGAGGCGGCCTCCGCCGCGGTCGAGCGGGCGCGGCGGGGCGGCGGCCCGAGCCTGATCGAGGCGAAGACGTTCCGCTGGTACGGCCACGCGATTAACAACCCGGCCTCCAATCTCGGGCGCGACCAGGCCGAGATCGACGCCTGGAAGGCGCGCGATCCGATCCCGCGCTTCGAGCGCCAGCTTCTCGACCGTGGCCTGGCGACCCAGGCGGATCTGGACGCCATGCGCGCCGAGGTGCTCCAGGAGCTAGAGGAGAGCATTGCCTTTGCCGAGGCCAGCCCGCTCGCGGCGCCGGAGAGCGCGCTTGAGGACGTCTACACCACCCTGCCGCCGGGAGCGGAGCTATGAGAGAGCTGCTGCTGCGCGAGGCGCTCAACGAGGCGCTGCGGGAAGAGCTGCGCCAGGACCCCCGGGTGTTCCTGCTCGGGGAAGACATCATCGACCCGTGGGGTGGGACGTTCCGGGTCACCGAGGGGCTGTACACCGAGTTCGGCCCGGAGCGCGTCCGTGAGACGCCGATCTCCGAGGCGGCGATCGTCGGCTGCGCGATCGGCGCCGCGCTGCTGGGGATGCGGCCGGTCGCGGAGATCATGTTCCTCGACTTCGCCGCGATCGCGATGGACCAGATCGTCAACCAGGCAGCGAAGCTGCGCTACATGACCGGCGGCCAGACCTCCGTCCCGATCGTCATCCGCGCCGCCGGCGGCGCCGGCCGCGCCTCGGCGGCGCAGCATTCGCAGAGCCTGGAGGCGTGGTTCACCCACGTCCCCGGCCTGAAGGTCGTCATGCCCTCCACCCCCTACGACGCCAAGGGGCTGCTGAAGGCCGCGATCCGCGACCCGGATCCCGTTATCTTCATCGAGCACAAGATGGCCTACAGCACGAAGGGGCCAGTCCCCGAGGAGGACTACGTTATCCCCCTGGGCAAGGCCGACGTGAAGCGCCCGGGCAAGGACCTGACGCTAGTCGCCACCTCCCGCCAGGTGCTGCGAGCGCTGGAGGCGGCAGAGCGCGTGGCGATCGAGGACGGCTATGACGTGGAGGTGGTGGACCCGCGCACCCTGTATCCGCTCGACCTGGAGACGATCCTGGCCTCGGTACGCAAGACGCACCGGGTGCTGATCGTCCATGAGGCGGCCAGGCGCGGCGGCTGGGGCGGTGAGCTGCTGGCCCAGATCGTCGAGCACGCCTTCGACGATCTGGACGCGCAGATCATCCGGGTCGCGGCAGAGAACACGCCCATTCCGTTCGCCCCGCCTATGGAGGAGTTCGTCATCCCGCAGGTGGACGACATCGTGGCCGGGATCCGGAGCGCGCTCGCGTAGTGGCGCCCGCGGCGCCGGGCCCGAGTGAGCACCGCGGACGCGCACTGGCCGATCACCCACCGCGCTGCCTTCATCCGCCTATCAGGCCTTTTCATCGTCGCTGCAGGGGACGTCGGCGCGCGGGCTACTCGGCTGGACCGAGCAGGGTGCGGGCCAGAGTGAACACCTGGTCCAGCATCGGCTCGGTCAGGCGGCCGGTGGCGGTGTTCTGCTGGCTGGGGTGGTAGGAGCAGATCAGCCGCAGGCCGTCTGGCAGGGTGTGGCAGACGGCGTGGCCGAAGGCGAGCCGGCCGACCGAGGTGCCGCGGGCACGCAGCGCGGCCAGGAAGCCGTCCAGCGCGATCCGCCCCAGGACGACCACCACCTGGACCCGTTGGAGCAGGTCCAGCTCGCACAGCAGCCACTGGCGGCAGGTGCGGAGCTCCTCCGGGCTCGGCCTGTTGTTCGGTGGGACGCAGCGCACGACGGCGGTGATGTAGGCGTCGCGGAGCGTCAGGCCGTCATCCTTGTGGCGCGAGGTGGGCTGTGAGGCGAATCCGGCCCGGTACAGCGCGCGAAACAGCCAGTCGCCCGAGGCGTCGCCGGTGAAGTAGCGCCCGGTGCGGTTGCCACCGTGGGCTGCCGGGGCGAGCCCCACCACCAGCAGCCGCGCTCGGGGATCGCCGAACGGGGGCAGCGGCCGGCCCCAGTACGTCTCATGGCGGTAGGCGCGCCGCTTCTCGCGGGCGACCCGCTCGCGAAACTCGACCAGCCGCGGGCAGGCGCGGCATTCGACAACCTCGGCGGCGAGCTGCAGGAAGCGGTCAGCCATCAGGGGGACGGCCACCCGCTGGCCGCTGGCGAGTGCCCCCCCAGCAGCTCTTCCATGATCGCAACGCTCGCGCTCAGCCCGAGCCGGTGAGCGCCCGCGGCGAGCATCTCGCGCGCCGCCGCCAGGGTGCGAATGCCGCCCGAGGCCTTCACCTGCGCCCGCTCCCCCACCACCTCGCGGAGCAGCGCCACGTCCGCCACGGTAGCGCCACCGGCCGGATGGAAGCCGGTGGACGTTTTGACGAAGTCCGCCCCGGCCACGACCGCCAGTTGCGCCGCCTCGCGCTTCAGCACCTCCGGCAGCGCTGCCGCCTCCACGATCACCTTCAGCACGATGCTGGACGGCAGCGCCCGCCGCACCGCGCGGATATCGTCCTCCACCGCGCGGAAGTCCCCGCCGCACAGATGGCCGAGGTTCAGCACCATGTCGATCTCGCTCGCCCCGTCGTGCACCGCTGCGTCCGCCTCCGCCGCCTTCAGGTCGGAGCGGTTGGCGCCCAGCGGAAAGCCGACGACCGAGCAGACGCGCGGCGCGTGGCCCCGCAGCGCCGCGGCGGCGGTGGTGACCCAGCAGGGATTTACGCAGACGGCGTAGAACCGGTACTGAACCGCCTCGACGCAGAGCTGCTCGATCTGCGCCGGCGTTGCCTCTGGCTTCAGCAAGGTGTGGTCGATGATTCGGGCCAGCTCCTCGGGGCTCATGCTCCTCCCGCGCGGTGCGCCTCCAGACAGGTGACGCCCTGGGGACCGACGACGGCGGAGTGCGGAGTGCGGGGCGGGAGGTCGAGCCGGTCGCCGGGGCGCAGGTCGTACGGCTCGCCGCGGACGATGAAGCGAATGGAGCCCGATAGGCAGTACAGCACCTTGTGGTACGGATGCTCGTGCTCGGGGTAGCGGTCGTACGGAGCGTTGCCCCAGGTATAGGGCTGCAGCCCCTCCCGGGCGTAGCGGTCGCGGAGCTGTGCCTCGGTGGGCGGCTCGGGTTCGGGCCAGCGGACGAGACGAAGGCTCATATGCCACGATAGTACCCGCTGGCGGCGCGGCCGTGCAGGCCGATGCGTCGGGCCTTGGCCAGGGAAGGGGAGCGGCGATGGCGGAGCTGGAGACGAAGCTGGGACTGATCCGGGCGGCGCTGGAGGCGCATGGACTGAGCGGGGTACGGCTGCGCGGGGTAGACTGGTTCGCCTGGGCGACCTGCGGTGGATCGAGCGTGGTGATCCTCACCACCGAGACCGGCGTCGCCGAGGTGCTGGTGACGCGCGAGGGCGCATGGGTGCTGACGGATTCCATCGAGGCGCCGCGGATGAGCGCGGAAGAGGTGCCGCCGGGGCTGGAGGTGTGGCAGGCGCCGTGGACCACCCCGAGCGCCCGCGAGCGGTTCGTGGCCGAGCGTGCCCGCGGCCCTCTGGCCAGCGACCGCCCTCAGCCGGGCGAACGACCGCTGCCGCCGGAGCTGGTGGCGGCGAAGCGGCGGCTGCTGCCGGAAGAGCTGGAGCGCTATCGGGCGCTGGGCCGGGACGCCGCCGCGGCGATGACCGAGGTGCTCCAGCGGGCGCAGCCGGACTGGACGGAGTATCAGCTTGCCGGGGCCGGGGCGGAGGCGCTCTGGCGGCGGGGGATTCACCCGACCCTGACGCTGGTGGGAGGGGAGCGGCGGCTGCCGCTCCACCGCCACGCCACCGCCGGCCCGGACCGGCTCGGGCAGCGGGCGATGCTGGTGTTCTGCGGCCGGCGCCACGGACTGTACGCCAACCTGACCCGCTTCGTCTCCTTCCGCCCGCCCACCGCCCAGGAGCGCCAGTTTGCCGCCGACGTCGCCCAGGTCGAGGCCGCCGCCTGGGCGGCCTCGACGCCGGGAGCCACGGTGGGCGCGGTGTATGATGCCATCGTCGCCGCCTACGCCCGCCAGGGCCATCCCGGGGCGGAGGCGTTCCACCACCAGGGCGGCACCACCGGCTATCTCTCCCGCGAGCTGGTGGCCCGACCAGGGATGGCCGAGGTGATCGAGGCGAATACGGCGCTGGCCTGGAACCCGAGCCTGCCAGGAGCGAAGATCGAGGACACGGTGGTGACGAGCGACCGGGGGATCGAGATCCTCACCGTCGATCCCGCCTGGCCCACGGTCACTGTCGCCGGGCGCCCCCGGCCCGATGTGCTGATGCGCGCATGAGTGACTTCACGCACCTCTTCGGGCGCCCCCCGGCGGTCGCCGCCCACGCCTCCGGCCGGGTGAACCTGATCGGTGAGCACACCGATTACAACGGCGGCTTCGTCCTGCCCACCGCCATCCCCCAGCGTACCGAAGTCTTCTTCGCCCCGCGCGACGACGATCGCGCCCGCGTCGCCAGCACCCTCAGCAGCGATGGCCAGGTGCAGGAGTACCGCGTCGGCCAGGAGCAGCGCCGACACGAGTGGCTCGACTATGTCCAGGGCCTCACCTGGCTGCTGGGCCGCGAGGGCCACGCCGTGCGCGGCTTCGAGGCGCTGATCCGCTCCGACGTGCCGCTCGGCGTCGGGCTCTCCTCCAGCGCCGCGCTGAGCGTCAGCCTGCTGCGGGCGCTGCGCCAGGGGTTCGGGCTGGAGCTGTCCGACGTGCAGATCGCCCTGCTGGCGCAGCGCAACGAGAACGAGTTCGTCGGGGCGCGCTGTGGGATCATGGACCCGATGGCGGCAAGCCTGGCGGACCAGGGCACGGCGCTGTTCCTCGATTGCCGCAGCCTGGCCTACGAGCGCGTCCCGCTGCCCCCCGGGGCCGATCTGGTCGTGCTGAACTCCGGTATCTCTCACAAGCTCGCCGGCCAGACGATCCCCGGCGGCGACTACAACACCCGCCGTGCCGAGTGCGAGCGCGCCGCGGAGCTGCTCGGCGTTCCCCAGCTCCGCGACCTCACCGCGGCCGACCTGCCCCGACTCGAGGCACTGCCCGAGCCGCTCAACCGCCGCGCCCGCCACGTGCTGACCGAGAACGAGCGAGTGCTGCAGGCGGTGGAGGCGATGCGCGCCGGGGATCGGGAGCGCCTGGGGGAGCTGTTCTACACCTCGCACGCCTCGATGCGCGACGACTACCAGGTGTCGATCCCCGAGATCGACCTGATCGTCGAGCTGGCCCGGGCTGACTCCGACGTGTACGGAGCGCGGCTGACCGGCGGCGGCTTCGGCGGCTCGGTGGTGATGCTCGTCCATGCCGGCACCGGCCGCCCGGTCGCCGAGCGCATCGCCGCTGCCTACGCCCGCCAGTCCGGGCGCAGCCCGGCGGTCCTGGTCCCCGCCTAACGCGGTGCACCGCGGGCGGCGCCACGGTGGACCACACAGAAGTGGAAGCTGGCTCTCCCGCTGTGTCCCACGCCGCGGTTGGCCGCTGGGAGGCTCGGGCCACGGCCGCGGCTCGAGCCTGTCATGCCGTGGCATCGGTGGGCGGCCGCGGCGCTCTGGCATTGCCGAGGGTGGAACCGGTACCCTGCGAATCCCCGGCCTGGGCTCGGGTCTTGCAGGCGGGGCGTGCTGTACTTCGTAGCCGGAGGCACGCGTGGCAGCCACTGACAGCCTCCCGATGAGGGTGCTCATCGCCCGCCCAGTGGTGCTGCGGCGGCCATGGCTGTTCGTCGGCGCCGTCTTCGTCCTGTCGCGGCTGTTCTACCTCCTCGTCGGGCAGTACCTGTCCGAGGCGCTGCCACCGCCCACCAGCCGGTTCCTGCCCCCGGCGCACCTGTCGCGCCACCTGGCGCTGGGGATCTGGGCTCATTGGGACGGCGCCTGGTATATCGCCATCGCCACCCGCGGCTACGCCAACCACGGCTTCCCCACCGACCCGCTGGCGGCGACGGCCTTCTTCCCGCTGTACCCCGTGCTGATCCGGCTCGGCTGGCTGCTAACCGACGAGCCGGCGGTGGTGGGCGTGGCGATCTCGCTCGCCTGCCTGCTGGCAGCGCTGGTCTTCGTCTACCGCGTCGCGGAGGCCGGCTGGGGGTCGCGCGTCGCCGAGGCGGCGGTGCTCTGTCTGGCGCTGTTCCCAACCAGCTTCTACTTCAACGCCGTCTACACCGAGAGCCTCTTCCTGGCACTGTCGGCCGGAGCGGTCTGGGCGGTGCGCTGCCACAAGCGCCTGCTGCTCGGCTGCGCGCTTGCCGGGCTGGCGTCGGCGACCCGTAATGTCGGCGTCCTGCTGCTCGTGCCGCTGGGCTACACCTGGCTGAGCGAGCGCCGGCGCTACCGCTGGCAGGGGCTGGCGTTGGCCCTCGTGCCGGCCGGACTCGCCTGCTACATGGCCTACCTGGCGCTCCAGTTCGGCGATCCGCTCATCTTCCAGCAGCAGCAGGCGCAGCACTGGGAGCGGCAGCTCACCAGTCCGGATCGCGTCGTCGTCGCTGCCTTGAAGCAGGCCCGCGCCGGCCTACCGGAGTTTCTCGCTCCGGGCCGGATGCTGACAGCACACAACCTGAGCAGCTCCTTCGAGGCGGGCAACCTGGCCAATCTGGGGGCCTTCGTCTTCGCCGTCGTTCTGCTCGGCCTGGGCCTGCGCCGGCTTCCGGCGGATCTCCTCGCCTACACGTTCGCGCTGACGATTCCGCCCGCCCTGTTCGCCACACCAGACCAGGCGCTGATGAGCCTACCGCGGCTGGTGCTCGCGGCGTTCCCGCTGTTCATCGTGCTCGGGACGCTGCTCCAGCGCCGCTGGGTGCTGGGCCTCTGGCTGGCAGGAAACGTTGTCCTGTCGGTGTACCTGTGCGCGCTGTTCGTCTCCTGGCGCTGGGTGGCGTGACGTCGCGTGGCGGTGCCGCCGACCGCTATCGGAGAGAGTGAGCATGGCGCTGACGCCGGGCGCCGCGGCGCCCGCTGGCCCCACCACCACGCGCCTGGGGGCAGCGTGGCCACGGCGCGGAGCCGCTGCCACTCTCTGGGCGTGGCTCGCCTCGCCGCGCGGCGAGCCGCTACTGCTGGCCGGGCTGGTCGCGCTGGCGCTGGCGGTCCGGTATCCCTTCCTCTGGGCAGCGCCAGGCCCCACGGACGAGTGGCGCGAGGCCGAGGTGGCGCTCGACATCGTTCGGGAGGGGCAGTGGCCGCTGACTGGCTACGACCCGTACATCGGCGCGCTCTGGCACTACCTGCTCGCCGCGGCCTACCTGGTGCTCGGTGCAGACTTGCGGGTGCCGCGCCTGTTCGCCCTGGCCCTCGGAGCGCTCACTGTCGTCCCCACCTACTTGCTCGGACGGGAGCTGGGTGGCCGGCTCGCGGGGCTGCTGGCCGGCTTGCTGCTGCTCACCTGTCCGCTGCACGTGGTGGTCAATAGCCACGTCGCCTGGGCGCACAGCGCCACCCCGCTCTTCACCACCACTGGCTGCTGGCTGCTCGCCGCCGCCGCCCGGCGTCACAGTGGCTGGCGGCTGGCTGGCGCAGGACTGGCGTTCGGGGCGGCGGTGCAGACCCACCCCACCGCGCTGGTGCTGGTCGTGGGCGGGCTAGCCTACCTGGCGCTGCGTGGCTGGTGGCCGTCGCGGCGCTGGCTCTGGCTCGCGGCAGCGCTGTTCGCCCTCGGCTGCCTGAACGAGCTCGTGTTCATCGCCCTCGACCCGCTGGCGTACCTCGCCGCGGTGCAGAGCTCGCAGCAGGACCATGGCCTGGCCTGCCTCTCCTCGCGGCTCGTCTGCTACCAGCAGAATCTCACGTTCCTCGCGCTGTCTCTGCTGCGGCTCCCGATCGCCGTCGGGTGGGATACGCTGGACGCCGGGGAGGTCCTGCGCGAGCCGCTGGTCTGGCTGTACGCCGCGGCGCTCGGCGCAGGGATAGCTATCACGGCGCGCCGCGGGCAGGTGCTGGCGCTCTGCCTGCTAGGCGCGGCGGCGCTGCTGCTCCCGCTGGCCCAGCCCGCCTCATACGCCTTCATCCCCGATGGCCGGTACGCCATGCCGGTGCTCCCGCCGCTATACACCGCCCTGGCCGCGGCCCTGTCCCGACCGCCCGGGCGCGTTCCCGCGGTCCTGGGTCCGCTCGCCGGGGCGCTGCTGGCGCTGGGCGCGCTGGGCAGCCTGTCAGCGTATTACGCCAGCCATGCCGACGAGCTGGTGGCGCTCCAGGAGCTCTGGCTCGCGCTCCGCCAGGTCCACGATCAGGCGCCGCCGGGCGCCACGGTGCTGCTCGACGAGCGCCTGGAGCGCAGGTTCCACGCCGATGGCGTGGCACGCAATACGCTTGAGCTGCTGGAGGCGATGGACCTGGACGCCCGCTACGCCAAGATCTCCCCGCAGTCGATACCCGGTCCGGACGCGCTGCTCGTGCTCACCTGCTCAACCTATGAGCGGGTGCGCGATCCGGCTGGACTGGTCTCGCTCGGGCCCGGGCCGGCGGATCGCTGCGGGAGCGTCCAGGCGGCACGGGAGAGCAGCGCCGCGGAGCGCTTGCCGACAGGAACCTCGCGAACGGGGCAATCCAAACCATCTCGGTCGGTGTAGTAGTCAGTGTCACGCCGGCGCACTGACGAGCTGCATCACCCGGGCGCCCCTGAGGCACCCGGACGGAGGATGGACCCGTGGCGACATATCCCTCCCACGCAGGCCGCCGGGCTTGCTGGCCCTCTGTCCTGGTAGCGAGCGTCGTGCCGATCTGCCTGGCGCTGGCCGCCTGCGCTCCTCCCATACCGCCTTCTCCCACGAGCCCGCCGGCCGCGCCCACCACGGCGCCCCAGCCGACCCCGGCGCCAAACCTCGCCACCCCGCCCGCGGCCACGAGCGCCCCGAAGGCCTACGTGGGGCTGTTCAAGGACAACGCGGTCGCGGTGCTGGACACCGCCACCAATCGCGTCGTGCGGACGATCCCGGTCCCGCCCGGGCCGCATGGCGTGGTCGTCACCCCGGATGGCCGCAAGGTGTACGTCAGCAGCGACGGCGCTTCCACAGTGAGCGTCATTGACACCGCGCGCGACACGGTGGTCGGCAGCCTCGAGGTCGGCCCCACCCCGCACGGGCTGGCGATCTCCCGGGACGGCCGCGAGATCGTGGCCTCCGTCTTCGGCGCCAACCAGGCGGTGATGATCGACACCGCCACGGACACGATCGTCGGCCGGGTGCCGGTGCCACAGCCGCACAACAGCGCGATCAGTCCGGATGGCCGCACCGCCTACGTTGGCTCGCAGCAGCAGGGCGCCACAGCGCTGGTCATCGTCGACCTACCGAGCAAGACGCAGATCGGCGAGGTGCCGCTGGACAAGACTCCCCGCGCGCTCGACATGAGCCCCGACGGGAAAACGCTCTACTTCACCCTTGCCGGCGTGGACACGGTGCAGGTGCTGGACGTGGCGAGCAAGCAGATCACGGCGCAGATCCCCGTAGGGGCCTCGCCGCACCACCCGCTCTTCACCGCCGCTGGCACGGTCGGGCTGGTGGTGAGCCAGGGCCCCGGGCAGCTCGAGATCCTGGACCCGGCGCACAACAGCGTCAGCGCCGAGGTCACGGTGGGCAAGATGCCGCACTGGATCGCCGCCAGCGCCGACGGTCGCACCGCCTACGTGACCAACGAGGGCTCCAACGACGTCTCGGTCGTCGATCTCCCCAGCCACACGGTCACGGCCACGATCCAGGTGGGCAACGCCCCGCGGAAGATCGCCCTTCAGCCGGGTGCCGTTGCCTCCAGCGCGGCGCCGCCCGCATCGGTCGCGACTCCGGCGGCGCAGGGCGCCGGAGTCGCGACCGGGGAAACGCTCCAGCTAGGTGGGCTCGCCTTCTCGAACCACGGAGCCGTCGATGCCCGCGGCCAGCGCACGCTCACCCTGTCGGTGAACGACTACGCGTTTACCCCCACGTTCGTGCGGGGCGATCCGGGCCAACGGCTGACGCTGGTGGTGCAGAGCCGCTCCGGGCTGCTCCACAACCTGAGTATCCCGGGGCAGCGCGTCGACACGAACCTGCCGCCCGGAGGCACAACGTCGGTGGATGTGACCATCCCGCAGTCCGGCGCGGTGCGCTTCTTCTGCTCGTTCCACGCCGCGCTGGGGATGAACGGCGAGCTACTGGCCGGCGATGCCGCGCCGCAGCCCGCCCCCTAGTGCGGCTGGCGGGGCAAGGAGGATACTGTGACGGCGGCTCTCCTGGCCGTGTCCGCGGCAGGGGCGGGGCGACTGGCCTGGCAGCGCGCCGCCCGGCGGGGCCGTGGGGAAGGATGAAGGGCGGAGATGCACGCTTACAGCTCGACGCCAGATGAGGAGGCCAGCGACGAGCAGCTCATGGCCCGGCTCGCCGCTGGAAGCCAGGAGGCGCTCGGGCCGCTCTACAGCCGCTACGCCCCGCTGATCTTCGATCTCGCCGCGCGGCGGCTGGATCGCTCGGCGGCAGAGGAGATCGTCCAGGACGTCTTTCTGGCAGTCTGGCGCGGGGCGGCCAGCTACGTGCCGGAGCGCGGGAGCGTCCGCCCCTGGCTGCTGCAGATCGCCCACTTCCGCATCCTCAACGAGCTGCGCCGCCGGAGCCGCCGCCCCCAGCTCATCGAGGACCCGGACCAGGAGCGCCTGGCGAGCGCGTTCGACACCGCTCCCGAGCCCTCCGAGGCCGTCTGGCACGAGTTCCGGCGCGCGGCGGTGCGGTCGGCCTTCGATGAGCTGCCGCTCCCACAACGGCTGGCGCTCGGCCTGGCCTTCTTCGAAGACCTGAGCCACGAGCAGGTGGCAGCGGTGCTGAACCTGCCGCTGGGAACGGCCAAGACGCGCATCCGCAGCGGGCTGCAGAAGCTGCGGGTGAAGCTCGTCCCACTGGTGGCGGCGCTGGCGCTGGTGGGCGGGGCAACCGTCCTGGGCGTGCGCTATCAGGCGGAGCAGGCCCGTCTGCAGCAGGACGAGCGAGCGCTGACACTGGTCACCGCCAGCGACGTCCACGTCGTGCGGCTGTCGCCCGCGCCCGGAGTGGCGGAGGCGACGCACGGGACCTATCGCGGCCGACCAGGCGAGACGATCGCGGTGCTGACGCTCTCCAACTTCCCGCCCGCGCCGTCCGGGCAGGCGTACCAGGCCTGGGTGCACCACGACGGCCGCTGGTTCTCGCTGGGAACGGTCGAGGTGGGGCCGGATGGCCACGCCCGCCTGATCGCGGAGGGCGCCGAGCTGGCGGCGCCGCCCGACGCCATCGAGGTGACGCTGGAGCCAGCCGGCGGGAGCCCGGCCCCGAGCGGGCCGGTGCTGGTGGCCTGGAACGGCGAGTAGGGGTCAGGAGGCAGCACGCGCCGCCCCCCGGTCCCGCACTGCCGTGCCGGCCCTTGCAGGCAGGCTCTGGCGCGCAGCCTGCAAGGGGCTCGTTGTCCGCACCACTGCTGCTCGCGGCGTGATCAGGGGGCACGGCGATGACACACCAACCAGACACCAGGGCACAGCAGGGCGCCCATCTGCTTGACGAGACGACGCAGCTCCTGGAGCGCGCGAAACAGGACCCGGCCTTCGCCCAGCCAGCCGCGGCCGCGGCGCTGCGCGCCCTCCTCCTCTTCCTGGAGCAGGAGCCGCGGGGGGACCGCGTGGTGAGCCTCCTTGAGCAGGCAGCCGAGGTGGACGAAGCGCTGGCCGAATTTCGCTCGGACGCGCTCACGCTCGACGGCGGCACGTTCGAAACGCCTGGCGACGCCTATGAGCGCGCCAAGCTCTTCGTGGACGCCGCCCGGGCGCGGGTGGTGAATATCTGAGCGTCCCGCGGCGCCAGACCCTGGAGGCAGGGGCGGGCTTCCCGCGCCGGGCTCAGACCGGCCGAGCTCGCTCCCAGGTCTGCACCGCCGCCGCGCCGGCCAGGGCCCGCTCGTCCTCGATGTCGAGCACCTCTCCGGAGAGCGCGGCGGCATCCAGGCTGGCCAGCCAGACGATCGCCCGGGCGGGTAGCTCCGGCGGCTGGACCTTGCCGACAGCATAGGCCCGCCGGAAGCGGGCGAGCTGGTCGGCGCCGAAGTCTGCCTCGGGCAGGCCGCGGATCAGCGCCTGCATCGCGGTGTCCACCATGCCAGGGTTGAACGCGATCGCCTGGACCTGGTAGGGACGCAGCTCCTCGGCCAGCACCCGGGTGAGCTGGTCCAGCCCCGCCTTGGCGGCGGAGTAGGCGGTCCAGCCACGGACGCGGACATCCGGCCGGGTGACGCCGCTGGAGACGTTGACGACCGCGCCTCGCTGGCGCTCGATCATCCCGGGGAGCACCGCACGCAGTGCCAGGAACGCGCCGCCGAGGTTGATCTCGATATTGCGCAGCCAGGCGGCGGGGTCAGCGCGCCACAGCGGCGCAACGGGCTGCAGCACCCCGGCGTTGTTGATCAGCACGTCCACGCCGCCGAAGCGCTGCTCGGCACGACGGACCAGCGCCTCCAGCGCCGGACGGTC
Source organism: Pseudomonadota bacterium (assembly GCA_021325655.1). GTDB lineage: Bacteria > Chloroflexota > UBA6077 > UBA6077 > JAJPGT01 > JAJPGT01. Next base: position 60,801 of record JAJPGT010000087.1, read on the forward strand.
AGTGATGTCCAGCGCCTCGCCCAGCGCCTCGGCGCCGAGCGCCCGCGCCGCGTCAGCCACCTCCGCCACCTGGTCAGCGCTCCGAGCACAGAGCGCCAGGTTGGCCCCGAGGCGGGCGAATACCAGTGCGACGGCGCGGCCCAGGCCACGCCCGGCCCCCGTAATCAGGACCGTCTGTCCAGCGAAGCAGTCAACCATCGGCGAGGAGAAGGATCAGCCCGGCAGGTCTTCGCATCCAGTGTACCCGGTTCCGCTGGCGACTGGATTGAGCAGGCGCGGCCGAAACAGGAGCGGCCCGCTCCCCGCGCAGCCGCTGGCTCCCCACCCGCAGGCCGAGCAGCGCCCGGGAAGGAAGATTCGCCCGCGTGAGACCCGCTCGCGTGGGCCGCTAGCGCTCGCCGGCCTGGTCGAGCCGCTCGGGGTTCGTCACCCCGATCAGCCGATTCCAGAGAACGTAGTCGACCATGCTCTTGGGAACCAGCCAGCTCCCCTCCTCTGCCTGCATATCGCCCCGAGCGGTGAAGGGGCACCGCCGCGGGTCTTGCAGGTCGACGTACACTGCCCCCTGCTCCAGGCGGGTGCCGGTGCGGAGGATCGGGATCTGCTTCAGCTCGGCATCGCTGAAGTCCCGCAGCCGATCGTGGACCGCCTTGACGTCGTAGGCGCTCAGCGCGCTGTCATACACTGCCTGCGAGGCGGGACCGGAGTTCTGGCCTGCGTACGGGGCAGGGTTCAGATCCTCGCGCCACGGCTCAGGGTGCTGGCTGCCAGGCCGGAACTGCTGCTCACCGCGGCGCGGGTTGTGCTCGGCCATGCTAGTGCCCTCGGGTGCGACGTGAGGTGTTCGAGTCGCTGCCGCTGCGGCCCGAAATCGACAGATCGCTCTCGCGCGCCCGGGGGCTCCCTGTGATGGTCGGCTTGTCCCGGGTGTCCTCGTTCCAGTCGTTCTTGGCCGCCTGCGCCTGGCGCCCGGGGTCCTTCCCCTCGCGCGCCTGCTGCTCGTACGTCTCCCGTTTCTTGGGCGAGCCAGTGGTGATGGTCATACTCTGGGAGGGGTTATTGTGCCCCTTGGACTTGGTCTGGTCGTGCGCGTCGTTTTTGTGCTGTCCCTGCTTCGCCATAGTGCCCTTACCTCTGAGAGCTGCTACCTTCGGACGGCGGCCGGGCCCGCGTCTGGCTCTGCGAGCCGCCCGTTCGCTTGATCTTCGGCGCCTTGGGATCGCGGTCCTGGCCCTGCCTGGGCGAGTCCATCTTGCTGACTTCCAACTGCCCCTTCTTGACCATGCTGGCTCCCTCGCTCCGTGGTGTTCGCGTGCTCCCTCGGCTCCGGGGGCACACCGGGGCAGGGAGCATGATCTGTACCCCGGGGCCAGGCGCTCGCCGCCCCGGCGGCTGGCACAGCACGTGCGCACTGTGCTGGCGCAACCGACCGGGCCAGCCAGGATGAGGACAGGGTGTTCTCCTCTTCGCACTTCAGCTCCAGCCAGCCACGCGCCCAGGAGCGCCACGACGCTCCAGCTCTGCTCGGGCGCTACGTGCTCCGCGGCGTGATCGGCCGCGGCGGAATGGCGACCGTCTATCACGCGCTGGACACGACGCTCAACCGCGCGTTCGCGGTGAAGCTCCTGCTGCCCCAGCTCGCCGCCGAACCGCGCTTCGTCGAGCAGTTCCTGGAGATGGAGCGCCGGGTGGCCCGCCTGTTCCACCCGAATCTGGTGACGATCTACGACGCCGGCATTGCCGACGACCACTGCTTCGTGGTGATGGAGTACCTGCCTGGCGGGAGCCTGCGCAGCCGGCTCGCGGCTGGGCAGGCGCTGCCGCCCCGCGCAGCGATCCGCCTGGTGGCCCAGGTGGCAGACGCGCTCCAGAGGCTGCACGAGGAGCGGATCGTCCACGGCGACATCAAGCCGGACAACGTGCTGCTGGACGAGTACGGCAACGCGAAGCTGGTGGACTTCGGAATCGCCCACCTGGCGACAACAACCGGGGTGATCAAGCCAGAGACGCTGAGCGGCTCGGTGCCGTACCTGGCGCCCGAGCAGGTCGAACAGGGGGTTGCCGACAGCCGCTCCGACATCTACGCGCTCGGACTGGTCGCCTACGAGCTGCTGGCCGGGCGGCCGCCGTTCGCGGGCGACAACTGGGTTGCCGTCGCGGCGCAGCGGCTGACGTGCGATCCGGCCCCGCTGGCGGAGGTCCGGCCCGAGCTGCCCGCGGAGCTCAGCCGGGTGGTGATGCGTGCGCTCGCCCGTGACCCGCAACGGCGCTACCCCTCGGCGGCAGAATTCCGAGCGGCGCTGCTGCAGGTCGAATGGCCGCGCCCTCGGTCCGCGGCCACGCCTGCTGCTCAAGCAGCCACTGCTGAGCAGGCGGCGCCGGCGCCGCCCAGGCTCGAGCCCCAGTTGGAGGAGATCAGGGAGCGGGCGCGGCATCTGGCGGTGGCCACGCTCGCGCGAGCCGCGGCACTGGTGCACGCGTCGCTGGCGGAGCTCCCCCGCCTGCGACGGCGCCCTCCCCCGCCGCGGATCGCGCTCGCCACGTCGCCCCTGCGGCTTCCGACAGCCCTACCACTCGATCTGGATGCAGCGCGGCGCCGCCTGGACCGGCTGCTGTTCGCCCGGGGCGCGCGAACCCGGCACCGTGAGCTGGGGCCGCTGTTCGGCCTGGTCGTCCTGCTGGCGCTGCTGGTGCTCCCGGTGGCGGCGCTGCGGCTGGCCAGCCCGGCGCGGCCGGCACAGGTTCCCGCGGTGCAAGGCCTGACGCTGGCTGACGCCCGCCGGCGCCTGGCGGCGAGCGGGCTCGCGGTGGGCAACGTGCAGGAGCAGCAGACCACCGCCCAGCCGGGAGACACCGTGATCACTCAGAGCGCGGCGCCTGGAAGCATGCTGGAGCGGGGCAGGGCGGTGGACCTGACGGTTGCCGCGCCGCCCTGGACCAGCGTGCCCAGCCTGGCAGGGCTGGCGGTGGGAGACGCGCAGGAGCGCCTGGAGCGCAGCGGGCTAAAGCTTGGCGCAGTGCAAACACGGCCGCGCGCCGAGATCCGCGCCGGCACCGTGCTGGAGCAGGATCCGGCCGCGGGGACGCGGGTCCGCCAGGGCGCCGCAGTCAGCGTAACGATCGCCGTCCCGCCACCGCCGACGTCAAACGGAGAGACGCCATGACCGTTCCTTCCTGGCACTCGCCGCCCGAGGACCAGACCGCCGCCGAGACGCCCTGGTTCCTGGACGAGGGGGCTCTGGACGATGCTCCGCTGGACAACCTGGAGCGCCGCCCGCCGCCCCGGCCTGCCCCGATTGACGAGGCGCCTGTCATCGCCGGCCGCTACCGACTTGAGCGGGCCCTGGGCGAGGGCAGCAGTGCCGCGGTCTACGCCGCGACAGACCTGCGGCTGAAGCGCTCGGTGACGATCAAGCTGTTCGATCCGAGCATCGCCGCCGATCCAGGGCTGCGGCTGCGCTTCCAACGCCAGGCGGCAAAGGCTGCCCCGCTGCAGCACCCCGCTATCGCCTCGCTCCTGGACGCCGGCTTCACCAACGAGCTGGCCGGGGGAGAGCGGCCGTTCGTCGTCCTGGAGCCCGCCGGGGTACTCAGCCTGCGCGACCTGCTGGACCAGCGGGGCAAGCTCGCGGCAGCGTGGGCAGTGCGGATCGCGCGCCAGCTCGCCTCGGCGCTCCGCTACGCCCACGAGCACCAGGTGGTTCACGGCGATGTCAAGCCCGAGAACGTCATTTTGGACGACCTTGGCCAGCGGGCCAAGCTGGTCGACTTCTCGCTCTCGTTCGTCTCCGCCCGGACGGGCCTGGTCACGCCGCAGACCATCGCCCGCCGCGCCGCCTATTTGGCCCCGGAGCAGGTGCGGGGCGAGCCGATCGGCCCCCAGGCCGACGTCTACGCGCTCGGGGCGCTGCTATACGAGATGCTCGTCGGCCGCCCGCCGTTCGTCGGCGCCACCCCCCGCGCCACCGCGGAGCTGCGGGTGAAGGCGCCCCTGCGGCCAACCAGCGTGTTCGATCCCTCGGTGCCGGCCAGCGTGGAGAGCATTGTGTCGCGGGCGCTGGAGCGCGACCCGGCCCGACGCTGGCGCTCGATGGCAGAGCTGGAGCAGGCGCTGGCTCGGCTGGACAGGGCGCAGCTCGCCCCCCGCGACCCGCACACCCTTGGCCAGATGGCGTTCGTCCCCTACCGCCCCGCCCGCCGCCCGCGCCGCCAGCCGCTGAGCCTGCTGGTGCCGCTCGTCGCCGCCGCCTTCGCCCTCGGCGTCGCTGGCACCTTCGGCGCGCCACTGCTGCGCAGCCTGCCCCATCTCGGTGGCCTGGTGAGCCAGCAGGCGCCCACTGCGCCAGACGTGGTCGGGATGACGGTGGACCAGGCGCACGCGACCGCCAGCGCCAGCGGCATTGAGCTGGTGGTCGTCGGCGAGCGCGTGACGGATAAGACGCCGCGCGGGCAGATCGTCCAGCAGGCGCCCGTGGCCGGCTTCCAACTCGATGCCAAGCAGCCACTCCGGGTTACCGTCAGCTCCGGAGTATCCGTCCCGGATATTCGGGGCAAGACGCTGCCGCAGGCGGAGGCGGAGCTGGCGGAGCTGGGCTGGAAGATCGCCCGTATCGACCGCGGCCCGCAGCCGGCCGCCGCCCCGGGCACCATCGCGCTCCAGTCGCCCGCGCCCGGCGAGACTGTACCCGGCCCCGGCGAACTCGCCGTCGTCGTCGCCGAGTAGCGCGCAGCCACATCCGCCGCGAACAACCTGCCACCCGGCGCGCGTGGACGGCGCTTCTGCCTCGTTGCTACCCTGGAGGCATGGAGCAGCCCGCGCTGGATCCCGCCCTCGTCGCGGCGCTACGCCGGCTCCAGGCGCGGCTGCGCGGCCAGGCCGTCACCTGGGTCATCACCGGCAGCGTTGGCTTCGCCCTTCAGGGCGAGCCGGTCCAGCCGGGTGACCTGGACGTGCAGACGGACGCGGCCGGCGCCGCTGCCATCGAGCGGCTCTTCGCCGAGCACGTCGTTGAACCGGTGCGCCTCCGGGAGTCGGAGCGGGTCCGCTCGCACTTCGGTGCGCTGCGGCTGGATGGCGTGCGGGTGGAGATCATGGGCGACCTCCAGCAGCGGGGCCCGGACGGTGCCTGGGAGCCGCCGCCGGACCTGGCGCGCTTGCGCCGCTGGGTCGAGCGCGATAGCCTGCTTCTGCCGGTGCTGGACCTGGAGTACGAGTACCGGGCCTACCTGCGCCTGGGCCGGGTCGAGCGGGCGCGGCTGCTGCGCGCCTGGCTGGATGCCCGGCGTGAGGACAGCACGCCTCGGAGCTCGCCCTCAGCCTGCTGCTCCAGGTAGCGATGGATGGCGGTGAAGTCGGCGCCCGGGCAGGACCGGTCGAACGCCTCCCAAAGCCGGGCCACCACCTCCGCCAGCTCGCGGGGCGATCCCGCCGCCCGGGTGCTCTCCAGGTACAGCGCCACGTCCTTGGCCATCAGCACGCCCGCGAAGCCGAAGTCGTAGGTGCGCGGGAGCACGCTGCGGGGGAACTTGTCCGAGCTGGCGGTGGTGCGCCCAGTGGAGACGTTCAGCACGTCCAGCATCTGGGCGAGGTCCAGCCCCACACGGGCGCCGAACACCACCGCCTCGCTCGTTGCCAGCATCGCGCAGGCGGAGACGAAGTTGTTGAGCAGCTTCATCGCCTGGCCCTGGCCCGGGCTGTCGCCAACGCGGAAGCGGTGGCTGGCCAGCACCTGGAGCACTGGCTGCAGCGATTCGAACAGGGCCGCCCCGGCGCCGACCATCATCGCCAGCGAACCGCTCCGTGCGCCGGCGACCCCGCCGCTCACCGGAGCGTCGACGTAGCGCGCGCCCGCCTCCTGGAGCAGCGCGGCGCAGGCGCGGGCGGCGGCGATCCCGACCGTGGAGAGGTCGACCACCACGTCCACCCGGCGCTCCGCGGCGCCTGCCAGAGCCGAGCAGACCGCGAGCGAGGCCCGGCCATCGGGGAGGCTCAGGAAGACCACCTGGGCTTCAGCAGCGACCGCCTCCAGGGTTGGGACGGGACTCACCCCGGCGGCCGCGCGGGCCTCACTCCCCGCGCTATCGTATCCGCGCACCCGATACCCGGCCGCGGCCAGGCGCCCGGCCATCGGCGCCCCCATCCGCCCCAGGCCGACGAAGCCGAGCGTCGGCGCGTTCATCCGTGGCCCTCCCGCTCTCCCGCGCCATGGTACGCCGGACACACCCCGCGACGCTGCCACAGTCGGTTCGATACGATGTGGCCAGGAGCTCCACACCCATCCAACCGCCTCCGCCCTGGGTCACGCCAGGACCGCGGGCAGAGGCACCGGGAGATGACGATGACTGAGGCCAGCCAGAAGGTGGATTACGAGGCGCGCCGGGAAGCGCTGCGGCGGACGTACCTGAAGCCCCGGGCGGAACGCCCGGCGCCGAGCGCCCGTGGGGCGCACCACGTGGCGCTGATCTGCTCCGACGTCGAACGTACCATCCGCTTCTACACCGAGGTGCTCGGCTTCCCGCTCGTCGAGCTGTTCGCCAACCGGGATCTGCCCAGCTCGACGCACTTCTTCTTCGATATCGGCCACGGGAACCTGCTGGCGTTCTTCGACTTTCCGGAGCACCCGATGCCGCCCACCCGGGAGTCGATCGGCGGGCTACACCACCTGGCGATCTCTGTTCCCCCCGAGCAGTACGAGGCGATCCGGCAACGCCTGGACCAGCTCGGGATCAGCTACGTGGGGCCAGACCGCTCCCAGAACTCGCTGTACTTCCACGATCCGGACGGCGCGCCGCTGGAGATCATCCGCGACCCGCTCGGGGTGATGGAGGGCGAGCCGCTCGGGGAGTAAGCGCGCTCCATGCCCGTCCAGTGGAGGGGAGACGCCGCCGCGCGAGGGGTGGGGTGCTGAAGCCGCCGCGCCTGCGGCGGGGCGACACCGTTGGGATCGTGAGCCCCTCCTGGGGTGGCCCGGCCGCGTTTCCCCATCGGCTGGAGCGCGGCGTCCGCCAACTCGAGGCGCTCGGGTTTCAGGTCCGCCTGGCGCCGCACGCCCGCGCCAGCCGCGGCCACGTCTCCGCCACCCCGGAGCAGCGCGCCGACGACCTCCACGCCCTGTTCCGCGCCCCCGAGGTGCGGGCCATCGTCGCCTCGATCGGCGGCGACCACTCCTGCCAGCTCCTTCCGCTGCTCGACTGGGAGCTCATCCGCGCCCGCCCGAAGATCGTCATGGGCTACTCGGATATCACGGTGCTCACCGTGGCGATCTGGGCAACGGCCGGGCTCATCACGTTCAATGGTCCGATGGCGATGACCGAGCTGGCGGAGTACCCGCAGATGCCAGAGTATTCCGAGCGCTGGATGTTGCGGGCGATCAGCCGCGCCGAGCCGATCGGGCTGGTCGAGCCGTCCGACTGGTGGACCGACGAGCTCCTGGACTGGACGACCCAGCAGGACCTCACCCGTCCGCGGGCGCGCCAGCCGACCTCCGGCTGGCGCTGGCTGAAGCCCGGATGTGCCGAGGGTATCCTGGTGGGCGGCTGCCTGGAGTCACTGCAGCACCTACGCGGGACGCCTTACTGGCCGCGCTGGGAGGACGCCATCCTGTTGCTGGAGACATCCGAGGAGCGGCCGAGCCCGGCGAAGGTGGATGGCATCCTGATGGACTACGAGAACATGGGCGTGCTGGAGCGCCTGCGCGGGCTACTCTTCGGCCGGCCAACGGGCTACTCGCCCGAGGAGCGGGCGCAGCTTCGTGAGGTCATTCTCGAACGGACAGGCCGCTACACGTTCCCAATCATTGCCGATATGGACTTCGGCCATACCTCGCCGATGCTCACGCTGCCGATCGGCTGCCGGGCGCGAATCGATTCCGAGGCACGGCGGTTCGAGATTCTGGAGGCAGCGGTGCGCTGAGCCGCCAGCCTCGGGCCGCGCAAGACGACGCCCGGACCTGGAGCAGGGGCGCGGGGGATTCAGCCGAGCTCCAGGTCCAGCATGCGGACCCCACCGGGCAATGGCAGGGGCTGGCCGGCGGCTGGGTCGAGCCAGCTCAGCCGAAGCCGCGCCACCGCCTGGAGTGCGCCGGCATCCAGCGGTACCGAGACATCCTCGACCACGGTCTGCCCGGCCCGCCAGCGCGAGGTGCCGAAGTAGGACGCGGTGCTCGGGCCGTCCTGGCTCGCCAGCACCGCACCATCGGCGCCGACAAGCTCCAGGTGGCGGATAGCATCGTGGGCGATGGGCCGGTCGAGGTGCCAGCTCAGCCGGACCTGGACCCCGCCGGCGCCTCGCTGCGCGTCGTAGCCATCCAGATGGAGCGCTCCGCCGAAGGTGGCGTTGGCCGCCCGGCCAGGCGAGGGCGGATCGTCGGTGGCGACGAGCACCGCGTCCTGAACTAGCCAGAGGATGTACGGCGGGTCGGCGAACAGCGGGCTGTTCTTCTCGTTGGCAACGCTCTCGCGCACCTCGGGGCGCGTCACGTCGAGCACCCACCAGTCGATCTGGCGCGGGCGGGGCTGCAGGGCGTGGGCATACTTGAACGGCCAGATCTTCACGTAGGCGCGGTCGGCCAGGTGCGCCGCGCCGTTCTGGCTCGCCACCACCGAGACGGACGGGTCGCGCGGCACGGCCGCGACTGCCTGCTGCATCACCGCGGAGACGGCATCCCAGCGGGTGAGCTCCGAGTGGTACTGGCCGCCGCCCGGGAGCCGGCTGTCGAGCAGATAGGTGATCAGGATGGCGCCCGCCAGCAGCGCCAGGCCGGCCCGACGACGCCCGCCCCGTCTCAGCGTCGCCAGCCCTTCGACGGCCCCGATCCAGAGCAGGGACAGCGCCGGAGCGACCCGGTTCGAGCGTAGGTATTTCGGATCGTCGGCAAGGATCAGTACCGCCGCGGTGGGCACGCTGGCGAGCAGGGTCGAGGGAGACAGCAGAGGCAAGCCAGCGGTGGGCAGCACGAGGTAGCGCAGTGCCTCCGGGCCGCGCTCGGCCAGCAGCGTGAGCGCGACCGCGGGATCGTCTCGAACCTGGCTGAACTTGTGGAGTGTCCGATTGCCCTCCTCCGGCAGGGTCGCCCGCAGGTGGAATGCCGGCATAAAGACCAGAGTCAAAAACGCGAGCCAGGCCGCGGCAAAGCCGGTGGTCCGAGCGCCGAGGGCAACGTGCCGGCGCGCGAGCAGTAGTAGGCCGAGGCCGAACAGCGGCAGCGCCGCCTCCTAGTCGAGCAGCGGGGTGGCGAGCGCCGCGAGCAGCGCCCCGCGCCCCGGCTGGCCGGTCAGGATCCAGTAAGCCCCCAGGCCCAGCGGAAGCGTTGTGAAGGGTCCCGGGTGCAGGTCGTCCCAGGCCACGTCGGTGACCGCTGGCATCAGGTAGTAGCCAGTCAGCACCAGCAGCGCCGGCCAGGCGCCCAGGCGGCGCCGCGCCAGCAGGTACACGGGCAGGCCGCCGAGAGCCAGCGCCGCCTGCTGGAGCGCGATCTGCAGCACCACACTCGGGATGAGCCCGTAGACCGCGCTCAGTGGAAGCAGAATCGGCCAGACGTGTTCGGCGAGCAGGTTGTCGTTCCGGGTGAGCAGCGTAGTCGCAAAGGGATGGCCATGAAGCGTGTGCCAGAGCACATTGACGTGAATCGCCAGGTCGCGGTTGAAATGGTGGAAGGTAGCGTGCTCCGCTCCGGCGAGCCAGGTCCACAGTCCCCAGAACCCGGTGCCGAGGGCGACCGCGACGATGCCGGCCACCCGCTCGTCCAGATGCGCGAGCGGCGTGGAGGCGGCCAAGGTACGGGGGAAGATCGCTCTTGCAGAGGACAGCACGGCCCGCCGCCGGCCCCACAGCACGATGCTCGCTGCCGGGGCACGGTCGCGCAGGATCATAGGAGCGGCGGATTAGGGGCTGATTAAGGCGCGCAAGGAGCGGCCAGGCAGCGGATCGGCTGTCCGAACGCGACAAGGGCCGCCCAGCTCGGCACGCGGCCCCGAGCGCCACTCCAGAAGACCCGCGGCCGGGCTCGGCCGGCGCCCCGCGCCGAGGGACGTGCAGCGCTTCACCGCAGGCGCTCGGATTTCCCCGGGGCTCTCGGGTTTCCCCCACCTCAACACGCCTTTTTGTATTACAATGTAATACTTATGGCTGAAGTCGTTGTTGAGCGGCTAGTCTGGGATGCCTGGAACATCGCGCACATTGCCCGCCACGACGTCACCCCCGACGAGGTTGAGGAGATGTGTCAGGGAGAGTTCTGGAGCAGCGAGACCCACAGCGGCCGGCTTCGCATCGTCGGACCGGCCGCCAGCGGCAATCTCCTCACCGTCATCCTCGCCCCTCAACAGGAGCAGGGGGCCTACTACGTGGTGACCGCCAGGCCGGCCAGCCGCAAGGAGCGACGACGCTATCGTGAACTGAAAGCAGGAGGTGGCAGCCAATGACTGCCAAAAGCAAGCGCGAGCCCGAGAAGAAGGTCCACATCCCTACGTTCTCCAGCCTTGAGGAGGAGGCCGAGTTCTGGGACACCCACGACACGACCGACTACGAGGAGGAGTTCAAACCGGTGAAGGTCCGCTTCGCCAAGAATCTCTCCCACGTTCTCGCTCTGCGCCTGGACCAGCAGACGCTAGAGGGGCTGCGCGAGCAGGCGAGGAAGAAGGGCATTGGTCCCACCACCTTGGCACGAATGTGGATCCTGGAGCGCCTACAGCGCCCTCGCGCTTAGACACGGTGTTCTTCAGCAAGCGCCTGGTCGAGGCGGGGGTAGACCTGGTGGCCATCCAGGACCCCCCACGCGACGGGTCGCGTGGGGACCCCGCAGCCCCCTCTCGGCCACGCCAGGTGGGCGACCACCGCCCGCTTCACCCAGCCTGAGGCGGGACGCCACGCCCATGGCACCACGCCCGCCACTCCGCAGGTTCACCCGTTGCAGCCCCCGAGCGGCGCTGGGCGCGGGGGACGTGCAGCGCTTGGGCGCGGGCGCTCGGATTTCCCCGGAGGCCCGGAGAACGTACCGTAGACTGTAGCGTGTTCACCTCGGCCGTTCGGCACGCCGCCCTCCTCTCACTTCCGCTCGCCGCGCTGCTGCTCCTGCTCTGGCTGGAGCTGCCGCCGCGGCTGGGCCAGCCACCCGCCGGGCACAGCACCACCAGGGTGGCGGGCGCCAGCGGCCGGCTGGCAGTCGGGCGGCCAGACGGGCTCTGGCTGGTACCGCTGAACGGCGGCGAACCGTCGCGGCTGGTGCCAGTCTCCGGCGGCGCCTTCATCACCGGCGTCGCCTGGGCGCCCTCGGGGACAGAGATCGCCTACACACTCTTCTCCTTCCAGCCGGGCGGGGTGGTTGGCGGCGCGGACCTGCACCTGGTGGGCCTGGCCGGCAGCGACCGGATGCTGGTACCACGGGACGACCCGGACACGTTGCTCAGCACCCCTGTCTGGACTCCAGACGGCGCGGCACTCCTATTCGACGTGACCCACGTGAACGCGGGAGGCGCTGGTGGGGCGACCCGTCGGATCGACCGCGTCGCCGCCGACGGCTCTGGCCGAACAACCGTGGTGCAGGATGGCTACGCACCCAGCCTCTCACGCGACGGTCGGCGGCTCAGCTACCTGCGCCAGAGCGGCAGCGAGGTGGCGATTCGCCTGCGCGAACTGGCGAGTGGAGACGAGCGAGTCGTGCTGCCGCCGGGGACCGTCAGCGGGATCATCGTCCCGGCGCTGTCACCCGACGGCAGCGCGCTCGTCTTCGGCGCCGCTGGCGGGCCCGGCCTCGCCCCAGCCCCCGGCCGCTGCCCCGGCCTCGCCCCCCAGGCGCGCGGGCTCGAGGCCGGAGTGGCGCTGGCGCATGGCCTCCCGGAGGAGCTGTGGCGGGTCAACACCGACGGCACCGGTCTCACCCGGCTGACGAACCTCTGCCTGGACGACCCGATCGTCGCCTGGTCGGCAGACGGCGTCTGGCTGGCGGCCTACGGCGCCACCGGCCTGCTGCTGCTCCCCGCCAGCGGCGGGGCGGCGGTGCCGCTGCCCAGCCCGGGCGGCTACGGCGGCGTCTCCTGGCTACCGTAATCAGCCGACCGCCCGGGCTCGTCGTGAAGGTGATCATCGTCGGAAGCCTGGAGCGGTGAGCGACGGGCCTCGGCGCGGCTCATCCGCTGGGGCAGATGCGTGGTACACCGCCAAACTCCTGCCTCGCCGCCCTCCAGTGGCGAGGAGGCCGCACCTCAGGGCTGGGCGAAGCTGAAGGTGACGATGTCATCCCGCGTCCAACCACCCCAGGACTCGGCTGAGATCGTGGCGCTGGCGCCTGTGTCAGCGCGCGTGGGACAGCCGTATCGAGCAGCAGCGCGCTGCGATCGGCGTGCTGGCGGCGCGGGCGCAGCAAGCGGCTCGGCGGGACCTGCTGGCGTCTGCTCTGGAGACGAAGAGCGCTGGCGAGGGCGCGCCCGTCCGTTCTTCTACTCGAGGCGCCCGCTCTGCCACCTCCCGCACCAGGCTAACCCCGCTCGGCGTCGAGCAGACCCGGGGTGAACCACTGCCAGATACGGGCGGGGAGCCTGGACGGGCCGCGGCTCGCTCTGCGGGTGAGGCCGCGAAGGGGCGGCAGGTCAGGAGATTCAGGGCCTGTCCGGACTGCTGCGGTCGAGGTCCAGGATGGAGCCGACGGTTTCTGTGTCCAAGGGGATTTCTTCGAGACGGACAATGCGTTGTAGCCGAGCCACCGTTTCCGCGGCGCGCTGCGCGCCATCTCGCACCTGGCGGGCGAAGTTCCGCTCCTCGTCGCTCAGGTCGGGCCGGTCCGCCAGGAGCTCGGCGAAGCCGACTGCCAGCGCGAGGTGGTTGTTGATCAGGTGCGCCACCGTGCGCGCTGCCAGGAGCGCCCCTTCCAGCCGGGCGGTCGCCGCGGCCGCCTCGAGCCGAGCCCGCTCCTCCGCCGCGCGCACTCGCTCGGTGATGTCGCTCACCACCGCCCCGATGCCGAAGACCCGCCCGTCCGGCAGCCGGCAGGGATAGTAGTTGACCACGACCCGCCGCCGCTGGCCGCGCTCGTCCGGCACCGAGGCCTCGAGCTCCTGGCCGGCGACCACCTCGCCGGCGAGCGCTCGGTTCAACAGCGGCACGACCTGGTGCGCCTCCTGCGGGATGATCTCGTAGATAGTGCAGTCCAGATGCTCCCTGATCGCGCGACCGTTCAGCTCCGCGAGCGCCCGGTTGACCAGCAGGTAGCGGAAGCGCGGATCAAGAAACGCCAGCCCAACGGGCGCACCGGCAACCAGCGTGGTGAGCACCGCCGTCAGCTCGCTGGAGTCTGAGATGAGCGACGCGAGCCCTTCGGGGGACGGATCGTCGCGCTGGTTCATGCGCGGCCTCTCCATCGGGCGCGCCGCCGGGCGCCAGCCGTTGCGCGGAGTATACGCTTCCGCGCGGTGAAGCGGAAGGGGAAGTGTGCTACAAGGCACGCCGCAGCGCGTTGCCGCTGATCGCGGCGCTGGCCTGCGCGCTGAGCCCGCATTCGGCTCGCTCGGCCGGGCTGCCCCAAACGAGCGCGTACAACGAGCTGCCAGCTCGTTTGGCGCTTCCTGCCGGGCTACAAGGGCAGCCGCCGGGATCGCTCCGGCAGGGTGTCACTGCCTGGCGCGGCGGAAGCCCGCCGCTTGCGCCTGAGCCTCGGTGTCGAAGCAGGCGACGTTCGCCCGGGTGCGAGCGTAGCTCGCCTGGCCGGGCAGGTGATAGATGCCGCTGCTGCGGTTGCCCTTGATCTGCCCCGGTTGACACGGCGCGCTCGCGGCCACGGCGGAGCGTTGCGGCGCCCCGGTGGGAGCAGGCGAGGGAGAGGACATGGCGGTGGGGCTCGGCGTCGGAGCCGGTGTGGGCGGCAGTGGTGTCGCCGTCGGCGTGGAAGTGGCTGTCGCAGGCCGCGGCGTTGGGGAAGCGGGTGCCCGGGGGACCGTGGCAGTGGGTGATGGTGTCTGCGTCGGGGACAGCGGCGTGGGCGTCGTGGTGGCGAGCAGAGTGGGCGCGGCCGGCGCCGCTGTCCCCACGGCCTCAGCCGTCGCCGGGCTCGCGGCCGGGGATGGCGGCGCGGCAGGAGCCGCGGGGCTACAGCCCGCGCTGCACGCGACCCCGAGCGCCAGCGCCAGCCGAGCGAGCAGTCGCTGCGCCGCTCGCCGCCACGAGGGTATCGCGTCCATCGTTCCTGCCTACTCTTCAGCCGCTCGGCGCATCCGCCCGCGACACGCCCGCCTCCTCGAACGTGGCCATCTCGTCCAGTATCGCCAGGGCGGCGTCGACCAGCGGCATCGCCAGCGCCGCCCCGGTCCCTTCTCCCAGCCGCAGGTCGAGCGCCAGCAGCGGCCGCAGCCCGAGGCGCTCGAGCACGCGCGGGTGGCCTACCTCGGCGGAGCAGTGGCTGGCGATCAGGTAGTGGCGCACCGCGGGGCAGAGGCCCACGGCGACGAGCGCGGCGGCGCCGGTGATGAAGCCGTCCAGCAATACTGGCAGTCGCCGGGCAGCGGCGGCCAGCAGCACTCCCACCAGACCGGCGATCTCCAGCCCGCCCAGCGCGGCCAGCGCCCCGAGCGGATCGGCCGGATCGACCGGGTTGGCCGCCAGCGCCCGCTCGATCGCCGCCAGCTTGCGCTGGAGCCCGGCGTCGTCCACTCCCGTGCCCCGGCCGGTGACCGCGGCGACCGGCAGGCCGGTGAGCGCGGCGGCGAGCGCGCTGGCAGCGGTGGTGTTGCCGATTCCCATCTCGCCGATGCCGACCAGGTCGAGCCCGCGCTCGACCTCCCATTCGAGCACCGCCATCCCTGCCTCGACCGCCGCCAGCGCCTGCGCCCGGGTCATCGCCGGGCCGCGCGTGAAGCTGGCGGTGCCGGGAGCGACGCGGCAACGAACCAGGTTCGGATGTGGCGGCAGGTCGGCGGCGACACCGACGTCGACCACGACCACGCGCGCCCCGACCCGGCCGGCCAGTACGTTGATCGCGGCGTGCCCAGCGAGAAAGGCGCGCACCATCTGGCCGGTGACCACTGCGGGGTAGGCGGAGACGCCTTCGCTCGCGACCCCGTGGTCGGCCGCGAACACCAGCACCGCCTTGCGCGCCAGGCGGGGGCGCGGCTGCCCGGTGATACCAGCCAGGGTGACAGCGAGCGTCTCCAACTGGCCGAGGCTACCGGGTGGCTTGGTGAGCGCGTCGAGCCGGAGCCGGGCCAGGCGCATCGCCTGGGCGTCCAGCAACGCGATCCGATTGGCCACCTGCTCCACCCGCGGCACCGCGCCCCCAAACGGCCAGCACTGGTCGGGGCGCACAGCCCCGGCCACGGACGGCCACTGCCGGCAGTGCCCCGAGGCGGCCAGGTCGGTGGTCCTGGCCGCGCTTAGACCGGGTCGAACTGCCCGCTGACGATCATCTCCTCACCGATGCGGCGCGCCTCACGGTACGTGTCCGCCACCACGGGCGGGGTGCCCGGCGGCAGTTCGCGCAGGATGCGCTCCAGCTCCTCGTCAAACACGCGGGTGATGAACTCGGGGGTGTGGCGCACCGGAGCCCCCTGCTCGTCCACGATCGGGACCACGTCGCTGTGGCGCATCCGCTGGGCAATCATCACCCGGTAGATGCGGTCGGTCGCCAGGTCCTCCATGTAGCCGTCGAGCAAGCTGGCGCCCTTCCCGTTCAGCACCCCGTTCCGATAGCGGATCACCGTCCGCACCGCGGCGCGGGTGCCGGCGACGCTCTTCTGGCCCACCCCGATGGGCACCGGGCGCAGATCGGGATAGCGCTCAGCGTTCGGACGCCGGGCGTGAATCTGATTCGGGTAGGGGAACTGGGCCACAGCGATCTCGTTCTGGTCCGGGTGCCCGGTCCAGGCGCCATCCATCAGGCAGTCGGCCTCGTTCTTCTTGTCCCGCGCCAGCACCTCCAGCGCCCGGGCGTTCAGCTCCGGGTTCTGCCGATCCGGGAACAGCGCGGTCATTCCGCCGATCGCCAGCATCCCGCGCTTGTGGCAGATCTCGGGCATCAGGTTGCGCAGATTCTGGAAGAACGGCACGTCGAAGGGGATCGTGTTGCGGTCGGGCAGCACCCAGTTAGGGTCGTGCAGGTTGTAGTGGGCCAGGCTCGCCATGTAGTCCCAGCGGCCCAGGTTCAGCCCGAGCAGGTGGTCGCGCAGGTTGTAGGCGAACTCCTCCATCTGGTATGCCAGCGGGTGTGACTCCACCAGCGCCATCGCCTTGATGTAGTCCTTCGGCCAGCCCTTGGCGGCGGCGATCGCCTGGAAGACATCGCGCCACCAGAGCGCCTCCTCGGCCGATTCGGACTTGGGGATGTAGATCGACAGCGGGTGCTTCAGCCTCGCCGCGTCTACCTGGTAGGCGACGAGCGCGACGTCGAACAGCGAGGCGGACATCAGGCCGTCGAAGATGCCTGCCTGGTTCAGGTGCAGCCCGCGCGCCCGCACCCAGATCACCGTCTTGCTGGGCTGAATGCTGACCTCACGCCCGCGCTTCTGGTCGTAGTAGGTAAGCGTTCCGTACAGCCCGGCCAGGATGTTCTGATGGGCGAGCCGCACGTGCGGCCAGGTGTTGACGATCGAGTCCTCGATGTCCAGCATCACCCCAGGCGCCCCGGAGTTCAGCAGCTTGACGACCATTTCCGCCTCGTCGCCCGGGCCGGTCATCTGGTTGCGCTGGTCCTGGCACCACTCCGGTAGCTCGATCCGCCAGTCGCTCTCGGTCGCCTCGGAGGGCGGCAGGTGATTCGGCAGCTGGCCGCGGTGCGCCGCGGCCAGCACCTCCCGCCGCCTGGCGGCGAGCGCCTGCTGGCGCGGGGTGAACTGCTCGTGCAACGGGCGCAGGAAGTCGAGGAACCCGTCCGGGAGCGAGCCGACCCCTTCGGGCCCAGGGGGAGCGGTGTTGATCCGCGGATCGATCGTCGTACTCATGCCTACCTCCTCCGAACGGGGAGCTCTATCGGTCTCTCCGTGCTGCTTCAGTGCCGGCTGGAGTATCAGCCTCAACTGTAGCGCAGCCGCCCGATCCCCGCCGCGGCCCTGCCGCTGCTAGACTCATCGAGTGGGCTCGTGCCGTGGGGAGGGACTGATGCGCTACCGCGCGGTGCTGTTCGACGCCGGGGGGACGCTGTTCACCGTGCGCTACGGGCGCGTCGAGCGGTTCCAGCGGGTGCTCCAGGCGGCGGGGATCGAGCCAGACGGAGCACTGCTGGCCGCAGCGGTGGAGGAGGCGGATCGCGCCACGCGCTGGCCAGGCGACGGCGACCAGGGGACGCGCGAAGAGGAAGATGCCCTCTGGCTAGCCTATTGCGAGCAGGTGTGGGAGCGGCTCGGGCAGGTGCGCGACCCGAGGCTGCGGGAGCACCTGGCGGCCGAGGTGCGCTGGTTGCGCTGGATCGAGGTCTACCCCGACACACTGGGGGCGCTGGCGCGGCTGCGCGGTCGGGCGCGGCTCGGGGTGCTCTCGAACAACGTCCCCTCGCTGCTGGAGGCGCTGGAGTGCCTCGGCCTGCGGGCGTACTTCGACGACGTGGTTGTGTCAGCGCTGGTGGGAGTCAGTAAGCCGGACCCGGCCATCTATCGGCTCGCCCTGCAGCGGCTCGGGGTCCAGCCGGCGCAGGCGCTCTTCGTGGACGACCTGGAGGAGAACGTGCGGGCAGCCCAGGCGCTCGGCATCGCCGCCGTCCTGCTCGACCGTGAGGGCCAGGCCACGGTACCCCTGCCCACGGTGCGCACGCTCGACGAGCTGGCCGGCCTGGCGCTCGGCGCTGCCCCCTCCCTGAAGGGGCTCCGATGACCACTCGGCCCCGCCGCCCGGTCCGCCGGGCCGAGTCCAGAGCGCCAGTGGGCCAGCCACCGGCGAGCCAGCCCTACATGCAGTGGCTGCGGCGCTTCGTCGGCTCCGCCCCACTGCTGATGGTCTGTAGCGCTGCCTGCATCCGCGACGAGCAGGGCCGGGTGCTGCTGATGCGCCGCGGCGGCGAGGCATCCGAGCTGTGGGGCTTCCCGGGCGGAGCGATGGAGCTGGGTGAGACGATCCGGGAGACGACGGCGCGCGAGGCGCGCGAAGAGGTGGGGCTGGAGGTGGTTCCGGAGCGGCTGATCGGGGTCTACACCGGCCCGGAGCTCGGCTTCCGCTACGCCAACGGCGACCAGGTGCAGCTCGTCAACTTCCTGTTCGAGTGCCGGGTGGTGGGCGGCGCCCTCCGCCCGGACGGCTCTGAGGCACTCGCGGCGCGCTACTTCGGGCCAGCCGACCCGCTCCCGCCGCTCCGCCCCTGCTGCCAGGCGAAGCTCGCCGACTGCTTCGCCTTCCGCGGCGAGGTATTCATCCGGTGACGCGGACGCGCCTCACCGAGCTGCTGGGCATCCGCTACCCGATCATCCAGGGCGGGCTGAACAACCTCGCCTTTGCCGATCTCGCCGCCGCGGTCTCCAACGCCGGGGCGCTCGGGCAGGTCACCGCGACGTCGGGGACGCTACGAACCACGGAGCAGGTGCTGGAGCAGGTCCGCCTGGCGAAGGCGCGCACGCCGTACCCGTTCGCGGTGAACTTCGCGCTCAGCGAGCGGCGCCCCGAGCTGCCGGCGCTGCTGGAAGCGGTGCTGGAAGAAGACGTCGCGGCGGTGTCGTTCACTGCCGGCAACCCGGAGCCGTTCATCGCCCAGGCGCGGCGACAGCGCGGGGCGCGGGTGAAGGTGCTAGTGCTGGTCGCCGGGGTGCGCCAGGCGCAGAAGGCGGAGGCGGCCGGTGCGGACGTGGTGGTCGTGGTGGGGGTGGAGGGCGGCGGGCACCTCGGCCGCGACGACGTGGGGACGCTGGTGCTAACGCCGCGCGTGGTCGAGGCAGTGCGCATCCCGGTCGTCGCCTCGGGCGGGATCGCCGATGGACGCGGCCTGGCGGCGGCGCTGGCGCTTGGCGCCGAAGGGGTGGAGATGGGAACCCGGTTCGTCGCCACCCGCGAGTGTCGGGCGCACCCGGCCTACAAGCAGGCGCTGGTCGCGGCGAGCGAGACGGATACTGCCGTCATCGAGCGCAGCCTGGGCCGGCCGGCGCGGGTGCTGAAGGGGCCGCAGGCCCAGCGCATCCTGGAGGCCGAGGCGCGCGGCGCCCCGTTGGATGAGCTGCTGCCGCTGCTGGCCGGCCCGGTGAGCGCGCTCGGGGCACTGGAGGGCGACCTGGAGCGGGGCTTCGTCTGGGCCGGGCAGGCGGCCGGGCTGATCCACGACGTGCCGAGCGTGGCCGAGCTGATCGAGCGGACAATGGCCGAGGCGCGCCAGGCAGCGGGACGCGCGGCCCGGAAGCTCGCGGAAGGGGATTAGCCGGCCGGGCGGTGGAAGAAGCGGTCCAGCGCCTCGTCGAGGTAGATCCAGCCCTTGGGGCTGGGGTGGCCGCTGCGGTCCTCCACGAAGTACCGGTCCTGGTCGTGGTCGGCGAAGCTGTCGATCTCCACCCCGTAGCGCTGCCCCAGGTCGGCCAGCCGCTGGTAGAACCGGGCGCGACTTTCGGGCGAGACGCCCAGGTAGGTGTAGTAGGCGCCGGGGAGCGGCGGCACGAGCAGGAGTGGCCGGGCCTGCCAGGCGTTCAGCGCCTGGAGCAGGAGCTCCAGATCGGAGAAGCCCGTCGCCTCCAGACGCGCCGCGAACGCATCGTCGCGGGGACGCTCCTTCTGCCGCCGGATCTCGGGAGCCACGCGGTGCCAGTAGTGTGCCTCGAAGCCGAAGGGGTTATCCCCGGCGCGCTCCCTGGCGCTCTGCTCGGCCTGCGCTCGTAGGGCCGCCCAGTCCAGCCGGGCCGGCACCCGCCGCGGCTCGCCCAGGATGGTGATCCGGCTTTCGAGCTCCCAGTACGTGGCCCAGTGGTCCTGCGCCCGCAGCACCGCGAGCTGCAACTGCCCGAGCGGAACGGCGGCAAGATAGAGCGCCTGGTCCACCAGGGAGCCACCGATGAGGCGCTGTAAGCTGAAGGCGAGCAGCGGGTCGCCCTTCAGGGTCACGGGATAGTCCAGCATGCGCCGCGCGATCTGTTGCTTCAGCCCGAAGCTCAGCCGCGGGTCGAAGACGGCCGCGTAGGCGTGCAGCCGGGAGAAGTTGCCGACGTAGTAGCTCTCCGGCACGTCGCGGATGAATTCGTCGGGGGTGAAGGTAATCGCCACCTTCTTGCCCTGGAGCTCAGGCCCCACCGCCGCCAGCGCCTGAAGGTAGATGATCGCGGTCTCACCCCCGTTGCCCACCACGAAGACGTTGAAGCCCGTAGGGTAGCTCTCGAAGATCAGCCGGGGGTTCGACTCCCCGCCGTAGCCGAGCTCGGAGGCGCCATACAGCGGCAGCAGGTCCGGCTGGCGGAACGCCTCCGCCTGCAACGCCACTCCCCGATCTTTCTGGTCGAAGCGGTGCGGTGCGAGCGCGTGAATCGTCTGTCGCTCGAGCGCTCGAGCGTACAGCGTGCCGCCTACGAGCGCCGCGGCCAGCACCAGCAGCACCAGGAGCGCGGAGGCGAGGCGGAGGCAAGGCGCCAGACCCGCGCGCGCCACCACCGCTTGTGGCGCGGCGAGCGGGGCGGGCTGGTCCGCCTCGCCCTGGGGGCGCTGGCGCCGAGCAGTGTCCACTGGGCGGAGGGCGAGCCGACGGAGACTCACGGCAGCGCTCCATGGACGAAGGCGTCGAGTGCCTGGTCGAAGAACATCCAGCCCTTGGGGCTGGGATGCGACACCCGATCCTCAACGAAGAAGCGGTCCAGATCGTGGTCCGCGAAGTCTAGCAGCGGGACGTTGTAGCGGCGGGCGATCGCCTCGATTTGGGCATAGTAGCCGGCGCGGCCCTGAGGCGTCACGCCAGTATAGTCAGAGAACGCCCCGGGCAGCGGGGCGACGAGCACCAGCGGCTGGGCGCCCAGCTCGCGCACCGTCCGCAGCAGTAGCTCCAGGTCGGTTCGCCCCGGGGAGCGATCCAGGAGCCGCTGCAGGTCCTGGTCGCTCTGCTCGTTGTGGAAGCGGCGCGCGTCCTGCTTGAACATGTCCCAGAACTCGTTCTTGAAGCCGAAGGGGTTGTTCGTCGCCTGCGCCCGGGCGGTCTGGTCAGCGGCGGCCAGCAGCGCCGGCCAGTCGAGCCGCGCTGGCGCGGCCGGCGCGGCGGACACAGGGCCGAGTGCCGCCAGGGCAGTGAGCGTGGCCCAGTGATCCTGCAGGCAGAACACCATGGTGGCGAGGCGGCCGAGCGGGACGGCGGCCAGGTAGAGCGCCCGGTTGAGCGGCGAGCCGGCGATGAGCTGCCGCAGCGCGAACGCGAGCAGCGGGTCCTTCGGGGCGGTGCGGGGATAGTCGAGCATCCGCGCCGCCACCTCCCGCTTCAGCTCGAAGCTCAGGTCCGGGCTAAAGGCGAGCGCGTAGGCGTGCAGCCGCGAATAGCTCCCGTCGTAGGCGTCCTGGCGCGCCGTATGGAAAAACTCGTCCGGGGTGAACGTGAAGGCCACCTTCTTGCCGCGCGCTGTGGACCCCACGGCCGCCAGCGCCTGGACGTAGTTCAGCGCGGTGCTCCCGGGGTGGCCAATGGGGAACACCAGGAAGCCAGTTGGCCCGTGCTGGAAGAGAAGGCTCGGGTTCGCGCTCCCGCCGTGCTGCAGCTCGGAGGCGCCATACAGCGGCAGCAGGTCCGACTGGCGAAATGCTTCCGCCTGAAGCGCCCGGCCTTGCATCTTCTGGCTCAAGGGCAGCGGCGCCACCGCGCGAATCGCCCGCCGCTCGACCAGGCGGGCGTAGGCGACGCCGCCGGCGAGCGCGAGGGCCAGCACGAGTAGCGCCAGGAGCGCGGCGGGCAGGTGCGGCGCGCGGGCGAGGCTGAGCGGCCGGAGGGCTGGCGCCAGCCACGCCATTCTTCTCCTGGGCGCCCCCACCATTACTGGCACAGCCAGACGCACGCTGTCACCCCGACACGCCACGCGGCGCCGCTCACCTGCACCGGGCCCCCACTACACCCGGCCGTGGTGGAGCGAGCGGCCCAGTATGCCAGCCAGGAGGGGACTCGGGCGCGGGATTATGCCAGCAGAGACTGTGCCGAAGGCCGAATTCCTCTTGCGCTGGCGGCAGGCACCGCGCGCTGGGAAGCGGCGCGCCCTATACTCAGAGGCATCATCTGCCGCGTAGCGCGGTTGGGGAGGGGCTATGCAGGCGCGGATGAGTCCGACCTATAGCATCGCCGCGGCCGCCATCATGACCGCGATTGTCGCCGTCTTTACCTATGTCATCCAGGTGCGCAATCCCGCCAGCGGCGGCTACTTCAACCTCTCGGACGTTGCGGTGATCTTCTCCGCCATTACCTTCGGCCCCTGGATCGGGCTGGTGTCGGGCGGTCTGGGGACGGCCATCGCCGACCTGATCAGCGGCTACGCGCCGTTCGCGCCGATCTCCTTCGTCGCCCATGGTGGGGAGGGGCTGCTGGCCGGCTTCATCGCCTTGCAACGGCCGAGCTGGCTGGTGCCGGCCTGGCTGGTTGGTGTGGTCTGGATGATGCTCGCCTACCTGGTGGGCGAAGGGGTGTTCTTCGCCTGGTCCGACGCGATCGCCGATCTGCTCGGCAGCAACTGGATCCAGGCGCTGGCCGGCCTGCTCGGGATCGCGCTCTACTTCGCGGTGCGGGCCGCCTACCCCCCGATCGGCGAGCTGCGCCTCGGCCGCACCTGGAAGGAGATCTAGCGCCTGCCGAGCGTCGTCGTCGAGAACCTGCGCTACGGCTACCCGCCGCTGCAGCCCGGAGCGCCGCAAACGCTCGTGCTGAAGGGCGTCGACCTGCGGATCGAGGCGGGCGAGGCACTGGCGCTGATGGGCGCCCCGGGCGCCGGGAAGAGCACCTTCTGCCGAGCACTGATGGGGCTGGTGCCGCACCTGACCGGCGGAGTGTTCGGTGGCCGGGTGGAGGTGCTCGGACACGACACGCGCCGGGTCCGGCCGCCTGAGCTGGCCGGGCTGGTGGCGATCGTCTTCGACGACCCGGAGACGCAGTTGTTCAACCTGACGGTGGAGGATGAGGTCGCCTTCGGCCCGGAGAGCCTGGGGCTGCCCTCCGCCGAGATCCGGTCGCGGGTGGACGAGGCGCTGGCACTGGTGGGCCTGGACGTGGATCCGCGCCGGGCACCCAGCGAGCTGTCCGGCGGCCAGCAGCAGCGGCTGGCACTGGCGACCGCGATCGCGATGCACCCGCGGCTGCTCGTGCTCGATGCCCCCACCGCCCAGCTTGACCCGCTTGGACAGACCGAGTTCTACCAGGCACTGGCCCGGCTGCGGCGGCAGCGCGACCTGACCGTGGTGCTGGCCGAGCCGGATCCGGAGCTGGTCGCGGAGCACGCGGACCGGGTGGCGATCCTCGCCGAGGGCAGGATCGTACGGGACGGGACACCGGAGGAAGTTTTCGCCGACCCCCGCGCGCTCGCCGCCCTGGGGGTGGCTGGCCCGGAGGCGAGCGAGGTGGCGTGGCGGGTCAGCCAGCTCGAGGGGGAGGCACTGCAATTCGCCACCGTGGAGCGCGCGGCGCGGGAGCTGGCGCGGCTGCTCGAGCGGCCGGCAGCCAGTGGCCAGCCCCTGGTTTCCGGCGAGCGCCCCGCCGGGTCTGATGATGCGTGACATGCTGGCGCCGGCCAGGAGCGGCTGCGGGCGGCATGCCTGAGCACCCACCACTCATCCAGGTGCAGGACGTCTGGTTCACCTACCCTGGCGGGGTGCAAGCGCTGCGGGGCGTGAACCTTCAGGTCTCCGCCGGGGAGCGGCTGGCGCTGCTCGGGCGCAACGGCTCGGGCAAGACCACCCTCGCCAAGCACCTAAATGGACTGCTCGTCCCGACCCGGGGCCGGGTGCTGGTGGCCGGTGTGGAGACGGTGGGGCAGGACGTCGGCCGGCTGGCGGCGCTGGTGGGCTACGTCTTCCAGAACCCGGACCACCAGCTCTTCAGTCGCAGTGTCCGCGAGGAGCTCGCCTTCGGGCCGCGCAACCTGGGGCTGCCGCCCGGCGAGGTCGCTCGGCGGGTAGAGGCAGCCCTGCGGCAGTTCGGTCTGGAGGAGGCCGCCGACACCCCGCCGGCGATTCTCGGCTTCGCCGAGCGACGCCTGGTGGCGGTCGCCTCAGTCGTGGCGATGCGCCCGGCGGCGCTGGTGCTCGACGAGCCGTTCGCCGGGCTGAGCTGGCCGAGCGTGGTCCGGCTGGGCATGCTGCTGGTCCAGTTGGCCGCGGCCGGCCACGCCATCATCCTTATCACCCACCAGATGCGCGCCGTCGCCGCGTTCGCCGAGCGCTGCGTAGTACTGGACGACGGCCGGGTGCTGGCGGACCGCCCGACACGCGAGACGCTGGTCGACCAGCCGCTCCTGAAGCGGGCGGCGCTGGCGCCCCCAGCGATGGTCCGCCTCGGCCAGCAGCTCCGCCCCTACGGCTTCAGTGGCCGGACGCTGCGTGTCGACGAGCTGGTCGAGGAGTACCAGCGGCTGCGTGGCGCGCGGCGGGAGCGACGATGAGCGCCTCACTCGCCTGGTATCAGCCTGGCACCTCCTGGCTGCACCGGCTGGACCCGCGGCCGAAGCTGGTGTTCACCGTCGCGGCCACCGTGGCGCTCGTTTCGCTGGAGAGCATCCTGGCCATGCTCATCTTCCTGGCGCTGGCGCACCTGGTGCTTCTCTCCAGCGGGATCAGCCCCCGCCGGCTGCTGGGACTGTGGCGGACGCTCGGCCCACTGCTGCTCATCATCCTGATCGTCCAGCCGCTGCTGTCCCCTGAAGGCGAGCAGACACTGCTCGCGCTCGGGCCACTGCGGATCACCGTGCTGGGGATCGCCCTCTCGGTGGCGCTGGCGCTGCGGCTGGTGGCGGTCGCCTTCGGCTGGTACGCGCTGCTGATGACCACCCCGCAGAGCGACCTGGTGCAGGCGCTGGTGCAGCTCGGGCTTCCAGTCGCCTGGGGGCTGGTGGTCGCGATGGCGCTGCGCTATCCCAGCACCTTGCAGGCGCTGTACGTGACGGTGCGGGAGGCACAGCAGTCGCGCGGGTTGCGGCTGGAGGGACGCGGGCTGCTGGGACGGGCCCGGGCGCAGCTCCCCGTCCTGGTCGCGATGCTCGTCGCCGCGCTGCGCTCGATCGAGCGGCTGGCGATGGCGCTGGAGGCGCGCGGCTTCGGCGGGCCGGCTCGGCGGAGCGCGCTGCGCGCCCCGCGGATGCGCCCGCTGGACTGGCTGGCGCTCGTGCTCACCCTCGGCGCCTTCGCCGCGGTGCTGGCGGCCCGAATCACCCTCGGCCTCGGCGCCGACCCGCTCAGCCCCTAGCGCGGCGCGCTGCATCAGAGTGGATCGACCAGGTTGAGCGAGCGGATGTGCCGCTGCGACAGCAGCGCCAGGACGAGCGCCGGCAGCAGTGAGATCACCGCCGCGGCCGGCCCACCGCTGCTCACGTTCAGCGGCGCGGTCTGCGCCCGCGAGCCGGCGGTGAGGATCAGCGCGAAGAAGAACTCGTTCCAGGTGGTCAGAAAGGCGATCACCGCGCAGACGGCGATGCCGGGGCGAGCGATAGGCAGGACCACCCGGGTCATCGCCTGGAAGCGCGTCAGCCCGTCGACCCGGGCCGCGCGCTCCAGGGTGGCCGGAAGGGCCGCCAGCAGGCCGCTCATCACCCAGGCGACTAGCGGGATCGTCAGCGTCAGGTGCGCGATCACCAGGCCCGGCAGCGTCCCGACCAGTTCGAGCTTGCTGAACAGGATAGAGAACGGGATCAGCACCGCGATCGGCGGGTAGGCGCGTGTCAGCAGCAGCCCCACTAGCAGCGCCACCCGGTAGCGGAACCGCAGCCGCGCCAGCGCGTAGGCCGCGGGCAGCGCCAGCAGGAGCGTGAGCGGAACGACGGCGAGCGCCACCAGCAGGCTGTTCCGCCAGCCCTCCAGCGGAAGCCGGTTGTCCCCGCCGGGGGCGATCAGCCCGCCATCCGGCGGCAGCAGGCGGAGCTGCAGCAGGGCGACGTATCGTCGGAGGTGCGGGGCATGCGGATACAGGTGCGCGGGGCGGCTAAGCAGCTCCTCTGGATTCACGACGCTGGTGACAACCAGCCAGTAGAGCGGGACGAGCGTCCAGATGAGCAGCCCCAGAGCAGGGAGGGCGATCAAGCCCCGGCGCACGCCGGCACGCCAGGGCAGGGAACGGGAGGGACGTGGGAGCCCGAGGGCCATACTCTGTTTTGTAGCCCGCCGCGGCCTGCACGGGCCAGGCTGCGCGCCGTCAGAGGGCGATGATCAGGAAGACGCCCAGCAACAGCACGGCGATGGAGAAGACGATCCCGATGCCCAGCAGGACGAGCAGCCCGATCAGCAGCCAGTCGAATGCTGACAGGCGCCGGCGGCGCGACGCGGTGGATGGAGCAGGCCAGCTCCACCCCTCGGTTCGGGCAAGCTCTTGAAACAGTGGGTGGAGCGCTGGCGCATCCTGCTGCATCGCAAGTCCTTTCTGAAGCGCCAGGCCGGGGTCGCGGCTGGTGCCAGGGATATCCTAGCATGGCCGCGTGGCGCCGGTGCGAGCCCCCGGACGGCCAGCGGCCGCGGGGAGAGCCACCGCTCGGGGCGCGCGTGGACGGCATGCCCGCTGCCCGGCGCGAGCGGTCATCCGGCCCTGACCGGCTCCAGCAGCCAGCCCACCATCTCCAGGCGGCGGGAGAAGTGCAGTAGCGGCGGGACGTCGGGCAGGCGGATGCCGTGCGCGGCCACGAGCCCATCCAGGCGCAGCTCCGCCTCCGCCGGCTGCAGCGGCCAGGGGACGTGGTCGATCTCCAGCCGGTACAGCCGCCCCCCGCGGCTGGCGGCATACAGGCAGTAGCGGTCTGTCAGGAACGACTCCAGCGATCCGAGCGACGCCTCGAAGACCGGCCCGGTCGGACGGTAGCGTCCCTCGAACCGGGCCGGGGGTGCGCCCGGATGCGTTCGCTGGCTGGTATAGTGCAGCCAGTCTCCCGCGCGCTCCAGGCGCATCCGGGCGCGGAAGTACGGCAGGCGGAACCAGCGTCGCGCCGCCCAGACCGCCAGTGGGCTGGCCGCGTCCAGGCTGTAGAACCAGACGCCCGGTTTTTCGCCATCCGGCCCGCGCACGTAGGTGCGGACGTTCAGCTCCGGGAACGTGGACAGCCCGGGTAGTGGCGGCAGCCAGCGGGGTCGCAGCCCGCTGAGCCGGAACGGCACCACTCCCACCCACGCCTGGCCGTTGTAGCCGTCCAGCCGCAGCCCTGGCGGCAGCGTTGGCAGCAACTGCGCCGGCTCCACCGGCCAGTGGGCGAACAGCAGCTCGTTCCATACCTGCCGCATCGCCCAGGGCGCGGACGGCACCGGCCAGGGGCGATGGGGCGGAAGCCGGCTCATTCCACCTCCCCGTGTCTACGCCGCGCAGGCGGGCTGGACGCCTGCCGCCGTCTCAGCGAGCCGTACCAGCCGCGTGAGGAGCGGCAGCCTGCGCGCCCTCGCGGGAGCGACGGGGCAGGCCGGGCGCCGCCCGCGCCCGGCCCGGACGTGCTGGCCGAGCCTGGCCAGCACCAGGGTTATGCCCGCTCCACCCCTCGCGCCTCGCGCTTGCCCACCAGCACCCGCGGGTCGATCGCGTCGCGGATGCCTTCGCCGATCAGGTTGATCGAGAGCACCGAGAGCAGAATCATCAGGCCGGGGAAGGCGGCGATCCAGGGAGCGTCGAAGATCGCCGCCTGGGCGTTGAATAGCATGTTGCCCCAGCTTGGCGTTGGCGGCTGGATCCCGAGCCCCAGGTAGCTCAGCCCGGTCTCGGTCAGGATCGCGTTGCCCACGGTGAGCGTCGCCGCGACCGTCAGCGGCGCCAGGGTGTTGGGCACCAGGTGGCGGGTGATGATCCGCCCCGGCGGGGCGCCCAGCGCGCGAGCCGCCAGGACGAAGTCGCTCTCGCGCAATACCAGGATGTTGGCTCGGACGATGCGGGCGATCTCCATCCAGGAGAGCGTGGTGATGGCGATAATGGTGGTCCACAGGCCCGGCCCGAGCACCGCGGCCAGAACGATCAGTGAGAAGAACCAGGGGATCGCCAGCAGGGCGTCGGCGAAACGCATGATCACCTCGTCCAGCCAGCCGCCGAAGAAGCCGGCTACCGTCCCGGCCAGCAGCCCGATCAGCACCCCCAGCACCGACACCAGCAGCCCGACAGCGAGCGACACCCGGCCCGCCACCAGCAGCCGGGCAAAGATGTCCCGCCCAACCTCGTCGGTTCCCAGCGGGTGGCGCAGCGAGGGCGCCTGCTTGAGCGCGCTGGTGTCGGTGAAGTAGGCGGCGTTGGCCGGGAGCGCCAGCGCGCCGAGCAGCACCGCGGTCACGATCACCCCGAGCAGCAGCAGCCCGAGCAGGGCGGCGCGGTGCTGGCGGAAGCGGAGCCAGCTCGCGTGCGCCCAGCCCCGCTGCGTTGGGGCCGGCGCCGCCAGGGCCGGGGCAGCCGTTCGCGTGCCGGTGGCTGTCACCGTCGCCCCCCGGGCCACGCGTGTGCCACCCGGCCCCCGCCCGGGCGGCGCGCCGGCCAGGCTGCCTCTGGTGCCCGCTCCCGCTCGGAGAGCAGCAGGGTGAGGGAGGGCGCAGTCCCGTTAGCCATAGCGGATCTTGGGGTTCAGGAAGGCGTAAGCGACGTCGGCCAGCAGGTTGAACACGACCACCAGCACCGCGGTGATCATCAGCAGCCCCATCAGCACCGGGTAGTCGGCGCGGAAGGCGTGCTGCACCAGGAGCTGGCCGGCACCCGGCCAGGAGAACACCTGCTCGGTGATCACCGCGAACGAGACGACCTGCGGGATGTCCAGCATGATCAGGGTCACCAGCGGGAGCGCCGCGTTCTTCAACGCGTGTCTCCACAGCACCTGCCGTTCGCTCAAGCCCTTGGCGCGGGCGGTGCGGATGTAGTCCTCGCGCAGCACCTCGGCCAGGTTGGCGCGGAGATAGCGCGCGTAGCGGGCGACTCCGGTCACCGCCAGCGGGATGGTCGGGAGCACCAGGTGCTGCAGCAGCGACAGGAGCGTCGGGGCGCCGCGACTGTCATACATCCCGCCGGGCGGCAGGTACGGCAGCCCCCAGGCTTTGAACTGGATCGCGAAGATGAGGATCAGCCCGATGCCCAGCCAGAACGTCGGGGTGGCGAAGGCGATGAAGGCGAAGGTGTCCAGCGCGTAGGCCAGGAACGAGCGTGGCCGAACCGCGGAGTAGATCCCGATCGGGATCGACAGCGCCAGGGTGACGGTGAGGATCGAGGCCAGCAGGATGGCGGTGTTGCCGAGACGTGGCAGGATCACCTTGAGCACTGGCTGGCCGGTGACGAATGAATTGCCCAGATTGCCTTGCAGCACCGCGCCGAGCCAGTATAGGTATTGCACGGCGAGCGGCTTGTCGAGCCCGAACCGCGCTTTCAGCGCCGCCAGGTTCTCCGGCGTCAGGTGGCCGCCCACGGTGTAGGCGGCCAGTGGATCGCCGGTCAGGCGCACCGCGAAGAACCCGACGAGGCTGATCAGCAGCAGGAGCGGGATGAAGCGTAGGGTGCGACCGAGAACATAGGTGCCCACGGGCGCTCCGTTGGGTGCAGGCTCCCGGCTCCAGGTGCCCGCGGGATTGGGGCCCTGCCAGCGGGAGCCTCATCCACGAGACTACTCCTCCAGGTGCCACTCCTCCACATTCCCCAGCCACATCGCGACCGGGTCGGCCTGGTGCTGAATGCCCTTGAGCTTGGCCGAGGCGATCAGGATGTCCGTCTTGTCGTAGAGGAAGATGTCGTACACGTTATCGTAGATGATCTGCTGGGCCTGGTCGAGGCACTGCTTGCGCACGCTGACGTCGAACGACTGCAGCTCGCAGGTCAGCGCCTTGTCCAGATCAGGATTCGAGACGCCGATCCAGTTCTGGCCGCCCTGATTGCTCGGTGAGGTGATCTGGCTGGTGAGGTAGAAGCGCGAGATGTCGGGGTCGGGGCCGATGATGCTGTCGGCATACTCGGCGATGTCGTAGTTGCCGGTGGTGACGATCCCGTTCTCGCTGAAGCTGGCGAAGAGCTGAGCCGGGCGGTAGTTCTTGATCTCCAGCTCGATCCCGGCCTGCTGGAGCTGTTGCTGAAGCACTACCTGGATCTGCTCGCGCACCTGGTTGCCGCTGGTAGTGCTGTAGGTCAGGTGCAAGCGCATCCCGTTCTTGGCACGGATACCATCCACCCCTTTCACCCAACCAGCCTGATCAAGGAGCTGATTGGCCTTGTCCAGGTCGTGCGGCCAGGGCTTGAGGTTCTGGTTGAAGAATGCCGTACCATCTAGCCAGTTCACCGCCACCGCCGGGATACCGGCTAGCACGCTCTGCACCAGCGCCTGGCGGTCCAGGGCGTAGTAGATCGCCTGGCGAACCTTCAGATCGGTCAGGATCGGATGCGGCTTCGTCAGGTCGCCCGGCATCCGCTCATTCAGGTGCCACATCTCGATGTTCGAGCCGGGCACGGGATAGACGGTGACGCCGGGCACCTCCTTCATGACCACGATGTCTGGCTCGTTGAGCTGAAGCCCGGCGTCCAGGTCGCCCGACTTGAGCTGCGCCAGCATTGCGCTGCGGTCGGTGACCAGCTTGAAGGTGATCTGGTCGAGCTGAGCCGGCTGCATGTAGTTGGGGTTCTTGACCACTGTTACGTGATCGCCCGATACCCACTCACTGAGCATGAACGGCCCGCTGGTCACCTTCGGCTCACGTGACCAGGCCTTGAAGTCCTGGCCCTGCAACGCGTGCTCAGGCATCCAGGTGCCGTAGTGTCCGGCCAGCACCAGGCTCAAGAACGGTGCGAAGGGCGCCTTGAGGTGGATGACCGCCTGCGTGTCGCTCGGGGTGTCAACCGAGTCGATCTGATCCCAGCCCTGGGTGAGGATCGCGCCGGTGTTCGGGTCCATGACCAGCTTCCAGGTGAAGACGAAGTCATGGACGGTCAGTGGCTGGCCATCGGACCACTTCAGGCCGGGCTTGAGGTTGATGGTGATCGTCTTGCCGTCCGCCGAGATCCCGCCGTTGCCGGTGCTGGGGACGTCGGTCAGCAGGATCGGGATCAGGCTCCCGTCAGGCGCCACTCGCAGCGGGGGCTCCCAGAGCGCCTGCATGATCGAGACGCAGTTGAAGCAGGAGTTACCAACGATCCAGGTTAGGAAATCGGGCTCCTGCCAGATGCCGACGTTGATCTCGCCACCGGCAGCCCGCGGGGCACTAGCCGGGGCTGCCCCCGCGCCGGCCGGGATACTCAGCGCCAGGGCCAGGACGAGCAACGCAAGCAGCGCACTGCGCCGAGAACGAACCAGGGTGGCCATGCGATGCTCCTCTCCTCCGTGGGCGTGCACGGGCTGCACACCAGGATCTCCCCTGGGCCGGCGGCGCTCAGACTCGGGCCGAGCTCAGCTCCAGGCACGCGGGCGCCGGGTCCAGGCGAGCGATCTCGGTTGGCGGCAGGGCGAAGGAAGATGCAGCGCTTCCTTCGGCCAAGCGGCGCTTCTCTGCTCTTGAGCTCCTCCCCGAACTGAGGGCGGCGCTGCACGCTTGGAGCACGCCCTGCGGCGGCAAGGGGCGAGGGCAGCGATCCCGGCGCAGCGTCGCGATCCTCCTGTGATCCGATTCCCGCGCCCAACAGCGTAGAGGCAGGCGGTTCGCCAGTCAAGCCTGTGAGACATCCATGCCCGCGCCTGGCCGCTAGCCCTTCACTGCGCCCGCGGTGAGGCCGGCCACGTAGTACTCGACAAAGAACGAGTAGATGACCGCCACGGGCACGGAGCCCAGCACCGCCGCCGCCATGAGCTGGCCCCAGAAGAAGACGTCGCCGCGGATCAGCTCGGCGATCGCTCCGACCGGCACCGTGCGAATCTCGCTCTTGGTCAGGAAGATCAGCGCGTACAGGAACTCGTTCTGGGACAGGGTGAACGCGAAGATGAACGCCGACAGCAGGCCGGGCACCGCCAGCGGCAGGACGACGCGCACCATCGCCTGGAACCGCGAGGCCCCGTCGATCCGCGCTGCCTCCTCCAGCTCGCGCGGGATCGACTTGAAGTAGCCCATCAGCAGCCAGGCGCAGAACGGGATTAGGAACGTGGGGTAGGTGACGACGAGGGACAGCAGGCTGTTGCTCAGGCCGAGCGCGTTGATGATATCGGCCATCGGGATGAACAGCAGCGTCTGCGGCACCAGGTAGGTAGCGGCGATGCCAACGGCGACCAGCGCCGCGCCCGGGAAGCGTGTCCGCGCCAACGGGTAGGCCGCCATCGCCCCGAGCACCAGCGACAGCACGCTCGTGACGACCGCCACCAGCAGCGTATTGACAGTCCAGCGCAGGAAGTTGGTCTGCAGCAGGACGCCGACGTAGTGGGCGAGCGTCGGGTGGTAGACGAGCAGCGGGTTGTTGCGGAGGTTGTACAGCTCCTCGTTCGGCTTCAGCGAGGTGACGAGCATCCAGTAGAACGGGAACAGCGTC
The DNA here is from genome assembly GCA_021325655.1 of Pseudomonadota bacterium. GTDB lineage: Bacteria > Chloroflexota > UBA6077 > UBA6077 > JAJPGT01 > JAJPGT01. Next base: position 93,266 of record JAJPGT010000087.1, read on the forward strand.
AGCAGAAGAAAGAAGGCGAGCGGCAGATACAGGCGCAGGGTGCGGACGCGCCAGGTATGGGTGCCAACCATCTCAGTCGCTCCGGCGCAGGTAGAGGGTGAGCGCCAGGATGACGAGCAGCAGCGGCGGGAACATCGACAGCGCGATCGAGGCTCCCTGACCAAGCTGGCCCGCGCCCATGGCAAGGTTGAAGGCGTAGGTGGCGAACAGGTTGGTAGCATTGGCCGGCCCGCCGCCGGTCAGGACGTACACGAGCTGGAAGTCCGAGAACGTCCAGATCACCGAGAACATGGTGACAATCGCCAGGACCGGCTTCAGAAACGGGATGGTCACGTGGACGAAGCGCTGCGAAGGCGAGGCACCGTCGATCGCCGCCGCCTCGTAGAGATCGGCCGGGATCGTCTGGAGCGCGGCGAGCAGGGTGATCGCGTAGAACGGGATGCCCCGCCAGACATTGGCGATGATCACCGCGACCATGGCCAGATTGCCATCCCCCAGCCAGGCCGGGCCGCGCGCTACCAGCCCCAGATGTACCAGCACCCAGTTGATGACGCTGAAGGTCGGATCGAAGATCCACATCCAGGCGATGGCGCTGAGCACGGTCGGGACGATCCAGGGGAGCAGGAAGGCAGCGCGGACGGCGTTCTTCGCCCGGAACTGCTGGTTCATCACCAGCGCGAGCAGCAGCCCACCGAGCAGCTTCAGCACCGTGGCGCCGCCGGTGTAGATGAAGGTGTTGCGCGTTACCTGCCAGAAGGCCGGATCCTGGGTGTTCGCGATGAAGTTCCGCAGCCCGACGAAGTGCGCCGCCCGCCCGGTCGCCAGGTCGGTCATGCTGATGTAGAGGCCATAGCAGAAGGGATAGGCGACGAAAGCGAGCAGGAATAGCACCGCCGGGGCGAGCATCGCCCAGGAGAAGACCGCTTCGTGCTCGAACAGCCTCCCCACCCAGCCGGGCTGCCCCAGCCGCACCCCGGCGGCGACATACGGGCGACTGCGGACGGCCATGGCGGCACCTCCCCGGCCGGTATCAGGAAATGTTGTAAATCTGCTTGATCTGCGCGGCCGCGTCGGAGATGACGCTCTTCGTCGGCTGGCCCTGGGCCGCTTTCGCGAACATATCTACGATGACGTACTTGGCCAGGCTCTCCGACGCCGCCCGCCCGGGCGCGGCCGGCCAGCCGGGCAGATGGGCCGAGGCGACCTGCTCCTTGTACGGGCCGAGGCGCGGCTCTTGCTTCCAGATCGGGTCGTCGTCATACGCATGCAGGTACGCCACGTAGTAGCCCTGGCTGGCGTCGATCCACGGCTGGAAGTGCGGCTGCTCGTTCAGCCAGGCCAGGAACTTCTTTGCTTCCTCCACGTTCGGGGAGAAGTTGAAGATGCCGATCGACCAGGGGTTGGTCATGTGATAGCGCTGCCCCGTCGGGCCCTTGGGGTTGAGCGCAATCCCGATGTTGGGAGCGATATTCGGGAAGTCGCGCTTGGCAACCGTCAGGATGCTGGAGGCGTTGACCGTGTCGGAGATCTGCTCGCCGAAGAACGCCTTGTTGTTGCTCGGGTCGGTCCAGCCGAGCACGTCCGGAAGCTGCGCCTTCTGGAACAGCGTCTTGACGAACTCGACCGCCTTCTCGGTCTCGGGGGAGTCCAGCGTCACCTTGCGGGCCGTCTCATCCACCTCGTGGGCGCCGAACGACCAGAGCAGCGGGTACTCCCAGCTATGGTTGTCGCCGAAGCCGTGGCCCATGGTCAGGCCAAGCGGGTGGCCCTTCTCCTTCAGCTTGGCGCCCACCTCCAGCAGCTCATCCCAGGTTTCGGGGAAGGTTGTGGCGCCCACCTCGTCGAACCAGTCCTTGCGATAGACGTGGCACTCGCCGATGTTGCCGATCGGGATCGCTTTCCACTTGCCGTTGACGACACAGGCTTCCCTGGCGGCGTCGTACCAGCCACCATACTGCTTGCCCAGGTTTTCCCCGATGTCGCTCACGTCCACCAGCGCGTCGTCGTACAGGAACGCCCAGTTGAACTCGAGCACGCCCAGGTCCGGCCCGGACTTCGTTTCGATCGCCGCCGTTACCTTCGTCTGGAGGCTGCCGACGCTGACCGGGTCATAGTTGACCACGACCCCGGTCTCCTTCTGGTAGGCGGGCGCCAGGGTACTGGTGAAATAGTCGTCGAACTCCTTCACGAAGGCGCTTTCGATCAGCAGGGTGAGCTGCTTGCCGCCCGCGGCCGGCGTCTGCCCGGCCCCCGGCACGATGCGGGCGGTGGTTGGCACGGCCGTCGGCGCGGCGGCCGAGGCACTGGTCGGGGCGGCCGGGGGTGGTGTCGCCCCACCCGCGCTCGTCGCTCCTGGCCCGTATCCTGAGCAAGCCTGGAGGATCGGCACCATCGACAGGCCGCCGGCTGCGACGGCCAGGCGGCGCAGGAAATCGCGCCGCGATACCCGCTGACTGGGCTCCGGGCGGTTCGCCATCCCATCTCCTCCCGATAATCGGCGCTGAGCGGAGCCCGCGCTCCGCTGGGGCACGCTTAGGCGTCTCCCAGCCACCCGCGGAGCGGACCGAGCGGCCTCTGGCCGCGGGCCACACCGTGACGCCCGCCCGGGTCCAGCGCGACGTGAGGTGCGGCGCGCCCCCGCCCCAGCGATCCGTTACTCCCACCTTACCTACGCCCGTGGCCGCGGTCAAGCTCTTTTTCCTCACGCCACACAGCGCCCTCGCTGGCTGGGCGCAGCTGGCCCCTCCCTGCCAGGCGTGAATGGGCCGCCCGGGCCAGAGCGGCGCTAACGCGGTTCAGACACTGGTCTAACGGCGATCAGATGGCTCTGGTAGATACTGGGAAAAGGAGGAGAAGGATTTCCGACCGCAGGCTCGACGAGCCTGCGGGGGCAGCGTGGGGAGCCGCGATGGACACGATGGCACCGCTTGGGCGCGCGGGGCTGGCGCGCGAGGTTGCGCGGCGCCTGGCCCGGCGGGCAGGACGGCGGCTGGCGCGGCCGGCCACCTGGCTGCTGGCGGCGCTGGTGGCCGGGGGCTGGTGCTGTTTGCCGGCCAGCCCGGCGGCTGGCTGAGCCTGAGCCACCCGGCGCAGCCCGATTACGCCGAGCAATACATGCAGGCCTTGCAGCATGAGGACGCCGACGTCTTCCTGGCCGCGCTGTCGCCCCAGTCACGCGCCGGGTTCGTCGCCGCCGCGCAGCAGGTCGCTGGGGCACGGCCGGACAGCGTGCACCGGGCGGCCGAGTGGTTCGTCCACACCGCGCACGTCGATCGCTATACCCTGGTTGGGCGGCACGCCACGGAGACCGGCGCGTTCGTGGTCTATGCTGTCGAGCGGACCGGACCGGATGGCGAGCATACCTCCCCGCTGATCCTCTGGTTGGACCGTGATGGCCGCGTCGTCCGGTCGCTCCCCTGACCGTCGATCCCAGGCGCCGCGGAAAGGAGCTGTGTAGAGCGCTGTGATATCTCTATCTACCGTCCACGACCAGCCGCTCGCCGACTGGCTGGAGCATGATCTGAACGAGGCGCGGGCCTACGGGGCACGGGCGGCCCAGTTGCCGGAATATCGGGGCGTGCCCTGGGAGGCCGTCGCGCCGCTGCTACGGCAAGGCTGGGAAAGCCGCCACGCCGAGCTCTGCGGGCACCCGCATGGCTGGCAGCCGTCGTTCGCTGGCGTCCGCCAGGGCTGGCAGAGCGCAGGCGGCCTGGTGCGCGAGGCCTGGCTGGCGGCCTGAGCACCGCGCGTTCTTGCGCGTTTCTCACACATCGCCCACGCGTCTCTTACAGTGGGCGCCACATACTAGCAGCAGAAACAGTCAGCGAGACGCAACCGCCTCCGCGGAAGGGGCGGGCGAGGAAGGAGGTGGCGAGGCGATGTTGGCGACTCCGTTCACCTCGACGCTGCCGTTCGGCGTAGCGCCGTTGAGCCTGGATCACGCGTTGGCGCTGATCCGGGTAGTGGCTGGCCTGATGCTCGCCGGGCATGGTGCCCAGAAGGTGCTGGGCTGGTTCGGCGGGTACGGGCCGCGGGGCGTGGCCGGCTGGTTCGGCTCGATGGGGATCCCCACGCCGCTGGCGTTCGCCTGGCTGGTGGGGCTGTCTGAGCTCGTCGGCGGCATCTGCTTCGCGCTCGGGCTGCTCACGCCGCTGGCTGCCCTGGCGATCACGCTGGTGATGCTCGGGGCGATCTTCCTGGTGCACTGGCCGCATGGCCTGTGGAACAGCAAGAACGGCTTTGAGTACCCGTTCCTGCTGTTCGTCATCGCCGCGGCGATCGGCCTGGCCGGGCCGGGTGCCTACGCACTGGATCCTATTCTGGGCATCCATCTGGCTCAGCCAGCGATCTACATCGCCGGGCTGATCATCGAACTGGTTGGCCTGGCAGTGATCGCCGCACTGCGTGGCCAGCGCGTGGCCCAGCAGGGCGCCACGGCCACTAGCTGACTGGCGCGCCGGAGGACGGGCGCTCGTTCTTGCGCACGTCTTCCGGCGATCCTACGCCGTTCAGACAGGCGAGCGGTATGCTCCGGAGTGAAAATACCAGCAGGATGGAAAGGAGGGAGCACGATGGCGATGGATATCCGCCGTCCCACGTTTCCGTCTGTTCCGTCTGTATGGTCGTTGATGGATCAGCTCCTTGAGAATCCCTGGTCGCTGTTCTCGACGTTCCCGACCGCTGGCATCGGGGACACGGCGGGCTACCAGTCGGTGCCGCTGAATGTCTGGGAGACCAAGGACGGGTACCAGGTGGCGCTGATGGCGCCCGGCGTGGATCCCGGGGCGCTGAGCGTGACCGCGGTCGGTGGGACGCTGACGGTCGAGGGCGAGCGAAAGGTGGAGATGCCGGAAGGGGCCAGCGTGATCTGGCGGGAGTTCGGCCCGAGCAAGTTCCGCCGCACCATCCAGTTGCCGGATGCGATCAACCCGGACCAGGTGGAGGCGGTCTATAAGAACGG
>JAJPGT010000010.1 GCA_021325655.1 Pseudomonadota bacterium
GATCCAGCCGGCCTGGCGCATCCCCGCCCCCAGCATCTTGCGGATCCCCCGCGCCCGCTCGATGAACGCCTGGCTGCCGCACAGCACCGAGCCGACCGGGGCGGACAACCCCTTGGACAGGCAGAAGGTCACCGAATCCACGTGCTGGGTGATCGCGCGGACGTCCACCCCGAGGGCGACCGCGGCGTTGAACACCCGCGCCCCGTCCAGATGCACCGGCAGCCCCTGGCGCTGGGCGACCTCAGCGATCGCCCGCAGCCGGTCCAGCGGGATCGCCGTCCCACCCGCGCGGTTGTGGGTATTCTCCAGGCAGATCAGCGCGGTCGGGCCGGCGTGGACGTCCTTCGGGCGGATGGCGGCGGCGACGTCCTCCGGGGTGGGCGCGCCATCGGGGTCAGGAACCACGCGCGGCAGGATGCCGCCCAGCGCGGCGAGGCCCCCGACTTCGTAGTTGTAGATATGGCTGGTAGCGCCGACGATCGCCTCGCTGCCGCGGGGGCAATGGGTGAGCAGGGCAAGCAGATTGCCCTGCGTCCCGCTAGTGACCAGCAGCGCCGCCTCCTTGCCCAGCTTCTCGGCGGCCAGCGCCTGCAAGCGGTTGACGGTGGGGTCTTCCTGGAAGACGTCGTCGCCCAGGGGCGCCTGGCGCAGCGCCTCGTACATCTCGTCGGTCGGCATCGTTAGCGTATCGCTGCGCAGATCCACCACGCGGGCCATCGCACCTCTCCACAGCCAGAGTACCGAGGGATGATAGCCGAGCGCGCCCCACGCGGTCAGCGATCCTAGCGAGGCCGGCGCGCTGCCAGGCGAGGTATAGAACCTGCGCTGGCGAGCACGGCCGCCGCGGCGGCGGGCTGCCCGGGGAGGACCTAGGCGCCACTGTCGCTGGCCAAGTACGCACTGCTCATGGCTCCACGACTGGCTCACATCCTGGGAGTCCTGCTCATCCTCTACGGCCTGCTTGGCCTGGTCGTGAGCGGGCTGGGCTACCTCGCCGCTCGCCAGACGTTCGGGCAGGCACAGGCGCTGAGCGCGGCGGTCTCCGACCAGCAGACCGGCTTGCAGCAGGACCTGGCGCAGATCGCCGCCACCACCGGCGACGCCGCGGCCTCGGCCCAGGGGTTCGCGACGAGCCTGGACCAGGCTCAGCAGAGCCTGGCGACCGCCGCCCAGGCGGCGAATGGGCTGGCCGATTCGTTCGAGCAGGCCTCGGCGCTAGCCCAGGTGCAGATCCTCGGGGTGCGGCCGTTTGGCCAGCTTGGCGCCTCGCTTGGGCAGTCGAGCGCGCAGTTCCGGACGCTCGCGGCGCAGCTCCAGGCGACGGCCGATTCGTTCAGCGCCAACCGCGACGAGGTGCGGCGGCTCGGCGCCGACCTGCAGGAGATCCAGCGTCGGATCGACCAGCTTTCGCGGGCGGTGGAGGCGAGTGGAGCGGGCACGACCACCCAGAGCATTCACGGGCTGGAGCTGGCCGTCTCCTGGCTGCTGATCTGGCTGGCGCTGCAAAGCCTGGCCTGGCTACTGGGGGGTATCTGGTTACTGGCATTCCATTCGCCCGTCTGGCATCGTGGAGAGCGTGCAGCGGTGGGCAGGCCGCCCCAGGTGGACGCGCCCACCCCCAGACCGGAGCCTCGAGGGTAGCCCGGGTGTTCACCCTGATGCGGTCGCCGGCGCGGCGACTGGAGAGCTATGCCGCGCCGGCCGGCGCGGGCGCGGTGGCGCGGCTGCGCGCCCTGGCAGCGCCGTTACGCGGGGCGCGGGTGCTGCACGTCAGCTTCAGCCCCTTCCTGACCGCGATGGCGGAGCTGATCGGGGCGGTGGTCCCGCTCCTGCGCGACCTCGGCCTGGAGGCCGACTGGCAAGTAGCCTCCTGCCCCGAGCCGTATATGCACGCCGCGCACGAGCTGTATCGCGGCTTCTCCGGCCGGCGGGTGCGCTGGGGACCGGCGCTGCGCGAGAGCTGGCGGCGCTACGGCGAGGAGCTGGCCGCAGCGGTGCCCAGTGGCTACGACGTGGTGGTGGTCCACGAGCCACAGCCGGTGGCGCTGGCGGCGCGGGTGGCAGAGCGCGGCAGCGCGGGCTCCACCCGCTGGGTCTGGCACACGCAGCTCGACCTGCGCCGGACACAGCCCGAGGTGTGGAACGAGGTGCGCGGCGACCTGGACGCCTACGCCGCCATCCTGCTCTCCTCCCGCGCGTTCGCCGCGCCGGACCTGCCCGCGGCGCGCGTGGTGGAGATGCCCCCGGGGCTGGACCCGCTCGGGACCCGCAACGCGCCGCTGACGTCCAGCGAGGGGCGCCAGACGCTCGCCCGCCACGGGATCGACACCGACCGGCCGCTGGCGTTGCAGGTCGGGCCGCTAGACGCGGCGCACGACCCGCTCGGGGCGCTGCGCGCCTTCCGTGAGGCGAAGCGTTTCTGCCCGGAGGCCCAGCTCGTGCTGATCGAGCCACTCGGCAGCGCCGGCGGGGACGCCTGGGCCCGCTTTGAGCAAATGCTGCGCCGAATTGGAGGCGACCCAGACATCCACGTGCTGGCCGGAGTGGCGGAGGTGGGGCACCTGGCCCTCAACGCCGCCCAGCGCGCTGCCCGGGTGGTGCTCCAGCGCGCCGTCCCGGCCGGCCACCCGATGACGGTGCTGGAAGCGCAGTGGAAGGCCCGGCCGGTCATCGTCGGCCCCGGCTCGATGCGCGACCTGATCGTGCCAGGCGAGACCGGGGTGGTGGCTGACGACGACAGCCAGTTCGCCGCGGCGCTGGCCGCGCTCCTGCGGGACTCAGCGCTGGCCGACCGGATGGGCGCGGCAGGCCACACGCTCGTCCGCGAGCGCTTCCTGATCACCCGCTGGATCGCCGATGAGCTGCGCCTGCTGGCCCAACTCCTGGGGGCGAGTAGCGGCTAGGAGCCGCGCCAGGTCCCCTGGGGTCGTACCTGCCTGGGCGGGACCAGCAGCGAAGCGAAGGCGGCGCGGCCGACGACGAGTAGATAGCCGAGGTAGAAGACGACCTGCAGCAGGGAGGGCGAGTCGCTATAGCCGAACAGCGAGTGCAGCAGGCTGCCCAGGCTGCCCTCTTCGTCCAGATACGCCTTAGTGCTCCAGAGCTCGTCGATGATACCCGGCAGGATACCCGCCTCCTGGAGCTCGTGGATACCCTGGGCGACGAGCCCGGCGGCGAACAGCAGCAGCAGCACCCCGGTGACCGAGAAGAACTTGCGCAGGTCCAGCTTCAACGTGCCGGCGTACAGCAGCAGCGCCAGCCCGATGGCGATCGCCAGGCCAACCAGTCCCCCGATGAGTGTATCCCGGGTCGAGGAGTCGAACGCCGCGGCATTCAAGAACAGCGCGGTCTCGATCCCCTCGCGGACGACCGCGACGAAGGCGAGCGCGAACAGCCCCATGCGAGCGCGGCCGGCGAGCGCCTGGTCAACACTGCGCTGTAGCTCCCCCTTGATGAGCCGGGCCTGGCGCGCCATCCAGAAGATCATCCAGGTCAGCACCCCGGCGGCGACCACCATGGTGACACCTTCGAACAACTGCTCGCCCGGCCCCTCGAACTCCGCTCCCACCGCTTGCAGCGCGAGCGCAGCCAGAACGCTAACAATCACCGCGGCCGCGACCCCCAGCCAGACCTCGCCCCGGCGTCGGGAGGCGCCCACCTGGCGCAGATAGGCGAGAACGATGCTCACGATCAGGGCCGCCTCCAGCCCCTCGCGCACCATGATGATCAAACCGCCCAGCATCAAGCCCTCGAGACCCGCGTATTAGGTGCCACACACCCGCTGCCTAAGTCTAGGCTAAGAAAAACCGACCGTCAAGGTAGGAATCTTGGCTACAGCCGCCAGGCCCGCGCCGGTCGCGTTCGCCCTGCTGGGAGCTGGCGTCCCCGCGGGCGCTGGCAAGGGGTGGGTGGGAATGGCGCAACCAGACTTCCCACCGCCCGGGCGGCGCGGCATGGCACACTACAGGGGACGCTGCGCGGCGCCAACCGAGGCCGGCGCCGCTCCAGGAGTCCGCTCGATGAACCGTGCGCTGGTGCTGTTTTCGCGTGCCCTGCGGCTCCGCTGCCCCGCCTGCGGCGCCGGGCGGCTGTTCGCCTCCTGGTTCACCATGCGCGCTCGCTGCCCGATCTGCGAGCTGGCACTGGAGCGGGAAGAGGGGTACTTTCTCGGAGCGATGCTGATCAATCTCGTCGTCGCGGAGCTCCTGTTCGCCGCGGGGCTCGTCCTGGTCATCGTCGCCACCTGGCCAACGCCGCCCTGGGATGCACTCTGGATCGGCAGCATCGCCGGGATGATCCTGGCGCCGCTGGCGCTGTACCCCTTTTCCAAGACGACCTGGCTGGCGCTGGACCTGCTCGTTCGCCCGGTGCAGCCGGAGGAGACCGACCGAGCCCGCGACCGCAGCCAGGATCCCGGCCACTCCCTGCCGCGCTGGTAGCCGCGATGCACCGCGCCGGGGCTAGATTTCGTGATCGCGCATGACCGATGATAGAATTCGCGCTTACGCGAACCGTCCGATCCCTGCCTGGCGGCGCGGCCGAGGCCGGCTTTTAAGGGAGCTTTAGCGAACGATACCGTGAGGATTCAGGACAGCCAGGCGCCGCGCTCGGTATAAGGATCCCGCGAGGGTGGCGGAGCGCGAGCAGCGCTCGGGGCGGTACAGCGCGACGGAACCATGGACGCGGGGCCTCGTTCCTTTTCTGGGGGCCGGACCCCGCCCAACCCGGCTCAGGATCCCGCCCGTGGCAGAGGGGAAGCGCAGAAACGTATGTCCGTTGCAGAACAGGTCCTGGACACGCTGGCGCGGGTTACGCAGGTGGACGAGGTGCGGACCAACCCCGACCTGCGTCTGTACGACCTGCACCTCCTCGATTCGCTCAGCACCGTGGAGCTCATGGTTTCGTTCTCGGAGCAGTTCGGGGTGGAGCTCTCGCCCGCCGAGTTCGAGCCCGAGCAGTGGGCGACGCCGAGCAAGATCGTGCACGACATAGAGCAGCGCGTCGGGGCGGGCAACGGCCGCTAAGGCGCGGCTGCCGCTGAAAGAAGGATTCAGGCTGATGAGCCCCCATTCGCTTGCAGCACTCTCTCGGCTCGTGGGGAACCCCTGGCTGCGCGGGGTAGCGCTGGTGCTGTACTATCTCGCGATTCTGCTGGCGCTGATCGTGATGTACGGCAAGGGGGACTTCTCCACCCCGCCGTTCATCTACCAGGGGTTCTAGGTCGCGGATGCACCTGCTCGACCGTATCGATCGCTGGGCGCGGCGCGCGCCGGAGCGTCTGGCGCACATCAGCGGCGAGCGCGCGCTCACCTACGGCGAGCTGGTGCGCCGTTCGGACGCCCTGGCGGCCTATCTGGCCGAGACGCTGGGCGGCGACCACACGCCCGTCGTCGTGCTCGGGCATAAGGAGCCCGAGCTGTTGGTGGGCTATCTGGGTGCCGTCAAAGCCGGCCATCCCTACGTGCCGGTCGACACCATCGTCCCGGCCCAGCGGCTGGAGCGGATCGTCGCCCTGGCCGGGGCGCGCCTGGTCCTGACCCCGGACCAGATCGCCGCCCTGTCGGCCGACCCCGTGCCGGCCCCGCGTGGCCGCCGGGTGGAAGGGGAGGCCCCGTACTACATCCTGTTCACCTCAGGCAGCACCGGCGAGCCCAAGGGCGTGGTGATCACCCTGGCGAACCTGACCGTGTTCCTCGACTGGATGGTCGCCGAGCACGACTTTGCCGAGGCGGAGACCTTTCTGAACCAGGTCCCCTACACCTTCGACGTCTCGCTGATGGACACCGCGGTCGGGCTGGTGAGCGGCGGCACGGTGTTCAGCATTCGGCGGGAGGACGTGGCGGTCCCCAAGCGGCTGTTCCAGGCCCTGGCCGCCTCCAACGTTACCACCTGGGTCTCCACCCCGTCCTTCGCCCAGGTGTGTTTGGCGGAGCGGACCTTTGCCCGACCGATGCTGCCCCGGGTGCGCCGCTTCCTGTTCTGCGGCGAGGTGCTCCCGCCCCAGGTGGTGGCCCAGCTCCTGGAGCGCTTCCCCGGCGCCGAGGTGTGGAACACCTACGGCCCCACCGAGTGCACGGTGGCGACGACGTCGATCAAGGTGGACCACGAAGTGCTCGCCCGCTACTCGCCGCTGCCGATCGGCCGGCCGATGCCCGGGGTGCAGATGCCGATCCTGGGGCCGGACGGTGCGCCGGTGCCGCCCGGGGAGCGGGGCGAGATCATCATCGCTGGACCGAATGTGAGCCCCGGCTACCTGGGGCGGCCGGACCTGACCGCGCGGGCGTTCTTCGAACTGGGGGGGCAGCGGGCCTATCACACCGGCGACTGGGGCCACGAGCAGGACGGGCTGCTGTTCTGCGATGGGCGGATGGATAACCAGGTGAAGCTGCACGGCTACCGAATCGAGCTGGGGGACGTGGAGGCGAACCTGCGGGCGCTGCCCGGGGTGCAGGATGCGGTCGTGCTGCCGGTGCTCAAGGAGGGCGTGGCGCAGTGGCTGGCCGCATTCGTCATCCTTGGGCCCCAGGCGCCGCCGGGCTCGGACTTTGCGCGCGCCCAGGCGCTGGCGGCGCAGCTCGGGGAGCGGGTGCCGAGCTACATGGTGCCGCGTCGCTTCCTCTTCGTCGATACCTTCCCGATGACCCCGAACGGCAAGGCGGACCGCAAGGCGCTGGCGGAGCGGCTGGCGTGATCCCCTACGCCGACTTCCTGTACTTCGGCATCCTGCTGTACCCACTGCTGCCGGCGCTGCTGTTCGGGCTGCTGCTCGGCGCCCGCTTCGGCGGCTGGTTCATGCGCATCTGGATTCTCCTGGCCACCGCGGGGATGCTGGCGCTCCAGTACAGCGGCACCGTCCAAATTACCCCACAGTCCACGCTGCCGGTCCTGGCGCTCGTCGCCGGCTATGCGCTGGTGGAACTGGTGCTCGCCTTCGTCTTCCTCCAGGTGCGCAGCCGCACCCGCGGCCAGCGCGGGTTCTTCTATACCGCCATCCTGCTGGCGCTGCTCCCGCTGGCGGTGGTGAAGCTCTCCCCCTGGCTGGCCGCGCCCGAGAACGCCCTCGGCTTCGTCGGAATCTCGTATCTCACGTTCCGAGCACTGGATGTGATTATCTGTATCCAGGACAAGCTGATCACCTCGCTCTCGCCGATCCAGTACCTGGCCTACCTGCTGTTCTTTCCGACCATCTCCTCCGGCCCGATCGACCGCTACCGCCGCTTCGCGGTGGACTGGAAGCACAGCCGCACCCGCGCCGAGGTACTCCAGGACCTGGACGGCGCGGTCCATCGCATCTTCACCGGGTTCCTGTACAAGTTCATCCTGGCGGCGCTGATCAAGCAGTACCTGATGGACCCGCTCGCTCCGCAGTCGGACTGGCGGTCGATCTGGCTGTACATGTACGCCTACAGCTTCTACCTCTTCTTCGACTTCGCCGGCTACAGCGCCTTCGCCATCGGAGTGAGCTACATCCTGGGTATTCACAGCCCGGAGAACTTCAACAAGCCGTTCTTGGCACGCAACATTCGCGACTTCTGGAACCGCTGGCACATGAGCCTGAGCTACTGGTTCCGCGACCATGTGTACATGCGGATCGTGATGGCGGCGACCAGGGGGCGCTGGTTCAAGGACCGCAGCATGGGTTCGTACCTGGCGTTCATCGTCTCCTTCGGGCTGATGGGCCTCTGGCACGGCACCCAGCTCCACTACATCCTCTACGGCTTCTACCACGCCTTCCTGTTGATCGGGAACGACCTGTTCTCCCGCTGGAACCGCACCCGCAAGCTGGTGGGCGAGGGCCCGCTGTGGAGGTGCTGCAGCGTGCTCATCACCTTCCACGTCGTCGCCTTCGGCTTCCTGCTGTTCTCCGGCCGGCTAGGCTAGCCCAGGCCGCCACCTGGCGGCCGGGCCCGCGGCGCGGTGCCGTGGGACAGCACGCGGCCGCCCTCCCGGTTCGGAGGGCGGCCGCGGTCCTCAGGTCCAGCCGAGCTAGTAGCTGGTAGTGCTCGGTGGGTTCTGGCTCCCGGTGAGCGAGGGGCTCGGCCAGCCCATGTCGTCCACCTGGCTAGCCGGGATGTTGAGCCGAACCGTATCACCGGTGACGTCCATGATCGAATCGAATGGGATGTAGATGTCGCGCTGCATCGAACGATTCGCCAGGAAGTCGCTGGTGCGCACCTCCTTTACTGTCCCGACGCGATCCCCGTCGGACCCGAGGATATCCATCCCCGGGCGCACCCGAGTGCGGTCGAACATAGCGGCTCCTCCCGCAAGAGTATGGGCCTGCGCCCTATCTCTCCTACCCCGCAAGAGGTATACCCCGCGCCAGAACCGGCCCCGCTTGACAGGGCGGCGCGCGCTTCCTAGGGTAGAAGCACGGCGCCCGGCGGGCAGTGCCGGGCGCTACGTGGTGTAAGGAGGCACAACCCAATGTCTCGGCGTCTCGGCCTGGGGCTTTCAGTTCTAGGGCTCGCCAGCCTCCTGCTCCTGATGGCGCCGGCCGCCGCGGCGGGGCGGCGCACGCCGCCGCAGGGGACTCAGAGTAACGCGGCGTATGCCGCCAGTTTCGCCGCCAGCCACGTGATAAACGTCTTCGCCACCACGCAGCGGGTCAGCTGTTACCGGCCTGAGGTGCCCTACTTCGTCAGCGATGGCCCCAACGATGGCTACAGCGGGATGTCGGCCTGCCCTGGGGCAACCACGGGGGAGGACACCGGCCAGACGCCGTACCCCACCCAGGTGGGGAGCAACCCGGGCTATCCGGCGAATCGGCCCATGCTCGTCAAGAACCACTCAGAGTCCGACCTGCGGGTGGACCCAACGAACCCGAACCACCTGATCGGCTCCTCCAAGTGGGTCGTCAGCGCCGAGGGGTACAACCACCTGCTCGGCTTCTACGAGTCGTTCGACGGCGGACGGACCTGGCCGATGCAGGGCCACATCCCCGGGTACGAGGGCTGGACCGACAACACCGACCCGGTAGGCGCGTTCGACAGCTACGGGAACTACTACGAGCTCATCCTGCCGTATGAGTTCTTCTACAACCCCGACGGGACGCACAACTTCCAAACCAACCCGAATAAAGAGCCCAACCCCAGCGTGCCCGCCGAGGTCATCTCCGTGGCGGTGCGCCCGCACAGCGCTCACCAGGCGACAGACTGGATCACCACCCATAACGGCCACCTGGATATCGTCGCGGGCTACAACAGCCGGGGGAACGAGCCCGACAAGCAGTGGCTCGCCATTGACACCTATTCGAGCAGCCCGCACCAGAACCGGGTGTACGCGATGTGGGTCGACTTCCATGGCCCGCTGACCGCCGCTCCCCTCGTCTCCTACGCGGACGCCCGTCAGGACGGCACCCACACCGACTGGTTCCCACCACAGCCGCTGCCCATGGGCGCGCACCACCCCACTGGCGCCACCTACCTACTCCCGCACGTGACGCCAGATGGCACCGTGTGGACGACGCTCACCACCACCGCGCCTGAGAAGCAGTTCTGCTGCGACACGATCATTCTGGACAAGTCCACCGACGGCGGGAAGAGCTGGACCTTCGTTTCTACCGTGGCCGACAACATCGCCGCGCCGCCAGGCATCTACCCCAACACTACCTTCCGCGACGGGATCGAGAACACCTTTACCGTCGGCACCACCCTGGTCAACGGCCAGTACCCGCTGTACGTGGCCTGGGAGGACTACGCGACCGGCTTTGGCAACGTCCTGCTGAGCGCCTCGTACGATGGCGGCCGCACCTGGACAGCCCCGATCCAGGTCAACGACAACGCGAACCCGAGCGTGGACGCCTTCCAGCCCAACCTGGCCGCTGCAGCGGACGGCACCGTGAGCGTCGCGTTCTACGACCGTCGCCTGCCCTGCCCCGCCGCCGGCACCGCCGAGGCGGCCGCGGCCGGGCTGGCCCTAGACCAGGTCAACCCGAACTACAGCGGCAGCTTGCCGCCTTACGGCGCGAGTAACTACTGCGTCAATGCGAGCGCGCAGTTCTATTTGGCGGACCTGACGCCGCGCGGCCATAACATTCGGCTGACGGAGCACACCTGGGACCCGCAGCTCAATGCGCCGCACTCGGGCTGCGCCACCTGCACCACGACCTTCATCGGCGACTACTTCGGCAACACCTTCAGCGGGACGACCAGCTTCGCCAGCTTCGTCAGCACCTACGACGACGGCACCAACCCCCGCCACCAGCAGCAGCAGGTCATCGCCAGCGTCGCCATTCCATAACCCCGCGCCGGGTGGCAGCGCTGGAGCGCGCTGCCGCCCGGCTGGACCGCCGCGCGATGCCTCTGACAGCGCGGCCGATCCTTGAGCATTGGGAAGATCAGGGCGCGGGGACAACAGATGGCAGCCACCACTCAGCAACAGCGACTCACCTTGGAGGAGTTCCTGGCGCTGCCGGAGCGGGAGCCAGCGCTCGAATACGAAGCCGGGGAGATCGCGCCAAAGGTGGCGCCACAGGGCCAGCACAGCGCGCTCCAGTCCGAGCTGATCGAGCGCATCAACCGCTTCGCCCGGCCAGCCAGGCGTGCCTGGGCGTTCCCTGAGCTACGAGTGACTGTGGGCGAGGCATCCCGAGTCCCCGATATCGCCGTCTACCGCTGGGAGCGGATCCCCCGCACCGGGCAAGGTGAGATTGCGAACCAGTTTCGCGAGCCACCGGACGTGGTGATCGAGATCGTCTCGCCCGACCAGAGCGTCGCTGCCCTGGTCCGTCGCTGCCTGGCGTTCCTGGCCGACGGGGTGCAGGTCGCGGCGCTGGTTGACCCCGCCGACCGGTCAGTGCTGCTGTTCCGGCGTGGGCAGGAGCCCCGCGCCCTGCGTGGCGACGACGTACTCGAGTTTGGCGAGGCGCTGCCGGGTTTTCAGCTCCCGGTCCGAGCGCTGTTCGCCGTCCTGGATCTGGGCTAACCGGGGCGGACGGGCGCGGCGCGCCCTTGTAGAGCGCGCCGCGCGAGGCACGGGGCGTTAGAAGATCGAGAACTGGATCTCCTTCTCGGTGAGAAACTCCAGCAGCGCCGGGGTGCCTTCCCACGTCTGCTGGATCCCCCGCTGGATGGCCGGGACGATCTCGCCCGGTTCTGTGACGCGCTCGCCGTAGCCGCCAAAGGCGCGCGCCATGTCCGCGTAGTTGCCGCTGATGTCCGTGCTGCGATACTTCGCCGTCGCCGCCGGCATCACCGGGAGCTCGATCGCCATGGAGAAATTGTTGAACAGAATGGAGAGGATCGGGATGCGCTCGCGGACGGCGGTCTCGAAGTCCATCCCGGTAAAGCCGATGGCGGCATCGCCCCAGACGTTGATGCACAGCGCGTCGGGTCGGGCGAGCTTCGCCCCCATCGCCAGCCCCAGGCCGTAGCCGAGCTGGGTGCTCTTGCCCCAGCCGATGTAGGTCATCGGCGCGGTGGTCTCCCAGAAGGGAGAGAGCTGGTCGCGGGGGCTGCCGGCGTCGTGGGTGATGATGGTGTTGGCCACATCCACGGTGTGCAGCAGGTCCCAGATCACCCGGTACGGGGAGAGCGGCGTTCCTTCCGAGCGCAGCTTGGGCATCCACTGCGCCAGCCACTCCTGCTTGACGCGGGTGATCTCCGCCGCCACCGCCTCGGCTCGCCCGCGCGGCTTGCCGCCGGTGAGGTCCCGCACCGCGGCGACGAGCGCCTGGAGGGTCAGGCCGGCGTCGCCGATCAGCGCGTAGTCCACCGGCACGTCCTTGTTCACGTCGGCCGGATCCAGCGTGGCGTGGATCATCATCTTCCCCTTCGGCATCGCCACGCCGTAGTTCGTGATCGAGAAGCTACAGCCGATGCCGAAGATCACGTCGGCGCTGTGCAAGAAGTGGTGGACCGGCTTGGGCACAGCGCGGCCGCCGGAGCCAAGGGAGAGCGGGTGGGTCTCCGGGAAGCTGCTCTTCCCCTCCAGGCTGGTGGTGACCGGCGCTTCGAGCAGCTCCGCCAGCTCCCGCAGCGGCGCATACGCCTGCGCGTAGTGGACGCCCTGCCCGGCGTAGAGCACCGGCCGCTCGGCGCGCAGCAGTACCCGCGCCACCGTTTCCACGTCGCGCGGGTCAGGGCCGGAGCGCATCCGGGGCGCGGGGCGGTAGCTGAGCGGCTCCGGCACCTCTTCGCGGAAGACGTCGGTGGGGATCTCAACCATCACCGGGCGAGGCCGACCATTCTTCACCTGGGTGAAGGCCCGCCGGAGCGCGTCCGGCACCGCGTCGGGCAGCGTTACCTGCTCGACGGACTTGGTGACATGCTGGAAATTCAGGAACGAGTTGAAGTTGGGTGGGACATTGGTGAGCCGGCGCGGGAACCCGGCCGGCAGGACGACGATCGGGACCGAGTCGGCATAGGCCTGCGCCACCCCACCGAAGGCATTCTCCGAGCCAGGGCCGTGCTGCATCGCGAACACCCCGATGCGCTGGCCACAGGAGACGCGGCTCACCGCATCCGCCATGTGCAGCCCGGTCCGCTCCTGGCGGACGATGATCGGGCGGATGTCGGCTTCGGCAGCCGCCTCGAGGATCGGGTTGACCGGGTAGCCGACGATGAACTCCACTCCCTCGCGCTTCAGAATCTCTGCTACCGCGGCTGCCACCTTCATGTCATCCACCCTTGAGGCGTTTCCCAGAGCTTAGAAGAGGGACGCCTCCCGCGGCCAATGGGGCGCGAGCGGGGGCAAGCGCGTGCCCCGAGTTGCGCCGAGCCCGAAGGCTCGGCGAGCGTCAAGGCATCCCGGGCCAGAGCATAGAGGCGGGGTACCGACGCTGGCGATCTCGCAGCGGCAGCCGCTCACCCTGGAGCAGTTCCTCTAGTTCCCCGAGTAGAAGCCCGCGCTCGAATACCAGGACGGGCGGGTGACCCAGAAGGCACCGCGAAGCATCGCCACAGCCGGCTGCAAGCCCATCTCGCCATGGTGCTGAATGCGTATGCCGAGCCGCGCCGGCTGGCCCTGGCGTTGCCCGAGACGCGGACTACCTTTGCCGGCGCCCGCTGGTGCCCGACCTGGCGGTCTACCGCTGGGAGCGCATCCCCCGCACCGCCGAGGGGATGCTCGCCGACGACTCCTTCGTCCCGCCTGACATCATGGTGGAGATCGCCTCGCCCGGCAGGCGCGCTCGGTGCTGGCGCGCGCTGCCAGTGGTTCGTGGAGCACGGCGTCCAGTTCGCGCTGCTGGTCGACCCGGACGCCGAGACCGTGCGCTTCTTCCGCCCGGACGGCAGCGTGACCGACGTTCGGGGCGAGGCGCTCATCGACCTGGCCCGGTGCTGCCGGACTTCGCGCTAGCCGCCGGGGAGCTGTTCGCCACCCTGTGGTTGGGCTGAGCGCGGCCGGCGGCTAGACCAGCGCCCGGATGGCGCGCAGCGTGGCGTCGATCTCGTCCGGCGTGTTGAGCAGCCCCGGAGCAACGCGGGCGTAGGAGGTGGCGTAGGGGGTGGTGGTGGCGATGATCCCCTGCTGACGTAACCGCTGCACCACCTGGGGTGGGGTGAGGCCGCGCACGTCGAAGCAGATCAGCCCGCTGGACAGCTCGTCGGCCAGCGGAGTGTACAGGGTGATGCCGGGCAGCGCCGCCAGCCCTTCCTTGCACTGGCGGTTGAGGGCGTGGATGCGCTCCGCCACCCGCGGCTTACCAAGGCTCAGGTGGAAGCGGAACGCCTCGGCCAGCGCCCAGCGATGCTCGAACGAATGGAATCCGCCGGGGGTGGAGAGGCTGCCCGGGGTGGTGCCATCGGTGAAGGTTGGGATGGTGGGCGTGGCCGCGTCCCACGCCTGGGGGCTGCCCCACACCAGCCCCGTACCCCGTGGGCCGAACAGCCACTTGTGGCAGCCGGCGACGAAGAAGTCGCAGCCGAGGTCGGCCATGGTGACGTCCTCCACCCCGAAGCCGTGAACCCCGTCGACGCACAGCAGCGCGCGCTCGCTCGGGTCGCGGCTGGCATTGAGCGAGGCGAGCGCGTCGGCAATGGCGCGAATCGGCAGCTTTACCCCGGTGCTGGAGTGCACCCAGGTGACGGCGACGACCCGCGTCCGGGGTGTCACCGCCTGCGCCAGCCGCTGGACGATCTCGCCGGTCGAGGCGTTCGCCGGCTGGTCGTACAGCGCAATCTTGCGCACCGTCGCCCCGCTGCGCGCCGCCTTAAGGCGGAGCGACTCATGGGTAGCGTAGAAGTCGTGCGTGGTGGTGAGGATCTCCTGGCCCGGGCGGATGTCCAGGCCGTTGTAGAGCAGCCCGAGGCCCATCGTGGTGCTGTCGGTCAGGGCGATATCGGCCGGGTCCGCCCCCAGGTAGTCGGCGGCCGCGCGCAGCACCGCCGCCTCCAGCTCTGGCTGGCGCTCGTGCAGGTAGTGGACGGGGTTAGCGTCCAGCCCCTGGCGGTGCGCCTCGATCGCCTCGCGCACGGGCGTGGGGTGCGAAGCCAGCAGGTTGCCGCCGAGGTGGATGAAGTCGCGGCTGAGCGAGAACTGCTCGCGGACAGCGTCCCAGTCGTCCAGCGCCCGGGCCGGGGTGCGGCCCGCCGCGCTCACCGCGGGCGGGCCGCTCGCCAGCGCCGCGGCGGCGAGTGTCAGCCCGGTGCGTACCAGAAACTGCCTGCGGTCCAGCATGCTGCCCTACCCTTGTGCTTGCCCGGCCAGAATCGTACCGCAGGCACCGGAGGGCAGCGCGTTTTCCGGGCCGATTCGCCCTTGCCCGATTCCGCGACTTCCGCGACTATCCAGGGGGATGCCCTGGCTGGGAGGTGGACATGACGGCGGCTGGCAGCGCGCGGCGGCCACTGCGCCCCGCGCATACGTACTCCATCGTCGCTCGCGATCCGGAAAGCGGGCAGCTCGGGGTGGCGGTGCAATCGCGCTACTTCTCCGTCGGCTCCGTCGTCCCCTGGGCCGAAGCAGGCGTGGGAGCGGTGGCGACGCAGTCGTTCGTGAAGGTGGACTATGGGCCGCGGGGCCTGGCGCTCATGCGGCTGGGGCTCAGCGCCCGCCAGGCGCTGGACGCGCTGCTGGAGCAGGACTCGATGCGCGACGTGCGCCAGGTGGCGATGGTGGACGCGCGGGGAACGGTGGCGATCCACACCGGGGCCAAGTGCATCGGGGCAGCCGGACACCTGGCCGGGGACGGTTTCGCCGTCCAGGCGAACCTGATGGTGAACGAGTCGGTCTGGCCAGCGATGAAGACAGCGTACGAGCGCGGCGCCGGGGATCTGGGGGACCGGCTGGTAGCGGCACTGGAGGCGGCCCAGGCGGCCGGTGGGGACATCCGGGGGCAGCAGTCGGCGGCACTGCTGGTCGTCTCGGGCGAGCGCTCCGAGCAGCCGTGGCAGGGTCGGCTGATCGACCTGCGCGTGGAGGACCACCCCGCGCCGGTAGTGGAGCTGAAACGGCTGCTGCGGCTGCACCGCGCCTACCGGCTGCTGGACCGCTTCGACGAGCTGGTGACCCGGGGGAAGCTGGAGGAGGCATGGAGCGTGCTAGAGCAGTGTCGAACCCTGGCCCCGGAGGCGGACGAGCCGAAGCTGTGGGCGGCGGTGCTGCTGTTCGCCAGCGGCCAGGAGGACCAGGCGCTGCCGCTGTTCCGGGAGTTGTTCGCCCGCACCCCGGCGCTGCCGGAGCTGATGCCCCGGCTGGTCCGGGCCGGCCTGCTCCCGAACGACCCGGCCGGGCTGGAGCGGATCCTGGCGCAGCGGCCCGGCTCGCAGCGGCCAACCGTGAGCGCGGACGGCTGATCGCTGAGGGAGGGGGCTGCGATGCGGGTGATCGTCACGGGGGGAAGCGGGCTGATCGGGCGCCGGCTGGCCGAGGAGTTGGCGGCCGATGGGCACGAGGTGGTGGTGCTTAGCCGCGACCCACGACGGGTGACGGGGCTGCCAGCCGGGGTGAAGGTCGTTGGCTGGGACGGACAGCGCGCCACGGGCTGGGCCGAGTGGGCGAACGGCGCCGGGGCGATCGTCAACCTGGCCGGGGAGAACCTCTCCAGCAAGCGCTGGAGCGAGGCGCAGAAGCGGCGCATCCGCGAGAGCCGGGTCAACGCCGGCCGGGCGGTGGTGGAAGCGGTGCAGGCGGCGGCGACGAAGCCGCGGGTGGTGATCCAGGCCTCCGCCGTCGGCTACTACGGGCCACGGGGCGACGAGGCGGTGACCGAGGAGACGCCGCCCGGCCACGACTTCCTCGCTTCCGTCTGCCAAGTATGGGAAGCGTCGACGCAGCCGGTGGAGGCGATGGGGGTGCGGCGGGCGATCATTCGCACCGGCATCGTGCTGAGCACCAGGGGCGGGGCGCTGCCGCGGATGCTGCTGCCGTTCCGGCTGTTCGTCGGCGGCCCGCTGGGGAGCGGTCGGCAGGGCTTCCCCTGGATCCACCTGGCCGATGAGGTCGGCGCGATCCGCTTCCTGATCGAGCGAGAGACGGCGCGCGGCCCGTTCAACCTGGCCGCGCCCCAGCCGCCGAGCAACGCCGAGTTCAGCCGGGCGCTGGGCCGAGCCCTAGGACGCCCGGCGCTCCTGCCGGCGCCTGCCCCGGTGCTGCGGCTCCTGCTCGGGGAGATGGCAACGGTGCTCGTGGAGGGCCAGCGGGCAGTGCCAGCCCGGCTGCTCCGTGAGGGCTACCAGTTCCTGTTCCCGGACCTTGACGCCGCCCTGCGCGACCTGCTGCGCTGAGGCCGCGCACCGCCAGTGCCCCTTCCGTTCTCGCGCCACGTCGCGGAGTCGTGGAGCGACCACCTGAGGGAGGGCGCCGAACTCGAAGTGGCAGAGCGGATAGCTCGCCCCGGCCTCGCGCTCACGGCGCGGACAGGGCGCCGAAGGCGGCTAGCTTGCACAGCCCTTGCCTGGCTGGCTGGCCACTCCTACAGCGCTACCAGTCCGCGGCGGGCGGCGAGGTGCACCGCTTCGGTGCGGCTGCCGGCACCCAGCTTGGTGAGAATGGCGGCGACGTGGAACTTCACGGTGTGCTCGCTGATGCTCAGGCGGCGGGCGATCGCCTTGTTCGGCAGCCCGAGCGCGACAAGCTCCAGCACCTCGCGCTCGCGGGTGGTGAGCTCCTCGGCAGTGTCGGTCGGTGGGCTGGCGGTGTCCGGGCGCGCTCGGGCGAGCAGGTGGCCGCCCAGACTGGCATCGACGGCCAGCAGCCCCAGCGCGACGGCTTGGACCGCCGCGGCGAGCTGTGTGCCGCTGGCGTCGCGGGGCAGGTAGCCCCAGGCGCGGCCGGCGAGTTCGCTGGGGAGGCGCTCGTCGTCGGCGAGCGGCCCCAGGATGACCAGGCCCGGGCCAAGCTGGCCGGGACCGGGCAGCGCCAGGTCGGCGAGGTCCAGACCCGGCGCAGCGTCGACCACCACCACGTCAACCTCCGGGCGAGCGGCAAGCCCCAGGGAGGGATCGGGCCGCGCCGCCTCGCCGACGACCCGGCAGCCCTCCGCCTCGAGCAGGGCGCGCAGGCCGGCGCGCACCGCTGGCAGCGGCGAGATGACAACAACGCTCGGCATCCAGCTCCGCGCTCCTCCATGCTCGTCCCGCTTCGCCGATGCGGGGGAGATGTACCAGTATCCTGTGCCCCGCCCCGAGCGTGGGGCGGAGAGGAGGGCCACTCTGCCGGGGCGTCCTCCTCCCGCAACCCCTCGCGGGCTCGCCCGATTCCTACGCCGCCTTCTGCTGGACGCGGGTGAGGTGGACCACCAGGTCGACCGCGATGCCGCCGCGGAGCACTTCGAGGCGAGCGACGCCACCCGGGTGGGCCGCCAGGGCCTGTCCGAGCGCGACGACGCTGGGAAGTGGCTGCGTGTCCAGGGCAACGAGCACGTCGCCGACGATCACGCCGGCCCGCTCGGCCGGACTACTGGGAGTGACGGCCGCGACGAGGACACCGCGCGGGCTCTTCCCCCGCGTCCGGGCCGCCAACTGCGGCGGGATCGCCACCTCGTAGCCGGCGATCCCGAGCACCGGCGGCGCCTCCTGGGGCACCCCACGCGACCCGTCGCGTGGGGACCCCTCCTGGCTGGCCAGCAGCCGCTCGACCAGGTGGCTCGGGACCGCGAGCCCCAGGCCGCCGGCGACCATCGCGTTGATCCCAACCACCCGGCCCTGGGCGTCGGCAAGCGGCCCGCCGGAGTTCCCCGGACCGAGCAGCACGTCGGCTACGACGAGCGCGCGTCCCCCACGCCCATCCATGGACCCAACGGGCTTGCTGACGACGCCGAGCGTCACCGCCCCACGCATCCCGTAGGGGTGGCCGATCGCGAGCACCAGCTCCCCCACCCGCAGCGTCCGGGCATCCCGCACCTCCGGTGCAGCCAGGTGGTCGAGGTCGATCTTCAGCGCCGCCAGGTCGTTGTCCGGGTCGCGGGCGATCACCATTGCCGCGGCGGCGCGCCCGTCGGAAATGATGACCTCCGCCTGGTCACGTGGGACGACGTGGTGGTTGGTGAGGATCGTTCCGTCCGAGCGCCAGATCGTCCCGGCGCCCACCGCGGAGGCGTGAGCTCGCACCTCGACCACGCTCGCCCGCAGCCGCTGGGCGAGCGTCACCACCCCGGCGAGAATCTCCGCTTTCATCGGTACCTGCATTGCCATAGTAGTTCCTCGGGTATCGGCCGCCAGCCCGCAGCGATTCGCCAGGACAGGCGCGCGACCTGATCGCTGGCCGCCATTCACTTCCGCTCGCCGATGGTGACGCTGAGGTCGCGCAGCGCCCCGCCGCGGATGACCCGCGCGGTGGTTGTCTGGCCCACCCGGTCCGGGCCGAGCTGCGCCAGCAGGTCGTCGGTGTGGCGAATCGGCTCTCCGCCCAGCGCAACCAGCACGTCGCCCACCAGGAACCCGGCCTGCTCCGCCGGCCCGCCGCTCTCGACGTTCGAGATCAGCAGCCCGCTCTCCTGGCTCAGGCCAAGCTGGCCGCGCAGCCCGCTCGGCAGCGCCACCGGTTGGCTGCCCAGGCCGAGGAAGCCACGCCGCACCCGGCCATAGGTCTGGAGCGCCGTGGCTACGCGCTCGACCGTCTCCAACGGGATCGCCAGCCCGGCCCCCCGTCCGAAGTGGGAGGTGGTCAGACCGACCATCCGCCCGGCCGGGTCGACGAGCGCCCCGCCCGAGAAGCCGGGGTAAAGGGTCGCGTCGGTGCGGATAATCCCGTCCAGCCGGCCGCCGCGCCAGGTGCGGCTCGGGCCGGCGAGCGCGCTCACCACCCCGATGCTTGTCTCCAGCGCGGGGCCGGGCCGCGCCACCACCAGCGCCACCTGGCCCACCTGGGGCGCGGAGCCGCGCTGAATCGGCGTCACGGCCGCCTGCACCCGCAGCAGTGCCAGGTCGGTCCCCGGATCGCGGCCGATGATCGTCGCCCCGACGGTCACCCCATCGGCCAGCCCAACCGAGATATCCTCGTCCCGCTCCAGCACGTGGTCCGCGGTGACGATTACCCCGTCCGCCCAGACGACGCCACTAGCCGGCTGCCGCCGCCGGGCGTCCACTCGCACCACGGACGTTCCGGCCCGTTCCACCGCGTCGGCCAGCGCGGTGGAGAACGCGGCGAGCACCTCCGCCGCGTCGTTGCCTTGCACGCTCACCTCTGTACTCCTTCGTCGCGGCGCTCGAAGCGCCGCCGGTGAAGACAACGGTACGGCGCGCAGCGGGCAGTCGCCATCGGTGAAAGGAGCAGTTGCCGTCCTAGCCGTTCGACCAGGCGGCGGCACCCCGCGGGGTGCGCCTGGAAGAGCACCCGCGTGGGCGGGTGCCAGCACGGAGCGCGGCTCCTGCCGCGGGCCGCACCCTGCCCGCTCTACGCCGCCGGCCCCGTATCCGGGCGGGACGCCCGGAGAGCTCTCGTCGCCAGATCAAGGCCAGAGGACCGCCAGGCCGATGCTCGCGCCGCTCAGTGGCGCCGGCAGGGCTACCGGCCCGCTGCTGAGCAGGCAGAACTCCGCCGCCGGCCCGAGCACCAGTTGTCGCCGCCACAGGCTGGTCGCGGCCGGGTCCAGCGCGGCCTCGAGCAGCCTGTACAGTGCGTCGTAGGGCATCCCGGTCGGCTTGGGGAAGCGGAGGGCGAGGCGGGCCGCGGGCAGGTCGAGCTCGCCGCTCTGCCGCCGGTACAGCCCACCTGCGCCGAGGGCCGCGGCGCGCGCCGCCTGGTCGTGGAGCGGCTTGCGCCCCTCCGCGACCGCCGCCTCGTTGAGCGGGTCCAGCGCCCACGAGCCCTCCACCAGGTACCAGTCCTCGTAGCCGCCGGGCTGAGCGCCCGGCCAGGGTGCGGCACCGAGCCGGAAGACGCCGGAGCGAATGAACCCGGGCGGCCGGTCCGCGGCGAGCGAGCGGTGGAAGTCGACCACGCTGCGCTCATAGGCGCGGCGCTCGACGTCGGGATAGGGCCAGTGCCAGAAGATGTAGGCTAGCATCGCTCCCCCGACGGGGTCCCGCCTCAGGCGCGGGACCCGCGCTGCGGCCCAGCATACACCCGGCGAGCGGGGGCGGC
>JAJPGT010000060.1 GCA_021325655.1 Pseudomonadota bacterium
CCACCGTGCCCGCCAGCCCCGCCACCAGCGCCGCGGTGTCCTGGTCACTGGTGGCGTCACAGCGCCCAATGTCCCCCGCCGCCAGCAGCACCGCCCCCGCCACCCCCTGCTCCGTCCGGCTGGTCGCTCCACCATCTAAGCAGGCAAGGCAGAGCGTTAGTGCAGCCACGCCGAGGGCACCCAACCCCGCCACGAGCCGATCCCGGCGGGCAAGCCGACAACGATAGCGCGAAGCCTCAAGCACCCCCGTGCCACTGAGCGGCGTCCGTCCACACCATAGGTGGAACGGCATTCTGAAATTGTGCCACCTCATCAGTGCCCTTGCGCAGGCTGATCGCAAACCTTGCCAGCTCTTTTCTCCGCGAGCCTCAGCAACCGCTCTCGCAATCATCAGCTCGATTCCGGCTGAATGGCAGTCCGAAAACAGCGGGCTATCGCCTCGCTTACAAGGCCATCCGGATCAGACTGACCGTCGAGCACGGCAAAGTCGAATCGTCGCGCCATCTCCAGATACGCTGACCGGCGTTCCCGGAGGTAATCCAGCGAATAGATGTCCGACTTCCTGCGAAACGCTATCTCCTCAGGCGTATCCACGAGAAACACCGCGTTCGGTATAATGTTCAATTTGAAGAAGATATTCGAAAGGTGCAATATTGCCTCGAGAGGGCGAGCAGTCGCAAGAGCGAGATTCAAGAGGACATCGTAAATGTATCGGTCAGCAACAACCGTCTTTCCTCTCATGGCTGGTAGCGCCACGCGGACGAAGGCCTGGGCACAATAATCCAGGAAACAGAGCCCTCCATAGAACCCAGACAGCAAACGGTGGCGACTGCTGATCGAGACCTGTACTCTTCTGTAGTGGAAGTAGTTAGATTGTTGATTTGTACCGCGCATGAAAAAAATCTTTGCGAGTGTCTTTATGGGTTTCAGTATTGGAAGAAACTGAATGCCATGCGCATCGCCATGCACATATTGTACATCATACCCCATGTCGCGTAAGCGGTTCACAAGGCCGAGAGCTAAGGTTGTTTTTCCCGATCCATCAATACCGGCAACGCAGATGAGGTGAGTTCGGCGAATCTTCACCTCTGTTACTCCTGTGACGTAGTGCGAAGACGAGCCAGTGATTCAGACATGGCCAGGTTAATATACTCGCGATCTCCATCGAGCCATAGCACAAGCAAGCTAAGATACTGCTTCATAAGATAGATTCTCCACAGCCTTCTTAATGCCGAGTACTGGCCGCAGCGTGCGTGTAGAGCCACAGCCTGGACCATTGCTTCTAACTGCAGAAGGTTAGCAATCTCTCTGTCGAATCCTACAGGTTCCTGCCCGCAGTATCCGTCAATAAATGCAGAATAAAGAGATTTTAACGTTCGGTTTGAGAATGGAAGTGAACCAATAGCATTCCAAAGAGACCACCGAAATCCGATCAGGTCTTTCTCGGGAAATTCTCCACCTGAGGCAGCGAAATCAACGACATATAGATCTTTGTCGCGAACAATCACGTTCTTGATGTGAAAGTCACCGTGGCAGTTTGCTGTTCGCAAACTTTTTTGCGCTGCTTTTTCAATAATCGTCTCGAGAATCTCGCGCACCTGTGCAAGTCGGCTCTGGCTGAGGAGAGCTGTCACCTCCTGCAAGTACCCAAGAGTCCGCTCAGCACGACGGTTCAATAGTTCGGCCTGACTCAAGTTCCCGCGGCCAGTCTGGTGATAGGTTGCGAGCCAATGGCCGAGCCTCCGGACGATTGATATGCAGGCATCCGGTAGCATGAGATAGGTTCGCCGCAGAAGCCAGGTAAGATTGGTGCCAGCGATGTACTCCATGATGATTGCCCGCTCTGACGGCATGGTGGCCAATACAGCAGGCACTCGAACCCGTCCATCGGTCCCAGCCAGCGTTCGAGCAATCAGCCACCCTTGCTGCTCCGCCTCCAGCGCACCTGTTGAAGGAAGCAGCTTCACGAAGACCGGCGGCCGGCCGGCATAGGTGGGAGCTGAAGCGGACGATGAGTTGCCGCGGTCGCTCTGACGGATACCGGCACGGAGCGCTGGCGGAAGTTGCGCCGAGCCGCTGGGCAGTGCCCAGTAGTCCGCAAGTATGCGCTGGATGCGCTCTGTGCTGCTCGTCATACTGGGTTCATGAGGCTGCGCTCGTGGCGCGTGCCGGATACTGCTGTGTCACCTCGGCGTCGAGCCAGCGCGCGAGATCGCTCATCGTCGTCACCCACAGCTCGGGGCGGGAGGCGATGTACTCAAAGATGGGCTGGAAGACTTCGGTCACGTTGCTGGGGTCTGTTTCAGGGTGAAACCAAAAGCTGCAGACGAGGCCGTGCGCAATGGCTGCGTCCACGTAGGTACGGAGCAGGCGTACCTGCTCAGCCGCGGTCCAGGAGCGATAGGGCTTTTCGAGCGTGATCCCTCCGGGGATCTGCCATAGTCCGAGGCCGTCGCGGCGTGGCACATCGAGCTCGTAGGCAGTCTCGATTCGGTACGCCACGAAGCCAGCATCCCGCAGGCTCCCATAGTTGCCCGGCACGTTGCCGGGAAAGACGAACGAGCGAAGCACGATGCCACGGAGCCGAGCCGCCTCCTGGCAACAGCGGAGCTCCGCCGCGGCGACCTCGTTGGGACAGTGCTTGTCACTGAACACGACGTGCGAGAAGGTGTGGCAGCCAATCTCATGCGCGACGCGTCGCTTCAGGATCGAGGTCACCAAGTCTGGTGCATACCAGCAGAGCCATTCCGGGTCAGCCGAACACGTAGCCCCGGGATCGCTGTCGAACCAATCACCCGCCCTGTACGCCCAGAACTCATTCTGGAAGTAGGGCACACGAGGCATCTCAGGGTGGGCTCGGCCATCCGCGCGGTCACAGTGCTCGAGGAACAGGTGGCCCACAGTCGCCCACGTGACGGGCAGCCCGTACTGGTCACACAGCTCCAGAATGATCGGGAGATTGTGTCGGCCCTGGTATGCCCTCTGCCGGGCGAACGCCAAAGGATCCCGGAATTCGCGCGCATAACGCCAGGCCCAGGCCAGCTCAAGATCTGCTGAGATGACGATGGCCGCGCGCCGGCCCTCCGGGTAGGACAGTGACCCTGCCGCCGCGTGATTCACCCGTGGTCGGCGGCCCAGAGCATACTTGGTCCGCGTGACGAACGACCGGCCACGGTCACCGATCGCTGCACGGATACATTGCTTCAGTGTCATCGCTTACCGGTCGCCTCCTTGCCCACTGAAGCGAGCGACCGGCTCGAACGTCCGTGGCGGCTCACCCACCGAGAGCTCGCTGATACACCCCGATCGTCATGTCCGCAAGGCGGGGCCATGCCAGCTCACCCTCTTCCTTCTGACGGATGCGCTCGCTCATCCTGCCCCGCTCCTCCGCGTCGAGTAGAAGATCACCGATCGCCGCCGCGAGTGCATCCGGATCACCCGGCGCTACCACCCGCCCGGTCACGCCGTCTACTACCATTTCGGGCAACCCGCCCACCGACGTCGCCACCACCGGCTTCCGAAAGCCGTATGCCGTGGAAACTACCCCGCTCTGGCTGGCTGTAACATACGGCACCACGACCACCGCGGCCCTCTCGAAGAGCTCACACATCTCGTCGTCCGCAATGTGTCCCACCCTCCACTCGCACGTGCCGCCATTCGCAAGCGGCGACACGACAGGCACTTCGTACCCCGGCAGCGGCCGGCCCGCTATAACGAGTCTGAGATTCGGCACGCGTTCGGCAATACGCGGTGCAGCCGCAGCCAGCGTCTCCAGACCCTTGTATGGCGACATGCGCCCGAAAAACAGCACCGTCCGCTCATCTCGCCGCCCAACCCCATCCCGGCCAGTCCGCAATAGATCAAAAATACCCAGTGGGATGACGGCTACGTTTTCTCCCACTCGCCTCATGCTCCCCACGTCATCGAACGCCTCACGCGAGAAAACACTGTGAAATATGAGCCCATTCACGCGTTGTAAAAACAACCACCGTACCAGCTTGAAACTATGTTTCATCCTCCCATTATGCGGCTGGCTATCATGGATACTGAGGATCAGAGGAGTTCTTGGGAGAAAATACAGTATTCCCGCTGCACGAGTTGAAGCTTCATCAAAGTGAACTACGTGTGGTCTCACTGACCGAATGAACCGAGCTATCTTCCAGCACGTCGCCAGACACCATGGATGAAAAGCTCTCTGTGCATCGAAGACTGCCAGATGCAAGCTTCGCAGGCTATTAAGTCTCTCCCGTAAACTCCGCGGTGGCCAACCCGGAAGCCTGTCCTCCGAGACGAGGCCAGCCGGGGAATCAATCAAGGGTGGCGAAAACGTGCCAATGCCTCGCTCCTCAGGTGATACCTCTACAATCAGATGTGTCTCTATCTTCCTACTCAACGCACTCACCAGAGGGAAAGCTGAATCCAGGTAAGCCGGTCGTGTATAGAAGACAACTCGCGGCGAGAATCGCTTGTTCATACCCTCAGCCGAACAACTCACGCTCTACCACCTCGCAGATGGCGTGCCACACAGTGATGTGTGCCTCCTGAACACGCGGTGTACTATCAGACGCTACCGAGAAGCATATGTCGACCATATCCTTCAACTTTCCTCCACTACGACCAGTAAATCCTACTGTTATGGCTCCTTTCCTCTTCCCAGCCATGATGCCGTTCAATACATTCTGAGAGTTACCGCTCGTACTAATCCCTATCAAAATGTCACCTTTTTGCACTAAAGCCTGAACCTGACGTGAGAAGATTTCGTCAAAGCCGAAGTCGTTTCCCGCTGATGTCAAGATGGATGTGTCGGTGGTTAGCGCGATCGCCGGTAGCGCGGAGCGATCCAACGAGACGCGATTGACAAATTCAGCGGCCACATGTTGCGCGTCCGCGGCGCTCCCTCCATTGCCGAACAGGATGACTTTACCACCTCTCCTAAACGTGTCGGCGAGTAACGTCGCTAGCCTGACAATAGTAGAGAGCTGCCGTTCTAGGAGCTCCTCCTTGGTCTCGATGCTCTCGCGAATCGCTTGACCAACGATCTCCTCAGCACGAACCAGGTTATGGACGCTCATCGTACCCCCCGCGAACTGCGCCTCACGAAGGTCGAAGTCACCATCGATCTCTTTAGCCCAAGCCACTTCGACTCTAGAGTCGCCATGTCCCTCGTGTCGAACGCTCAGCACAAGAACGGATCAGGTCCTAGGGCTGGACGGCAGCCTGCGGCGGCGGCGCTTCGAAGCAGCGTGTCAGCACCTCGTTCAGCAGGGCCTCTCGATCTGCCCGTCCATCGAGCACAGGAAAGCCGAATCGCTGTGCGAGCATGAGATATTGAGAGCGTCGCTCTCGCAGATACTCGATGGAGTGAACATCAGACTTTCGCGAAAGCGCTATTTCTTCCGGGGTGTCCACGACGAAGACAACATTCGGTCTTAGGTTGAATATGAAGAAGAGCGGAAGAAATCGACATAGAAAATTGAATGGGTAGCCGGTTGCGAGAGCAATATTGAGCAAAAGATCATATATATACCGATCTGCTACCACGAGCTGTTTGCGCATAATAGGAAGTGTTACTCGGTGAAATGCTTGCAGGCAGTAATCGACAAACCATACAGCCGCGTACAGCGCAGCTAACGAGCGATGACGCCGACTGGCTGCCAGCTTCACGTCTCGGTAATGAACGTAATCGGCATACTCGTCGGTACCACGCATAAAGAACATCTGAGCTAACCTCTTTATAGGCCTAAGAAGGACGACAAAATGAATGCCATGTACATAGTGGACATTGTAGCCATTGGCACGCAAGTGTTCTGAAAGGCGCAGGGCCAGGGTGGTCTTCCCTGATCCATCGATGCCAGTGAGGCAGATGAGACGAAGGCTGGAGGGCGCTTGTCGGTGGTCAGTTCCTGCGGTAAGTCGCATACGATGTTCCTCGAGCAGAAAGTGAAATTGCCTGGAATATGGCGCTCAGGTACGGAGCGATGCTCCGGGCATTGGGAGCGTGCCAGAGGATTGTAGTTGACAAGCTCGAATTCAAGCTGAGCCCATCACATGCCTCGTGCACTTCACGATGAGACAGCGACAGATGAAAAGGTCAAGACAGCCAGGGTGGCGAACTTGCATGGGCCACCACGCCCTGGCTACCAGTAGAAGTTGGCGAAGATGCACGTGCGAGCGTCACCAAGGACGAGGAGCCAACGAGACGCTTGCGCAAGGTGGTCCATTTGCACCGGACACGCCGTCCTATCCCCAGCCGTGCAGGCGGCACGCTACCGCCCTTCCCGCACTGGACGGGACACCACTTCTTCGGCGTATCGCCACCCGGGCCTGCACGCGCCGTCCTACCCGCCGCCACTCGCGCTCCACTCCGGGCCGTACGCTCATAGAGTCGTGCTCCGCGCGAACCTGAGGCTGGCTGCAGTGGAGCATCCGCCGCGCACCCGAGGAGCGGGTAGAGCACCCGAGCCAGTCGTCGCCTGCCACGTGGTGCTCGGCAAAGCCGCGCAATCAGCAGCAGACTACGCGCCGGCTACGGCGAGCAGGTACTCCGCTCAGCGGGCACAATGGTATGCGACGGGCTCCCGTCAAGGCAGTGGAGCTTCGGTTGAGAGGTGGTAGAGATCACGGCAGCCCGGTCCGTGTGATGGCCGCATCCGCCACTCATGCCAGTGCCCGGTGGCGACGTACCGCACGTCACAACGAGCTTCTCACTCTCGGCTTGTGGGCACGGCCGATTCGGCCACTCGCGCTCGCTCCCTAACCACGCTACGTGCCGAGGGCTGCGTCCCGGCCAAGCAGTCTCACCTCTTGGGGCCGCGCCGAGCCACGGGCTCACTGATGCGCAGACGAGGGCCTGCAGCCGTTGGGGCCCTCGTCCAATACCTAGCTCACGCAGACGGAGCAGACACCGAACGCCAACCCGGCCGCCCAGCTCCGCCCTGCGCGCTGACCACCCGAACCAGCGCCGCCTACCAGCCGAACCGGCCCGACAGATCAGAGTCGGTGGGGTTCTGGAGCAGGTTCGGCTCGGAGGTGAGCGGCGGGGTGGCGGTTGGGGTGGACACTGACGAAGCAGGATCGACGTACTCGTAGGCACCCAGGTCGTATCCCGCCCCC
Organism: Pseudomonadota bacterium; assembly: GCA_021325655.1. Lineage (GTDB taxonomy): Bacteria > Chloroflexota > UBA6077 > UBA6077 > JAJPGT01 > JAJPGT01. The sequence continues at coordinate 7,114 of JAJPGT010000060.1, forward strand.
TGGGGACGGTGCGTGCCATCCAGGTCCTCCGTGACCCCGACGTCCGTCCCGGCGTCGATCGCCGGCGATCCACGCCGGAGGTGGAAATCCCCGCCCGCCGCATCGACGAAGCCCACCTCACCCAGGCAGCAGAAGGGGAAATTGTAGTCGATCACTGCCCCCCTCGAATCGTCACGGAGTGCCCGCGCGTTGCCATCCAGAATATTGTCGCGGACGATGCTGTTCTGGGCGGCCGGGCTGAGCATGATCCCGTTACCGGCGTTACTAGAGCTGGTGTTGAAGACGATCGTGTTATTGATGGCGTTCTGCTGGGCGCCAGTGGGGCCACCCTCGGTACCGCCGCCGTCGATAGTGATCCCGCTGCCACCGTTGCGGTACACGAGGTTGTTGCGGATAGTGTTGTTATCCCCGCCCGAGTTGTAGATACCGGTGCGGGCGTTGTCGTGGATCCGGTTGCGCTCCACGATGTTCGACTGGTTGGTCTCGGCGTGGCATCCGACATCGCCTGTCCCATCGTACCACTCCTCCATGAAGATGCCGAAGCCTCCCTGTCCACCCTCGCTCCGCGCAATGGCACGGATGGTGTTGCGCGCGACCCGGTCGCCGTTGCCGAGCACGTTGATGCCGACGGCGCCGGAACGGGCCCAGGGGGCGAGCGTCCGCTCGATCAGGTTATTGTCGACTAGGCTGTTGTCCGATTCCAGATGGATCGCCTCGTTCTCCACATCATGGATGTGGCTGTTTAGCACATCGAAGTGGGATGTGCAGAAGTCGCTCGCGACAGCGCGCAGCTTCGTGACCGCCACGTCGAGCCCATCCAGGGTGATATCGCTCACCCGACCCCACATGTAGACCGCCTCCAGGCTCCTTCGCAGGGTCAGTCCTTTGACGGTGACGTTGCCGGCCGTCTTTCCCCAGAAGAGGATATTGTGGTCGTGCGCCGCGATGCGGATGCGATGGGTGTTTGGGTCGCCGCCATCGGCGAGGTTAACATAGATCGTGTTCGTCGTCCCGGCGTAGGCTTGACCGTCGGGTAGCGGTGGAGGCGGGACGTCCGTAGCGAAGCTCCCTCGCGGCAGATCGGCCGGGCCGGCGATCCCGGGGTCGAGACCGATACACAGCGGCTTGAGCCAGTGGGACTGGTCGGGGGTATCGTCGACGTAAAGGTAGGCACGTCGGTCGCCCGAGTAGCTGAAGCCGTCCGGGCAGGTGGACTCGGAGGCGGCGTCCTTAGGTCCCTGACTGGTCGGAACGGACGCGACGTGAGTGAAGCTGGCCTTCCAGACGGTGCCCGAGACGGGCGTCCAGCCGGTGACATCTAGGGAGCCGTCGATGATCGCCCTCTCGCCCGGGTAATTCTGCAGCGTGATCCGCTGCCCGTCTGCCCCTCCGTGGTCGAAGACGACCTCCTCCTGATACTCACCGCCGCGGACCACGATTGTCGTGCCGGGCTGCGCCCGCCGCACGGCTGCCTGGATAGTCCGTAGCGGCGCGGCGAGCGTCCCGGGATTGGCGTCCGATCCGCTGGTCGCCACGTAGAGGCCGTCCCTGTGAGCTAACGGCGCGGCGGTTGGAGCAGCCGAGACTGATAGAGGCTCGGTGAGCGAGCCGCCTCCCAGGAGCTGCACTATCGCGCTCACGCCGATGATCCCCACGGTCACGCGGAGCGAGTGGCTGCCTGCTGCAGCAGGCGGGGAGTTAGGGGAGTTAATCGACAACTGCAGGAAGCCGTCGCTGCCCGTCCGGGTGGTCAGCTTGCGACCGGCTGATTCATCCCAAGTCAGGACGACCGGCATGTCTCCTGGCAACCCGCTTACGCGCACAGTGGCAGGTGTCCCCGGCAGCCCGATCGGGGGATCAACGGCCAGGCTCGGAAGGGCCTGCTGCGGCGCGAAGCTGGTGAAGAGCCTGGCGCTCTGCCGACCGGTGACCAGGACCACAATCATCACCAGTGCCAGCCATCCGAACCGAAGCCGTTTCGATTGCCTGACCATTGTCTTCGGCCTGCCTCTGGAAACCTGCAACCGCGACGCCAGCGGGCCTGATCGCCAGAGCACGACCCCGGCTGGCCGCTATCGTACCCCTGGCAGCCGGCCGGGGCTCTTGGCCCTCCGGTTGATCTCAGGTCCCGTGCATCGGAGTATAGGCTGGATCGAGTTTTGGGACTGTGTACAGGGGGCAGTGACGGCGAGGGCCATCATGGGGGTTTTCGCCAGGATAGTCCAGATCACCGAACGATGGGCCGACACGATGGCCGATGACCTGCGACGTGCAACGACAGGGATGTCCGTGACTCTGCTGATAGCCCCCCGTGGCCGTCCCAAGCCCGCGTGGGGCAGGCCAACCACGGCAAACCTCAGAGGCGGGGGTTGGCTGGCGGTTAACGCTCCGTTACACGCCGGTTGTCGGCCGCCCGTCGTGGAAGCCAGTTGCTGTAACGGAACTGTTATACGGATTGGGCGAAGAGAAACGGTGCTGTCACGGGCAGGATGGCGTCCGATAGTATACTAGCACGGAGGCGGCTACACTTAGGGCAGACACCTTAACACTCGCGCGACGGTTTCCCGTAACAATGGCTGCCTCCTGGATTGAGTTCGGTCTTGACGCGGTTGAGCGGTTGTGGTATTCATACGGCCACCCGGTAAATCATGCACTGGAGGTAACGAAACGATAACACGCAGTTAACGGCCGCCACTGGAGGATCGCCGTCTGCCGCGCCCACGCGAACGGAATCGCCAGAGCAGGCTACAGGAGAATCCGGTGCTGATGGAAGCGCTGATCTGGGGCTTCCGAGACCCTCAGGACGAGCGGTCTTGGTTGGTCGCTTCGGCCTCAGGGAGCTGAGTGGCGAAACCGGCCATCAGACTGTGGTGTCTGGTTTCGCTCTTTTGTCGCCTGTGGAGCGGAGCCAGCAGCGCAGGTGGGCCAGCGGCGGAAGCGCAGCCTCGGGTACGTCCGAGGTGGAAACGATCAGGACCCAAAGAAGGCCCCGAGGTGGCTGCATCCGCCTCGGGGCCGCAAGACCAGGAGCGTTCGGGCACTCCCTGTCCAACTTGGCATGCTACCACAGTGCAACCAGGCCGGCCAGGGGGTAGGGTCGGCCTGGCTGTCGTTCGCCGCCAGGCCGACCCATCGGGACACGCTTGTCGCGAGGGGGTAGCAGCCATGGGCACCGCCGAGGCATCCGCCCACGATTCATCGCTTCACCGCGGCCGCGCCAGCCAGTGGCACGCGCGCGGCCGCTTCATCGCTCGGCCACCGCGTAGCCTGGCACGGTGCGGACATTGGCGAAGCGGCCCGGACACCGAGCCGGACTGGTTGTCGGCGCTGGCGCACGAGCTACGCGGACCGCTGGCCGCGCTGACCACGTCCGCCGAGCTGCTGCTGCGGGACCTGGAGGTGTTGGAGCGTGAGCAGTTGGCCACGATGCTGGCGGGCATGCAGCGTCGCGCGCTGTGGCTCCAGGACCTGGTGGAAAACCTCCTCTGCGCCGCGAGCATCCGCGGCGAGCGTCTCCGCCTGGTGCTGCAGCCGATAAATCTGTTGGAGCTGGCCCGCGATGTGGCAGACGTGGCCGAGCCACTGCTGCGGCAGCGGTCACAGTGGCTGCGGCTGCGCTCACTGGGCCACATCCCGACGGTAAGCGCCGACCATCGCCGGATCGGCCAGGTGCTGATGAACCTCATCACGAACGCCAGTAAGTATGCCGGGCATGGCACGCCGATCGACGTAACCCTGCACGCCCGCCGGGGGCGGGTCTGCGTCTCAGTGGCAGATCGCGGGCCGGGGTTCACCGAGGAGCGCCCGGAGATCCTGTTCGAGCCGTTCTACCGCGGCGCGGGGACCGACCGGGCCGGTGCGCCGGGGCTTGGGCTGGGGCTGGCCATCGTCCGTGGGGTTGTCGAGGCCCATGGCGGCCGAGTGGGGGCCGAACGGCGCCGAGGCGGAGGCGCCCGCTTCTGGTTCGAGCTGGAGACCCGTGCAGATGGCACTGTACCAGCCGTGGAGACCGAATCCTGAAGGGGGGGATATCGATGAAAGTGCTGACGGTCGATGACGACGTAGACCTGCTCGACCTGCTGTCGTACACGCTCTGGCGAGAAGGGTACACTGTGCTGGTCGCAATCGACGGGCAGCAAGCGCTGGCGCGCTGGGAGGCCGAACAGCCGGATATGGTGCTACTCGATGCCAACCTGCCCAAGCTCAACGGCTACGAGGTGTGTCGACGGATCCGCCATGAGCACGAATCCGATGTGCCCATCATCATGCTCACAGGGCGCGACGACGAGGAGGATGTCCTGCGGGGCTTCAATGTCGGGGCCGACGATTACGTAGTCAAGCCATTCAGCGCCAAGCAGCTCACCACCCGGATGAAGGCCGTGCTGCGGCGGTGCAGCCACGACCCACACCGCGAGCCGACCACCAGCCTGCGCGTCGGCGACCTCACCCTCGACCCGCTCTCATACTCGGTGACGAGAGCCGGCCGCGCGATCCCCCTCACCGCGTTGGAGTTCCGCATCCTTTACATCCTGGCCATGAATGCAGGCCGGGTCATCCCGTATTCGCGGATGGTCGAGTATGCCTGGGGCTACGAGGGCGGGAGCCCAAACCTGCTCAAGACGCACATCTGCCACATTCGGCAGAAGCTGGGGATGATAGCGGATCAGCCCGGGGGGATCAGCGCGCTGCCCGGCGTGGGCTACAGCCTCGCCCGGACCTGATCGGCTGACCTGATCCCGTCCGGGCCGCCACGTCAGCAAGCACCGCCCCGGGCACAGGCGCAACTCAACAGCATCTCAACAACGGAGAAACGCAGAGTCGTTCAGATCGCCCGATACTCGCGGCATGCAATACCAGTCGAGCAAGGCCGTCGTTACCGGTGGAGTGGGCTTCATCGGCAGTCATCTGGTGGATCAGCTACTCCGAGACGGCTATCGCCACGTCGTGGTACTCGACAATCTCGCTCGCGGCCGGCCGGAGAACCTGGTCCACCACCGCCGCGACGCTCGCCTCGAACTGGTCAAGGGAGACGTCCGCGACGCGGCATGCGTCGCGGCGGTGCTCCGAGGGGCGCACCTTGTGTTTCACCTCGCGGCCCAGGCGACTGTCATGGGGGCGGTGGAAGACCCGGACTACACCTTCACCACGAACGTCGTCGGGACCTACAACGTGCTGCGAGCTGCCAGCCGCTACTCCGTCGGCCGGGTTGTATTCACCTCGTCGCGCGAGGTGTACGGCGAGCCGATCGCGCTTCCCGTCGATGAGGCCTCCCCGCTCCAGGCGATCAACAGCTACGGCGCGAGCAAGGTGGCGGGCGAGGCGTTCTGCCGCGCCTTCCGGCATCAAACCGGCCTGCAAGTCGCCATCCTCCGGCTCGCCAATGTTTACGGCCCCCGCGACACCGGGCGCGTGATCCCCACCTGGATTGCGCAAGCCGCCGCCGGCCGCGACCTGGACGTGTACGGTGGCCACCAGGTGCTCGACCTCGTCTGGATTGAGCTGGTCGTCAAAGCGCTGATCCGCGCCGCCACGGTCGACGGTCCCTTGCCGCCGATCAACGTCGGTAGCGGGACCGGTACGCCGATTATGGCCCTCGCCCGCCGGATCGTCGCGCTGACCGGCGGCACCCGCCAGATCCGCATCTTGCAAGCGCGTCGAATGGAGGTCGGGCGCTTCGTAGCCAACGTCGATCGGATGCGGCAGTTCCTGACTGTTGAGCCGCCATTCGACCCGCTCTCCCACCTGCCCAGCCTTGTCCAGGCACCGGGCAGCCCGGCCGGCGCGGCAGCCGCCCATGCCTAGAACCCCGTTGGTTATCAGCGCCGCGTTTCCGCACCAGCCATCCGACACAAAGCGCCGCGGAGGGACTACCCGGCGCTGGCCGAGGTGCTGCGCGCCACCGTGTTGGATCACCGTCGCCCGAGCGTTCTCCGCTCGCAGGTCTGATCACTCGCACTTTCAGCGTACAGGGTGGCCTCGAAGAGCGTGGTAAGCAGAAGGAGCCTCAATGATGCGGCGACATGCCTGCCAGAACTTTTGGAGCTGTGGAAATTGTGGCGCCTGGGTGTGTACCGTCTGTCTCCCGGTGCACCGCTGCGGTGACACATAACTGGTCCTCCAGCAGGGGTTGCTCGTATCGCCATACCCTTTTCGGCATCACGGTCGGGCAGGCCTGACTGGCCTTCCGCTAGCGCGCCGCTTTCGATGTCATCGTCACCGGCGGCGTGTCAGCCGCGGCTCGCCACTGCGCCACGGCCCGGTTGGCCTGGTGCAGATCCTGGCTGCACAGGCGGCTGGCGTTCAGCCCGAGCCGAACAGCTTCTACGTCCCGCCCGGCGACTCAGATGCGCTCCGCGGCGATCCGGCACGCGGCGCTGGCGGCACTGCACTCTCTTCGCCCACTCGGCCGCGCCACGCTGGGGCTTTCCTGCGGATCGAAGGGCACCGGGATGTGCCTGGCCGCGCCGGTCCTCGACCGCTTCGCCTGGCGCTGGTTCACACTGGCCGAAGACGCCGAAGTCCACCTGGCGCTCGTGCTGGGGAGAGTGCAGGTGGACTTCGCGCCGGAGGCGCGCGTGCTCACCGACTGCCGACGACGCTCGCCCAGGCGGCGAGCCAGAACACCCGCTGGGAGCGCGGGCGGCTGCACCTCCCCCGTCGCCGCGTGCCCGGGCTGGTGCGAGAGGGAATTCGCCGGCGTAGTCTGCTCCGGCTCGACGCCGCGGCGGAACAGTGCATTCCCCGCTCTCCGTCCCGCTCGCCCTGGCTACCCTTTGCCTGGCCTTAGTCTCCCCCTCCGCGCCCCGGTGCCCGCCTCTCTCGCGGCACTCAGCCAAGCCGGCCAGATGCTCTACACGTTCGCCGGACTCCTGCTCGTCCACGCGCCGCCGCGAGCCTACCTGGCGCTGTGCTACACCGCGGTGTACGTCGTCTGGAAGGTGGGGCTCTACGCTCGCGTGCTCCTCACCCGGGGCATTGCGCGCTGGATCCGCCCCACCCGCCCCGTCCTGCCCACACCGTTGCAGCACCCCGAGGAGCGGCCGCTATAGCCCAGCGCGCCACGGGCACGGCCTGGGCACGCCTCCAAAGGAGGCATAGGGATTGCGGGGCCTCCTGTTCCACCTGCCGCTTGCCCCTTCCGATAGACGTCTATCCGGAGCGCTCAAATAGCCTCCGCGAACAGCCACCCGCGCGATTGCCCTCCTGAGCGTGGAAACGAGCCGCGCAGAGATCGCGGCAGATACCTGAAGATGTCGGAGGAGATCTCGAGGGCTCGCGCCTGCCGCGCCGACGTCATCGCCCGGTCACTGGCCCCAGACGTTGATCTTCATGGGGCGCAGGGTGACGACCACGCGCCGTTCGCCAGGGCGATCGAGCACGCGCAGGTCGGTGCCGTACTTCTTGCCCACCCGGTCGGCAAACACGTAGTCGTCATCCGGCTGGATCTCCACCCGGCCTCGGAGCTCGATCGTGCGGTACGGGTTGGTGGGATCGAGGACCAGGAACGCGGCCTCGGGGCGGGCGCGCAGGTTCTTGACCTTCTGTCGGGCGGTGTTCAGCGAGAAACGCACCGCACCGGCCGTCTCGTCGAACAGGAACCAGACCGCAGTCACCTGGGGCAGCCCGTCCGGGCCGATCGTCGCCAGGACACCGACCGGGGCGTCTAGCAAGGGGCGATGCGACACGGGGATTCTCATGGCACGCAGAGCCTTCCGAGGCAGTCCCTAGCGGGAGCCGCGTGCAGGATACATGCCGTCGGGGCGGCTGCCCACCATCCAGCGGATCGGCGCGCAGCCAGGCCAGCGCGGTCAGTGCGACGACTACCAGCCCCACACCCGGGCCAACCCGCTGCACCTCGTAGCCGGGGCCTCAGCTCGTGGGCGCTCGGGATTGGGGCGGACACGATGCAGGTCGCGATCGCGCAGACGGCGCCTTCACCGCGCATGCCAAAGCGGCCTTCGCCGAGATGGGTGCCGATCCCGTCGTGGAGCAGGCGCGGCGGGTGCTGCGCTGGATCAAGACGTCGGGGGTGACCGACTTCACCACGCGCAGCACGCAGCAGGCGCGCAAGGCCCATTTCAAGCACGCGGGCGCGATCGATCCCGCCCTACGGCGGCTACGTGTACCGCATGATGACGGTGCCGCGGGTGGGGCCCGGGCGGCCGCTCAGCCGTCCTGACCAGCAGAGGCGCGCGCCACACTCCCGCCGGAGGCGGCCGGCCGCGTGACGCGGGTGCCATCGTGCCCGGTACGGCTTCTGCGAGGCGCCCCGGTACGTGTGCCGAGCGCGCACCGAGCAGCAGGCGAGACCGCCATGCTTGCCGAACGCTACAATGTGCTGAGGATGGGCCTTCGCACTCGTGGTGCTCGGCCTGATCGGCCTCGGGCTGGCCTTCACCATCATGCCGTTCCGCTAGCGGCAGGCTACCTTGGTGAGAAGGCCAGTTTCCATGGGGAGGTTAGTCAAGATGATCGACACTCAAGAAGGCCAGCAGACCCAGGGCGTGCCGGTCAACCTGTACGACGATGGCCACGAGCTGGTGGCGGTGGTGCCCATGCCCGGGCTGACGGCCGACGAGATCGAGATCCGGGTCACCGACCACGATCTCAACATCGAAGGGCGACTTCGCGGCCCTCGCCAGGAGGCCAGGCAGTACCTGATGCACGAGTGGCGCTACGGGCCGTTCAGCCGCCGGGTGCCACTGCCGTTCGCGGTCGACGCGGAGCGAGCCAACGCCACCCACGGGAACGGCGTGGTAACCGTGGCGCTGCCCAAGAGCGATCAACCACGGCCGGGCGTGATCCGCCTACGGAAAGACGCCGGATCGCACCACGACCAGGAACAGAGGCATGCCGGACGGGAGGCGCAGCCGCGCCGGTAGGCTTTCAGCCCGGCTGCCCCGCGGAGGTGCTGGAGCAGGACTCGACCCGGGGTGCCGAAGACGATCCGACGGGAGACGGCGCCGCCGACTCGTGACCAGGCCGGGCTCGGCTCGACAGTCCTGGTGCAGAACGAAGAAGGCACCGAGCGCTACACCCTGGTCGGGCCGGCCGAGGCTGATCCCCGCTTCGGCCGGCTCTCGCTCGAGTCGCCGGTCGGGCGGGCGCTGCTAGGACGACGATCCGGCGAGGTGGTGGAGGTGGAGACACCGGCCGGGCGGCGACGCCTGGAGATTCTGGCCGTCGAGTAGTCGGCCGCAGTCGCGTTCGTCCTCTCCAAAGCTGAGGTGATCCCACTGGGACCGTGAACGTGTCGACGGGATATCCGGCCATCGAGATCGTCCCGATCGGGGACGTGCCGACCGAGGTGCGGCGCGGCCTGCTCCCGCAGGTCGAGGCGCGCTTCCCCGGACGCATCGCGCGACTGGCTGCTCACGGCTTGCCCCGCCCGGACGAGGCCTACGATCCGGAGCGGCGGCAGTACCGCGCCGCGCCGATCCTCGAGCGGCTGGCCGCGCTCCGAACCGATGCCGAGCGCCTGCTCGGCGTGGCCGATCTCGACCTCTACACCCCGGGCCTCAACTTCATCTTCGGGCAGGCCCAGGGTAACGGCCCGGTCGCGGTGATGGCGCTGGCGCGCCTGCGCCCAGAGTTCTGGGGCCAGCCGCCCGACCCCAACCTGCTGCACGAACGGGCAGTCAAGGAGGCGGTCCACGAGCTGGGCCACAGCTACGGGCTGGACCACTGCCGGGACGCGAGTTGCGTCATGCACTTCTCCAACACGCTCGACGAGACCGACCGCAAGCGGGATCGGTTCTGCTCAGCGCACGAAGCCCAGCTCCGCGGGGCACTCGGCTCGGTGGCGTCCCGGTCGTCCTGAGCGCCCCGTCGGGCGCGGCAGCCCGTCAGTGCCGGCCGTCTTGCTAGCGGCCACTGGCGGCGGAGCAAGCACCAGGAGTGTGACACATGGCACGGCCGGCTCGTTCGCCATCGAAGCCGGCGAGCGGCACGGAGCCTCGTGGAGCCCAGCGCGCGGGTGCTCCGGTGGGCGGCCTGCCGGGACGGAACAGGCGCCGCTCGGCTCGGTCATGATGCTCGCACCGCCCCGGGGCGTGGCTCAGGCGTACCGCCGGTGCGCCCATCGGGCGCCCGGCCTCGAGCAGCGCGCTGAGCGCGGGCACGTGCCTTGCAGCGCACCCGGTCCGCGCCACCCGCGGCGAGTCAATAAGGAGGCTTCGGTGGAAGGCTTCGAATGGGCCGAGAACAACCTGGGCTCGGGACACCCGCCGATCTCCAGGCCAGCGGGGTCAACGTCTACTTCGCCCTAAATATCCGGGCCGATACCAAGGTGGTCAACCTGGCCGATGGCCGGATCGATCAATTCCGGGAGGGCGAGCAACGGCCGCAGCGGGGCTACTATGCGGACTTCGAGAGCCTCACCCGCTACTGCCGCAAGCGTGAGCTCCCCCTCTCCGAGACGAACGGCCAGGTGAGCACGCAGCCGGTCGACACCCGGGAAGCGGGCGACCCGCTGTCCCACGGCGCGCCCTAGCTTGCCAGGAAGGAGCCGCTCGGCGCTGGTTGCCCGCAGCACGCCTCGCGCGCTTACCCACGGGTAGCTCTACCGTGCGCCGCGTGCCAGGGACCAGCCGGGCGGTCGAGATCGCCCGGCGGCGCTCCCCGGGCGAGGAGCCGGGGGCGATGAGGCGGACGTTGGAGCAGCGCTAGCAGCGCTGCTCGGCGCCGTCCACTCTCTCGGGGGCGAGACGCAGCAGGCCCGGCTCGGAGACGCATGGCTGGTGCCCATGAAGGCCAGGCGATTCCGGCTGAATCGCGCCTCGGAGTCGGACGCGGTGGCACTGCAATCTGCTCAACGGGCTTGGCGTTCGGTTCGGCACGTAGGTGGAGCTGAAGGGCGACACCGGCCTGACCCTCCCCCGGCGGTAGCGTCTCAAGAACGGCCCAGCCTCAGGAGACCGCCAGCGGGCATTCGATCCGGTTCTCGACGCTCTTCATGAAGGCGCTGGCAGCATGGCCGGTGATGTCGATCCTCTGCGCCCGCTCGTTCAGCGACACGCCGAAAACCGCCCCGTCCGAACCCGTTCGGTTTGCAGCGGACGCTGCCGGGCTTTCCAGCAGAAGCTGGCCGTCGCGATGTGCGCCCACCCGGCGGAGCAGCCATGCCCCCAGCCCGGACTGGTGCCGGCAGCGCTTCCCACCTCGGGCCTCCACGGGCACAGCTCCGTTAGGGACCGAGCGTGGCGCTGCGGGTACGGGTGCTGCACCCACTCCACGCTGGTTCGCAGTTTGCAGAGCAGTGGATCGATCGGGAGCAATTGCAGCGCAGCACGACCGGCCATGCCCGACAGAGCGTTCGCCTATTTCGACCATGAGGCCGACATCGGCATCGTCGGCCGCGGCCAGACGCTGGAAACGGCCTTCGAGGCGGCCGCCGAGGCCATGTTCGGGATCATGGCCGACCTCGCTCGAGTGCGCCCGGAGCAGGCCGTTCGCGTAGAGTTCGAGGAGGCGGACCCCGAGCTAGCCCTGGTCACCTGGCTCAATCGCCTCCTGGCCGAGGCGCGCGGTGCCGGCCTCGTCCTGAGCCGATTCCGCTTACGGCGGAGCAACGCCCACTGGATCGGCAAAGGCTGGGGAGAGTCCTGGCGCGATGATCTCGAGCGGGGAGTGGAAGTCAAGGGTGCGACCTTGACCATGCTCGCCGTCCAGCCTGTCGAGGGCGGCTGGGAGGCCCGCTGCGTGGTAGACGTGTGACAGAGGAGCCCGATGGACCTGAAGCGCCTCCAGCGTATCGACGACTACCGCTGGACTCTCCCGCTTGCACCGGGCGAGAACCGAGCGCCCGTGGTGCTCTACGGCAGCGAGCCGCTGCTGGCGAGCATGGACGACAAGGTGCTCGAGCAGATCGCCAACGTCGCCCGGCTGCCGGGCCTGGTGGGTGCCGCCATGACCATGCCGGACGCGCACTGGGGCTACGGCTTCCCCATCGGCGGCGTGGCGGCCTTCGATCCAGAGCAGGGCGGGATCATCTCGGCCGGCGGGGTCGGCTTCGACATCTCCTGCGGCATCCGCTGTCTGCGTAGTAACCTCAGCCTCGCCGATCTTACCCCCCGCCTGGAGCGGCTGGCAGACGCCCTCTTCGAGGCCATCCCGGCCGGGGTGGGGGTGGAAGGGAATCTGGAGCTCTCGTCGAAGGAGCTGGACGAAGTGCTGGAAGGCGGGGCCCGGTGGGCGCTTGGCCGCGGCTACGGCGTGCCAGACGACCTCGAATATGTCGAGGAGCGCGGCTGTATGGCGGGCGCGGTGCCGGCCAACGTCTCGGAGCTGGCCAAGAAGCGCCAGCGCGGCGAGATGGGCACCCTCGGCTCCGGCAACCACTACCTGGAGGTCCAGGGAGTAGAGCGAATCTACGACCGGCCGGCTGCCACGGCCTTCGGCCTGTGGGAGGGCCAGGTGCTGGTCTCGATCCACTGCGGCTCGCGCGGCCTCGGCCACCAGATCGGCACAGAGTACCTGGTCAGCATGGCCAAGGCCGCCAGACGCCTCGGCATCAGCCTGCCCGATCGGGAGCTCGCCTGCGCCCCCATCACCTCGCCAGAGGGCCAGCAGTACCTCGGGGCGATGTACGCCGGGCTGAACTGTGCCCTGGCCAACCGCCAGATCCTGACCCACCTGACGCGGGAGGTCTTCTCGCGGCTGATCCCCGAGGCCGTCCTGGAGACGCTGTACGACGTCTCGCACAACACCTGTAAGGCCGAGACACACTCGGTGGACGGCGTGGAGCGGCTACTCTACGTCCACCGCAAAGGGGCCACCCGCGCCTTCGGACCCGGCCATCCGGCCCTGCCCGCGCGCTACCACGCCGTCGGCCAGCCGGTGATCATCGGCGGCAGCATGGGCACCGGATCCTACATCTTGGTCGGGACTACAGAGGGCGAGCAGCGGGCCTTCTCCTCGGCCTCCCACGGGGCCGGGCGGGCGCTGAGCCGCCACCAGGCACTGAAGCAGTGGCAGGGGCGGGAGGTGATTGACGAGCTGGCCAGGCGAGGCATCCTAATCCGCACCCGCTCGCTGCGGGGCGCCGCTGAGGAGGCCCCGGGCGCCTACAAGGACGTGGACCTGGTGGCCGAGGCGACCGAGCGGGCCGGACTGGCACGGCGGGTCGCCCTGCTCCGCCCGCTGGCTTGCGTGAAGGGGTAGGCGGAGCGCGGCGGAAGGAGCAGCCCGCCGGGAGCGGTGGTGAGAACCTGCTCGGATCGCCACGCGGCGCATCGCCCTGGCCACGGGCGGACTGTTCCTCACCCACTCGGTCTGTGGCAATGGCGCCTACCCGGCGGGTGACTCCAGCGGCTCCAGGAAGATGCGGTAGCTCTCGCTGGCGGTGTCGAGCCGAGCGATGCGGCCGCTCTCCCAGGTCAGCCGACCCATGCCCTCGAGCTGGGCGCGCTCGACCACCTGACCTTCGAACTCGCGCGCCGCCTGCATGTCCGGCCCCGCCGCCGTGCCCGCCGCCGGCTCGGTGCGCGCGTCGGGCCGGTCGTCGCCGACGAGCGGCTCCATGCGCAGGACACGATAGTACTGGGCCATCTCACGCCGCCTCGCGCTGCCCCTTTGGCGGCGCGGCAGGCTGCTGCTCTTCGCTGAAGCTCTGCTTCAGGCGCCAGACGCTCCGCGGGTAGCGGACCTGCAGCAGACGCCAGCCACCCTGCAGGTCCTCGGCTCGGTGGCTCGTCTTGTAGCGCGCCACAGCCAGGTAGTACTGCGCCTCCGGTGCGACGAAGCTGGTCGGGAAGCGCCGCAGCACCTCCTCATACACGGCAGCCGCGCCAGCCTCGTCATGGCTCCGCAGCAGGGCCTGCGCCTGCGCCACCAGGAGTTGCGGCAGGAACTCAAAGGGCGGCAGGTAGCCCTGCCAGCGAACCAGCTCGAAGCCATCCGGCGCGAGCACCCGCAGGTCCGGGGTCCAGACCGTCCGGAAGCGCTCGATCAGCGGCCGCGCGGCTGGCTCGGTCACGTTCACCTGGACTGGGACAAACCGCTGGGTGACGGTTTCGGCGACAGCAGGCTCGAGGTACGTCACGGTACCCAGGGCTCTGCAGCCACCTCAAGTTGGCGAGAAGAAGTCGAGCAGGACAAACTTCCCTTCGTCACGCGCTCGCTCCAGCGCCCGGTCGAGATCCGCCGTCCACGGGATAGTCGCCATCTCGCACACCTCCGAGCATAACCTCTACACAGACCGTACCCGTCGGGCCTGCGATCGGCGGCTATGCCCGGGCTGCGTGTGTGCTTGCGGCCCCAAGGGCATGGCACGGTCCCCGCAGCGCCGGAAGGCAGGCCACGGGCACAGCCAGCGTCGTTGTGTCCGGCGGTTCACTCAAGGAGACATGGCACATGAGACGCGAGGCGGTGGTAGGGGGCGTGACTGTGCATCCGCGCCGGATGGGTATGGGTCGGCTCCGCGCCCTCGCCCTCCGTCCGCTGGGTCATGTCGCCTGTCGGTCTGGTTGCCATGAGCTACATTCCTTCTGTTCGACTAGCCCTGCGCCGTCTTGACTGGGATTCGCCTCGTCCGCGCCGCCTCGCTCTTGGGAATGGTCAAGCGCAGCATTCCGGCCTCGAACCTCGCCTCGGCCCTGTCGGGATCGACCCCCGAGGGCAGCGTCACGCTGCGGCGGAAGGTTCCACAGGCCCGCTCGTGCAGCAATCGCCGTGTCCGCTCGCCGGTCGCACGGCACGGGATCTCCCCGCTGATGGTGACGGTGTTCCCGACCGTCGAGATCTCCACGTTCTCCGGCCGCACGCCGGGGAGGGGCACCTCCAAGTGATACGCATCATCCTGCTCGTACAGGTCCACGCCCAACCAGCCCTCACGCTCCATCACTCGCCACGGGCTGATGAAGGCGTCCTCCAGCAGGCGATCCATCATCTCACGCACGGGCATCAGCTCCGGGAATGGTCGCCAGCGGTCGATCGCCATAGAACTCCTCCCCGAGTCTCTCTACACGCCTAGGCGTGCATACCGTGTGCCAGACCGAGCGGGAGGAACGGGGATAGTCGTGGTAAGCGATGTGCCCGAGAGATACCGGGCGCCCGGGCGGGACTCCTGCCGCCGCACGACTTCGCTATCCTGAGGGGACCACGACCGGATCGCGGCGCCTCTCCGCGGCTGAGTCGATGTTCCGGACGGTTCTCGACAAGATCTGCAAGCTCCGGTAGGCCAGAGCGTCGTACCGCCTGATGTGCGCAGAGGAGCGGGCTGCCTCAATGCCGCTGAGGCCGAACTCGCCCGCTTGTGCCAGACTGAGAACACATCCCATGCTCCCCCGTCGTTCGATGCGGTGCTGCGCGCTGTGAGCGCGTGGCGCGATGTCCTGCACGGGTCCACGATCTCCGCCCAGCGCGAAATCCTGGCAGTGCTCGTTCAGTCCGGGGCCCCTGTCCGCCGCTCCCGTGGACTCTACGAGGCCGTGATCACCTGGACACCGGTGGGCCAGGCACTGCGGGAGGCGGTGCGGGCCACCGGGGCAGCGGTAGCGTAGCGGCGGTCGAGGGCCAATCGCCGGCTTCGCGACTGGGACTCGCGGGCGAATAGCGTCGACAACCTCTATCTGGTCGTCGCGACGCTCGGGGCCGGCTCGGCCTCAGGCAGCATGGCCGAGACCGTCCGGGCCGAGCGCATCCGGGCGAACAGGACGAGCGCCCCAAGCCCGTACAGCAGCCCGGACGCCTGCATTACTGCCGGCAGCCCGACCCAGTCGGCCAGCGCCGTCGCCGCCAGGCCGGAGAAGGGGATCACGCCCATGAACGCCAGACTGTACAGGCCCATCACTCGGCCACGCACCTCCGGGGCCACCTGCTGCTGGATCACGGTCGCCGCCAGCCCCATCGCGATTGATACCCCGAACGACAGCAGCGCCACCCCGCCGAGTGCCAGCAGGAACAGGCGGACCCAGGCGAGCGCGGAGAGTGAGAAGGTGAGCAAGACAACTCCCTGGCCGATCCGTTGCATCTGCTGCGCCCGCCGCACCCCAAGCAGCGCCATGGAGCCGACCAGGGCCCCCAGGCCTGAGGCGGCCATGATCAGCCCCATCTCGGCCACGCCCACCTGCAGCACGTCACGCGCGTAGACCGGCATCATGATCGCGAGATTCGGGAAGACGAACGCCGCGGTGAGGGCGGTGAAGCCGAGCATGGCGGCGATGCGCGGCTGGGAGCGGACGTAGGCCGGCCCCTCCAGGATCGCTCGCACCTGGCTGCCTCGGCCCGCCTCGGCTGGGACACCCCGGCTGCGGATCGCCAGCAGGCTGGCGATCACCGCGACGAACGACAGCGCGTTCAGGAAGAAGCCTCCGGCCAGGCCGACGACGGCGATGACCAGCCCAGCCAGAGCCGGGCCGACCAGCCGCGAGCCATGGAAGATGGCCCCGTTCAGCGCGATCGCCCGGTGGATCTGCTCCCGTTCGACCAGTTCCGGCACGAGCGCCTGGTTGGCCGGCAGGTCGTAGGCGATGGCGATCCCGAGCAGAAGCGCAATCAGCACCACATGCCAGTACTGCACCCACTCGAGCGCGACCAGCACCCCCAGCGCCAGTGCCAGCAGCAGCATCGCCACCTGGGTGGCGAGCAGGATGCGCCGCTTATCCAGCCGGTCCGCCGCGGCCCCGCCCAGCAGCGCCAGCAGCAGCGTCGGGATCGCACTGGCGAAGTTGACTACGCCCAGGGCAAACGCGGAGGAGGTGAGGCCGAGCACCAGCCACGACTGGGCCATTCCCTGTGCCCAGGTGCCGGTGAGACTCACCGCCTGGCCGAGCCAGTACAGCCGAAAGTCGCGCTGGCACAACACCGCCAGCGATTCAGGTAGCCGCAACCGTGGCATAGCTCCCCCCTCTGCAGAGCGCGCGCACTCGGTGCCCTCTCACGCGCTGTCTCAAGGTAACAGCCTGGCTGGCGCTGGCACCCTGGCCCAACGGCCGGTTCCCTACCGCCCGATCGGTCAGGGCCACGCCGCCGGGGTGGGAAGGGAGTACGGGGGCGCCATCGAGACGTCTTGCGAGCACGGCCCGGCTACTCCGTGGCCGTGGCGCGCCCTTCCGCCAGCGTGTCGCCTGGCTGGTTCCTGGCCGGCCTCCCCCGTCCCCAGGCGGCGCGTCGCGAGCCACGGAGGAGGGCCAGGCCCGCGAGCTAGCGGAGCGCGCTCACAGGCGCCCAGCCTTCCACGCCGTCGCCCTCCACCCGTGCCCAGGCGCGGCCATCACGGTCGACGGCGAACTCCAGCGCGAGCACCGAGGCGCCGTTGGGAAGCCAGGCCCTGGGGCTCGCGGCCGCATCCGCCCCGGCGCGAAGCTGCACGCCCGGGGCATTGGCCACATCGACCACGGCCCGCGTCCCGAGCGGGCCCGGGGTCTCGGGCGGTAGCGGGGTGGCCTGCCGAGATGGCGCAATCCAGTGGTCGATCAGCGCCGCGGGTGCCCAGCCCTCTGGACCGCCGGGACGGCGCACGCGGTACCACGGCTGGCCATCCGGCGCCGCCTGCTGCTCCAGAACCAGCACCAGCGCCCCGGCCGGGAGCTGGCCCAGCGTGGGCGCGGCGCCGGGGGCGGCGGACAGGCCAGCGTCCTGGACCGCGCGGCCGCGCCAGGCGGGAGCACTGGCAGTTCGGGCAACGCTCGGCGCAGCCGCTGCGGCCACCAGCAGCCGGCGCGGGGTCGGGCGTGCGGGAGGGGTAATGGTCGGTGGGCCGACATCCGGGCGAACCTGGACTCCGGGATGAGAGCCGTCCAGCGGCCGCGCCGCCCCGGCGTCGAGACCGAGCGCGCGCTCAGTCCAGCCGGTGCCCGGGCTGGGCCAGAGCCAGAGCCCGAGCCCCAGCGCCACAAGCACGCTGGCCAGCAGCGCGATGCCCGTGAGGCGGTCGGCCTGGGGCGACACCCGCGGGTGAGAGGGCGGCCGGGTCTCCATGCTGTGCTGCTTCCAGTCTAGCACCACGCCGGAATGGCACAGGCATTGCACGTGCTCGCTCGCCACGCTGGCGGTGTGATGTCCGCTGTGCCGAACGCAAGAAGGGGGCGGCAATGGAGAACTACCAGCCGGAGCCAGGCCAGTATCCCGAGGGCAGCCGCGAGCACGCAGCGCGCGCCCAGCTCCAAGGCGCGGACGTGGAGGGGCCGAATCCGGTCGAACCGGCCACGGGCGCGTCAGACACCCGCACGCGCCCGCTCGGACAGGCTGGGGGAGAAGAGGCTGTGCTCGACGCGAACGACGAGCGGCGGCTGGAGCTGCGCGAGGAGCAGCTTGTCGTCCGCAAGGAGCTGCGCCAGCTTGGCGAAGTGCGCGTCCGGACCGAAGTGGAGGAGATTCCCGGCCGGGTCGAAGTGGATGCCTACCGCGAGGAAGTAGAGGTAGAGCACGTCCCAGTCGGCCGCTTCGTCAGCGAGCGCCAGCCGCCCTGGCAAGAGGGCGACGTGCTGGTCGTGCCGGTGTACGAAGAGCAGCTTGTTGTCGTAAAGCGGCTGCTCCTCCGTGAGCAGCTTCGCGTTCGCCGGGTCGGCACGACCGAGCGGCAGGTGTTCCAGGATACGCTGCGGCGGGAGCGGCTGGTGATCGAGGATCCGAACCAGACTGGGCTGGTGCGCGAGCAGTACCCGAGCGCGGCCGACGACGAGCGGCGCAGCGATGAGCGGCTGCACCAGCAGCAGGAAGCGGCCGCGCCGCCCCGCTCATGGGGCGGCTTCTTCGAGAACCTGGTGCGCCGGGCGTTGCAGTAGCGGCTCGCGCCGCGCCATGGGAGTGAGGCTATGCCTGATGCACCGTCGGCCGACCAACCGGAAGTCCTGCTCACGCCGAGTGCGACCATCCCGCCCGAGGCACCGCGTCCGCCCCGCGCCGGGCAGCTCCTTCCACTGGAGGCGCGCTGGGCGCCGGCAGCGGGCGGGTGGAGCGTCACGCTCCCGGTCCGCGCCGAGCAGTTCACCGCGCACAAGCAGGTAATGGTGGTCGAAGAAGTGCACATCCGCCCTCGGCGCAAGCAGCACGTTGCCCACCGTGCGGAGACCGTCCGCCGTGAGCGGCTTCGGGTAGAGCGCGAGGGCAACGGGGCGCCGGTTTCGGAGGCGTCGACCGACGTCGACGACGAACTGCCCTGAGGGGGCGCCGATCCGCCAGCGCGAGCCCGGCCGGAAGCCGCCCACGCTCCACGTGCCGGCGTCTGTCCTAGTCGCCGTTGGTGGCTACCTGGCGCTCGGCGAGCAATGCGTCCACCCGGGCGACGAGCTCCCGCGGGTCAAACGGCTTGACCAGGTAGGAGCGGGCACCGCTGGCAAGACCCGCGGCGATCTCGCTCGCCCGCCCCCTCGCCGACAGCAGGATAGCCGGGATCTCCGCGGTCGCGGGATCTCGCCGCAGCAACTGGATCACCTCTGGGCCGCTCAGCCCTGGCATCATCACATCCAGCACCACCAGGTCTGGACGCTCGGCGCGGATCAGCTCTAGCGCGCTGTCGCCCGTGTCCGCCTCCAGCACAGTAGAGCCACGACGGTGCAAGGTGAAGACGAGCAGACGGCGAATGCCCGGCTCGTCATCCGCGACGACGATCCGCATAATGCTGTTCCTTTCTCCCCCTGAGATGCGCGGGGTGATCCCCCGCTATCGCCCGAGCTGGAGCGGCTCGGGGGCACGTTCCCACAGCAGAGGCTCGGCCTCCAGCGGCTCCGTGGCGACCGGGAGCGTGAAGCTGAAGGTGGAGCCTTCGCCCGGGACGCTGAAGACCGTCAGCCGCCCGCCGTGGAGCTCGACCAGCGAGCGGGTGATCACCAGCCCCAGGCCAGTCCCGCTCGCGTCGCGGGTGGCGCGGTTCCGGGCCCGGAAGAACCGGGTGAACAGCCGCGCCTGCTCGTCGGCCGTCAGGCCGACCCCGGTATCCTGCACGTCGATCCGTACCTGCTCTCCGTCGACCCGGGCCGACACGGTGATCCGGCCCTGGCGCGGGGTGTACTTGTGCGCGTTGGACAGCAGGTTGGTGAGGATCTGGGTCAGCCGGTCGCGATCGGCGAGCACGGCTGGCAGCCCGTCGCTCAGCTCCAGCGCGAGCACCTGTTGCTTCGCCTCGATCTGGGGGCGCAGGGTGCTGGCGACGTTGCGGACGACGCCGGCCAGTCCCAGCGGCGCGCAGCGCAGCTCCATCCGGCCGGACTCGAGCCGCGACAGGTCCAAGAGATCGCTGATGAGCGCGACGAGCCGATCGGTGTTGTCCTTGACAATACCGAGAAACTCACGCTGCTCGTCGTTCAGCTCGCCCACCTCGCCCGCCAGCAGCAGGTCCACGAAGCCCTTGATGGAGGTGAGCGGAGTGCGCAGCTCGTGGCTGGTGATGGAGACGAACTCGTCCTTCATCCGCTCCAGCGCCTTCCGCTCGCTGATGTCCACCGCCGCGCCGATGACACCTACCACGCGGCCGTCGTCATCGCGGACCGGGAGATAGCGCGCGTCGAAAGTCACCCCGCCGCGGTCGATCTCGCGGTGGACCGCCTCCCCCTGCAGGGCGCGCTGCACGCTGTCGACGATCGGCGAGTCGGGGGGATAGAGCGCAAAGATGGATTGCCCGACCGTCGCCCCCGGAGCGTGCTCGATCGCTTGCAGCCCCGCCCCTTCGGACACCGTGAAGACCCCATGCTGGTCGAAGCCATAGATGGCGATCGGAACGCTGGCGAGCGCCAGATGGAGGTACTGCTCGGCGCTGCGGAGCGCTGCCTCGGCGCGCTTCCGCTCGCTGATATCGCGGATCGCGGTGACGCACACCAGCCGGCCGCGGTATGAGAATGGCCGCGTCTGAAGCTCGATCGGGAAGCGGGTGCCGTCACGGCGCAGACCACTGGCCTCCAGGGCGCTCCCGCTGGCGGAATCCAGCTCGTCCCGGAGGGCGGGCTGGGCATCGACCGCGATTAGGCGCAGCAGCGGCTGGCCGACCAGCTCGGCGGCGTCGTAGCCGAACAGGCGCGCGAGCGAGCCGTTGGCCACCAGGATCCGGTCGTTTTCGTGGATAGCGATCCCCTCTAGCGTCGCATCGGCCAGGTCACGGAAGCGCTGCTCGCTCTCCCGCAGCGCCTGCTGCGCCCGCTCCTGCGCCGCCTGGGACGCCTCGAGCGAGGCGAGCAGCTCGTTGATAACTCCACCCAGCGCCGCCAGCTCGTCGCGGCCATCCGCCAGGACGCGGGTGGACAGGTCTCCGCTGGCTACAACGTGCCCAACCTCACTGCTCAAGCGGGCGAGACGAACCAGGACGAGCCGCTCCACAAGGAGCAGGACCACCACCCCGAAGACTAGGCCAGCCGCGAGCAGGGAGGCGACCGAGTACAGCGCCGTCGCCCGGCCCCGGGCATACACCTCACGGGGCAGGTCGACCCGCAGCACGAGGATCGGCCGATCGGTGACGTCGTTCAGCAGCGCGTACCCGGCAATCGTCTGCTCGTCTACGGGGCGGATGGCGATCGGCTGCGCTGCCGACAGCAGCGGCAGCGCCTCGCGGAATCCGGGCAGCGTCGCCGCGAGCTCGACCGGCTGGACGGTGAGCGCGAGATGGGTGGTAGTGCTGAGCAGCTTTACCTCCGCGCTGTCGAGCCGCCGCCCGAACAGCAGCGTTCCGCGCACCGGGCCCGTGTGGTCGCTTTTGACGATAGGGGCGGAGGCCACCAGGAACGGTCCATCTGGCAGCATGATGAGACCGGAGAGGCTGCTGGCAGCGAGAGAGTGGCGCAACAGCGGGGTGTCCGTTGACAGCAGGGCCACCAGGCCGGCTGGAGGATCCAGCGGCTGCTGGGCCTGGCGGTCGTACCCCTGGGCGAAGACGATCGGCCCGGCCGCCTGGACGAAGGCCATCACATCAACGCGGTTGTTGACGTAGCTCGTGCTCGTCGCCAGGTTCGCCTGGAAGTACTCGTCGTTCTGATCCTCGACGTAGCGGTACGTGTCGTCCCAGGTTGCCCAGTCGCGGGTCGTCCCCTCCAGGTCCTGCAGCTCGTGCGTCAGGGCACTCAGGGCGCGCTCGACGTCTCGCTGCGTGTCCGCCTGCTCCTGCTCGGCGAATCCGCCCTGGATGATGAGCCCTGAGGCAAGGTACTGGACGACGAACAGGGCGAGCAGGGTGATCCCGAGCAGACAAAGCGTCCGGGTCCGCAAGGTCATGGCAGCCTCCTCGGCACACTGCTCGGATGGGCCAGGCTACTGAGCTGTCAGGCGCTCAGAGCCGCACGTCCTGCAGTAGCGAGCGTGCTGCGAGGAGTATTGGTCACGGCCTGGCGCGAGCATAGGCCCCACCAGGTATCCATCCCGCGGTGGGTGTCGGGGCGAGGGCGGCCAGGCAGCATCCGAGCGCACGGCGGGCCGCTGTGGGTGCGCGGAGCGATCAGGCGGGGGCGAACGCTCCAGCGCGCACGTAGGGAATCGTCTGCGGCCCCTGCGGGAGCACCGCGACGCGTGGGCCATACTGGCAGGTGAGCGCCTCGACTGCGCGGGTGACGTCGTCGATCGGCTCGAACCAGGCGGCGCGGAGCTGTTCCGGGCTGAGCCCGCGCGCTTTCACCAGCACCCGCGCCTTCCGCTGGATCTGGGCCTGCACCTGCACCTGCCACTGGTCGTGGGCCTGGAAGCCGGGCTCGGCGAGCCGCTCCAGGAACGCCTCCGGCCCGAGCGCCTCGCGGAGCAGGTCCTTGTAGCGGCCGTGCTCGGGCAGCCCGTCGGCGCACTCGCTGGCGATGACGATAGCGCCACCCGGGCGGACGATCTGGGCCGCGGCGCTCATCCCCTTCACCGCCTGGTACAGGTTCTGGTCCAGTGGGTAGCCGGAGTTCGTCGTCACCACGACGTCATAGGGCCTGTCCACCGGCGCCATCGCGGTCTGGTGGGCGAAGGCGCAGCCGGCGGCGTGCGCCGCGAACAGCTCCCCGGCGAACACCGCGGTGATCTCGTGGCGCTTGTTCAGCGTGACGTCGAGCGAGAAGTCCGGACGAGCGAGCGCGGCGATCGCCCGGGCCTCGTCGTGGACCGGGTTGCCGTGGGTGACTCCCCAGGTAGCATTGGGATGCGCGATGAACGCGGCGCCGTGCGTGTGCAGCACCGTCTCGATCGCCGCTAGACCGGGACAGACCATCTTCGGCCCGCCGGAGAAACCGGCGAAGAAGTGCGGCTCGATGAAGCCGGTCAGGACCTTGACGTCCTGCTCCAGGAACTCCCGCTCGATCCAGGCCTCACCCCCAGTGGAGGCGACGCCCAGGTAGGCGTGCCGCGATCGGTCGAAGGCGTCGTGCTGCACGATGGGGAGGCTCCGGGCCAGCTCCGGCCCGAGCATCGCCTCCAGCTCCGCCGGGGTGCAGGCGCGGTGGGTGCCGGTGGCAACGAACAGCGTCACCCGGGTGCTGGGCGGCAGCTCTTCCAGGAGCACGGGCAGCACCCGCCACGAGGGCATCGGCCGGGTCACGTCGCAGATGACGATTCCAACGCGAGCGCCCGGCGGGACGAGAGCACGCAGCGGCGGCCCGGCCAGCGGCTCCCGCAGCGCTCGGCGCAGCGCTGCGGCTTCATCCGGCAGGCCGGGCAGGTCCTTCGGCTCCACGACGTCCGCGTGGTCGGGCAGCTCCACCTCCAGCCCATGCCGTCCATACGCCAGCGTCACCCGCACGCCGCCACCTCCCTGTCTTTGAAAGAATACCCGAGCGTGTGCCCGGCGCTCCGCACCCGGGCACCGCGCGCTCTGCGCCCGCGCGGTGCGGCGGCATCGCCCGCTGCCAGGGATTCTTGAGCCACACCACCTAAAGCCGCGTCGGGCAGCACGCGGCCGCGCTCCGCGGAGGCAGCCGCGCTGGCCCACCTCCAGCGCTCAGCTCGCCGTCGCCAGTGTCGGGATCGGCTCCGGCCCCAGGCGCTGCAGCGCCTCGAGCGCGTCGTCGAAGCTGTGGACGGGAATGACCTGAATGGAGCGCGCTGCCCGGCGCGCCTCATCGGCATCGTCCGCCGGCACCAGGAAGATCTCCAGCCCATTGCGCTCCGCCGCGGCGACCTTCTCCGCTGCCCCGCCGACCGGGCCGACCGTACCGTCCAGCGCGATCGTGCCGGTCCCGGCGACGCGGTGGCCGTTGCCGAGCACGCCTGGAGTGAGCAGATCGTAGACGCCGAGCGCGAACATCAGCCCGGCTGATGGTCCGGTGATGTTGTCGCTCTGGATGGTTACCGGGAACGGCAGATGATAGTCGAATAGCTCGGTGAGCAGCATCGCTCCCACCATTGGCCGGCCCGGGTCGCTCGGGGATGGCACGGTGGTGAGGTCGAACTGGAGCGTCTGGTCCTCGCGCCGGACGGTTAGCCGGACCTGGTCACCCGGCCGCCGCGCGTGGACCTGCGTTACCAGGTCGACCACGGTCGGGGTGGGGATGCCGTCGACCGCCTGGATGACGTCCCCCTCGCGGAGCACACCGTCGGCCGGCGACCGCGGGAGCACCGCCACAACCCGCGCGCCCTGCCCACCGACCTGGACCGGGAAGCCGGCGTGGCGCAGCGCTACCACGCTCGCTACCACCTTGCTCTCCTCCATGAGCTGGCGGTTGTAGGCGTCCACCTGCTCGCGTGGAATCCCTGGCGGCTCGATCTCGTCGCGGGGGACGATCTCCTCCACGCTCGGCCTCACCATGGCCTGCGCCCACTCCCCCCAGGTCAGCGGCTGGATGTTCACCACCGTGAAGTACAGATTCCCGGCCGGCTGCCGGCGCTCCGGCGGCAGATCAACCCGCGGCACAACCGCGAGCGCATCGCCCGGGGTCATCAGCGCATAGCGGCTCGGCCAGTGGGCAGCCGTAGCGAGGAGGACAGCGACGGCCACGACCAGCGACAGGAACGCCGCGCCGCGGAGAAGGTGCACGCGGGAGCGGAACAGCAGGAAGCGAGCCTGTCGCTGCATGGTGAACAATCCGCGCCGACCGGACAAAGGGGACGCCTGCGCGGTTGGCTACTCCGCGCCGCGTGCCGCCCGCAGTCCCCTCCCGGATGCCTGGACCATCACCGTCTGGGCCGCTTCCGTCCGCCGCCTTGGTTCCACGCCAGACCACGGAGCACGCAATAGGCCGCCACCCGCTGCATGACAGCGGTTTCCCAGGCAGTGAAGCGTGTCCGGCATCGTCCTGTTCCTGGTGGCCACTCGCCTCTCAGCGCCCGAACTACCCGCCCGCGGGGGCGCCACTAAAGCCGGGCTCGGTCATGCGAGCCGGGTTGAGCAGTTCGTCCAGCTCGGCCTCGCCGAGCTGCGTCCGTTCGCGGGCGACCTCGCGGATCGTCCGGCCCGTCTTCGCCGCCTCCTTGGCGATGGCGGCCGCAGCGTCATAGCCAATCACCGGGGCGAGCGCGGTCCCGATCGCCAGGCCGGTCTCCACCAGGCGCGGCCCCTTGTCCGTCGCCTTGACCCCCTTCAGGCACTGCTCGGTGAAGTTGGAGAGCCCGTTGGCGAGCAGCGAGATCGACTCGAGGATGTTGTGTGCCGCCACTGTCTGCTGCACGTTCAGCTCGAAGTTGCCCGACTGCCCGGCCAGCGTTACCGTCACGTTGTTGCCGATCACTTGCGAGCAGACCATCGTCAGCGCCTCGGCGATCACCGGGTTCACCTTGCCCGGCATGATCGAGCTCCCGGGCTGTACCTCGGGCAGCTCGATCTCGCCGATGCCCGCCCGCGGGCCGGAGCCGAGCCAGCGGATGTCGTTGGCGATCTTCATCATGCTCGCCGCGACCGCGCTGAGCACGCTGCTGGCTACCACCACCGCATCGATCGTGCTCTGCGCCTGGAAGTGGTTGGTGGTCTCGTAGATGCCCAGGCCCGTGAGCTGGTTCACCCGCTCGCACACCCGCCTGGCCAGCTCCGGGTGCATGTTCACCCCGGTGCCCACCGCCGTCCCACCCAGCGGCACTTCGCGCAGCTCATCCTGGGCGAAACGCAGCCGCCGGATCGCCCGCTCCGCCTGGCCGGCGTAGCCGAGAAACTCCTGGCCCAGCCGAATCGGGGTGGCGTCCTGCAGGTGGGTGCGGCCGGTCTTGATCACGTCCCAGAACTCGCGCGACTTCTGCTCACAGACGGCCTGGAGCCCCTGGAGGGCTGGGATCAGGTCGTGCTCGATGGCGTCCAGCGCCGCCAACTGCATGGCAGTGGGGAAGACGTCGTTCGAGCTCTGCCCCATGTTCACATGGTCGTTGGGGTGCACCAGCCCGCGATCACCCTTCTTGCCGCCCAATAGCTCGGCAGCGCGGTTGGCGATCACCTCGTTGGCGTTCATGTTGGTGGAGGTGCCCGAGCCGGTCTGGTACACATCCACCACGAACTGGTCGTCCAGCTTGCCCTCGATCACCTCCTGCGCCGCGGCGGCGATAGCGTCAGCAATGCGGGGATCAAGCAGGCCCAGGTCGCGGTTGCACTCGGCCGCGGCGCGTTTGATGGTGCCGATGGCGCGGATGAAGCGTCGACCGAAGCGGGCGTTGGAGATCGGGAAGTTGAGCACGGCGCGCTGCGTAGACGCGCCATAGTAGGCATCGGCGGGAACCGCGAGCTCACCCATCGAGTCGCGCTCGATCCGGGTGGGCCGAGTCTCTGTCACCATCGAGGCTCCTCCTCCATCGCGGGCGGCCATCACATTCGGACAGCCAGCTAAGGAGATCGTAGCATGGCGAGAACACCCGGGCGGCGCCAGGCGGCGGGCAGTCAGCCGCGCGGCTCCGCCATCAGCTCGGCCTCGTCGGACTGGTCGCTCTCCCGCAGCCAGGCGGCGAAGAGCGCCAGAATCGCCACCAGGTAGATCGTGCCGGCCGGGATCCACATCACCAGCCCCGCCAACTGCTGGTCCTCCAGCGGCGTCAGCCCCCAAGGCGCGGTGGTGTCCGCGTAGGCCGGGTACCAGGGCGCCCGAGCGAAGGTGAGCAGGATGCCGAGTAGGCTACCCTGCACCGCCATGGTAAACAGGTACAGCACCGCGGCGCCGTAGCCGAGCCGGGGCCGCCCCTGGCGCTGGACGACCGGCCACCAGAACAGGAGCGCGGTGCCCAGGAAGCTCAGGTGCTCCAGCGCGTGGATGCCGTCCACGCGCAGCGCTGCCTGGTACAAGCTCGGCAGATGCCAGAGCCAGAGCGCCAGCGCGTGCAGCGTCCAGACGACAGCGGGCAGGGTGAGCAGACGCCAGAGGGGGCGGGCGACGCGCGAGCGCAGCCACCAGCGACCGAGCCGGCGGCGCGAGCGGCGGGGCAGCGCCCACAGCAGCGGCAGGAGCGGGGCGCCGAGCGTGAGCAGCGGCGCGGCAACCAGGATCAGCAGCATGTGCTGCACCATGTGGGCGGAGAACAGCGCCGCGCCGAGTGCATCCAGCGGGCTGACCAGGGCGACGAACAGCGTCACCAGCCCGCCAGCGTACGCCGCGGTCTGCCAGGGCCGCGCCCCGTGACCCGCGCCGGCTCGACGCCAGAGCGCCCGCAGCCCCCGCAGGTACAGCCCCGCCGCCAGGGCGATCCCGGCCAGCACCGCCGGATCCCAGCTCCAGGCACCCCACAGGTCGCCCGGCTGGGGCGCGACAGCGGGGTGGACGAAGCTGGCGGCGAGGGTAGCGAGCATGAACGACTCCACCGAGCCCGGTCTGGCGCGTCCATCCGGGACGCGGAAAGCGCGGACAGCGCCGCTGTCACAGCCACCTCAGGTCCCTGCGCGGAGACACCGGGCATGGCGGCAGCCGCCGCCACGCTGCTCTGACGTTCTAGCATGGCGCGGACCGCGGCGGAGTGTTGGGCCGCCCGTTCGTCCAATTGAGCAAACGCTTGACAGCCTCGGCGGCGCCTGTTAACATGCGCTAGAACGTGCGTTCTAGCAGGAGCGCGGCGTGCCAGAGGGGGCCTCTGAATGCGAAAGCTCTCGGAGCGGCAAGAGCGCATCCGTGATTTCATCGCCGAGTTCACCGACGAGCACGGCTATCCGCCCAGCATCCGGGAGATCGGCCAGGCCGTCGGCATTTCGTCTACCTCCGTTGTCGACTACAACCTGCGCGTGCTCGAGCGCGAGGGGCTGCTGCGGCGGGACCGGGAGGTGTCGCGCGGGCTGGTGCCCTCTGGCCTGGCGCCGGCGCGCTCACGCACCGTCCGCGTCCCCATCGTCGGCCGCATCGCCGCGGGCCAGCCGATCGAGGCGATCGAGGGCAACCACGGGACGCTGGAATTCTCGTCGGAGCTGGTCGACGAGGGGTGCTACGCGCTGCGGGTCAAGGGCAAGTCGATGATCGAGGCGCTGATCGACGATGGCGACTTCGTCGTCATCCGGCCGCAGGACAGCGCCGACAACGGTGACATCGTGGTGGCGCTCCTGCTAGACCAGAGCGCGCCGGAGGGCGTGGCGACGTTGAAGCGGCTGTACCGGGAGCGGAACCGGATCCGGCTGGAGCCTGCCAACGCCACCATGGAGCCGATCTACGTCGACCCGGAGCACCTGCGGGTGCAGGGCCGGGTCGTCGCGGTGTTCCGCCAGTTGTAGCCGCCACCTGTCGCGAGCGCGGGGCCTGGCCGCGCACCCAGCGCCGTCGCGATAGGAGGTGTCCATGCGTGCTATCGTCGCGCGGCGCTCCCTGGCGGAGCTGGTCTGTCGCTTCCCATGCCCCCGCCACGTGGTCGCCGGCCCCGGTGCCCGGATTCCCGCCTCGCCGCGGCGCTACATCCGGCGGCGGAGGAGTACCGCGACGCGCGCCACGGCCAGCTCGAGCTCCGCCTCTGGGTCGCGCTGGCCGGCCTTGATCGCCCGGTCCGCCTCGAGCAGCCGCTCGCAGGCGGCGTCGAGCTGCCGGGCGCTGAGCTGCCGGGCCAGCGGCTGCAGGCGCCGCAGCAGCCAGGGGCTGACCTCGAAGTCACGCGCCACCTCGTCGGGCGACAACCGCCGGCTGGCTGTCTCCTGGGCCACGAGCAGGCGGCGCACGTGCGCCGCGAGCTGCGGCAGCAGCCCGTCTACCCGAACGCCCCGCTCCAGCATCCCCCGCAGTCGGGCAAGTGCCTCGCCCGACCGTCCTTCCGTCACCGCGTCCAGGAGCGCAAAGACGTTCTCCTCGTGCAGGGTGGCCAGCAGCCGGACCTGCTCCGTGTCGAGCACCTGGCCGTCGGCATAGGCCGCCAGCTTCTCGAGCTCGGCGTCCAGGCGCGCCAGATCCGCGGCACGCAGGTACTCGAACAGGCGTACCGCGTCGTCGCGCAGCGCGCCGATCGCTTCGTCGCTCAGGCGCAGCCCTTTGTGCGCCGCACGCTGGCGGATCCAGCTCTCCAGCTCTTCGTTGCGCGGGCGGGGGAATTCCACCAGGCGGGCGCGCCCTCGCGGCAAGAGCGGCTCGACCCGGCGGCGATCCAGCCTGCCCTCAACGAGCACCAGGGTCGTGGTGGCGGGCAGCTCCGCCAGGATCCCCTTCAGCACTTCCGGCGGCGCCTCGCCGTTGGTCGCTGTGGCGGCGCTCTTCCCGGCCACCTTGCCCTTCTTGTCCACTGGGGCCAGCAGGCCCGACAGCAGGTTGTGCACCAGCACGAGCCGCCGCTCGGCCAGGAACGGCACCGTGGCGCAGATCGCGCGCAGCCGCGGCAGGTCTACCTCTTCAGCCTGGAGCTCATCCAGGTTGTACTCGCCGCCCGGCTCGGCGCGCCGCGCCTGCTTGAGCCGGCGGACCTCCTCGTCGCGGGTAAAGCTGTCGTCGCCGAACAGCACCAGGATGCGCGGCTCAGCCACGGATTCTCCAGGCATGGCTGTAAACGTTCATCGTGTCCTGGCGAATGTACCCGACCGTGGTTATGTTCAGCCGCTCGGCCAGCAGTACTGCCAGTGCGGTGGGTGAGGTGCGGGAGCAGACGATCGGGATCCCCATCACCGCGCTCTTCAGGAGCATCTCCGACGAGATGCGGCCCGAGCTGAGCAGGAGCTTCCCCCGGGGGCTGATACCGTTGAGCAGGCAGGCGCCCTGGATCTTGTCCAGCGTATTGTGGCGCCCGATGTCCTCGGCAACGACCAGCACGTCGCGCTCGTCGGCCAGCACGGAGGAGTGGCAGCCGCGCACCTGTCGGTAGAGCGACGCGTGCTCGTACAGGCGGCGCATCATCGCGTACAGGTGCCGCGGCGGCACCTGCAGGGCAGCTTCGACCCGGAACGGCTCGATGCGCTCCAGGTATGTCCCAAAGCTGGTGCCGCCGCCGCAGCCGGAGGTGAGGATCCGATGGGCCGGCTCGATCCGTGGCCGGTCGCCACGGAGCCGCACCTCCGCCAGGCGGTCCTCGACACAGACCCGCAGCAGCTCCACCTCCTCGGCACTCTGGATGAGGCCTTCCAGGTAGAGAAAGCCAAGCACCAGCTCGCGCACTTTCCAGGGCGAGCACATCAGCGTCACCAGCTCCGCCCCGTCCACGACGATCGTCAGCCGGATCTCGCCGATGACGCCCCCGTCGACGACCTGCCAGGCGTCGCCCTGGAAGCGGATATAGCGGTGCGGCACGGCCGCCTCGGTCGATGCCGCCAGGTCGAGCGGGACGGACTCAATCATCGCGCCAGTCCTCTTCTTCCCCGGCTCCGGGCAGGCCCAGCTCCAGCTCGAACGCGGGTGACCCGGAGGATTCCGCGCCCGGCCAGCGGGTGAGGCAGCGCGGGCAACGGGAGGCTCCACCCTCGTCCGGCTCGCCCGCTGTGCCGCAGATCGGGCAGTAACGCCGCTGCCAGGGTACCAGGGCCAGGTGTTCGCTCGCCGCCTCGGCTGCGCGACGGAGCAGTGGCCGCGCCGCCAGCTCCAGCGCCTCGATCAGCACGTCGCGCGCTCGCCCAGCCGGCGCGGCGAGCTGTGCCAGGTGGTCGCGGTGGCCAACGAACGCCTCCTCCACCAGGCGCGCCGCGTCGAGCCGGCCTGCCGCCAGCCAGCGCACCGCCTCGGCCGCGACGTCGCCCTCGCGCTCCGACCACGACGCCAGCAGCCGCGCCGCAGTCCGCAGGACGAACGGGATGTCGAGCGCCAGCGACTCTCCGTGCAGCAGCGGGACCCCGGCCTCGAGCTTGGCTCGCGCCCGCAGCCGGCCAAGCCGGCCGCCGGGGTGGCGGGGCTGCGCCGCCACGAACAGCGTGGCGGGAGAGTCGTGTTGGGCGGGGTTGCTGCCAGCCATCATGCTGCTCTGCCCCTCGCCGTATTCTGGCGGATTTCGGGGCCGGCTGACGCATCATTCCTCTCGCAATGGGCCGGCCGACGACAGCCTGATGGTGTCATGACACCGGGATGGCGTTGCGTCGCCCCTGAGCGAGAGGTATACTCGCCCTGGCCTCGCTCGGCCGGAGTCGGGCGGGAGATAGCTCCGGCTTCTCCCTGGCGCGGAGTGCAACATGTTCAATAAGAAGAGCGAAGAAAGCGAGTGGTCACGATTCTCGAAGGCGCTGTCGAATCGGGAGGCCGGGCGGGAAGACGCGACCGACACCCCGCCCGAGTCGACGCCTGCCCCGGCGGTCGCGACGAGCGCCCCGGCGAGGGCGCCCATGCAGGACGTGAACCTGACGGTTTCGCGCGCCCCCCAGCGGACGATCTCGAGCGACCTGGGCGATGACGTCGAGAGCATCATCGGCGAGCAGAGCACCTTCGAGGGGAACCTGCGCTCCGAGAGCTCCGTCCGGGTTCGGGGCACCGTGCAGGGCGAGCTTGAGTGCAAGCGGGCGGTCTTCATCGAGGAGAAGGCCAAGGTCAACGCGAAGGTGACCGGGGCGAGCATCGTGGTCGCCGGCGAGATCGACGGCCAGCTCTACTGCAACGGGCGGGTGGAGATCAAGCCGAGCGGGCGGGTGACGGGCGAGATCCACGCTGGAACCCTCATCATGCATGAGGGCGCCTTCTTCGAAGGGCAGCTCAAGATGGTCAAGCCCAGCGCCTAGCCTTCTTGGTCTGCATGGCCCGCGGCAGGCAGGGGACGCCAGGTGGGGCGGGGGAAGGTGGATTCCAGACAGCGTCTCGAGCGGAGGAACTGTGGTTCTCGGCGAATCCCTTGAACTGGTCGTTGTCTTCTTCGTCATCCTTCTGAACCTCGTGCTGCTCGTGCTCATCCAGCGCTGGTCGGGTCTCACCTAGCCTGGCCGAGCGCTGCCGGCCAGGCCATCACTCGTCCGAGCATCCTGGCGGGGCGTTGGCCTCGGGGCAGCGCGGCTCCACCAGCCAGATCGACACCCCATCCGTCACCAGCTCCAGCTCCGCCCTCCCCGCCGCGTAGACCGGCGTCCGCCGGACACCTGGGGGTAGCTCCGAGGCGGCAGTGACGACCAGCTCCGGGCTGATCGCCCGAACCGTCTCGGTCGCGCGCCAGCTCGTCGCGTCGGCTCTCGGAAGCCGCAGTACCAGGCGCCGTCCCGCTCGCAGCACGGGCATGGCGTGCTCCAGGCCCGCCGGGAGCAGAACGTCCACCCGCCCGAGGCTCAGCCGCACGCTGGCCCCCTGCTCGTCGGCCTGCTCGACGACCAGCCACGCCCCGCCGCCCAGATCGACCGTCTGGCCGGGCCGCGCCGGGCGGGTCTCGGCCGCGCGCGGCGCCTGTCCCACTGGAGCGATCAGCAGACGGGCCGGGTAGCGCGCTAGCGTCGCCGCGAGCTGGCTGTCCGCCTGTGGTGACGTCTGGACCGCCAGGTCCAGCGTCTGCTCCCGGAACAGAAGGCGCCCGCCCACGTCGGCGGCGAGCGAGCCGCCGGAGCCTGCGCCACCGATGAGCACGCGCACCCCCGTGGGACTCCGGGCGAACACCGCTCCCGCCTGGCTCGCCTGCAGGAACACCACGTGGAGCAGGCCGTCGCCGGAGGCGGGCCAGATCAGGATGCCCAGCAGTGCCAGCCCGCTCCCCAGGCCGACGATGGCCTGGCGGCCCGGTGTGAGCAGCGCCGCGAGGCGCGGTAGTCGGGCGCGCGCGGTGGTGCTGGTGAGGGCGAGCCAGAGCGCCAGGCCCAGGTAGTACCCGGCCACCAGCGGCTCTGGCAGGGCGCCAAACCGGAGCAGCAGGCCGGGCAGGCTGGCGGCCAGGTGAATCGGGACGAGCAGCAGCTCAGCACCGAGCCAGGCGGGGCCGGCGGCCAGGCTGCCGAGCAGGTCCGACCAGCCGAGCAGGGTGAGCGGCGCCCCCAGCGCCATGGCGAACGGCACCACCGGCACCACCACCAGGTTGGCCGGCAGCGCCGCCAGCGGGAGGCTCTGGAAGCGGAGCAGGGTGAGGGGGAGTGTGAAGACGGCGGCTGCGAGGCTGGAGGCGAGCGCGGCGGCAAACCAGCCGGGCAGTCGGGCGAGCGCTCGCTGCAGTCGCGGCGCCAGCGTCACCAGGCCGAGAGTGGCCAGCGCCGAGAGCTGAAAGCCGAGGTCCTGGAGCAGCGAGGGATCGACGCCGACCATGAGCGCCGCAGCCGCAGCGAGCCCACTGAGCGGATCGCTCGGGCGCCCGACGGCGGAGGCGAGCAGCGCCAGCCCGGCCATCAGCGCGGCGCGAACGGCCGAGGGCGGCGCCCCGACCAGCAACGTGAACAGCAGCACCGCCGCCAGCGCTGGCAGCCACGAGCGGCGGCGACCAACCACGGCCAGGCTGAGCGCTTGCAGCAGCCCCGCCACGACGGAGATGTTGAAGCCGGAAACGGCAACGACGTGGCTGGTGCCCGATGCCGCTAAGTCCGCCCGTAGCTCGGGGCGGAGGCCCGCCTGGTTGCCGAGCAGGATGCCGGTTATCAGCGAGGCGTGCGGCTCGGCCAGCCAGCGCTCCACGTTGCCGCCGAGCCAGCGCCGGACCGGCCCGAGTGGCCCGATCCCGCCGGGCTCTGCCCGCTGCAGCACCTGAAGGCGGGGGAACGTCATCACGTCGTGTACGCCGGCCCGCCGCAGCAGTGCGGCCTCGGGGAAACCGGGCTGATCCTGGGCCTCCGCCAGGAGGCCGTGTAGCTCCACCCGGTTGCCTGGCTCGATCGCCCGGCCAGCCCGGACGACCACCTGCACCGCGCCGCGCGCAGGCTCCCAGCGGCCATCCCGACGCGCGGCGTCGACGTCGGCCACAAAGCGGGTAGCCGCGCCGGCCGGGCGTGGCTCGTCGCGGACGACGGCGTGCAGCGTCACCTCGCCGCGCCAGGTGGCGAGCGGGTCGAGCATCGCCGCCGGGAGCCAGAGGCCAGCGCGCACCACACCCAGCAGCAACGCCGCGCCCGCCCCGCACAGGAGCAGACCGGCCGGGTGGCCGCGTGCCAGCGGCACCGCCAGCGCCAGGGCGCCGGCCAGCAGTGCGGCGGACAGGATCAGCTCTGCTGAGGGCGAGAGCAGGAGCGCCAGCAGGCACCCGGCAAGCCAGGCACTGGCCAGGACAAGCGCGCCCAGGTGTCCCCCTCCGCCGCCGCCCCACCGCGCCGAGCCACTGCGCGGGCTGCCCGCCCCGGCCGTGACGCCGTGAAGCCGATGTTAGACCACTACCCCAGGAGAACAGCGGCGTGCTACGGTTATCACACCAGACTCCGAAGCGCAACGAGGCCGCGCATGAGGTTCGAGGTCGACACATGGGAGCTCCGACGCCGCGTCCGCCGCGCGAGCGGGAATCCCTTTCTGCGCGGGATGCGCTACCAGCGGGTGGAGCTGTTCCCCCAGGACCAGCGCTGGTGGGCCGGGCGGCAGCGGCGTCGCGCCTGGATCTATCTGGACGAGCTGGATTTCGACGGAACCTGCTACGTCCAGCAGCTCAACCCGTTGGCCTATCAGCGCTTCGTGCAGTTGCTGCGCGACCTGCTCGACGTCGAACAGATCGAGATCCAGCCGCTGTCCCAGGCGAGTCGCGGCCTGTTCACGCTGGCCCCGGCCAGCCCGCCGCTACTGCACCGTCACCAGGTCGCGCAGTCGGTTGAAGGTCGCCTCGTTGACCAGCTTGGCGGTCCGTAGCTCGTCGACCGAGCGGAACCCGCCCGCGTCCTCGCGATACTTCACGATGCGCGCCGCGGTCACGGGGCCGATGCCGGGCAGCGCCTCCAGCTCGGCGGCGCTCGCGGTGTTGAGGTTCAGCGGCCCCGGGGCTGGCGTAGGACCCGCGGGCCGCGGTCCCGCGGTGGGCGCGACGGCCGGGACGATGACGTGCTGCCCATCCTTCAGCGGGGCAGCGAGGTTCAGGGAGTGGATCTCCGCGCCGTCGGTCACCCCGCCCGCCGCTGCGACAGCATCCTGAATCCGCTGGCCCTCTTCGAGCGTGTAGACCCCCGGCTGCCGCACTGCGCCGCTGACGTGTACCAGGAGCATCGCCGGGCGCGTGGGCAGCGGCGTCGGCTCGGCCAGCGCCAGCCCAGCGGGCGTCGCCGCGGCGGGGGCCCGTTGCGGCCCGAGCAGCGGCTCAACCGGGCCGCGCACAGCAAACCCGACGATGAAGGCGACCACTCCGATGAGCGCCATCCGCGCCCTGCCGGCCAGCCACGCCCGCATCCCGCCCTCCTGCCCTGAGCACGCCGCGATAGCGGTATCAGGATACGCAACAGGCACGCCGAGAAACAGCGGGCCGCGCTCGATTCAGAGGCGGTTGACGAGCACGCTGGCGAGGGAGACGAGCACGAAGACGATGGCCAGGCCAATGGTGAAGTTGAACAGCGTACGCTCCACCCCGCGCCGGGTGCGGTAGATGGACGAGTCTGAGGTGAAGGTGGCGGAGAAGCCCGAGCCGCGGGCCTGCAGCATGATCACGACAATAAGGACGACCGCGACGAGGATCTGGACGATGTTGAGATACGTTTGCACCGAGGCGCTCCTCTGGTCTCTGCGACCCCACAGTATACCGCCAACCGGGCGCTGGCCGCCCTAGCTGGCGGCGACCGCCTCGGCCAGCTCCCCGGAGCCGACCGCCTCGGCCTTCTCGTAGTACAGCCGCAGCAGGACCCGCGAGACTTTGTCCGGGTCGTGGCGCAGCGGGTTGCGATCGTCCACTACGTCGGCGAAGACCACGCGCGGGCTGTCGGGCAGATCGGTCGGCTCGATCGGCGCCACGGCCGACACCCGCCATTCGGGCGGGATCGTTGCGCTCACGTTGTTATTGGCGATGACGAAGTGGAAAGGGTTGGCGTTCAGGTGCTGCTGGATCGCGCGGACGTGGTCCGCGACGCTGAAGCCATCCGTCTCCCCGCGCTGCGTCGCCACGTTGCAGATGTACACCTTGAGCGCGTCGCTGGCCAGGATCGCCTTGGCGATCCCCTCGACCATGAGGTTCGGCAGCACGCTGGTGTACAGGCTGCCCGGCCCGACCACGACGATGTCGGCCTCCAGGATCGCCTTGACCGCCTCGGGGTACGCGGCCGGGTGCTCCGGCTGCATGTAGAGCCGCTTGATCGGCTGGGTGCTCTTGGAGATCTCGGATTCCCCGCGCACGTGGTCGTCCCCTTCGAGCTGGGCGCACAGGGTGACGTTATCCAGCGTCGAGGGGAGGATCTGACCCCGCACGGCCAGCACCCGCGAGGCCTCGCGGATCGCCTCCTCGAAGTTGCCCGTAATGCCGGACATGGCGACGATGAATAGGTTGCCGAAGGAATGGCCCTCCAGGTCCGAGCCGCGGCCGAAGCGGTACTGGAAGAGCCGTGCCATCAGCGGCTCGGCCTCGGCCAGCGCCACGATGCAGTTGCGGAAGTCGCCCGGAGGCAGCACCCCGAGCTCGCGGCGGAGCCGGCCCGAGGAGCCGCCGTCATCGGCCACAGTGACGATGGCGGTGACGTTGGAGGTGTAGGCCTTCAGGCCGCGCAGCAGGGTGCTCAGGCCGGTGCCGCCGCCGATGGCGACGATCTTCGGCCCCCGCGCTCGGTAGCGGTAGTTGTAGATCTGGTCGACCAGGTCGGCTCCGTTGGGGGCGACGGTATCGAGCACGGACTTGTTCAACCGCCAGAGCGCGAACGAGGCGACGGCGACGCCGACGGTGATGAACAGCGTTGCCCGCACCGTGCGTGGCAGGAACTGGAGCGTCGCCGGGCCGGCTTCCTCCGGCAGCGGCACGTTCCGGTACAGCTCGACGAGCAGGTACGCGATCCCAAGGCTCAGGGCAACCAGCCCGACCACCAGCAGGGCGATCCAGCGCTTCAGGTGCATCCCCGGGTACAGCAGCTTGAGAATCTTCATCGCACCACCTATCTGTCAGCGTACGTCGAGCACCCGCGAGGTAAGAAAGCTGACCACACTTACGGTCAGCGCTCCGAGGAAGGCCCCACGGAATCCCTCGACGTGTACCCCTCCGCCGCCCGGCAGGTGCGCTGAGAGCCAGAAGACCACCGCGTTCACCACCAGCAGGAACAGCCCGAGCGTAACGATGGTGAGCGGCAGCGTCAGCAGCACGAGGATCGGACGGACGACAGCGTTCAGAATTCCCAGGACAAGCGCGAAGACAACGGCCGCCTCAACACTCTCAACCCGGAGCAGCGGGCGAAACAGCGCGCTTGCGATCAGCACAGCGACGGCAGCCGCGAGCACGCGGAGCAAGAAGCGTTCCAATCGCGACTCCGAAGCAGCCCCAACAGCGCCCCGCAGGTTGTCAGGACAGCCGCCGCGAGTGTAGCGCACGGGCGGGCAGAAGTTCAACGCCCGCCGAAGCGCAGGTGCAGGGTCGCCACGCCCGGGTCGGCGTCCGCTCCAGCCCCAGCGCGCACAACCGTGGGCTCCTCGAGCCGCCCTCACTGGGGGATAGCAGCCAGGCTCTGCGCCTCCGCCAGCAGAGCGCCATCGCCAACACCAGCATGGCCGAGTCGTGGGAGCGCTGTCCACGCGGCTCCCGCGAGGCTGGCACCCGGGTGAACGCCTCAAAGCCTCTGGTCAGGTGCTCCCTGCATGGCCCCGTTAGGATCCGGCTAGAATTAAAAGTCCCCTAAGAGCTTCTTAAACTGCTAGCCCCTTCGGAGTATTGGCTTCCGGCGCCAGATACGCTACCATCGCTCTCAAACATTGTGAGAGGACGCGCGGATGGCGGATCGCTGACGCCACGGTGAAGGGCTACGCGACGTGGAGCGTCGCGAAAAGGAGTGCTGACGATGAAAGGGAAACAGGGAGTCTATGCCGTCTGTGCTCTGTTGCTTGGGGCCGCGACCATCCTGGTTGGCTTCACGGGCGCCGAGTCGCCTGTACAAGTGCGTAGCTCCGCCCCCACAGCGGACGGATGGGACCGGGCCGCGGCAGAGCAGCAATGCGCGAATTTCACCACCTACGGCATGGCCGAGGAAGGAGTCTACGGGCCCTGGTTCAAGGCGATGTACGACTACTACGGGTGGAAGAACTGCAACCGCGTCGACAATGACCTCAGCTCCGCCGAGGTCATCGCCGCCTATGAGGCCGAGAAGAATAACCCCAAGGCAGTAATTGCCGATATCGGGCTGGTGTTTGGCCCGATCGCGGCGCAGAAGGAGCTGACTCTCAAGTACGTCCCGGCCGGTTCGGAGTTTATACCGGCGGATTACCGCGAGCCAGATGGCGGCTGGATCGGGAGCGTTGTTGGCGCCGTTGGTTTCACGGTGAACGAAGAGGCGGTTCCGAATCCACCACGGAGCTGGGCAGATCTGCTCAAACCAGAGTATAAAGGTAAAATCAAGGGAATCAATCCTTCCAGCGGTGGAACGGGGCTGATGGCGCTAGTGGCGTCCAATATTGCCCTTGGCGGTACCGAAACTGACTTCTCGAAGGGTTACGATTTCTGGCGCCAACTGCGCAGCAGCGGCAACCTCTACGACGGTGACTGTGAGATCCCGAACATGGAGCGCGGCGAGTGCGGGATCAAGATCCAGTACGATTTCTTCGGGCTCTCCGAAGGCGTCGCGGCAATGAAGGCGAAAGGGATCAAGACCGAGTTCATCATTCCATCTGATGGGTCGGTCTGGGCTCCCTCGGCGCTCCTGCCCAACCGTTACACGGACAAGCCGGACCTGGCCAAAGCGATTCTTGACTGGGCGATGACCGACCAGGCTGCGATCGCTTGGGCGAAGCAGTACGCTCACCCGATGAAGCAGGTCTTCGGCGGCATGGTCCTTCCGGCTGATGCGATACAGAACTGGCTTCCATACTCGGCCTATGTCCCGGTCAAACGGCTCAACGTGCTGCCCGATGTCTCGAAGGTGGCCGACGAATGGGAGGCGAAGGTCCTGAGCGGCGGCTGACACGCGGGCGCGGCGCGTTCGGGAGCGCGAGGCACTCTGCCCTGGCGCCGGGCCGACTCTCCGACTGGGTGGTTACCGCGCCCTTCGTCCTCACGGTTGGCGTGCTTCTAGTCGGCCCGGCGGTGAACCTGGTGCTAGATAGCCTGCGCTCATCCAGCGGCTTCACGCTGGGGAACTGGGCGGACATCTTCCGCCTGGCGTTGACACGCCAGGCGATCGTCAGTTCGGTGCTGCTCAGCGTCCTGGTCGCCAGCCTGTCTACCGTAATCGGTGGGCTGCTTGCTTGGTGTATCAGCCGACTTGGACTCCGCGGTCGCTCCCTGGGAGTGGCGGCGATGAACGTTGCCGCGAACATGAGCGCTACCACGCTCGTGTTCGGCTTCACCGCCGCCTTTGGGGGGGCCGGATTCGCAACGCTGCTCCTCCGGCAGCTCTGGCCGGCGGTGCCGACGCTCGACCTCTACGGGCCGACGGGGCTCGTATTCGTCTACCTCTACTTCCACGTCCCGCTGTTCGTCCTGCTTACGCTGCCGGCAATGGGAGCCGTCTCCGAGCAGTTGTGGGAGGCGGCGACAGTTTGTGGTGCCGCGCCCACACTCTTCTGGAGACGGGTAGGGGTGCCGGTGCTCCTCCCGTTCCTCCTCGCCGGCTGGATGCTGATGTTCGCCTGGGCGATCGGGCAGTACGGGGTCCCGCTGTCGCTCCTCGGGACGAGCGAGGCGGTCC
Organism: Pseudomonadota bacterium; assembly: GCA_021325655.1. Taxonomy (GTDB): domain Bacteria; phylum Chloroflexota; class UBA6077; order UBA6077; family JAJPGT01; genus JAJPGT01. Next base: position 46,949 of record JAJPGT010000060.1, read on the forward strand.
CGCTTATGACGCTACGCATTGGGGCACTGATCCAGACGGCCGGCACAACCAACCGCTTCGAGCGAGCCGCCTGCTTGTCTGTCTTGCTCGTGGTACTCTCAGTCGTGGCGCTGTGGCTCTACGCGGCGGCGCTGCGGCGGGCGGCGAGATGGGTGAAGTGAGCGTCTCCTCACCCGTGCGGGGCGGCGAGCTGGTACTGCGGCCGCGCCGGGCCACGGAGCGCAGCACGGGCTTGAGCGGACCGTCGTGGCTCCGCGCCCTGGTGCTCGCGGTAGCCATGCTATTCGCCCTGTTCCCGCTTGTCGCAACCGTGCTCTACTCCGTCGCCACCGTTTGGCGGGCGCGGCCGCTGCCCGACGGCTTCACGCTGCATTGGTGGAGCGCAACGCTGACCGATCGCGCTTTCCTCGATGCCCTGGGACGTTCGGTCGGCCTGGGAGTGGCGACCGTCGTGCTGGTCAACCTGCTGGTACTGCCACCGCTGTACTGGTCGCACGTCCGCAATCCGCGCATCCGCACTATCCTGATTGGTTGTGCACTGATCCCGTTCGTCTTACCGGGTGTGGTGATGGCGGCCGGTATCCACCGCTTCGTCGGACTCTGGCCGGCGACTGCCTGGCTTCAATCCACTGGTCCGCTCCTGCTCGCGGCATACGTCGCGACGTCGTACCCGCCCTACCTCTGGGCTGTCGACGCCGCGCTCAGCTCAGTCGGAGCGGTGCGGCTTTGGGAGGCTGCTGAGACGCTCGGGGCCAGCCCGGCCCACACCCTCTGGCGCGTGATCATCCCGAACATCCGCGTCGGGATCGCGGTTGGCTCGCTCCTGGTGTTCGCCTCGGTCATCGGTGACCTGGCGCTGGCGCGGATCATCACCGGCTCGTCCTTCGAGACGTTGCCGCTCTGGCAGCTTCGACAGTTGCGGGGCACCGACGCCAACCCCAACGGTCTGGCGGTCACCAGTGTCCTGAGCCTGGCGCTGCTGTTCTTCGTCTCGCTCGTCGTCGTCCTGCGCAATCGCGGGCACGTGGTACGGCTCGCGCCAGCCCCAGAGCAGCAAACCTGATGCCCACGGTCGAGCTTGAACGGATCACCAAGCGTTTCGGGGCCACGGTCGCGCTCGACAACGTCTCGCTGTACGTCCGCGAGGGCGAGATGCTGGCGCTGCTTGGGCCGAGCGGTTGCGGGAAGACGACCTTATTGCGCTGCGTCGCCGGTCTGACCATGCCCGAGTGCGGAGTGCTTCGCATCGGCGGTGTCGACGTGACCGAGCAGCCGGCGCGCACGCGCGGCGTCGGGATGGTGTTCCAAAACTACGCGCTGTTCCCGAACCTGACCGCGGCAGAGAACATCGCCTTCCCGCTGGAAGCGAAACGCTGGCCCCGGCCGGCGATCGCCAGCCGCGTCCGTGAGCTGCTCGCGCTGGTTGGGCTGGAGCACACCGCCGATCGCTACCCCCACCAGCTCTCGGGCGGCCAGCAGCAGCGGATTGCGCTCGCTCGGGCGCTGGCAGCGCACCCGAAGGTGCTCTTGCTGGACGAGCCGCTCTCCGCGCTCGACGCCCTGACCCGGACGACGCTCCGCGACGAGATCCGCCGCATTCAGCTCGCGGTCGGGATGACGGCGATCTACGTCACCCATGACCAGGTGGAGGCCCTCGCCATCGCCGACCGGGTCGGTATCATGGACCACGGCCGGCTCGTGGAGCTGGGAGCACCGGCCGAGGTCTACACGCACCCAGCCACCTTGTTCGGAGCGACCTTCGTCGGCTCACGCAACACCCTGGACATCATCGTCGGGATGGACGGCTGGGTGCGCTGGGGTGACGCCTTCGCGGTCCCCACGACGCTGGCGCCAGGCAGCCGGGTACTCGCAGTGTTCACGCCCGAGAGCGTCGAACTGGACGCGGCGACCGGGATGCCCGGCACAATCGGGCTGATCTCGTTCCGCGGCGCTTCGACCCGCGTCCACGTCGTGACCGCGGACGCCGAGATCGGAGTGGACATCCCCTCGCACCTGGCGGAGCGTTTCCCACGCGGCCGGGCGACAACGATCCGTGTCCCGGCCGAGCGGGTCCAGGTGTTTCCGCTCTCGGAGCAGGACAGGGTACCGGAGGAGCTGGACGTTACGCGCCGGCCGGGTGCGTCGGCCGCCGCTCCACCAGCGTAAGGCACTCGTCGAGAATCGCAAAGACACGCTCGAGCTGCTCGGCGGTGATTACGAGCGGGGCACTGAGCGCCAGGATGCAGCCGTTCGACAGCTTGAAGCTGAGTCCGCGCTCCAGTCCCAGGTAGAGCACCTCCTCGGCCTCGTCGCGCGCCGGCTCCCTGGTCAGCCGGTCGCGCACCAGCTCGATCCCAAGCTGAAGCCCCAGCCCGCGCACGTCGCCGACGAGATGATGGCGGGCGGCGAGCTCCCGGGCGAGGGTGAGCGCCCTCGCGCCGAGGTCGGCGGCGCGGTCGACCAGCCCCTCGTCGCGGATGATCTCTACCGTCATCAGCCCAGCCCGAGCTAGCAGCGGGTTCTTCTCATGGGTGTAGTGGCCAATGGAGATGTCGCCGAACCGATCGAACCGCTCGCGGGTTAGGACTGCCGCAAGCGGCAGAACCCCGCCGCCGAGCGCCTTGCCGAGCACCAGGATGTCCGGCACAACGCTGTAGTGCTCGAAGGCGAACATTCGCCCGGTCTTTCCCAGACCTGTCTGCACTTCGTCGAAGATCAGCAGCGCCCCGAACTCGTCACAGGCGCGGCGCACCTCCTGCCAGAACGTTGGCGGTGGAACGTACTCCGCTCCACGCACCGGCTCGACGACGACGGCAGCGACGTCGCCCTCCTGTTCGAGCACATGGCGGATTGCCCGGGGCGCAAGCAGGCAGCAGCCGTTGCGTGCACCGCCACCATAGGGACAGCGGTAGCAGGTCGGAGGTGGGACGTGGTTCGTGCCGGGCAGCAGTGGGCCGGCCGATGGACCAGCGCGGAACAACGCCTCCCCGCCGACGCTGGCCGCCGCGATGCCCGCGCCGTGGAACGCCCCCCAGAAGCCGACCGTCTTGTGGCGCCCGGTCACGCCGCGGGCGATCCGCAGTGCGATCTCCATCGCGTCATTGCCGCTAGGGGCGAACAGGCATTTCGTCAGCAGGCCAGAGGTAAGCGTCGTGAGCGCAGCGGCCAGCTCAACCGCTACCTGGTTCGTGTAGCGCCGCGGCGAGAACGTCAGCTCATCGAGCTGGGCCTTCAGCGCCGCGATCAGGCGCGGGTGGGCGTAGCCGATATGATGGACGTTGTTCCCGTGCAGGTCCAGGTAGCGCCGGCCGGCGAGATCCTGGATCTCCACCCCGCTGGCGGCACAGATGACATTGAGGCAGGGCGTCGAAAGCGACTGGTGCAGAAAGACCTGGCTATCCGCGTTCAGCAGACTACGCGTCGGGACGTCAATGGCGGAGGCGATCCAGGCGCTGCGCCGCGGCGAGCGGTTCGTATCGTCAAGCGGGGGATCAGAAGAAGCGGCCATGGGATTCGTCCCAGGAGAGCTCCGCCGTTAGACGCCGAGTACCTCTCCGGCGACGCCAGCCCAGAGTCGGAGCGGTGGTGGGCTGCGACGGATGAGCGCGGCGAGCGACGCGACGATCGGGTGCCCGCCTGCCACCAGCGTCAGGCAGGGCCGAGTAGTAACGTTGCCGTGCACCGCGCGCAGTCGAATCGGCCCCTCCCGCCCGAACGCGCGGCCGGGCTGGGCCCAGGCGACGAGGTGCTCGTGGTCTAGTGCCCCGATCCCGTCGACACCCTCGCAGGCAAGCGCTCGCCACATCACCTCCTGATGCGCGCCTGGCACTGGTCGCACCAGCGCGGCCGAACCGTCCTCGATGACGTTGGCCCAGCCCGCCAGTGCCTCAGCGAGCCGGACCGGCTCGTCGTGGACCAGGTTCTCGGAACGATGGTCGGACACGATGACGAGGAGCGTCTCCTCCCAGGCGGGCCTGAGCGCTTCCACCACGTGGGCTACCGCCCGGTCAAGACGGCGGTACGCGTCGACGGCAAGCTCGCCATCGATCCCATCCAGATGGGCGGCGGAGTCCGCCTCCTGAAGTTGTGCGACGACCAGCCCGTACTCCTCGTCCAGCGCCGTAACGAGGCGGTCGACCGTGCGCGCATCGGGCACGTACTTCGGGCTGTCCGCCGCGCGCTGAGCGCGGTCCGGCCAGCAGAGATCGGCCTCCTCGCCACGCACGGTGACAATGATATCCGGGTCACTGGCGATCAGTGCGCATGGCCTCCCGCCCACCCGGGCGCGGGTCAGAATGGTCGGGACTTGTACCTGGGGATCGTTGACCGTACGCCCCTGCTCGTCGAAGACGCGGTTCGCCAGGACGCCGTGGACAGCGAGCGGCGCTCCAGTGAGTAAAGTGGCGTGGTTCGGGCCGGTGCTCGCGACCAGCTCCGCCAGTCCCCCGACGGGGGCGATCCCGCCGGTCTCGGCCAGCCGCCGGAGCGTTGGGGTGATGTCAGGCACGACGATCTCCGGCCCAACACCGTCGAGGACCAGGAGAACGACCCGCCCGCGTCGCGGCACGCTCATCGCCCGGATCGTAGGCCCAGCGCGACCGCGTGTCAATGCGCGGCGATGGCCGCGCCATGGTTCAACGCTTCTATATGGGCAGATCCTGCCGTGGTGTCCTGGAACGAGCCACGCCCAGCGGGCCGCTGACCGCCACCAATACTCAGAACGGCCGACGTCCTCATCGCAGAATCACGTATGCACGCGCCCTCACGCCAGCGCTTCGGCGGGGAGAAGCGGCCTGCTACACTGGGAGCGCCCAAACGATGGCGATGCTTGGCAGTTTGACGCAGTTCTGGGGGCTGGTCCGCGAGCTCGACCTTGTACAGCTCCGCGCCGACATCCAGCGGCCCGTTGGCCTCGCGCTGCGGGGCGCGGAGGGGAGCGGGCGCCACACCCTGGCACGCGCTCTGCTTGGGGGCGATTCCGCTGCCGCTGGTGCCCACATCCTGCCGGTGGCGGCGGAGACCCCGGCCTCGGTGGACGCGACGCTGCTGGTGCTGGATGGACGCGCTGCCCCGGACGACGCCACCCGCGTGGCTGCCGCCCGGCTCGCGGCCTCTGGCCCGCTGCTGATCGTCCATACCTTCGCCGACCAGGTGCCGGAGCCCGCACGGTGCGACCAGCAAGGGCTGGGCATCGCGGCGCCGGAGGTCTGGGTTGACGCGCGGGACGCAGAGGCGGTGAGGGAGACCCTGGGCACCCTGCTGGCCGAGCGGCTCCCGCACCTCGCCCTGGCGCTGGGCCGGCGGGCGCCGGTGCTGCGCCCCAGCGTGGCCACGGCGCTTATCCGCGACGCCAGTCGGGTGAATGCGGAGTTCGCGCTGCTGTCCAACCTGCCGGCGGTGATCCCCCTGGCCGGCGGGCTGGCTGGGGACGCCGCCGATCTGCTGGTCCTGACCAAGAACCAGGCGCTGCTGGTGTTCAAGCTGGCCGGGCTGTACGGACGGGACCTCGGCAACCTGCGGGCACTGGCGCTCGAGATTCTGCCCGTTGTTGGCGGGGCTCTGTTCTGGCGTACCCTGGCGCGCAGCGCCGCCGGGCTGCTCCCACCGATGGTCGGGGCGGCCCCCAAGACCGCGGTCGCCTTCGTCGGCACCTTCGTGGTTGGGCAGATAGCCCGCTTCTATTACGAGCATGGTCGGCGACCGCCTCGGGAGGCGGTCGCCCGGTTCCGTGACGAGGGCGCGCGCCTGTTCGCCCAACTCGCCACCCGGCTGGGTCGAGGCCGAAAGGAGCCTGATGCCCAGGCGTCGTAGCCAGGCGCGGCGAATGCGCCGGACGCGGGGGACCCCAGATGCCCTCCGCTGGCTCTGGCTCAGCGTTGCCGCCGGGATCGTCGTGGTGGTCGTCGCTCTGGCTGCCATCCGCTTGAGCCGTCCGAGCGAGGTCCAGGCGGAAGACTGGGCTGTCCCATGGGCCACCCCGGGCGTGGTGCTGCCCCCAGGCCGGAGTGAGGCCCTGCCAGCGCAACCCCGCGCGCCCGCGACGGCGGTGGCTGCCGCAACTGCTCCTCCCATTGCGTTCGCGCCCTCCAGCCCGCTGGCGGCTACCCCCACGCCAGCGCTGGCGGGGCCGGTGGATCCCGCGGCGCTGCTGGAGGCCCCCACCTTGCGGGACCGGGTGCTTCAGGTGGTCGGGCCGGTGCAGGGCGTGGTCGGCGTGGCGATCAAGGACCTGGGTACGGGCCGCGGCGTCCTGCTCAATGCTGACGAGGAGTATCCGGCGGCGAGCCTGTTCAAAGTGGCCGTCATGTACGAAGTGTTCAAGCAGCGCCAGGATGGCGCCCTCAGCTTCAAGGAAGGGATGACGATCTCCGAGCAGGCAGCCAGCTACGATCTGGGAACGATGACCTGGCCGGTCGGGACGCGGATGACGCTGGGCACCGCCCTGGAGCGGATGATCACCTTCAGCGACAATGTGAGTGCGGTGCTGCTGCTCGGGCGCGTCGGCTCGCGCCAGGTGAACGACGACATGGCAGCGCTGGGCCTGCAGAACACCACGATCAGCGACGCCCGGCTCACCACGTCGCCGCACGACATGCTGCGGCTGCTGGAGGCGATCGCCCGGGGCCAGGCGGTCGACGCGCAGGCGAGCGCGGAGATGGCACACCTGCTGCTGCGCCAGCAGGTCAACGACCGCTTGCCGGCCGAGCTGCCGCCGGACACTCCCGTGGCGCACAAGACGGGCAACTGGGAGCGGTCGGTCCATGATGTGGGGATCGTCTACGCGCCTCACAGCACCTACGTCATCGCCGTGCTGACCCGCGATCTCGCCGATGTTGGCGCCGGAACGCAGATGATCGCAGACCTCTCCCGCGCGGTCTATGACTACTTCGACACCCAGGCGACCGACGCAGACCCGATCCCGGTTCCACCCGGCGACTTCGGCAGCTATGCCAGCGCCCCGGTCATTCCGACACCCCCCGTGGCCGTCTCCGTGCCTGTGGTCGCCCCGGCGGCTGACGCCCCCGATGAGCTGGTCGCGGCGCCGAGCCCGGTCGCGGTCCCGCTGAAGACACCGCTCCCCACTCGCCCCGCGGCGAATGAGCAGGACAACGCGGCGGAGCAGCCCGCGGCGCTCCCGACTTCGCCGCCGGCCCCAACAACGCCCCCCCCCCCCACGACGGCGCCAGCCCCTCCGGCTCCCCCACCCCCCACGGCCGCCCCGGCTCCGCCGCCCGCCGCCACCGCCACTCCGGCCCCGGCGCCCCAGCCGCCCAAGCCAACGCCCACACCCAAGAAGAAAAAGGACAGGTGACGTCAGAGCCAGGCTTCGGCGGTCATCTGCCGGGTCATGAGTTCGGCAAGCGCTGCCAGCGGGGGCCGGCCCGCGAAGAGAATGTCGCCCATCTGCTGGGTGATCGGCATCTCTACCCCGGCGCGCTCCGCCAGCGCCAGCACGGCCCGCGTCGCAGGCACGCCTTCTACCACCATGCGGGTGCTGGCCAGCACCTCGGCCAGCGGCCGGCCCCGGCCAAGCTGCTCCCCGCACCACCGGTTACGGCTGTGGCGGCTGGTCGTCGTCGCCAGGATGTCGCCGATCCCTGCCAGGCCGACAACGGTGGTGAGGCACCCGCCGCAGGCCTGAACCAGCCGCGCTAGCTCAGCGATGAAGCGTGTGGTGAGCGCGGCCTTGGCGTTGTCACCGTAGCCGAGGCCGTCGCTGATCCCCGCCGCGATCCCGATCACGTTCTTCGCCGCCCCACACAGCTCGACCCCGACGATGTCCGGATTGGTGTACACCCGGAAGCTCGGGGTCGTGAACAGCCGCTGCAATGCCTCAGCCCGCTCGGGGTCAGCGCAGGCGATCACCGCCGCGGTCGGGATGCCCCGTCCCACCTCTTCGGCGTGGGTCGGGCCCGACAGCGCCGCGACCCGCCCGGCGAAGCGCGGCCCTAGCTCCGCCTCGACTACCTGGCTCCCCCGCAACCACGTCCCGAGCTCCAGCCCCTTGGTGCCGTGGACGACCAGGACGTCGGGGGCAATCAGCGGCGCGACCCGCCGCGCCAGCTCGCGGAGCGCGGAGGAGATCGGCGCCAGGACCACGACCTGGGCGCTGTCCAGCGCCGCCTCCAGGCTGGCGGTAGCGCGCACAGGGATTGGGATGGGAACGTTGGGCAGGTACTCCGCGTTGCAGCGCTCCCGGTCGATCCTCGCCGCCAGCTCCGGGCGGCGAGCCCAGAGCACCACCGAGTACCCCTGGCCCGCGAGCAGCACCGCGAGCGCGGTGCCCCAGCCGCCGGCGTTGAGCACCGCCACCCGCCGGATCGCGTCTATCCGGCTCCTATAATGAGGCATCGCGGTGTGGTGGGAGCTGGCCATGTCGCCGGTAGCGTATATCCTGGCCGCACTCATCGGGTACGCGTTCGGGGGGATCCCCACCGGCATCCTGGTGGCGCGGGCGCGGCACGTCGATCTCACCCAGGTTGGGAGCAAGAAGACCGGCGCTACAAATGTGCTGCGCACGCTTGGCCCCGCCGCCGCGGCCGTCGTCTTCGCGGGCGATTTCCTGAAGGCGGTGGTCGCGGTGAGCCTGGTGAGCTGGCTGTTCGGCGATTCCTGGGCGAACGCCGTCGCCGCTGTGGCAGCCGTCGTTGGCCACGGCTTCTCGCCCTACATCGGCTTCCGCGGCGGTCGCGGGGTGACACCGGGCCTGGGCGGCCTGCTGGTGGTCTCCTGGTGGATCTTCCTGATCGCGCTGCTGGTGGGCGTCATCGTGATCGCACTGACACGCTTCGTCTCGCTCGGTTCGCTCCTGGGGACGATCGTCGCGGCGCTGGTGATCGTGTACGAAGTCGCCGTCTGGGGCTGGCCGGCGGCCTACATGTTGTTCGGCCTCGGTGCAGCCGCGTTCATCGTCGCCAGCCACCACGACAACATCCAGCGGCTCCTGGCCGGGCGGGAGCGGAAGCTCGGCGAGCCGGTCCAGACCTGAGCGCCGGAAGGCCCACTCCACCCAGCAGACCGCTCAGACGCGACGGGCTGGGGTGAGCGCCCGCACCAGGTTCGCCATCTCCACCGCCGCGAACGCGGCTTCGTAGCCCTTGTTCCCCTGCTTGCTGCCTGCCCGCTCCAGCGCCTGCTCCAGAGTATCGGTAGTGAGCACACCGAAGATCACCGGCACCCCGGTGTCCAGCGCCACCCGGGCGATCCCATTGGCCGCGCCGGCGGCGACGTAGTCGAAGTGCGCCGTGCTGCCGCGAATGACCGCGCCCAGACAGATGATGGCCGCGTAGTCGCCACTAGAGGCCAGCTTCTGTGCCACCAGGGGTATCTCCATCGAGCCGGGCACCCAGGCGACGTCGACGTCGTCGTCAGCAACGCCCAGACGGCGCAGCCCGGCCCGTGCACCATCCAGCAGCCGGGTCGTCACCAGGTCGTTGAACTTCGCCACTACCACGCCGATCCGCAGCCCGGCCCCCGTCAGCTCGCCTTCCAGCTCACGCCCCATCAGCCCCTCACCAGCTTGGCCGGCACCGCCAGCGGCTCCATCACCACCCCGTTGGCCTCGCGCCGCCGGTAGGTGATCAGATCCTCGATGGAGATCACCGCGATCCCGTGGCGCTGCCCGAAGCGGAGCAGGTCTGGCAGCCGGGCCATCGAGCCGTCGTCGTTCATGATCTCGCAGATCACCGCGGCGGGAAACAGCCCGGCCGCACGCGCCAGGTCTACCGAGGCCTCGGTGTGGCCCGGGCGGACCAGCACCCCGCCCTCGCGGTAGCGCAGCGGGAACACGTGTCCCGGCCGCAGAAAGTCCTCCGGCCGGGCACGAGGATCCAACAGGAGCCGGATGGTGACGGCACGATCGCTTGCCGAGATCCCGGTGGTCACCCCCTGCCGCGCGTCGACGGAGACGGTGAAGGCCGTTGCCGCGGGCTCGCTGGCAGCGACCATCAGGGGAATCTCCAGCTCATCCAGCCGGGCGCCGCTGATAGGTGTGCAAATGAGCCCGCGGGCCTCGCGCGCCATGAAGTTGATCGCCGCGGCGGAGACAAACTCGGCAGCGATCGCTAGATCCCCCTCGTTCTCCCGTCGCTCGTCGTCGACGATGACGACGAAGCGGCCCGCGCGAAGCTCGGCGATAGCATCGCCGATCGCGGCCAACGGCTTCATGTGTCCTCCTGGAGCCCCGCCGCGCGCCCGAAGCGGCTGGCCAGCAGGCTCTCCACGTACTTGCCGATGATGTCGACTTCCAGGTTGACGGCCGCTCCGACGGGCTTAGCCCCGAGCCCGGTTGCGCGCTTGGTGAACTCGATCAGCGCCACGCTGAAGCTGTCCGGAGCGCGGCTCGCCACGGTCAGACTGATCCCATCAACCGCAATGTACCCTTTCAGCACGATGTACGGCAGCAGCTCCGCGGGAGCGGAGAAGGTGACGATCTCGGAGTCGCCCTCCGGCCGCCGGCTCAGGATCGTCCCCACACCATCCACATGCCCCTGGACGTAGTGGCCCCCGATGCGCCCCCCCACCTGCACCGCCCGCTCCAGGTTCACCCGGTCCCCGGGCGCCAGTCCACCCACCGACGTCCGCCGCAGCGTTTCCGGCGAGAGCCCAACCACGAAGCCATCCGGCGAAAGCTCGGTCACGGTGAGGCAGATGCCGTCGATAGCGATACTGTGCCCGATCTCCAGGTCAGCCCGCACCAGCTCTGCCGCCACCCGCAGCCGGACGCTCTCGCCCTGGCGCTCCAGCGCCTGGACCCGCCCCACCTCTTCTACGATGCCGGAGAACATACCGGGTACCCCACCACCAGCACGTCGCGGCCAACTAGCTCGTAGCTGACGTCGCGCAGCCTGATCGCCTGGTCCATCGTCTCCACACCAGCGCCTGCCAGGGGCGTCGGCGCACAGGCGCCGCCCACCAGGATGGGGGCGATGAACGCCACTACCTTGTCCACCAGCCCCGCCGCCAGCAACGACGCCAGCAGCTCCCCGCCCGCCTCGGCGAATACCGAGGTCACTTCCCGCCGCCCCAGCTCCCGCAGCGCTGCGCCTGGGTCCACCCGCCCGGCCCGGCTCGGCACCTGGAGCACCTCCACCCCTTGCGCTCGCAGCCGCGCGATCTGCTCCGGCGGCGCCTCGTCGGTCGTCACGACCAGCGCCCGGCCCGGCGCCTCCGGCGCTACTGCGCGGGCAGCGCTGGGCGTCCTGGCCCGGCTGTCGAAGATTACCCGCAGCGGCTGGCGCGCCAGCGGCTGGCCACGCTCGTCGCGCGCGGTGAGCTGTGGATCGTCGCGCAGGATCGTCTGTACCCCCACCAGGATGGCATCGCTCGCCGCGCGCCAGCGGCCCACCAGCGCCCGCGCCGCCTCGCCGCTGATCCAGCGCGAGTGGCCGGCGCGGGTGGCGATCTTTCCGTCCAACGTCATCGCGTATTTCGCCGTGACGAACGGGAGCCCCGTATTCGCCCACTTTAAGAACGCTTCGTTGAGCCGGCGGGCCTCCTCCGCTCGCTCCCCGACGTGGACGCTGATTCCGGCCGCTTCCAGCGCCCGCCGCCCGCCCCCTGCCACCCAGGGGCTCGGGTCCGGGATGGCGAAGTGGACCTCGCGCACGCCGGCGGCGATCAGCGCCTCAGCGCAGGGCGGCGTCCGACCGACGTGCGAGCACGGCTCCAGCGTCACGAACAGGGTGGCGCCGCGGGCGCGTTCGCCCGCTTGCCGCAGGGCCACGACCTCCGCGTGCGGTCCTCCCGGCGGCTGGGTCGCCCCCTCCCCAACGATCTCCCCATCCCGCACCAGGACCGCGCCGACGGCCGGGTTGGGGCTAGTGGTGCCGACGACGCTGGCCGCGAGCGCCAGCGCGCGCAGCATCGGATCGAACCCAGCCGAGGGCCGGACGCTCATGTTCATCACTCGCCGCCGGCACACAGGCCAGATGTCCTGAGCCGGGCGAAGGCTCAGCGCGGCGTCCACGCGGACTCCGCGTTGTGGCCGAGGCGCTCGCCTGCCAATGTGGCCGGAGTATAGGTCCGCCCCAGAAGAGCGTCAAACCTGGCCAGGCGCTGGGTAGCCCGCACTGCTGCGGGCTACCACTTGCCTGATGCCCCTGGGGAACCGGAGATGGAGACGATGAGCGGCCGGGCCACTCCTGCCACCAGCGTGGCGCAGCGCGCCGGGATTCGCTACGCCCTGCACGAGTACCACCACGCCCCCTCGCCGCACCGTGCGGGCTGGAGGCGGCCGAGGCGCTCGGGCTGGCCTCGGCCCGGGTGTTCAAGACGCTCATCGCTCAGGTGGGCGAGCGCCGGCGAGCGAGGGCGATCCCGCCAGTGGGCCAGCACCTGAACCTGAAGGCGCTCGTAGCCGCGCTGGCCGGGAAGCGGGCGAGCTGGCAAAGCCGTCCGACGCGCAGGGGTCACCGGCTATCTGGTCGGCGGCATCAGCCCGCTCGGCCAGCGCTTTGGTGCGTCCGACGATCTTATCCGCCTGACCAGTGCCCGCACCGCGGCTATCGCTGACCGCTGACCGCTCGTTTAGCCGCTGTCGCCGCACTGGAGCGCGGCGAGCGGGACGCTGCGTGGGACGGGCATCTGGTTGGTGGGCGGGACCACGGCGCTGGCATGCTCCAGCCACCAGAAGCGGTCGCCGATGACTCGCGCGGTGTCCGCCGCCTCGACCGGGGCATCCAGCGCCGCGGCCGGCACCGCGCACCAGGCCGAGGCGCCTGGCCGCAGCAGCAGCCACGCCGGGCCATCCTGTGGCCGGGCGACCAGCGCCCCGCCGGGGAGGAGCTGAAAGCCACGCAGGAGTGGCATCGCCCCACCGGGCAGTGGCGGGAGCGCGATGCCCTGCCAGCTCTGGCCACCGTCGTGGGAGAGGCGCACTGGCTCCGCGGGGGAGCCGCCAGCGGCGAGCGCGTCTCCCGTGAGGAGCAGCACCTCGCGTTCAGCCAGCGCCGCCAGCTCGTTGAGCGCGCAGGCGTTCACCCCGCCAAGGCCGGTCTCCACGGCTTCGCCCCCGAACCCGGCGGGCGACCAGGACTGCCCGCCGTCGCTGGAGACCTCGACCGGCTGGATCCGCGCATGCATCGCGCAGGAGCCGATGGCGTTGGGCGCTGGCCCCCAGCGGACGCAGGGGCCGGTGGCCGGGCAGTCGACGAGCGGCGGGCTGGCCCAGCTTTGCCCACCGTCCGCCGTCTGCTCGAGCAGGAACCCGGGCGGGGTCCCCGCCGTGGAGGCGGGCCGGGCGAACAGCGCCTGCACCGCTGTGCCGTCCACCTGGAAGCCGCCGAACTGCTCCCGGTCGATTCCCGGCGGCGTGGGAATCGGCTGCCAGCCCTGTCCACCATCCGCGGTGTGGTAGCCCACGAAGATGATCGGCGGTGCCCCGTAGGGCCCTCTGGCCGACGGGAAGACCGCGTACAGGCTGTCCGGGTAGGTTGGGTCGAGCGCCAGCGCGGTGCAGGCGGGAGGCACATCTCCGGTAGTCAGCAGCGGGTAGCCCGACGTCGCGGCGGCCTGGAGCACAGGCGCGGTCGAGATGATCGTCCAGGTGGCGCCCCCGTCGCGGCTGAGCGGGATGCCACCCGGGGCACAGTAGGCAATTCGCCCCGCAACGCTGGCGAACGACTGGCCAACGATCGGGGTGCTCCGCGCAACCCAGAGCGGAGCCACTAGCCCGAGCGAGGCCCAATCCGGCCCTGCTGGCTGGCCGGCTGCCCCGGCCGCACTAGGCGGCGCTGAGGCAGCCGGCAGCACCCCGGCCCCGAGGCCCAGGAGCGCTGCCGCAAGAAGGAGCGCGCGGAATATCCCTCGCCGTCGCCGCCCACACCGCACGGTGCCTCCCTCCCCCATCGCCAGGCACGGCCGGGGCGCGATCAGGCCGGCTCGAGCTTGGCAAACGCCAGGCTCAGCTTCTTCAGCCCGCTGCCCTCGAACGCGACAGTGACCTGCTCGTCGCCGCCGCGCAGCTCGCTGGCGACCACGATCCCCAGGCCGAACGTGTTGTGCCGGACTTTCTGCCCAGCGCGGAAGCGCGCCCGCCGCCCCTCGGCGATGGTCGGCGCGCTGGGGGTGCTCGTCCTGCGCAGCTCTGCCGGCGCGGCTCGTGGTGCCTCGATGGACGGGCGGGGCGCGCGACGCGTGATTGGCGGCTCGTCGCTGACATCGAAGCGCAGCGCGGAGGCGGAACGGGTACTCGTCCCGAGGGTCCTGCGGACGAGATGCTCCGGGATGTCGCTCAGGAAGCGCGAGGGCGTGCTCTCCATCGCCTCTCCGCCGTACTGGCCCCGGCGGTAGGCGTACAGCAGGTACAGATCACGCATCGCCCGGGTGATACCGACGAAGAAGAGCCGCCGCTCCTCCTCCATCTGCGCGGTGCTGTCCATCGAGCGGACGTGCGGGCAGAGCCCTTCCTCCAGCCCGAGGATGAAGACGCAGGGGAACTCCAACCCCTTGGCCGCGTGCAGCGTGATGAGCGTGACGGCGTTGGCCGAGGCATCCAGGTTGTCGACGTCCTGGACGAGCGAGACCTCCTCCAGGAAGCGCGGCAGTGCTGTCCCCGGCTCCAGCTCGTCGTACTCCGCCGCCTTGGCCCGGAGCTGTACCAGGTTGGCCCAGCGCTCCTCGCCCTCCTCCGAGCCGTCGCGCACCATCCGGCCATAGCCGGTGCGGCCGAGCACCGCGTCGACCACCTCCGCCACCGTCATGTGGTCCAGCTCCGCCCGCAGCTCCTCGATGAGCTGGACGAACTGGCCGAGCAGTACCCGCGCCCGGGAGGTGAATGGCGCTGGCTTGCCGTTGATCGAGCCATCGCCGGTCGCCAGGCGCTCCAGCGCCTCGTAGGGTGGCAGTTCGTGGCGCTGGGCCCAGCGCCACAGCTCGGCCAGCGTCTTTTCGCCCAGTCCGCGCGAGGGAACGTTGATGATGCGCTGCAAGCTGACAGTGTCGCGCGAATTGTTGAGCAAGCGCAGGTAGGCCAGGATGTCCTTCACCTCACGCCGCTCGTAGAAGCGCACCCCGCCGACCAGCCGGTACGGGATCGGCGGGCGGTATCGCGAGAATGCCTCTTCCAGCGCCCGGGATTGCGCGTTGGTGCGGTACATCACCGCGAAGTCGGCGTAGGCGGCGCCACGAGCAACCCGCCGCTCGATCTCGCGCACCACGAAGAGCGCCTCGTCCCGCTCATCGTAGGCCTCGTGCACAACGACCTCCGGCCCGCGCGGATTCTCGGTCCAGAGGCGCTTCGGCATCCGCATCGTGTTCTCGGAGATCACCGCGTGCGCCACGTCCAGGATCGTCTGGGTGGAGCGGTAATTCTGCTCCAGCACGACGACCTTGAGCTCCGGGAAGTCCTCCTGGAAGGCGAAGATGTTGCGGATCTCGGCGTGCCGCCAGGAGTAGATGTTCTGGTCGGGATCGCCGACCACGCAGACGTTGCGGTGCTTGCCGCCGAGCAGCTTCACGAGCTGGTACTGGACCGGGTTGGTGTCCTGAAACTCATCGACCAGCAGGTGCAGATAGCGCTCCTGGTAACGCTCGCGCACCGGCTCGACGTCTTGCAGGAGCCGCACGGTGTACAGCAGCAGGTCGTCGAAGTCCAGCGCCTGGTTCCGCTCCAGCTCGTTCTGGTAGTGCCGATAGACGCTGGCGACCAGCTCCTGCCAGCGCCCCTCGGCCTGGCGGGCATACTCATGCGGCTCGACCAGCCGGCTCTTGGCAGCGGAGATCGCGTTCAGGATGGAGCGCGGGGTGAAGCGCCGCTCGTCGATCTCCAGCTCCCGCGCCACCCGCTTGACGAGGTCCACCTGGTCGTTGTCGTCGAAGATGGTGAAGTGGGGATCGAGCCCCAGGTGGTGGCCGTCGATACGGAGCCAGCGGGCGCAGGTGGCGTGGAAGGTCCCCACGGTCAGATACTGCGCCCGGCGACCGATCAGGTGGTCGAGCCGCTCGCGCATCTCTCGGGCAGCTCGATTGGTGAAGGTGACCGCGACGATACGCCCGGGGTGGACATCCTCGTGCTCCACCAGGTAGGCGATGCGATGGACGATGACGCGCGTCTTGCCGGAGCCGGGCCCAGCTAGGATCAGCAGCGGCCCGGAGACCGTCTGGACTGCCTCGAGCTGGCGCGGGTTGAGGCCGTCGAGCGCGTGCACGCGGATGGAGGCTCCGTTGTGGGCAGGAATGCAGCCTCAGTATACGCGCTGAGCAGAGGCGCCCTGGCCGCTATACTGCGGCGGTGAACGACGGCGAGCGGTGGGGGAGCGAGCGAGCGCGGCTGGTGTTCTGCCGCCTGGCGGAAGGCTCCGGAGCGCCCGAGTGGGACCAGCGGGGCGGCAACGCGCTGGAGGAGCTGGTCGGGACCATCCTCTCCCAGCACACCTCCGACGTGAACGCTGAGCGGGCCTATCAGGCGCTCCGGGCGCGGTTTCCCACCTGGCAGGCAGTGCTGGAGGCCGATCCGGCCGCGGTGGCGGAGGCGATCCGCGCCGGCGGGCTGGCGGAAGTGAAGGCGCACCGAATCCAGGCTGTGCTTGCCGCCATCCAGGCCGAGCGCGGCGCGCTGGACCTGGAGTTCCTGCGCGCCCTCCCTACTGAGCAGGCCAGGGCCTACCTAGAGGCGCTGCCGGGCGTCGGACCGAAGACCGCGGCCTGTGTGCTCGTCTTCGCGCTCGGCAAGCCGGCGATCCCGGTGGACACGCATGTGCACCGGGTGGCACGTCGGCTGGAGCTGATTCCCCCCGGGATGAACGCCGACGCGGCGCACCGGGCGCTAGAGGCGCAGGTGCCCGAGCGGTTCCGCTATGCCTTCCACGTGCTGCTGATCCGCCACGGCCGGGCGATCTGCCGGGCGCCGATCCCCCGCTGCGAGTCCTGCCCGCTGCTGGACCTGTGCCCCCGGGTGGGCGTCGTGGGTGCGCCCGCGCCGGAGCGCTCTGGCCGAGCCAGGTAGCGCGCCGCACGAGACGGCGGCTCCACGATCGGGCCCGCTCTGCCGCCGTCAGCTCAGTACAGCGTCCGCTCGTCGCCGACACGCCGGGTGAGCCGCTGCTCGTCGAAATATGCCAGCAGTGGGAGCGCGTAGCGCCGGCTGGTGTCGAACAGGTCGCGCACCTCGGCCACCGTGATTCGGCCCCGCTCGCGCAGCGCCGCGACGAGCCGCTCGCGCAGCAGTTCAATCGTTGCGCGCGGGTACACCAGGTCGGGGGCAATCTCTACCAGGTCGCCCCGCTCCACCAGCGCCTGGACCAGCTCGGACGGAGCGCCCACCTGTGCCTCCAGCTCCGGCCGACTCGGCGGCGAGGCGCCCGCCGTCTGGAGCACCGCACGCAGCCGCTCGGCGATGCGCTCCTGCTCGGGGGTCAGCACCACGGCATGGGTCGCCAGGCGGACCAGCGGACCCTCTTCAACCAGCAGCCCTTCCGTCTGGAGCGCGGCGACCACACGCGGGAAGGTGCGCGGATCGAGCCCCAGCCGGCCGCGCAGCTCCTCTTTGAGCATTCCGCGGCGTAGCGGATTGGTTTGGTGGAACGTGCGCAGCAACGTGGTGGCCTGGCCAGCCAGCCGGTCCCACCCGAGGCGGGAGATCAAGATCGTCCGCGGGCCGAGCCCCTCGGCTGAACCGAGCGCCAACGCCGCGCCGCGTTCGAGCAGGGCTACCAGGGTCGGACGCAACTCGGTGATCGTCGCCCCGGCTCGGCGGGCGAGCGCCTCCAGGTCAGTCGGCTCGCGGGCACGCAGGTGCTCGAGCAGCACCTCCTCCGGGGAGCCGCGCTCAAGCACTTCGAGCTGCCGCACCACGGCATCCTGGAAGCGGCGGTGCCGGCGGGGGTGCGGCTCCACCACCATCCCCCCGCCGAGTGTGAGGCTAGGGGAGGGCTGCCGAACGATGAACAGATCGCCCTTGGCCAGCGCAAGCGGCTCCGCCAGGGCGATCTGCACCCAGCCACTCTGGCCAGGCTTCAGCTCCGGCGCGTCCAGCAGGCGCACCCGGGCGGTCGCCTCGGCGGTGCCGGCGTGGAACGTCACCAGCGCGTTGTGCCCCAGCGGGCGCGCCAGGTCAGCCACCAGCCGCAATCGCGCGTCCACCACCGCGGTCGGCTGCAGAGCACCGGGCGCGGTCAGCACCTGCCCCCGGCGCAGGTGCTCCGTCGAGACGCCAGAGAGGTTCACTGCGGCGCGGCTTCCCGCGGGCACCAGCTCAACCTTCCGCTTGTGCGTCTGGAGCCCGCGCACCCGCGTCCGCAGCCCGCCGGGCTGGACCTCCACCTCCTGGCCGAGGCGCAGTTCGCCATCGACCAGGGTGCCGGTCACCACGGTGCCGAAACCGGCCACGGTGAACACGCGGTCGATCGGCAGCCGTGCCATTCCACTCGTCGGCCGGCTGCGCTCGGCACTTAGCCTGCTCTGTAACGCCTGGAGCAGCGCGTCCAGCCCGGCGCCGGTGACCGCCGACACTGCGACGATGGGGGCGCCGGCCAGGCTGGTGCGGCGCAGCGCCTCCTCCACCTCCGCCTGGACAAAGTCCAGCCACTCCTGGTCGACCAGGTCCGCCTTGGTGAGGGCGACCACACCGTGGCGGATGCCGAGCAGGTCCAGAATCGCCAGGTGCTCGCGTGTCTGGGGCATGATCCCCTCGTCGGCGGCGATCACCAGCAGCGCCAGGTCGATCCCGCCGACGCCGGCTAGCATGTTGTGGATGAAGCGCTCGTGGCCGGGGACGTCGACGATGCTCACCTCCTGGCCGCCAGGGAGCCGCAGCCAGGCGAAGCCGAGGTCGATCGTCATTCCGCGCTCCTTCTCCTCCTGGAGCCGGTCGGGATCGATCCCGGTGAGCGCTTTGATGAGCGTGCTCTTGCCGTGGTCCACGTGGCCAGCGGTCCCGATCACACGGGGCGGAGCCTGCACCGCGATCATGCCTCCCCCATCGCCAGCCGCTCGCGCAAGGTAGCAAGCAGCAGTGGATCTTCCTCGGGCAGGACGGTCCGAGGGTCAAGCAGCACCTGCTCGTGCTCCACCCGGGCAACGACGGCGGGCTCGGCCTGGCGAAGCCGCGCGGCCAGTTCGCCGGCCGTGCCGCGACGCCAGGAGAGCGCCACCAGCGTGGTGGGCAGCGTCTCGCCCGGCAGCGAGCCTCCGCCAATTGCCGAGGCGCCCTGGATCAACCCGACATCGGCGGGTAGCCCCGCCAGCCCATCGGCCAGCACCCTGGCCCGCCGCGCCAGCACCTCGGGCGTAGCGGCGATCATGCGCCAGATGGGGATCTCGCGCTCCGCCTCGCCGAGCAGATAGTGCCGCAGGGTGGCAGCCAGCGCGGCGAGCGTCATCTTGTCCGGGCGGATCGCGCGGGCGAGCGGATGCCGCCGCAGTCGGGCGATGAGATCCGCCCGCCCCGCCAGGATGCCGGCCTGTGGCCCACCGAGCAGCTTGTCGCCGCTGAAGCAGACCAGGTCGGCCCCCTGCTGCAAGCTCTCCATCGGCGTCGGCTCGTGGAGCAGCCCGAAGCGCGCGGTGTCGAGCAGCGCTCCACTCCCGAGGTCGTGCAGCAGCACCAGCTCTCGCCGGCGCGCCAGCGCGGCCAGCTCCTCCATACCCGGCGCATGAACAAACCCGGTCAGCCGGAAATTGCTCGCGTGGACGCGGAGCAGCAGCGCCGTCTGCTCCCCAATGGCCCGTTCGAAGTCCTCCGCATAGGTGCGATTGGTGGTGCCGACCTCCACCAGCCGCGCTCCGCTCTGGCGCATGATGTCCGGGATGCGGAAGCCGCCGCCGATCTCGACCAGCTCACCCCGCGAGATGATCACCTCGCGCCCGGCCGCCAGTGCTCCGAGCGCCAGCACCAGGGCAGCAGCGTTGTTGTTGACCACCAGGGCATCCTGCGCCCCGACCACCCGACGAATCAGCCCGGAGACGAGCGTGTGGCGCGAGCCACGCGCGCCGGCCGCCAGATCGTATTCGAGGTTGCTGTAGCCCTGCGCGACGAGGGCGATCGCCTCCAGCGCCGCCCGGCTCAGCGGCGCCCGGCCGAGATTGGTGTGGACGACCACACCCGTGGCGTTGAGCACGCGCCGCAGCGGTGGTCGCAGCGCTGCCTGGACCCGCGACCACGCCTGCTCGACGAGCACATCGCTGCTCGGGGGCGCGGCACTCGTCTCCAACGCTGCCCGCCGCGCCTCGTCCAGCACCTCGCGCAGCGCTTCCAGCAGCAGCGCGCGGGGCACCGCGGCTTCTCGATCGGCCAGCGCGGGATGGCGAAGGAGCTGGTCGACACTGGGGAGCGCGCGGGCAAACGAACCGGCCATACTCAGATTGTACCGAGTAGCCGGCCGCGCCCCGGCCCGGGCACAGGCAGCCTGCCACCACCTCTCGCTGCGAAACGGAGCAGCCGGGAGTGCGGGGCACGAGCGCGGAACCCCGAGGGGCTACGTGCTGGACCAGGTGCCGTCGGCGTACAGGACGTAGACGGTGCCGCCGCTGGAGATGGCCACGCCGTTCTGGAAGGTCTGCGCCACCCCGCTGGCGGAGCGCTCGGCGCCGGTCGGGTTGCCGAGCGCCTTGTGGATGGCGCTGTTATCGCGCCAGAGCTTGCCGAACCCCTTCTTCGGCACGGCGGGGTCATCGGAGGGCTCGACATCGCCGGAGCTCCACGGGTCGGCCTGCGCGCTCCAGTGCCCGTTCTGCCGCGCCAGCACGTAGATCTTGCTGCTGTCCGAGCGCCGCAGCATCAGGCCGTTCTCGAACGGCTGGATGACCACGCCGACGTTGGCCGCTGCAGCGGTCGGTGCGCCGAGACGCGCCGCCTGGTCGCCGCTAAGCGCGGATTGGAACGGCGCGGCGACGGCGAGGGGCGGCTCGGCGGGTGCTGTCTCCCCCGCGGTCGGGGTGAGCGTGGGCGGGGCCGGCTCGCTCGAGGGTGTGAGGCCGGCCGGAGCGGTCGGCTCCGCGGCCGGGGTGGGCGGAGCGGCGGCCGGCGACTGGCTCGGCGCCGGCTGGCTGGTCGCGGCGGCCGGGGCCGCGCCGAGCGCCGGCTGGCTGGTGGCCGCAGGGACCACGGCTGCGCTCGGCAGGGTCTGGGAGCTGTCCGGCCGTCCGGTCTCGGCGCGGGCGGGCGCGGCCGGGCCGGTCGTGGGCTCGGTCGACGCTGGCGCGGCCGCTGCTCCCGCGGTGGGGGCAGGCCCGGCGGCTGCCGGGCGCGCCCCGCCCACGTTGCGCTCGGCGCCCGCGCCGCTCGTCGCCGGGGGAGCGGATGGTGGCGCGGGCGTCAGAGCGCTCGGAGCAGGGGAGCCGGGAGCCGCCGCTGGCGGCGCCGGAGGCGCGGTAGCGGCCACCGTCGGCTGGCTGGCGCTGGCGGCGGGAGCCGGGGTCGGCGCGCTCCGGCCGGCGCCGTTCTCAGGGCGAGAGTGGTCGGGCTCCTGCCTCTGCTGGGCGCGTCCGTTCGACGACGCGTTGGATGTCGTCGCCACTGGCGACTGGACACCCCCGCTCGGCGCGGCGACGGGTGACGCCGGTGGCGCTGGCGCGAGCTGCGCTGGCTGGGGCGCGGGTGGCTGGGTAGCCGGTGGCGCGGTCGCCTCCGCCTGGGCCGGCCGTGCCGCGGGCACGCTCGGCGGCGGTGGCGCGCCCTGGGCCGCGGGGCCCGCTTCGGCGCCCGCCTCAGCGCCCTCCGCCCCGCTGCTGGCCGCGGGTGCAACGGTGGGCGCCGGCTCCTGGGTGGGCACGCCGGTCGTCGCGGTCGGGGCCTCGGCCCCGACCCTGGCTCCGACGCTCGGCACCCGCTCGCTGGGCGTATTCGTCGGCGCGGGCTCAGCGGTCGCCGCTGCCGGCTTGGCCTCGATCGCGAGGGTGGGCGTCGGCACCGCTCGGGCGACCATGCTCGGCACAGCCGACGCGGCCGGCGATTGGATGGGGAAGGCGGCGCGCTGGAGTGAGGCGGAGAAGCCCACCACCAGCGCCGCGACAACCGCCGCGGGAAAGGCGCGGCCGAGCCAGCCGGTCAGCCCCAGGCGCCGGGAGGCCTGCTCACGCTCGATCTGGCTATACACCCGGCCGGCGAAGCCGGCTGGCATGGGGGGGATCGGCTGATTGCGGATCGCCTGGCCGATCCGCTGGTAGGCGGCCAGGTCGGCCCGGCAGGTGGCGCACTCCCGCAGGTGTGCCCGGACCGCCGCTTCCTCCTCGGGCGACAGCTCACCGTCCAGGTAGTACGACAGGCGCCGGCGGTCGCAGGTCATTCCGGCTCCCCCCCGAGCGCGGTGTACTGTTCACGCAGCTCTTCGCGGGCACGAAACAGCAGGGACTTCGCGGCCTGGCGGCTGATCCCCAGCACTTCGCCGATCTCCTCGCAGGACAACCCCTGCTCCTCGCGCAAGAACAGCGCCTGGCGGTGCCGCGGCGGGAGCCGGTCCAGGGCGGCGCGCAGCAGCTCTCTTGACTCGCGGTGCACCACTTCGTGCTCCGGGTCGTCGCGAGCCACCTGGCGGGGGTGGAAGACCGAGCTAAAGGCGTCCCACGGCTCCCAGCGGATCAACTTGCGGCGGCGCAGCCGGTCCAGGCAGAGGTTGGTGGCGATTCGGTACAGCCAGGGGCCGGGACGTAGCTCCCGCTGCAGGGATGGCAGCGCGCGGAAGGCGCGGATGAACGTATCCTGCGCGACGTCTGCCGCCTCCTCCGAGTCACCCAGCATGCGGTAGGCGCAGTGATACACGCCCTGCTGGTATTCCCGGAAGAGCTGGTCGAAGGTGATCTCAGCTCGGCCGTCGGCCTGCTTGACGATCAACGACTCCCCGATTGCCACGCGCACTCCTCGAACGCCGTACCCTTGTTCAACGAGCGAGGCTGGCCCGGGTTGCGCGGCATCGCCCGCATTCTCAGGCATGCGCGCCCGGCTCCACAAGAAACCTGGGGCAGGCGGTATACTCGGCTCGCCGGAGAACCACCAGGGAGCGCGAGGGTGATGCTGTCGGCCATGCAGATCCAGGAAATCCTGCCGCACCGCTATCCATTCCTGCTGGTCGACCGCATTCTGGAGATGGACGGCGATCGGGTGGTGGGGCTGAAGAACGTCACCATAAACGAAGCGCACTTCCAGGGCCATTTCCCGGGCTACCCGATCATGCCCGGGGTGCTGATCGTGGAGGCGCTGGCTCAGACCGGGGCGGTGCTGCTGCTGTCCAGCCCGGAGAATCGCGGCAAGGTGGTGCTGTTCGCCGGGATCGACAAGCTCCGTTTCCGCCGCCCCGTCGTCCCCGGCGACACGCTGCGGCTGGAGGTCCAGCTCCTGGAGCGCCGCAGCCGCATCGGCCGCGGGAGCGCCCGGGCGCTGGTAGATGGACAGGTCGTCGCCGAGGGCGAGCTGATGTTCGCAATCGCCGCGCCGCCGGCGCCGTCGCGTCCCTGAGCCCAATCCTCGTGGCTGCCGTCCTGCGCCGGCGCGCCCGTTGCGTTCCCCGGCGGGTGTAGCCATGCCTCCCCACTGGACGCCCCTGGCGCGCCACGCCCTTGTGTCCAGCGCCGTCTGGCTAGCCCCCAGCACCACGGCGCCGTTGCCGCCTGACCCCAGAATTCTGCTGATTCGGCCGGATCATCTGGGCGACGTGCTGCTCGCCTCACCCGGCGTCGCGGCGCTGCGCGCCGCCCTGCCTGAGGCGCGGCTCTTCTACCTGGTCGGGCCCTGGGCGCTGGAAACGGCACGCCGCGGCCCGCCGGTGGACCGGCTGCGCCCCTGCCCGTTCCCGGGCTTCACCCGGCGCCCGAAGGGCGCCCCGTGGTCACCCTACGTCACCCTGCTGCGTGAAGCGGCGCGGCTGCGGGGCGAGCGGTTCGACTTGGCGGTCATCCTTCGGCCCGACCACTGGTGGGGGGCGCTGCTGGCGCTCGCGGCCGGCATCCCGCGCCGCGTGGGCTACCAGACCGCGCTGACCGCGCCGCTGCTCACCGAGGCGCTCCCACTGCCCTCCACCACGCACCAGGTGGAGCTGGGGCTGCGCCTGGCGGCGCACGTCGCGCAGCGCTGCCCGCATCGCCGCCCAGTGCCCGATCCCCCGCCGCCGGTGACCTTCCGCGTCTTCACCAGCGACGAGGCGGCGGCAGAGGCGCTACTAGAGCGGGAGGGACTACGCGATCGGCCGCTGCTCGTCGTCCATCCCGGCTCCGGCTCGCCGCTCAAGGCGTGGCCGGCGGAGCGCTGGGCGCTGGCGGCAGAGGCCCTGGCGGCCGAGCGCGACCTCGCGCTCGTGCTCACCGGCAGCGTCGCCGAGCGCCCGCTGGCGGAGGCGATCGCTCGTCAGACCCGGCGGCGCGCGGTCATCCTGGCAGGGGAGACGCCGCTTGGGACGCTGGCGGCGTTGCTGCGCCGCGCGGAACTGGTGCTGGGCACCGATAGCGGTCCGCTGCACCTCGCCGCCGCCGTCGGCGCGCCGACGCTGCGGCTGTATGGCCCCACCGACCCGCGGCTGTTCGGGCCGTGGGAGCCGCGCCCGTCGGGCCGGCACCGGGTGGTGCAGTTCGACCTGCCGTGCATTCCCTGCGGCAACCTGGCCGCCCCACCCTGTGGCGCACTGGAGCTGCCGCCCTGCATGCTCGGCATCCGCGTCGAGCAGGTGCTGGCCGCCCAGCCGCTGCCGGGCGAAGGAGGCTAGCGCGGTGGTGATCGGCATCGACGCCAGCCGGATCACGGCGCCGTTTCCAACCGGGACGGAACGCTACGCCCTCCAGGTGACACGCCACCTGCTCCAGGCAGACCCGAACCAGCGCTTCCGGCTCTACTTCAACCAGCTCCCGGCGCCCAGCCTGCTCGAGCGCACGCCGAACGCCACCTGGCGCCATCTGCCGGCGCGACGGCTATGGACACACGGCCGCCTCGCACTCGAGATGCTCGCCCGGCAGCCCACCGTGCTGTTCGTCCCGGCCCACGTTCTGCCGGTCGTCCACCCGCGCGCCAGCGTGGTCACCATCCACGACCTCGGCTACCGCTTCTTTCCCAGCGCCCACCCCCCGCAGCGCTGGCTCGCGCTCGAGCTCGCCACGCGCTTCAACTGCGGCGCGGCGCGGCGCATCATCGTCCCCTCGCGGGCGACCCAGCGCGACCTGGAGCGCGTTTACCACGTCCCGGCGGGCAGGATACGCGTGGTGTACCACGGGGTCGACGAGGACCTGGCCCCGGTACGCGACGCGGCGGCGCTAGCGCACGTGCGCGCCCGCTACGGGATCCCCTCGGACTACCTGCTGTACCTGGGAACGTTGCAGCCACGGAAGAACATCGGCCGCCTGGTCGAGGCTTTCCTGCGCTGCCGCAGGCGTACCGGCCGGTCGATCGTCCTGGTGCTCGCCGGCCAGCCGGGCTGGCTGATGAGCACGGTAGACGCCCACGTCGCCGACGCCGAGGCACGCGGTCTGGTCCTCCGCCCCGGCTACGTCGCCCGCGAAGACCTGGCCGCGCTGATGAGCGGCGCGCTCGCCTTCGTTTTTCCCTCGCTGTACGAGGGCTTCGGGCTCCCAGTGCTGGAGGCGATGGCCTGCGGCACCCCGGTCCTCGCCTCCAGCAGCTCGTCGCTGCCCGAGGTCGTCGGCGAGGCCGGGCTGCTGGCGAACCCGCTGGACACCGAGGCGCTTGCCGACGCGCTCGTCCGGCTGGTGAGCGAGCCAGCGCTGCGGCAGGACCTGAGCGCCCGAGGCCTTGAGCGCGCCCGCCAGTTCACCTGGCGCTCCTGTGCGCAGCAGACGCTCACCGTACTGCGCGAAGCCGCCATGCTATGATTCCCGCGATGGCTCCCCAGCGTCTTCTCGTGGTGAAACTGGCAACGCTGGGCGACCTGCTGCTTGCCACACCCGCCCTGCGCGCGCTGCGCCGAGCGTTCCCACCCGCCCACGTCACCGTGCTCGCCACCGCTGCCTCCGCCGTGGTGCTGGATGGCAATGACGCGGTGGACCAGGTGATCGTGTTCGACAAGTATGCCTTCGACCGGCCGAGCGACGCCCTGCGGGCACTGCCGCGGGCCCTGCGGCTGGCGGCGCGGCTGCGCCAAGAGCGGTTCGAGGCGCTGCTGCTGCTGCACCACCTCACCACTGCCTGGGGCACGCTCAAATACGCCGCGCTGGCGCTGAGCAGCGGCGCGCCGCTGCGAGCCGGGCTGGACAATGGCCGGGGGCTGTTCCTCACCCATCGCGCCCCCGACGGCGGCTTTGGCGCACGGCACGAGGTCGACCAGTGGCGCGCGGTGGCGGCGCTGCTCGGGGCAACGAACCCCGCGCCGCGCCTGGAGCTGTTCCCCACCGAGGCCGACCAGCGTGCAGCAGAGCGCCACTGGCGTGAGTTGGGGCTGGGCGAGGCGGTCGCCGCGATCCACCCGGGCTGTGGCACATTCAGCCCTGCCCGCCGCTGGTACCCCCAGCGCTTCGCCGAGGTGGCGGATCTGGTGCGCCAGCGGCTCGGGCTACAGCCGCTGATTCTGGCCGGCCCGGCCCCGGGCGAGGCGGAGCTGGCCCAGCAGGTGGCCGCGGCCAGCCGTGGCGGCGCGCCGGTGGCGCTGCTGCGGGGTCGACCCCAGCAGACGCTCGCCTTCCTGCACCACTGCCAGCTCTTCGTGGGCAACGATAGCGGGCTGATGCACCTGGCGACCGCCGCCGAGCTCCCGGTCGTCGCGGTGTTCGGTCCGAGCAACGATCACGCCTGGGGGCCCTACCCGCTCGAGAGCCCGCGCCACGCGGTCGTCCGCGCCCGGCTGGCGTGCAGCCCGTGTATCCACGTCGGGCACCGCTTCGGCACGCCGCAAGGCTGTCCGGCCCGCACCTGCCTGGACCTGGTCACCAGCCAGCAGGTGCTCGCCGCGGCCGAGCGGGTCCTGGCCGCGGCCGCGCCTCCGGCGCAGCCCAGCGGCGTTGGAGGCCTGCGGTGACACTCGAGCCATCCGACCCGAGCGCCGGGACGCGACCCGCGGAGCCGGCTGAGGAGCCATCGCTGGTCCGCTGCGCCCGCCACCCGGAGGTGGAGACCGGGCTGCGCTGTGGCCGCTGCGACACGCCGATCTGCCCGCGCTGTCTGGTGCTCACCCCGGTGGGCGCCCGCTGCCGGGACTGCGCCCGGCTGCGGCGGCTGCCGCTGTTCGAGGCGGCGCCACGGCACTACCTGTTGGCGGTGCTGGCCGGGGTGTTCTCCGCCGCGCTTGGCGCAGTGGCGCTGCTGTTCCTGCCCGCCTTCGGCTTTCTGACCCTGCTGCTCTACCTGGCGCTCGGCTACGGTGTGGGGGAAGCGGTGTCGCTGGCAACGAACCGCAAGCGAGCGACCGGCCTGGCCGTGGTCGCCGCCGGCTGCGCCGGGCTGGGCGCGCTCGCCCCGGCGCTGCTGCGCCTGTCGCCGCCGCTGGCAGTGCTGGCGATCGCGCTGGCCGGCGCCGGGGCCTGGGGGCGGATGCGGTGAGCTGGGCGCGGGAGGCTGTCGCGCTGCTGGACCGATTCCCGGGCCAGCGGCTGGCGGTGATCGGGGACCTGGTGCTCGACCGCTACGTCGTCGGCTTTCCGGCGCGCATCTCGCGCGAGGCGCCGGTGCTGGTGCTGGAGGAGCGGAGCGCGTTCGCCCGACCGGGCTCGGCGGCCAACCCGGCCACCAATCTGAGCGCGCTCGGCTGCGCGGTGGAGATAATCGGCGTCGTCGGCTGCGATTCCGAGGCCGACACGCTGCTGCGAGCACTGGCGGAGACCGGGGTGGACACCCGCGGCGTCGTGCGCGCGCCGGGCTTTACCACCGCGGCGAAGACGCGCATCCTGGCGGAGGACGCGGCCGGACGGCGGCAACAGATGCTGCGGCTAGACCGGGTGCCGAGCGGGCCGCTCGATGCGGCGACGCTCGCCGGCCTTGGCGCGGCCATCGACCACGCCGCCGAGCACTGCGCAGTGCTCCTGGTCTCCGACTATAAAGGCGGGGTGGTGTGCGAAGCGACGATCGCTGCCGCGCTCGCCGCGGCCCGCCGCCACGAGCGTCCCCTCGTCGTCGACACTCAGGGCAGCCCGTTCCGCTTTCGCGGGTTCACGCTGGTCAAGTCGAACCAGCCGGACGTGGAGGTGGCGCTCGGCGCGCGGCTGGAGACGGAGGACGCCTTCCGATCCGCCTGCGCCCAGCTCGTGGAGCGGTTGCAGGCCCGGGCGGCGGTCATCACCCGCGGCGCGGAGGGAATCTCCGCGCTCGAAGCCAGCGGCGAATACCTGCACCTGCCGGCGGCGAACCGCGCCGAGGTGGTGGACGTGACTGGCGCGGGCGACACGGTGATCGCGCTGCTCGCGGCCGGACTGGCGGTGGGCGCGCCGCTGCGGGAGACGGTGGCGCTGGCGAATCTCGGCGCCAGCCTGGTGGTGCGGCGGCTCGGAGTGGTGGCGCCGACCCCCGACGAGCTGCGCCAGGCGGCGCGCGAGGCAGACTGACCGGGCCGGGTTACCCGCCGCGAGCGCGGCGCCCGCCCGCCGAACCTGACCCGCTGGCCGCCGCTTGCAACCGCCAGCAGGCGGTCCGTGCCTTCATGCACAGGGCCTGCTCTTCCGGCGTGATCGGCGGTGTGTCCTGCAGGCAGATGATCTGGTACAGCAGCAGGCAGCCCTCATCTCCCGGCTCGTCCTCGACGGTCCAGCGTTCACGGTAGAAGGGGCAGGCACCGCGATGGCGGTGCCAGTTCGGGTTATCCGGGATCGTCGGAGTGCTCCGCGGCAGATTCAGGCCCGGAGTGTATCACACCGCTCGTGCTTCGCCCGTGAGTGGCGGCAGGCGCTTCGCTCCCTTCAGGGCAAGGAAGAGCGGCCAGCCGCGCTCCGCCGCCAGCCGGGCAGCGCTCGCACCAGCGCCCGGCGCACCACTCGTGGAACAGGTGCAGCAGCCCCTGCTGGCGCGCGGCTGTGAGCCGAAGGCCGCGGGGCACACCGCCGGCCACCTGCTGGGCCATGTAACGGCTGATCCGATTGCCCGGCGTTGCTGGGAAGCGGCGGTAGCAGCCAAGCGCCGCGGCTGAGAGGGGCTCATCCCCGTGAACCTGTCCGAGCGCGTAGCAGCCCGGTAGCAGCACGTTGACGACGACCTCCATCGCCCGACCGCGGCCGATCAGCCAGGGGCGGGCCTGCTCCAAGGGCCGGCCGAAGTCGACCTGCCAGGGCCAGAAGTCGTCCGTTGCCTGCACCCGGAACAGCTCCGCCAGAGGCGCGGGCGTCGGACACACCACCGCCTCGCGCACCGCTGCCGCGAGCGCCCCGACCCAGTCTGTGCCTGCCCGCGCCGCCAGCCACAACCCCAGCCCGGCCAGGCGGCGCGGAGGCGCGTTGTCCGGCCGGACCGACCCCAGCGCCCAGGCGCGCCGGGGCAGCCCCGGGGCGCCGTCGTCCAGCGCGGCCCACTCGCGCAGCAGCCCGCCCGGCACCGGCGCCTCGGTGGCGGGAAGCAGCCCGGCTCGACCCAGCAGCAGCGCCTGGGCCGCGTCGGCCCGCCGCGCCGGCGGACGTGCCAGCAGCGCCGCAGCCAGATCCTCGTACGGCAGCAGCTCGGCCAGCCGAGCGCAGGGCTCCTTGTTGGCCGAGTAGCCCATCGCCACCAGCAGCGCCCGATAGAACACCTGCTCTGCGCTGCAGGCGGCAAGGTCGCCTTCCAACGCCGCCGCCCGCGCCAGAAAGCGCGCCTCGCCCGCCGCGTCCAGCAGCGCCACTACGTCGTGGACGTGCTGGACGCAGGCCGGCCCGGGCGGGACCGCACCGCCCACCCGGGCGAATCGCGCCCGCAGTGCCGGGAGGGAGTCGGACAATTGCCGGCCTAGGACGAGCGTCGGCACCACCTGTCCGTCGATCCGGCGGGCGGGGCTGCCCGCTTGGCGCAGGACCACGTGAAGCACCACGCCCGCGTAGCGGGGATCGCGGTGATGCCCGTGGGCAGCCCAGTCGGCCGCGCTGAGGTGGACCTCCACGTCGCCCCGCAGCAGCGTGCTGTCCGGCCGCTCCAGCACCGCGCCGCGGAAGTCCGGCCCCGGACCGGGCCAGCGCCGGCCCGCGAACACCACCCGCAGCCGCGAGCCGTCGCTCAGCACCAGCCAGGGATCAGCAAAGGCGCGGCTCTCCCAGAGCCAGGCGACGAACGCCTCGTCCGCAGAGGGAGCCGCCCTCTCAGCCGCTGGACTCGGGCTCACCGGCATCGTCGCCCCCACCCGCCTCGTCGCTGAACCCAGCCCGCTCGGCCAGCAGCAGCAGCATGCATCCAGAGGCGCCGCGGGGGGGAGAGACGTCCCGCTCCCAGTCGCTCACCGTGGCCTGCCGCACGCCCAGCTCGTCGGCCAGCGCCTGCTGGCTCAGCCCGCGCCGCCGCAACGCCCGCACCCGCGCCGCGTCCCACCGCACCGGGCGTCGCTTCCGCAGGGCCAGAGCGTATACGGTTTCGTATAGCCCGTCAAGCGGTGGGCAGTGCACGATCCCGGGAGAGGAGGTTGTGGGCAGAACTAGCGGGCGCGAGGCCTACGGGGCGGCCGCCCGGCACGGGCGCGGCGCCGGGCTACGCGCGCGGCCAGGAGCCGAGCACCTTCATGAACACGGTATGGGGCTCGGCCTGCTCCAGCGCCAGGCGCACCCGCTCCTCCGCGGCATGGCCGTCGAGCTCCACGAAGAAGACGTAGTCCCAGGCGCGGCGCCGCGAGGGGCGCGACTGGATGCTGGCCAGGTTGACGCCCTGGTCGGAGAAGGTGTTGATAACGTCGCGCAGCACGCCCACCCGATCCTTGATGCTGAACACCAGGAAGGTGCGGTCGTTGCCGGTCGGCCGCTCGCTCACGCTGGTTCCGATCACCAGAAAGCGCGTCCAGTTGCTGGAGAGGTCCTGGATTCCGCTCTCCAGAATCCGCAGCCCGTACACCTCGGCGGCGAGCGCGGTAGCGATCGCCGCCCCGGCCGGGTCTTTGGACGCCATCTCCGCCGCGCGGGCGGTGCTGACCACCGACATCACCTCACGGCCGGGCAGGTTACGGCTGATCCAGCCGCGGCACTGGGCGAGGGCCGAGGGGTGCGAGTAGATCAGCTTGATGTCGTCGCGCTCGCCCAGTGCCAGCAGATTGTGGACGACCGGGATCGTCACCTCGGAGCAGACCTTCAGCTCGGTGTCCACGAGCTGGTCGAGCGTCTCGTGCACCGAGCCCTCGGTGGAGTTCTCAACCGGGACGACGCCGTAGTCGGCACCGCCGCGCTGCACCTCGGCGAAGACATCGGTGATGCTGGGGGCCGGGACATACTCCGGGGCGTGGCCGAAGCGCTGCATCGCCGCCTGGTGGGTGAACGTCGCCGCTGGGCCGAGGTAAGCGATGCGGAGCGGCCGCTGGAGACTCCGCGATGCGGACAGGATTTCGCGGTAGATGGCCCGGATATGCTCCGGGCGCAGCGGCCCTGCGTTCTCCCGCTCCAGCCCGTTCAGCAGGCTGGCCTCACGGCCAGGCGCAAACGTGGGAGCCTCGCCGGCGGTCTCCTTCAAGCGGCCGACCTGGAGCGACAGGTGGGCGCGCCGGTTGAGCAGGCGAATGATCTCACGGTCGAGAGCGTCGATTTCGCGGCGGAGTGCTTCGAGGCTCAGGCTGGTCTCCAGAGTGCTGGGCGGCGGCCGGTATCGTGGCGGGGGTGTAATCCAGCGGGCGAAGAGGCCTGGGTATACTCCCGTGGGGCTACCCGCGCACGGGGGAGTATGCCGTGAGCACCGACCTGCTGGCAATTCAGGCGCGCGCCGAAGAGCTTCGGCGGCTGATCAACTATCACAACTACCGCTACTACGTGCTCGACCAGCCGGAGATCTCGGACGCCGAGTATGACCGGTTGATGAACGAGCTCCGCGAGATCGAGGCGGCTCACCCCGAGCTGCAGTCGCCCGACTCGCCCACCCAGCGCGTCGGCGCTACCCCGGCCGAAGCGTTCCGCGTGGTCCAGCACCGCATTCCCATGCTCAGCCTCGCCAACGCCTTCAGCGAGGAGCAGCTCCGGGCTTGGTACGCCCGAGCGACCCGACTGGCCGGCCGAGAGCTGCGCGGCTTTACGGTGGAGCCGAAGGTGGACGGCCTGGCCGTCTCACTGGTGTACGAGGAGCGCCGCCTGGCCGTTGGGGCGACGCGCGGCGACGGCTTCCACGGCGAGGACATCACTCAGAACCTCCGCACCATCCGCCGCGTCCCGCTCTCGCTCCCCGAGCAGGCGCCGCGGGTGCTGGAGGTGCGGGGCGAGGTGTTCTTGTCCAAAGATGCCTTCCGACGCATCAACGACGAGCGCGCCCGCGAGGGGCAGCCGCTGTTCGCCAACCCGCGCAACGCAGCGGCCGGCTCGGTGCGCCAGCTCGACCCCCGCATCACTGCCCGCCGGCCGCTGGATATCATCATCTACCAGGTGGGATGGTACGAGGGCGGCGAGCTGCCCCGCTCGCACTGGCAGACACTGCAATGCCTGAAGGAGCTGGGCTTTCCGGTCAACCCGGCCAACGTCTACTGCGACACCTTCGAGGAGACGGTCCGCTGCGCGCTGGCCTGGGAGCAGCGGCGGGAGACGCTGGACTACGAGATCGATGGCGCGGTCATCAAGATCGACGATCTAGACGTCCAGCGGGAGCTAGGCGAGGTGGGCCGCGAGCCGCGCTGGGCGATCGCCTACAAGTTCCCACCGACGCAGGCGACCACGAAGCTGCTCGACATCGGGATCAACGTCGGCCGCACCGGGAGCCTGAACCCCTACGCCATCCTGGAGCCGGTCCAGGTGGCCGGGGTGACGATCAAGCTGGCCGCGCTGCACAACGAGGAGGACATCCGCCGCAAGGACATCCGCATTGGCGACTGGGTCATTATCCAGCGCGCTGGCGAGGTGATCCCCCAGGTGATCGGCCCGATCGTCTCCCGCCGCACCGGCCAAGAGCGGCCGTTCGAGCTTCCCGCCACCTGCCCGGCGTGTGGCACCCCGATCGAGCGGGTGCCGGGCGAGGCGATGGCCCGCTGCCCGAACTGGTTCGGCTGTCCGGCGCAGCGCTACGAGCGGCTGAAGCACTTCGTCTCGCGCGACGCGATGGACATCGAGACGATCGGCGAGAAGCTGGCTGAGGCGCTATTCCGCTCCGGACTGGTCCAGGACGTCGCGGACCTGTACAGTCTGACCAAGGAGCAGCTCCTGACGCTGGAGCGGATGGGCGACAAGAGCGCCCAGAGCGTGCTGGACAACATCGCCGCGTCGAAGAACCGCCCGCTGGCCCGGCTGATCTTCGCGCTCAGCATCCGCCACGTCGGGCTGCAGACAGCGCAGCTCCTGGCAGCGCATTTCAAGAGTCTGGACGCGCTAATGGCCGCGACCGTGGACGAGATCGACGCGATCGAGGGCATCGGGCCGAAGATCGCCGAGAGCGTGGTGGAGTTCTTCGCCGCGGAGGAGAATCGCAAGGTCATCGAGAAGCTGCGCCGGGCCGGGGTGCGGATGCAGGACGACGGCGGGGGGCGGGACGGCCTGCCGCTGGCCGGGCTGACGTTCGTCGTCACCGGGCGGCTGCAGGGCTACACCCGCTTGCAGATCGAGCAGCGCATCCGCGAGCTGGGCGGCCAAGTGGCAGACAGCGTGACCAAGAAGACCACCCACGTGATCGTCGGCGAGGACCCGGGCTCCAAGGCGGCGCGGGCGCGGCAGCTCGGCAAGCCGATGCTCGACGAAGCGGCGTTCGAGGCGCTCGTCGCCGAGCGGAGCGCGAAGCGACAGTGACCGGCCGCCAGCGCATCCTGGTCCGCAAGCTCGACTACCGCGGCCAGGAGATCTTCCACTGGAGCGGGGAGATCGTCGCCCAGCAGCCGGACGGCATCGTCGTCGAGGCGCCCTTCAACGTCGGCCGGGTGGACCTGGGCTACGTCGTATTGGAGCGGGGCGACCTGTTCGTGGAGTTCTACTACTTCCAGCGCTGGTTCAACATCTTCCAGGTCTTCGGCAGCGACGGCGCGCTCAAAGGCTGGTACTGCAACCTCTCCACCCCCGCTACACTGCGCGACGCCGAGCTCACCTACCGTGACCTGGCGCTCGACCTGTTCGTCCGCCCGGACGGTACCTGGGTGGAGGACGACCGCGACGAGTACGAGCAGCACAAGGCGACGCTCTACCGGCCGGAGGACGTCGCCGCGGCGGAGGCCGGCCTGGCCGAGCTGCTGGCCTGGGCGCGCGCGGGCCGCATGCCCACCCGGCCCCACCCCCACTAGCCGGCCGCGCCCGCGGCCATCCCGGAGCACCTGTGTTACACTCGGCGGTGCTTCGGGCGCCGGCTCGGGGCTCACGCGACGGTCCGCGGCCCGCCGCCACGCTCCCGCAGCGCGCCGGCACGCTGGCGATGACTTGACGTGAGGAGGCCGTAATGGCCCAGCCAAAGGTGTTCGTCTCCCGCCGTATCCCCTCCGTTGGCATTGAGAAGCTGCGGCGCTCGTGCGAGGTGCGCCTCTGGGATTCGGACGAGGTGATCCCGCGCGCCGAGCTGCTCCGCCAGATCGCCGACGTCGAAGGGCTGCTCTGCCTGCTGACCGAGAAGATCGACGCCGAGCTGCTCGACCACGCCCCCCACCTGAAAGTGGTGGCGAACATGGCGGTTGGCTTCGACAACCTGGACGTGCCCGAGCTGACCCGCCGCGGGATCGTGGGGACGAACACCCCAGGGGTGCTGACCGAGACGACGGCCGATTTCACCTGGGCGCTGCTGCTGGCAGCGGCGCGGCGCATCCCCGAGGCCGAGCGCTACGTGAAGGAAGGCAGGTGGAAGACGTGGGGGCCGCTGCTGCTGCTCGGCCAGGACGTGCACCACGCGACCATCGGGATTATCGGGATGGGCCGCATCGGGCAGGAGGTGGCCAAGCGCGCGCGCGGCTTCGACATGACGATCCTGTACTACGACGTCTACCGCCGCGAGGACCTGGAGCGGCAGCTCGGCTACCGCTACGTGGACCTGGACACGCTGCTGCGCGAATCGGACTTCGTGACGGTGCACGTAGACCTGAACGAGCGGACCCGCCGGATGATCAACGCCGAGGCCCTGGCGAAGATGAAGCGGACGGCGATCCTGGTCAACGCCGCCCGCGGCCCGATCGTCGACTCGCAGGCGCTGTACGAGGCGCTGAAGAACGGGACGATCCAGGCGGCGGCGCTGGACGTGACCGACCCGGAGCCGATCCCGCTGGATAGCCCGCTGCTGACGCTGGACAACTGCCTGATCGTGCCGCACATCGCCAGTGCCAGCGTGAAGACGCGCAACGCGATGGCCGAGCTGGCGGCGGACAATATCCTGGCAGTGCTGAGCGGGCAGCGCCCGCCGACACCGGTCAATCCTGAGGTGCTGAGCCGCTCGTAGCGGCGCCTGGCCCGCCGGCGGTGGTGGTGTCGCTCGGGCCGCCGGCCAGGATCTCGCGGATCATGGTGTAGTCCAGGTTGGGGCTGGCGAGCAGCCGGCCCACGTTGCGCACGCTCGGCTCGGGATACCAGATCTCCCAGGGGCGGGAGAAGCCCCCTCGCGCGCTCGCCCCCTCCCAGACACCGCTGTCGGGGCTGGCGCGGTCCCCCCGCAGCGCGTACTCGAACGTCTGCCCCTGGTCGCTCGGGTAGTTCTTCAATCCGACGAAGTTGGCCGGGACGTTGTTGTCCGCCATCCAGACGGTCGCCTTGACGTGGGTCACGTCCGGGTCGGTCTGGTCCGGGGTGGAGACGATCTGGACCCGGTAGGCCGGGTAGGACCAGATCTCCTCGCCGCCGGGGTTGAAGACGAGCACCATCCCGCGGCCGTCGCGGGCGAGCCAGGTGATAAGCTGGTGATGGAAGTCCACTGGGCTCAGCCCGTCGTCCCCGCCGCCATACAGCCAGAGCGCCGCATCGGCGAAGTGGAAGTCGGACAGCAGCCCCTTCTGGTCGTCGACACTGAAGGTCTCGTCGCCGACCTGCACCGGCGCGGTTGGCTCGGGCTCGATCAGCGCCGCCGCGGCCCAGCCATTGCAGTGGCCGGCCCAGCTCGGCCCGCCGGCGCGCAGGAACAGCTCGGAGCGCTCCCAGGCCAGGGTGCCCGGGTCCCAGCCGGTACGCGCCTGGACGTAGTGGTCGTACTTGGCCAGCGGCCCCTGGGCATCGAACAGGTGCGGCGGGCGCACCTTGGTAGTGGCCGGCCACCACCAGCCGGACCATGGCTTCTGCACCGCCTCCCCCTGAACCAGGGGCGGAGGCTCGACCACGACCGCTTCCGGCGGTGGATTGCCCACCTGCTCCAGTGGGACGATGTCCGCCTGCCCCTGGTCGGGTAGCCAGCGCAGCACCCCGTTGGCGAAGTGCTGCACCGTCCAATCCTGCCACTGGTACCGGCGGGACATCGGGGAGCCGAGCGCGGCGTAGCCGCCAAGGCGCTGGTACTCGCTCCAGAAGCGCGCCTGCCCGCCGTCGTACACCCAGTAGCCGGCGTTGGGATCGCTACCCAGGTTGGCCGGGAAGAAATGCCCCTGCGGGGTATCGTACCCGGGCAGCTCGGTCGCGGACGGCGGGGCCGCGCTCGGCGGGCTCGGCGGCGCGCTCGCCTCCGCGGCGCTCGGCGCGACGGATGGGGTTGCAGCCGCAGCGGGCGTGGGAACCGGCGTCGAGGTGGCGGCAGCCGGGAGGGAGGGCGGGACGGAGGTAGCCGCCGTCGAAGGCGTTGCGGTCACCTCCTCAGCAGTCGGCGTGGCGGCTGGTGTCGGAGACGTCGTCGGCGTCGGGGTACGGCGCGACGCGGCCGGGCTGGCCCAGGCCAGCGAGCTACCGCTGCCGGCGCCAAGCGAGACCAGCGCGAGCAGCGTCG
Source organism: Pseudomonadota bacterium (assembly GCA_021325655.1). Lineage (GTDB taxonomy): Bacteria > Chloroflexota > UBA6077 > UBA6077 > JAJPGT01 > JAJPGT01. Next base: position 83,742 of record JAJPGT010000060.1, read on the forward strand.
CGACGATCAGGAGGCGAGTCGCCAGCTTCAGGCGTATCTCCGGGGAACGCCGTGGGTTGCAGGAGGAGAGTAAGCCGGATTCTGTTGGTGGCGGTCATCTCTCTGAGAGCGCATCGCGCTCTCCCCGTCTCGCGACGGGTGCCCTCTACCCTGGCCTCGGCGAGCAGCGTCATCGGCCATGCTTGAGGTTGCAGCGGGGAGGATTACCGCTTTTCACTCCGGCCTGACCCGGCATTGGTCTCTGTGGCTCTAGCTATCGGTTACCCGACCCCGGCTTGCGCCGGGCACCCCGCTCTGCGCTGTCCGGACTTTCCTCCACGAGGCCCGCGCGTGCGCGGGTGGCTCGCGGCGACCGCCCTTCCTCCTGCAACACCTTCGGCAATGCGCCCGCTCCGCGCCGACACTGCCGGACAGCGAAGCGGGCAGTAGAATTCTACCAAAGTCGGTGGGGCAGCCTCCCCGAGGCGGGTAGTGGAGGAGATTCGCTTCTCTCAGCGTGCCAAAGTATTCACCGTCGCCATGCTCGTGGCGCTGGCGCTGCTGCTTATCTACGCCGCCCACGACGTCATCGGGCCGTTTCTCTGGGCCTTCATCGCCGCCTACGTGCTCAATCCCCTGATCACCTTCCTCGTGCGCCACAGCCGTCTTCCGCGGCCGGTGGTGGTGGCGCTGTTCTACGTGCTGTTCCTGACGCTGCTCGGGCTCGGGGCGAAGGTGCTGGTGCCAGCCCTGGAAGCCGACTATCACCAACTGCGCCGGAGCCTGCCCGAACTGGCGAGCTCTTTCGAGGCGCAGGCGCTGGGCGGCCAGACGCCCACCATCCTCGGCATCCAGGTTGACCCCCACGCACTCGCAGTCGAGCTCGGGCGCGCCTCCGATGAAGGCGAGCGCTGGATTCGCGCCAACGCCATCGGGCTCGGCGTCCGAGTGCTGGAGTACGTCGTCAAGACGCTCCTGTTCCTGGTCGCCACCTTCTACCTGCTCTTGCAGTGGGACAACCTGGTGCGGGCGATTCGCAACCTCACGCCCTCGCGCTACCGCGCCGAGCTAGGAGCGCTGGCAGCCGAGGTCAACGCGGTGTTCGGCGTGTACCTGCGAGGGCTGCTGTTTCTCGTGGTGCTCATGAGCACCGTAACCTGGATCGCGCTGGCGGCGCTCGGGCTGCGTTACGCCGTCTTCGTCGCCATCGCCACCGGCATTCTGGAGCTGATCCCCTTCGCCGGCCCGATCACCGCCGGAGCCATCGCGGTGACGATCGGAGTGGTGGAGGGCAATCCGTTCGGCTGGTCGCCGCTGGCCTACGCCGGGGTGCTGGCGCTGGTGTACCTGGTTCTACGCCACCTGGAAGACTACATCGTCATCCCCCATGTCGTCGGCCACGCGGTCAAGGTCCACCCGCTCATCATCCTCTTCTCGGTAGTGGTCGGAGCGGACATCTTTGGCATCGGCGGAGCGATCCTGGCCGCACCGATGGTGGGGATGCTGCGCGTGGTGCTCGGCTGGCTGCTGCACAAGCTCAGGGCAGCGCCCGCGCCAGAGGAGGTGGCGCCGGTGCCAGTGCCCGAGCCCAAGCCGGTGCAGCCAGTCGTCCCGCCGCTGCCCAGGCCCCGGCCAGGGGAGGCGCGCTAACCCCCTGTGAGGCTGCCCCAGTGAGGGCAGCCTCCGCCATCCCGCACCGCGCAGAAGGTGAGCGTCCAGTCGGCGCCCGCGTCGCTGCTCCTGAAACTGCGTGAGTCGTTGCGCCGCCCTGGCCGCTCGGGATCAGTCGGCCCCGTCTCCCGCCTGCCAGCGCTGCCGCCGGAGACGAAGCGTGAAGTAGGCCAGCGCCAGCGTTACGGGGACGACCGAGAAGCACAGGGTCTGCTCGGCCGGCCCCTCGCTCTGCTGGAGTACGTGGGCCCCCAGCGACCCGAGCCAGGCCAGAACGTCGCTCAACGATGCTCTCCTAGCGGTTGAGTGTGATCGCGTTGATCGGGATGAACGCGCCGTTGTTGGAATAGGCGAGAATGCTCACCTGCTGGGCCACCGCACCGGCCACAGCGCGGAACGCCTCCGCCGCGGCCGAGCGCGGCTGGGTGACCACGATCGGCCGCCCTTCGTCCCCACCCTCGCGCACCGCGGGCTGCAGCGGCACCTGGCCGAGGAACGGGACACCGAAGTGGCGGGCGATCCGCTCCCCCCCGCCGCGGCCGAAGATCTCGTGCCTCGTCTGGCAGTGGTCGCAGACGAAGTACGACATGTTCTCGATCACCCCAATGATCGGCACCTCCAGCTTGCGGAACATCCCCATCCCCTTGGAGACGTCCTGCAAGGCCACATCCTGGGGGGTGGTGACGATCACCGCGCCGCTCATCGGGACAAGCTGCGCCAGGCTCAGCGGCGCGTCGCCAGTGCCGGGCGGGAGGTCAACGATCAGGTAGTCCAGCTCGCCCCAGTCCACGTCGCGCAGGAACTGCTGGATCGCCCCGTGCACCATCGGGCCGCGCCAGATCACCGGGTTCGACTCGTCCAGGAAGAACCCGATGGACATCAGCTTGATCCCGTAGCGCACCAGCGGCTCGATCTTGCCGTTCTCGCCCCGTACCTCGGGCTTCTCCTTGATCCCAACCATGAGCGGGACGTTCGGTCCGTAGATGTCGGCGTCCAGCAGACCCACCTTCGCGCCCGTCTCAGCCAGCGCCAGGGCGACGTTGACGCTGGTGGTCGACTTCCCGACGCCACCCTTGCCGGAGGCAACCGCGATGACGTTCTTCACCTTGGGGATGAGCTGCCCCTGGCCCACGGTGCGGCCAGCAGCCGTTTGCGACCGCAGGTCGACGTTCACCTCGCGCACCCAGGGCAGCCGCGCCACCGCGGCGCGGGCCCATTCCTTCATATCGTTCTTCACCGGGCAGGCTGGCGTGGTCAGGACGATCGAGAAGCTGACCGCGGTATCCTGAATCGCCAGATCCTGAATCATGCCCAGGGAGACAAGATCGCGGTGCAGGTCCGGATCCTGCACCGTGCGGAGCTGCCTGAGCACCTCTTCACGCTTGGTATCAATGGACATGCTTAGCTCTCACTCTCCGCGGCTCGCGTCGGGCGCGAACGCCGCGCGTGTTCCCCATCGCAACACGTCAGAGAATTGTAACTGAAGCGCGGCGATCCCCCTGGCGAACTGCCGCGCCCCGAGAGGCTGGAGCAGCGCATGAGCAAGACGGGCAGGTTCCTGGGCATCCCGTATGACTTCCGCGCCCCGACCTGGTCACGGATGAGGCAGCGCTGGTGGAATCCCGAGGATCGGCGCGTGTTCACCCCGAAGATGTTCGGCTGGGGCTGGGACGTCAACCTCTACGAGCTGCTGCGGCGCCTGGGCCTGGCCGGCCGAGGCTGAGCGCCTGCGCCGTGGGCCGGGAAGCGGGTTGCGGCTGGCCGGACGGCTCGGAATAATGCCGGCGATGGCTCGTTCGCACCCCCCGGTCGTCGACGTCCACATCCATCCTCCCATCGGCAGCCATATCCCCAGCGGGTACGACGCGTACCTGAACGAGCGCTATCCGGGCGGCGCCCGCTGGCTGGCCGAGCAGTTCGGCTCGCCCGAGCGCGTCATCGCCAACATGGACGCCAGCGGGGTGGATTACTCGCTCGTGCTCGCTCAGGTCGTCCCGATCACCTCCGAGGTCGTGACCAACGAAATGGTGGCGGAGTTCTGCCGGGGCCAGCCGCGGCTGCTGCCCTGCGCCACAGTGAACCCTTACCTGGAGCACGACCCGGCCGGGCTGCTGGAGCGGCTGGTAGTCGAGCAGGGCTTCCGCGCCCTCAAGCTGTATCCCACCTACGGCTACTATTACCCGAACGACCGCCTGCTCTACCCGGTGTACGCCGTGGCGCAGCGGCTAGGCATCCCGGTGCTGGTCCACACCGGCTCTTCGGTGTTCCCCGGCTCGCGCCTGAAGTACGGCGACCCGCTGTATCTGGACGACGTCGCGGTCGACTTCCCGAACCTGGCCATCCTGCAGTCCCATGGCGGGCGACCGATCTGGTACGACCACGCGGAGACGCTAGCGCGGTATCACCCGAACGTGTACATCGACATCTCGGGCCTGCCGCCCCAGAAGCTGCCCGAGTACTTCCCCAACCTGCGCCGCCTGGCGCGCAAGCTGGTCTTCGGCTCCGACTGGCCCGGCCCGCCGGGGACGGTGCGCGGGAACATCGAGGCGATCCGGGCGCTGGGGCTGCCGGAGGACGTGACGGCCGACATCCTCGGCGGAACCGCGGCGCGGCTGCTGCGGCTGGAGCAGCCCGGCGGCTGAGCCTGGCGGCTTCGCCGCGTCCTCCCCCGCCTCCTCAGCCGCTTACGGCGCGGCCGCTATGCCGCCAGACTGTGCTCCGCGAGCTGGATCCCGAACTCGGCGCTGAAGTGCCACGCCAATCGCTCGCGGAAGCGGCGCGGGTCGACCGGGCGGCCAAGGAGCTGGGCGGCGGAGGCGACGCCCAGATCAGCCAGCCCACAGGGGTTGATGAGCGCGAAGTGCTCCAGCTTGGGCTGGAGGTTCACCGCGAAGCCGTGCATCGTCACCCCGCGCACCATCGCGATCCCGATCGCCGCGATCTTGCCCCGGGCGGTCCAGACGCCGGGGAGCCCGGCTCGGGGCCCGGCCTCGATCCCTTCGTCCGCCAGGGCGGCGGCGATCAGCCGCTGCAGGCCGGCGACGTAGCCGGGGACGTCGCGCTCCAGCGACCGCAGCCGGACGATCGGGTAGCCGACTACCTGGCCCGGGCCGTGGTAGGTGACCAGCCCGCCACGGTTGGTTGCGCAGACCGCGATGCCGTGGCGGGCCAGCTCTGCATCTGAGAGGGCGATGTCCTCGCGCCGGGCGCGCCGGCCCAGGGTAAACACCGGCGGATGCTCGACCAGGATCAGCGTCTCGGGCGCCTCGCCCCGCTGCCGCGCCTCGACCAGCCACCACTGGAGGGCCAGCGCCGCCTGGTACTCGGTACACGGCAGGTTGAGCAACCAGCCGGGGCGCATCTAGCGCCGCGCCCTCGCGATGTGGATCGGCCGGCCCAGGGCGGCCATGGCCACCTCGCCGATCCCTTCGGGAAGCGTCGGGTGGGCGTGGATCGTCGTGATCAGGTCCTCCAGCGTCGCCTCCAGGTTGATTGCCAGCACCGCCTCGTGGATCATCTCGCCGGCGCTGGGGCCGATGATGTGCACCCCGAGTACCTGCTCGTACCGCTTCTCGGCGACGATCTTCACCATGCCATCCGTTTCGCCGTAGGTCTGCGCCCGGCCCAGCGCCGCGAACGGGAAGCGGCCGACGAGCACCTCGTAGCCCTGCTCACGCGCCTTCGCCTCGCTCAGCCCAACGCTGGCAACCTCCGGATGGGTGAAGGTCACCCCGGGCACGGCCTTATAATCCATGGCGACGTCCTGGCCGGCAATGTTCTCGACCGCGACAATGCCCTGATGTGAGGCGACGTGCGCCAGCAACGCCTTGCCCACCACGTCGCCGATGGCGTAGACGCCGTCCCCCGCGCGCAAGTGATCGTCCACCTCGATGAAGCCGCGCTGATTCGGCCGCACCCCGACCGCTTCCAGGTTCAGGCCGTCCGAGTTCGGCTTGCGGCCGACGCCGATCAGCACGATCTCGCTGTCCACCTGCTGCGTCCGGCCATCCGGCCAGGCAATGGTGGAGCGCTTGCCGCCGTCCGGCCCGTCCTCGATCCGCTGCAGCGTCGCCCCGGTATGCACCGTAATGCCCCGCTTCTGGAAGATCCGCTGCAGCGTCTTGCCCATGTCCTCGTCTTCGAGCGGGAGCAGGGTGGGCAGCATCTCGACGACCGTCACCTCGGCGCCAAACGAGCGGAAGATGTTGGCCCACTCGCAGCCGACCGCGCCGCCGCCCAGCACCAGCACGCTCCGGGGCGGCTCCTTGAGCTCCAGCGCCTGGTCACTGTTGATCACCCCGGGCGTGTCGGCGCCGGGGATCGGCAGCGAGGCCGGGCGGGAGCCGGTGGCGATGACCAGGTTGCGCGCCTGTACTGCGCCGCTGCCATTCTTGCCCGCGACCTGTACCTGGCCGCGGCCGGCAAGGGTGGCGGTGCCGGAGATCAGCTCCACTCCGTTCGCCTTGAGCAGCGTCTCCACGCCCTTGCGCAGCCCTTGCACCACCTGCTCGCGGCGCTGCACCACCTTGCCGTAGTCCAGCCGCACGTTGTCGGCCAGCACCCCGTACTTCTCCGACTCGCGCATGGTGTCGAGCACCTCGGCGCTGCGCAGCATCGCCTTGGTGGGGATGCAGCCGACGTTCAGGCAGACACCGCCGGCCCACTCCCGCTCGATCACTGCCGTCTTCAGCCCGAGCTGCGCGGCGCGGATTCCAGCCACGTACCCGCCCGGCCCGGATCCGATGATCACCACGTCGTAGCTACCGTCCACTCCGCACTCCTTCCACGTGATCGCCCTGCGCGTTCACGCACAGCTATCGTTGTGCGTGAACGCCGCTGTCCACACGGGGATTCCCAGCGCCGCAGGAAGACCGCCAGCGCTTGGCGCGGGGCGCCGCTGGCCCACGCCGGCCTGCTATCCGAGCCGCGCCTTTACTGGGAACGCGCCTCTGGCTCGGGAACGAGCTGCCCCGTCTCTGAGGTATCGTAGCCGCCGAGCGCCTCGACTGTCGCCCGGAACTCCGGGCCGCGAATGATCTCCAGCAGCGGGGCGAGCAGCTCCGAGGTGTAGAATTCGCGGGGGATCACCAGGTCATAACGCTCCTTCAGCAGCGGGATGAAGTCCAGCCCGAGCGCCCGCGCCGCGGCAAGAATGCCCAGCCCAACGTCGGCTGAGCCGCCGGCGACCGCTGCCGCCACCCCGAGATGGGTGTACTCCTCCCGCTCGTAGCCGCGAATGTCGCTCGGGGCGATGCCCAGCTCGCGCAGCTTGTAATCCAGCAGCACGCGCGTTCCGGCGCCACGCTGGCGGTTCACAAACAGCACGTCCTGGCGGGTGAGGTCGCGCAGGGTCTGGATCTCCTTCGGGTTGCCAGGTGGAACGATGAGCCCCTGGTCACGGTAGACCAGCGTCATCAGGACGACGTCTCGGCCACGCAGGGAGCGCCGGACGTAGGGCCAGTTGTACTCCCCGCTCTGCTCGTCCAGCAGGTGCGAGCCGGCCAGGTGGCACTCGCCGCGCTGGAGCGCGATCAGCCCGCCCAGGCTCCCAACATTGGAGGACGACAGCGACCAGCCCGGGCGCTGGCGGGCGAGCGCGTCGGACAGCAGGTCCAGCGTCAGATCGTGGCTGCCAATCGCGACGATCGTCCGTTCCACCTCGCCCGGGGAGCGCAGCAGCTCCACCTCTACCGTCTCACCAGCGTGGACCCCTTCCGAGAAGCGCGGGAGACGCACCAGCCCGTCGGCACGCACCAGCGACATCAGCACCCCGGCGCCGCGCTGGAGCGGGGTGGCGACGACGCGCCCCCCCACCTTGCCGAGCTTCACCCGCAGGAACTCGTCCTCCCCCATGGGCGACAGCACCTTACGGGTGATCGTGGCGCTGAGCCGCGGCCGCTCCGGAACCGGCACCCCTAGCAGTCGGCACAGCAGCGGCCGCAGGAACAGCTCCGAGGTCAGCACTGCCGACACCGGATAGCCGGGGATGCCCAGGAACGGCTTGCCCCGCGCCACGCCGAGCACAACCGGGTGGCCCGGCCGAATTGCTACGCCGTGGACCGCCAGCTCGCCCAGCTCCTCCAGCAGCGAGGCGGTGAAGTCCTCCGAGCCGGCCGACGAGCCGGCATTGACCACCACCACGTCATGCCCCTCCAGCGCCTCCAGCACCTGTGCCCGCAACTGCTCGTACACGTCCGGCGTCGGCTGGTAGCGTGTCGGCTCCCCACCCCATTCGCGCACCTGCCCGGCCAGCACCAGCGAGTTGGAGTCGATGATCGCCCCGGGGTGCAGCGGCGCCCCAACCGAGATGATCTCCGTTCCCGTGGGCAGGATCGCCACCCGCGGCCGGCGTCGGACGCAGAGCTCGGTCAGCCCGGCCGCCGCCGCGGCGCCGACGTCCACCGGGCTCAGCACCCTCCCCTCCGGCAGCACCAGCTCGGTGGCGACGATGTCCTCCCCAATGGGCCGGACGTGCTGCCAGGGGGCGACCGGGGCCATGATCTCCACCTCGCGGTCGCCCAGCACCTGGAGATGCTCCAGCATGATGACCGCGTTGGTCCCCGGCGGGAGTGGGTCGCCGGTATCCACCCAGTACGCCTGCTCGCCCAGGCGCAGCCGCAGCGGCGTCGTCTCCGAGGCGCCCACGGTGTCCTCGGCGCGCACCGCCACACCGTCCATCGCCGAACCGTGGTAATGGGGCGAGGACAGCCGGGCCCAGACCGGCCCGGCCGTCACCCGGCCGAGCGCCTCGTCCAGCGGCACCGCCTCTGCCGGCAGCCGCGCCAGCGCCCCGGCCCGCTCCAGCGCCGTCCAGAAGCGGGCGTAGGCCTCGTCGAGCGGGATGTCGTGGAGGTACATCCGCCGCGTCAAAACAGGACCACCTCCACCAGCTCACCGGCGCTGATCCCGCCCACGTCCAGCCCAACGTGGAGCATTCCGTCGGCCCGCACCAGGGTGTAGATGAGCCCCGACTTCCCGAACACCGGATCCGCCCACAGCTCGCCATCGCGCCGCTCCAGCCGCACCTGCAGGTAGTCCTCGCGCCCCGGCACCGAGGCGACGTTGCGTGCCAGGCGGGCGGTCACGCTGCGCCGCGGCGGCCCGCTCCGGGTGCCGCTGAGCTGGGCCAACGTGGGGGCGACGAACAGATCGAAGGTGACCATGCAGGAGACCGGGTTGCCTGGCAGCCCGAAGACCGGCCGGCCATTGCATAGCGCTAGGATCGTCGGCTTGCCCGGCTTGAGCGAGACCCCGTGCACCAGCACCCCGGGCTCGCCCAGCCCCTGGATCACCTGTGCCGTCATGTCGCGGGTGGACACGGAGGAGCCGGCCGACAGGATCACCACGTCGCCCAGCTCCATCGCCCGCCGCGCCAGGCGGTCCAGCTCCTCGAACACGTCGGGGGCGATCCCGAGCAGGATCGGCTCGTGCCCGAGGCGCCGAACGAGCGACGCCAGAGTGTAAGAGTTGATGTCGCGGATCTGGCCAGGCCCGGGCGTCCGCTCCGGCGGCACGACCTCGTCTCCGCCCGAGACGATGGCGACCCGCAGCCGCGCCGCCACCGGCACCTCGACGATCCCGAGCGCCAACAGCCCGCCGATATCCTGCGGCCGCAGCGTGTGCCCAGCCTCCAGCAGCCGCTCGCCCTGCGCGACGTCCTCCCCGACCTGCAGCACATGCTCCCCGGGGGCGACCGGCCGCAGCACTTCGATCGTGGTCGGGTCGACCTCCTGGGTCTGCTCGACCATGACCACCGCGTCGGCACCCGGCGGGAGCATCCCGCCGGTGGCGATCCGCGCCGCCTCGCCCGGGCCCAGGCGCACCTCGGCGGCGCGCCCCATGAGCACCTCGCCGACGATGGTCAGATAGGCGGGCAATGCCTCGCTGGCGCCGAAGGTATCCGCGGCGCGGACGGCGAAGCCGTCCATGGTCGAGCGGGGAAAGGCAGGCAGCGTCTCCGGGGCGACGATCGGCTCCGCCAGCACCCGGTCCAGCGCGTCCCGCGTGGCGAGCCGCTCCACCCGCGGGCTCGGCCGCAGGCGCTGCTGGAGCCGAGCGAGCGCGTCCCCCGGGGCGAGGACGTTGAACAACTCGGTCATGGCACTTGGGGCATTGTAGCATCGGCCTCCGGCCCCTACTTTCCAGATGGGAGCGCCCTCGCCCGCCATCGGCAGCAACTGGATCCCCAGCGTAACGAGATCCAAGCCTTTCGAGGGACGAGGAAGAGCGCTGGGCCTGATTCCGCCGCCGGCCCGGCGGGCCGGGTCCTGTCACCGCAGGATATTCCAGCCCGCCGGCTCGCCCACGGCCGGAGCGCCACCACACGGGTGGTGGTTCGCTCCGGCCTCGCTGGTGCTCGATGCAGGTCCGCCGCGAGGTGGACGCGGCGGACCTGCTCGACGCTGTAGCCCATGCTGGGCAGGGAGGCACTGAACCCGGCCACCGGGTTGACCGTGGCCGAAGCCTCCTAGCCGTGGGCAAGACCCCGCCCGCTCAGCTCCAACTGAGTGCTGTGGAAGGGCGTTCACTCCGGGCAGTGCAGCACCCCACCGCCCCGGAGACCACCAGCGCCTTGCCCCGGGCAGACCACTGGGCGGCGCTGAGCTGCCCGACGATCAAGGACTATCGATGCAGCCGCTCCACTTGCCCCGCGGGCAGGCTCTTGACCCAGCCAGGGACCGCACCCAGCATCTGCTGGGCCTGGTCAAGAAGCGCCTGCCGTGTCCTGCCCCTCCGTTCTCCCTTCAACGGAACCGCCAGAGGGCCAGCCTGTCCCCGAGCCGCGGGCCGAGCCCGAAGGTCTGGCACGGACCACGCGGAACAGCCCCGGCGGGCTCGGGAGCACACGACGACCGCTGCCCCCAGGCTCCCTGAGCTAGAGATAGGGCGGCTTCTTGTCCAAGCCCAGGCTCTGCAGCTCCGCCTTGGTCTTGCTCAGGAAGGCGCTGTCCGGCAGTGTCTCCTGGATCAGGCTGCGCGGGATCCAGTAGTGGCTGCCCAGCCCCAGCAGCCCGGTCTTGACCTCGATAATCGGCTCCCGGACCTCGTCCGGCTCGTCAGCCGGGAACGGCGGCTGGTAGATGTGGGCGATGGTGCCCACCTTGTCGCCGTTGAGGTCACAGACCTCCATCCCTGGCTTGGGTGGGACGGCGGAAACGTCGCTGAGGGGCTCCGCAAGGGACGGCGCGGGGAGATCGGGCTTGATCGGAAGGTCGTCGTCACGCATGGCTCCCCCTCTCCTAACACTGGACCTGGCGGCCTGGATTGCCGGCTCCGAGTCCACCAGTAGTATGGGCTGCAGAGCCTGTGCCAGGCTCAACCTGACACGAGCGCCCGGGCCGGGCTGCGCTCACCCGCGCTCCTGTGCCGGTCCTGTCGATCGCGCGCTAGCGCCGCTGGGCAAACGAGCCCACGACGGGCTGCACCAGCCGGGCGAAGTCGGCGTACCGCAGGCTGAGCGTGTCGGTGTGGGTGCCGGCCTGGCAGAAGATCGTCTCGTCCTGCGCCAGTGTCGTGTCCATATACACCGGCAGGCCGTAGAGGTTGCCAAAGGGGGGCATGGCCCCCACCTCGCAGTCGGGCATCGCGGCGCTACACTCTTGCTCGGAGGCCAGGCGCACTTCCCGAGCGCCTGCCAGCGCCGCCGCCTGGGCCAGGTCGACACGGTCCGAGGCCGCCACGACGAACAGGGCCGGCTTCCCATCGGCGACGCCCAGCACCACTTTGGCCAGCAGCTTACCCGGGATGTGCTCGCTGGCCGCCACCTCCTGGGCGGTGTACACCCGCGGGTGGTGCTGCACCTGGAAGGGGACCCCGTGGTCCCGCAGATAGGCTTCCAATCGATCCTTGCCGCTCATGGCGCCCCTCCGGTCGCGTGCTGCTTCGAGCGTAACGCAGCCGGGGCCGGCTGTACAGCCACGGGCGCTCCTCTCCCATGCCGAAGCGCTATTTCTCCCGCCGCAATCCTTGTGACCAAGGCGCGCGCCGATAAGATCGACAGCGTCCGCGGCCGTGTTCCTCTTTTCCTGCGCCATGAGCTGTATGCCTATCCCTCAGTGCCCGTCATCCGCGTGCTGCTGAAGCTCTCTGGCCAGCCCGACAACCCCTTGGCGTTGGAACCCTTCATCAACGGCGGCGATCCCCAGCAGCGGGCCGGCTGTGCCCGCCTGGCGGAGCAGCAGGAGCTGCGGCGGCTGTTCTAGACGAGCAGTTGCAGCAGCGCCTGAGTAAGGGCGTGCCCCGCCCCGCGGTCCTGCCTGGGGAGATCGAAGGCGGGACGCCTATAATCGAGGGGTGAACGTCTCCGCCAACGGCCACGCTTCCGCGGCCCCGGTCCCGCGCGTCGGCCATATCGGTTTCCTCAACAGCCTCCCCTTCCTGGTCGGGCTCGAAGCGCTGCCAGCGCCCCGGCCGTTCGAGCTGGTGCAGGGGCGACCGACCGAGCTGAATCGCCGCCTGCTCGAGGGCTCGCTCGACGTCAGCCCGATCTCCTCGATCGAGTACGCGGCGCACGCCGCCGAACTGGCGCTCCTGCCCGGGCTGTGCATCGCCTCCGACGGCCCCGTCGCCAGCGTCCTGCTCGCCACCCGGCTGCCGCCGGAGCGGCTCGACGGCCGCGTCGTCGCGCTCGATCCTTCCTCCGCCACCTCCCACGTGCTGGTGAAGCTCGTCCTCTGGGAGCGGTTCGGCGTCCGTCCGCGCTTCGAGACCCGGCGCGATTCCTGCCTAGAGGGCGTGAGCGCCGAGGCGGCGCTGGTCATCGGCGACGAGGCGCTGCGCACCTGGCTGGCACCGAACGGCTGGCGCCTGTTCGATCTGGGCGAGGAGTGGAAGCGGCTCAGCGGCTGCCGGATGGTGTATGCCGTCTGGGCGGCGCGGCGCCAGTTCGCCGCGGAGCAGCCAGCGCAGCTCGAACAGGTTTGCCAGACGCTCGCCACGGCGCTCGCGCGCGGCCTGGCCGACCGAGACCGGCTGGCCAGCCGGGCCGCGGCGCTGTCGGGCCATCCGGCCGAGGTGCTACGCCAGTATTACCGCTTGCTGCGCTACCGGCTGGAGGCGCCGGAGCAGGCCGGGCTGGCGGAGTTCTATCGCCGGGCGGCGCGCCAGGGCCTGCTCCCGGCCGCCCCCGCCCTCGCCTTCGCCGCCGCGTAGCCCAGCGCTCAGCGCGCTTCCTTCAGGTCGACCGGGGTCCCGCCGGAGATTTCGACCAGCCGCTGCGGCGCGATCGGGAACACCGCGTAGGGCGTGCCGGCCGCGGCCCAGACGACATCGTACTGCAGCAGGTCTTCGTCCACGTAGACGGGCAGCGCTCCGGGGTGGCCCACCGGCGGCACCCCACCGATGCTGAAGCCCGTCTCGGCCCGCACCCGCTCGGCGTCAGCGCGGCGGATGGTCTTCCCGGTCAGCCGCTCCAGCTTGCCCGTGTCCACCCGGTTGCCGCCGGAGGCGAGCACCAGGATCGGCTGGTCGTCCGCGAGGAAGACGAGCGACTTGACAATGCGCGGCACCGTTGTCCCGATCGCCGCCGCTGCCTCGGCCGCAGTGCGGGTGCTCTCGGCGAACTCCCGGATCTCCGCCTCCACCCCGTGGCGCGCAAGCGCCTCGGCGACACGCTGAACCGCTGGTCTCACCCATTCCTCCAGCTCGTACCTTGGGCCGTGGCTGGCCCCTGGGGAACATTATCCCCGACGCGCTCGGCCGATGGCGGCCTGCCGCGCGCCGCTGCTATGACTGTGCTATGGCCTATACGTTCGTGGATTACGAGCGCGACGCCGAGCGCTACTGCGAAGCGGCCAGCCTGCAATGGTATCGCTATCGCCTCGGCGTCACCATCTCGCCGGACCTCGCCCGGCTGTTCGACGACTACGGCTTTCTGTTCGGCACTGATCTGATCGAGCAGCTCGGCGAGGAGCCGATCGGGCCGAATCGCCGGCGCGCGCTCGTCGCCTTCGCGGTGCAGGGCCGGCTCGACCGCGCCACCTGCGAGGCGCGGCTGGCGCTGGCGGAGCAGGAAGCGGCAGCCTCCGTGGTCTGGGAAGGCGAGGCGGTGCCCTGGCGCGCCATCCCGGCCCGGCTGGCGAATCTGGCCGACCCGTCGCGGCGACACCGGCTGGATGAGGCGAGGCGCGGCGTCACCGCCGCGCAGCTCCCCCTCCGGCGCGCCAGCCACCTGGCCGCGCGCGCGGTGTACGAGGAGCTGGGCTGGCGCGACCCAGTGGCCCGCTGGGACGAGCTGCTCGGGCTGCACCTGGCGGATCTGGAGGCGGTCGCCGCCGCGGTGCTGCGCCAGAGCCAGGAAGGCTACTTCGACCTGCTGCTGGCGGCGCTGCGGCTGGCCGGGATGGAGTCGGGCGATGCCTGGAGCGCGGACCTACCCTGGCTGGCGCGTGGCGCGGAGCACGACTCCGCCTTTGCTGGCCGCGAGCTGGGAGCCACGGCGCGGCGGACGCTCCACTGGCTCGGGCTGCGGCTGGAGGAGCAGCCCTGGCTCGCGCTCGACCTTGACCGCCCGCCCGGGACCACGCTCGGCTCCTTCTGCGCGGCGCTGGACGTCCCGCACGACGTGCGGGTCGTCCTCAGCCGCGAGGGCGGCTGGGGCGACTACGCGACGCTGTTCACACTGCTCGGCCGCGCCGAGCACCTGGTAAACGTCGACCCGGCCAAGCCGATGCCCTACCGCTGGCTCGGCAACGAGGTACTCGGGGCCGGCTACGCCGCGCTGCTGGCCGGCCTGATCCACGATCCTGTCTGGCTGGGCGAGGCGGTCGGGCTGAGCGACCGGGCCGACTTCCTCCAACGGGCCCGGCTGGCCTGGCTGGTGCAGCTTCGCCGCGACGCGGCACTGGTCCGCTACGAGCCGCGCCGGCTGCGCAGCCACCCGGACGAGTGGGAGGAGCTGCAGGCGCTCTACGCGCAGGAGCTGGGTGAGGCGCTTGGCGCGCGCCACTTCGAGCCGGACTTCCTGTCCGACGACAGCGACCAGCCGCTCCCAGCGGCACAGCGGCTGCTCGGGGCAGTGTTCGGGGAGCAGCTTCGCGCCTACCTCGTCCACGAGCTCGACGAGGAGTGGTTCCGCCTTCCCCGGGCCGGGCGCTTCCTGATAGAGCTGTGGCGCGAGGGCAGCCGCTATACCGCCGAGGAGCTGGCGCGCTTCATGGGCTACGCTGGCTACGATGCCACCCCGCTGTTGGAACGCATCGCGGGCACGGCAGGAAGGGGGTAGACATGGCCAACCAGCTCAGCCACCTGGACGCTCAAGGGCGGGCGCGCATGGTGGATGTGACCGAGAAGGACGTCACCCAGCGCGAGGCGACCGCGCGTGGGCGGGTGACGATGCGCCCGGAGACGCTGGCGCTGCTCGCCAGCGGCGGACTCCCCAAGGGCGACGTGCTCGCCGTGGCCCGGGTGGCCGGGATCATGGCTGCCAAGCAGACAGCCGCGCTGATCCCGCTCTGCCACCCGCTACCGATCACCTCGGCGAAGGTCGACTTCGACCTCGATCCCGCCGGCGCGGTGGAGATCACCGCCACGGTGAAGGTGGCTGGCCGGACCGGGGTGGAGATGGAGGCGCTGACCGCGGTCAGCGTCGCGGCGCTGGCGATCTACGATATGTGCAAGGCGGTGGACAAGGAGATGACCATCGACCGGGTGCGGCTCGTGCACAAGATCGGCGGCAAGAGCGGGGAGTTCACCCGCGCTGGCGAGAGCTCCGGTGGCTGAAGCGGACCTGGCCGGCATCCGGGTCGGCATCCTGACCTGCAGCGACAAAGGCGCTCGCGGCGAGCGGGAGGACCGCGGCGGCCCGGCGATCCGCGAGCTGATGACGGCGCGCGGCGCCAGCGTCGCCGACTATCGAATCGTTCCCGATGACCAGGAGCAGATCGCCTCCGCGCTCGCGGAGATGGCCGACCAGCAGCACCTGGACGTCGTCTTCACCACCGGCGGCACCGGGCTCGCCCCACGCGATGTCAGCCCCCAGGCGACCCTGGCGGTGATCGACTACCAGGTGCCGGGTCTGGCGGAGGCGATGCGGGCCGCCGGCCGGGCCAAGACCCCCTATGCCGTCCTCTCCCGCCAGGTGGCCGGAGTGCGGGGCCGAACACTGATTATCAACCTTCCCGGCAGCCCCCGGGCGGTGCAGGAGGGACTGGAGATCGTGCTGCCCGTGCTCGCCCACGCCGTGCAGACGCTGCGGGGCGCCGTCGGCGACCACGCCCAGTAGGGCCCCCGCGCCGCGGCCAACCCGCAGCGTGCGATCCCCAGAGCGCTGGCACGCGCTCTGCGTAATGATGCGCGAAGCAACCTCTTCCGTGAGGAGGAAGACATGGTTCTCGCGCCTGGTGGCATCATCGCCTGGCTGGTCGTCGGGCTGATCGCTGGCTTTCTGGCCGGCCACTTCGTCGAGGGTGAGGGGTTCGGGGTCGTCGGCGACATCGTGGTCGGGATCATCGGCGCGGTCATCGGCGGTTTCATCGTGAGTCTGCTCGGTTTTAGCGGCGTCGCCGGCTTCTGGGGCTCCATCGTCGTCGCCTTCATCGGCGCGGTGATCCTGACGCTGCTCCTGCACGCCCTCGCGCCTCGCCGGGTGGGCACCTACTAACCGACTGTCCGCAGTGGGGGCACATAGCGCCCCCACTGCGGTGGCGTCACCGCCGCCGCAGCGCCGCCAGCACCGCTCGCTCCTCCTCACCCAGTGCTCCTAGCAGCAGCAGCGCCGCGCCGTACACCAGCACCCCCAGCGGGATAAGCGGCAGGCCGAAGCCGCGCACTGGATACAGCGCCGCGCCCATAATCAGCGCGGCGAGCGCCGGGCGCCAGAGCAGCGTACCCACCGGGGGCACGCGCACCTTCCCGCGCAGCCCCAATAAGAACGGCCCGAGCAGGACCGCCTCCGACAGCACCGTCACCACCGCGGCGGCGACGTAGCCGTAGCGCGGGATGAGCGCCAGGTTGGCAGCGAGATTGAACGCCGCCCCGACCACGAAGGCAGCCGTCACCGCGCGCTGGCGGCCAACGGCGATCAGCACGTACTGCAGCAGCCCGTTGGTGAAGCTGAGCGGGAGAAACCAGATCAGGATGCTCAGCGCGATCGCCGCGTGGGGTAGGTAGCGGTCATCGGCCACCAGGCGGATGATCGGCTCCGCCAGCAGGACGGTGCCGACGCAGATCGGCAGGGCGATGGCGAGCAGCACCTTGAGCCCCACCTCAACCGTGCGATCCAGCCGTTCCCGGGCATCCCCCGCCTGGCGGGACAGCACGGGGAACAGCGCCAGGACGAAGCTAGACGGGATGACGTTCAGCCCGTCGATGAAGCGGTACGCGGTGCTGTACCAGCCCACCATCTCCGCCGCAGTCAGCGCCTGTAGCACCACCACGTCGATGCGGAAGAACACGCTGTTGAGGAGATTGTTGAGCATCAGCGGGTAGGACTCGCGCAGCAGGTAGCGGCCGAAACCCGGCCGCCAGGACCAGGCCGGCCGCCCGAGCAGCCGCCAGGCGAGCGCCGCCAGGACAGCCATGGTGGCGAGGTTGACGACCAGCGACACCCAGGCGAGCTGGACGAAGCCGCCGCCGCTCAGGATGACCCCCAGCCCCAGCCCGACTCGGAGCGCGTTGGTCAGGATCTGCACCGCCGCTGGTATCTCCATCCGCTCGAAGGCGTTCAGCAGGGCGCTGGCGGAGGCAGAGACCTGCCCGGGCAGGAGCGCGACGACGAAGATCGCCAGCGCCGCGGCGATGCCGGGCGTCACCCCCAGGATCGGCGCCAGCGGGCCGACGATGAGCAGCAGGATCGGCAGCGAGGCGCTCCACAGGCCAAGCCGGAGCGCGAGGCTGTTCCAGAAGTAGTGGCCGGCCTCGGCGGGCGAGCGGGCAACGTCGCGCGTAACCAGCGTCCCGAGCCCGAAGTTGATGACGATGTCGAAGTAGCCGACCAGCACCACCGCGACGGTGAACTGGCCCACACCATCCGGCCCAAGCGCCTTGAGCAGGACGACAGCGAAGGCGAGGTCGAGCAGGCGAGTGAGCAGGTTGCTGGCGAGCGGGAACAGGGAGTTCTTGGCGACGCGCAGTGGCGAGCCGGCCGCGGTGGGGCCGACGAGGTGCCGCCAGGCAATGACCGCCAGCCCGAGCGTGACGAGCGCCAGCCCGAGCGCCAGGCCATACAGCAGCAGTCGCGGCGAAAGGTCCAGAGTCGGCTCGGCACGGGCTCGCCGGGCGGAGCCTTCTCGCTCCGCCCGGCGAAGATCAGATGCTCGGGATTCTACGCAGCCGGCCTGCCGGGCTGCTCACACCCCATGGCGGCTACTCCCGCATCCAGCGCTCGGCGAACTGCTCCAGCAGCCGTACCCCGACACCGGTGGCGCCATAGCGCGGCTGGTAGGGCGGGATGTATTTCTGCTGCTCATCGGTGTAGGCGGTAGGGGCGATATCCAGGTGGACCCAGGGCTTGCCGCCGACGAACTGGAGCAGGAACTGCGCCGCGGTAAGCATCCCCCCCCGCCGGCCATGGGCGGCGTTCTTCATGTCCGCCAGCGTGCTGTCCATCTGCTTGAAGTAGACCTTCCAGAGCGGCATCCGCCAGACTAGCTCGCCCGAGGCGACCCCAGCCTGCTCCAGCAGCGCCGCCACTCGATCGTCGTTAGTCATCATCCCAGTCGCGTAGTCGCCGAGCGCAATCGAGCAGGCGCCGGTGAGCGTCGCGATGTCGATGATAAGGTCCGGGTTCTGCTCCGCCGCGTAGGCGAGCGCGTCGGAGAGAATCACTCGCCCCTCAGCGTCGGTGTTAGTAATCTCCACAGTCTTGCCGCTGTAGGTCTTGATGATGTCGCCCGGCTTGTAGGCCGAGCCACTGGGCATATTCTCCGTGGCGGCGAAGATGCCAATGACGTTGAGCGGCAGTCGCTTCTCGGCCGCGACCTGGATGAAGCCGAGCACCGCGGCGGCGCCGGACATATCGTGCCGCATGTAGTGCATCATCTCCGCCGGCTTGATGGAGATCCCGCCGGAGTCGAAGGTGATCCCCTTGCCCACATAGGCAAGCGTCTTTCTGGCGTTCGGCCCCTTGTAGCGGATGTCCACCAGCACCGGCGGGCGGGCGCTGCCAGCGTTGACCGCCAGGATGGCGTTCATCCCCATCCGCTCCAGGTCCTGCTTGCCGTACACCCGACACTCCAGCCCGTAGCGGTCCGCCAGCGCCTGCGCCTGCTCCCCCAGGTAGGTCGGGGTCACCAGGTTCGGCGGGCCATCGGACAGCTCGCGAGTGCGATTTACCGCCTCCGCCGTCACCGTGGCCCCTCGCACCACCGGCTCGAGTGCCGCCGCCCGCTCCGCGTCCTGCTCGACGATCACCATTCGCTCGACGTTGCCCGGCTGAGGGCTGCTCTTGAACTCGGTGTAGCGGTACAGCGCGAGCTGCGCCGCCTCCACCAGCGCCCGCGCCGCCTCGGCCGGGTCCAGCCCCCCCGCACCCGCGCCATGCACCACCGTGGCGAAGCTGTCCAGGCGCAGGTCGAGCGCCTGGCGCGCGGCAGTGCCGGACGCCACCCGCACCGCCTCCAGGTCCAGCTCCTCGCGTGGCCCGAGCCCGACCACCAGCACCCGCTCGGCGCCAAGCTGCCCGCCGGGGTTCTGGTTGTGAATCACGCTCGCCCGACCGAGCTCGCCGCGCACCTCGCCGCTCGCGATCAGCCGCGACACCAGCCCGCCCAGCGCCTGATCGACCGCGCCCAGCGCGCCCGTTGGCGCGGTCACCCCCTCCAGCAATCCGAGAACCACCATCGGCGTTCGCAGCGCCGTGACCGACGCGCGCTCTACCGCTACCTGCACCGAATCCCTCCAGCATGGGAACGTGTCATGCGTGGCCCGACTATAGCACGCGCTCCGCCTGGCTGATCTCCCTTCTGTCAAGTGCCAGCCGCCAGACTTGCAGCGCCTGCCGGGCTGTGTTATCCCCTCTCGCGTGGAGCTACGGGTCAAGCTGTTCGCCGCGCTGCGGGAGGCGGCTGGGAGCCGCGAGGTGCGCCTGAGTCTGCCTGACGGCGCGCGCGTTGGGGCGCTGCTGGCAGCGCTACGAGGCGCCTATCCGCGGCTGGGCGAGGCGCTGGAGCAGTCCCTGGTGGCGGTGAACCTCGAGTACGTCGGCCCGGAGTACCGGCTGCACCCGGGGGACGACGTAGCGATCATCCCGCCGGTCAGCGGTGGCGAGGAGGCGCCGGTCGACTGGATCGAGATCGTCGAGACGCCGATCGAGATCGGCCGCCTGGCCGAGTTCGTCCGCACCGACGCCGATGGCGCGGTCTGCACCTTCCTGGGCGTGGCCCGCCGCTGGACGCGCGGCAAGGAAGTGGTGCATCTGGAGTACGAGGCCTACCCGGCGATGGCCGTCCGCAAGATGCGCGAGATCGCAGACGAGATGCGGGTGAAGTGGGGAGTAACTCGCGTGGCGATGGTGCACCGCACCGGGGTGCTGGCGATCGGCGAGGCATCGGTGGGCATCGCGGTGTCGTCGCCGCACCGGCGGGAGGCGTTCGCCGCCTGCCAGTACGCCATCGACCGCCTGAAGCAGATCGTGCCGATCTGGAAGAAGGAGGTCTGGGCAAACGGCGAGGCGTGGATCGGCTGGGAGGGCGCGCCGCCCACCGCCACTGTCGAGCGCTGACGCGCGGGAGTCCGCGGGGCCCTAACCCACCTGCCGAACGGCCCCTTCAGGGAGAGCGGCGAGCGCGCGGGTTGATCGCCTCGGACCCTGCCTGCTACGGTAACGCAGCCTCGCCGCGGAGTCCGCATGCGGCCCTCGATCAGCGCCTTTTTCCCTGCCTACAACGACGCCGGCACCATCGCGAGCATGGTTGTCGTCGCCGACATGACGCTGCGCGAGCTGACCGACGACTACGAGGTGATCGTCGTCAACGACGGCAGCCCGGACCACGTCGGCGAGATCCTGGCCGAGCTCCAAACCCGCTACCCGCGGCTGAAGGTCGTTACCCATGTCAAGAACCGCGGCTATGGCGGCGCCCTGCGCAGCGGCTTCGCCACCGCCAGCAAGGAGCTGGTGTTTTACACCGACGGCGACGCGCAGTACGACCCGCGCGAGCTGCGGGTGCTGCTTGCCGCGCTCCGTGACGATGTAGACATGGTGCAGGGCTACAAGATCCAGCGCCACGACCCGCTGCCCCGTATCGTCATCGGCCGGCTGTACCACTGGATGGTGAAGCTCGCCTTCGGGCTGCGACTGCGGGACGTGGATTGTGACTTCCGGCTGATCCGCCACAGCATCCTGGACCGGATCGAGCTGACCCAGAACAGCGGGGTGATCTGCGTCGAGCTGATGAAGCGGATCCAGGACGCTGGCGGCCGGATCGTCGAGGTACCGGTCCACCATTACCACCGCGCCTACGGCAAGTCGCAGTTCTTCAACGTCCGCCGCGTCAGCGCGGTGGGAATCGCCCTGTTCGGGCTGTGGTGGCGGCTGGTGGTGAAGGGCGAGGGGCGTCGGCCCAGGCCAGCCGCCACTCCCGCCCCGGCCGCCGAGCCCACTGCGACGCGAGAGTAACGGCGGGGGACGCGGGGTGGAACGCTACCGCGGGGCACACGTCCTGGTCACCGGGGCGCTCGGCTTCATCGGCTCTCAGATCGCCCGGCGGCTGGTGCAGCTCGGGGCGGAGGTGACGGGGATCGACTCGTCGCAGCCGGGGTCGGGCGCGAACCCGTTCAACCTCGAGGGCATCCGCGACCAGATGCGCTTCGTCCCGGCCGACCAGCGCGACGCCGAGGCGCTGCGCGAGCTGGTAGCCGACCAGCACGTGATCTTCAACCTGGCGGGCCAGGTGAGCCATCTGGACAGCATGCGCGACCCGCTCACCGACCTGGAGCTCAACTGCCGGGCCCACCTGACGCTGCTGGAAGCCTGCCGGGCGGTGAACCCGCGGGCGCGGATCGTCTTCGCCAGCACCCGCCAGGTGTACGGCCGACCGGACTACGTGCCCGTGGATGAGCGGCACCCACTGCGCCCGACGGACGTCAACGGCATTCACAAGCTGGCCGCTGAGCAGTACCACCTGCTGTACTACCGGGTGTACGGGATCCGGACCACCGCGCTCCGCCTGACCAACACCTACGGGCCCGGGATGCTGGTGCGGACCGATCGCCAGACGTTCCTGGGCTGGTTCATCCGCCAGGCTCTGGACGGCGAGACGATCCGCATCTTTGGCGATGGCACACAACTGCGCGACTTCACCTTCGTCGACGACGCGGTGGACGCCTTCCTGCTCGCCGGGGTTACCGACGCCGTGGTTGGCGACGTGTTCAACGTGGGCGGGATCGGCCCGGCCAGCCTGTACAACGTGGCCCGGCTGCTGGTGGAGCTCGCCGGGCGTGGCGGCATCGAGCTGGTGCCGTTCCCACCGGAGAAGAAGGCGATCGACGTCGGCAGCGTCTACAACGACGACACCCGGCTGCGCCGGGCGACCGGCTGGACTCCGAAGGTGGACCTGCGCGAGGGACTCACCCGCACACTCGAGTTCTATCGCGCTCACCGTGACCACTACTGGCCCGCCGCGGCGGGAACGGCCTGACGTGCGCGTTCCATTCAACGATCTCGGCCCCAGCACCCGCGCCATGCGCGCCGAGCTGGACGCCGCCCTGGCGCGGGTGCTCGACTCCGGCTGGTACATCCTGGGCCAGCAGGGCGAGGCGTTCGAGCGGGAGTTTGCCGCCTGGTGTGGCGCGGCCCATGGCGTCGGCGTGGGGAGCGGGACGGACGCGCTGCGGATCGCGCTGCTGGCGCTCGGCGTTCAGCCGGGCGACGAGGTGATCACCGTTGCCAACGCCGGCATCCCGCCCGTGGCGGCGATCGTCGCTGTTGGCGCCCGGCCGGTCTTCGCCGACGTCACCCCCACGACTCATACCCTGGACCCCGACCAGGCGGCGACGGCGATCACCGCGCGCACCCGAGCGCTGCTGGTGGTCCACCTGTACGGCCACCCGGCGGATATGGACCCGCTGCTCGCGCTCGCCCGCCAGCACGGGCTGCTCGTGCTCGAGGATTGCGCCCAGGCGCACGGTGCGCGCTATAAAGGGCGGCTGGTGGGGACGCTCGGCCACGCCGCGGCCTTTTCGTTCTACCCCACCAAGAACCTCGGCGCGCTCGGCGACGCCGGCCTGGTGCTCACCTCGGATGCCGCCATCGCCGAGCGGGCGCGGCTGCTGCGCAACTACGGCTGGCGGCAGCAGTACCAGAGCGAGCTGCTGGCCACCGCATCGCGGCTGGACGAGCTCCAGGCGGCGGTGCTTCGTGCCAAGCTGCCCCACCTGGAGTGCTGGAACCGGGCGCGGCGCGAACGGGCCGCCTGGTACCGCGAGCTGCTCCGCGGCCTGCCCCTGGAGCTGCCCGGTGAGATGCCCTGGGCCGAGCACGTGTACCACCTCTACGTGGCGCGGACGCCCGCCCGTGATGCGCTGCGCGCCGCGCTCAGCCGCCAGGGAGTTGGCAGCGGGATTCACTATCCGACCCCGGCGCACCTGCAGCCGCCCTACGCGCCCTTCGGGCGCGGTCCCGGCTCGCTCCCCGTCACCGAGCAGCTCGCCCAGGAGATTGTCTCGCTGCCGATGTTCCCCGAGCTGGAGCGGCCGCAGATCGAGCAGGTGGCGGCGGCGGTGCGCGCCGCTGGCCTCGCCGCGGTGTGAGCCTGCCCCGCGCGGGGCGGGCGGCCTTCGGGCTTCCCGCACGCCCGCTCCCCCGGCTGCCCGCCGCTGGCGCATTCCTGCGTGAGCTGCTCCCGCTGGCAGCGCTGGCCGCCGCGGCGCTGCTGCTCTATCGCGACGCGGTGCTCGCCGGTAGCGTCTTTTACGAAGACGACACCACCATCTTCTACTACCCGCTGGCCCGCTGGTTCTCCGCCGAGCTGGCCCAGGGCCACCTGCCGCGCTGGCTCCCAAACGTCTTCGGCGGCTACCCGATCCTGGCCGATGGCGAGGTCGGGATGCTGTACCCGCCACAGCTCCTGGCGCTCGGCCTGCTCAGCCCCGCCGAAGCGCTGATCGCGCTGCGGATCGGGCACACGGCGCTGGCCGCGGCTGGCGCCTTCGCGCTCGGCCGGGCGCTCGGGCAGAGCCGGGCGGGAAGCCTCGCCTGTGGCGCGGTCTGGGCGTTCGGCAGCTTCAACGCGACGCAGATGCACCACGAGAACGTCGTCAGAACCGCGGCCTGGCTCCCGCTGCTGCTGGCGTTCGCGGAGCTCGCCTGCCGCGCCGAGGGCCGGCGCCGCTGGCGCCTCGCCACCGCGGCGGCGGTCGTGCTCGGCCTGTCGGCGCTGGCGGTCCACGTCCAGCCGGTCCTGCTCGCGCTGCTCGCGCTGGCCGGGCTGCTGCTGTTCCACGCCGTCGTGCCGCCCACAGGAGTCGTCCTCACTGCCCCGCGCGCGCTGGCGCGCCGGCTGGCCGAGCAGCTCGCGCTGCTCGGGGCGATCGTCGGGCTCGGACTCGGGTTGGCGGGCGCGCAGTGGGTGCCGTTGTTCGAGCTGAGCCGGATGTCGTTCCGGGCCGGTGGGCTGAAGTACGACTTCGCCACCGCGTTCGCGCTCTCGCCCGAGCAGCTCGTGGAGCTCGTCTTTCCCTACTTCTTCCGTGCCGCCGACGGCGTCTGGTGGACGCTCTGGGGCTGGTGGGAGACGGAGCTGTACGTGGGGGTTCCCACGCTCGCGCTGGCGCTGCTGGGCACGCTGCTCGCCCGCCGGCGGGCGGCACTGTTCTTCGCGCTGCTCGCCGTTGCCGCGCTGCTAGTGGCTCTGGCGGACCGCGCCCCGGTGAACCTGCACGCGCTGCTATGGCAGGTGCCGGGCTACTCGGGCTTGCGTGCCCCGGGGCGCTACCTGGAGCTGTTCGTGCTGGCGATGGGGGTGCTGGCCGGCTATGGTGTCGACGCGGTCGCGCGGGGCACCGCGCCCCGCCTGGTCGGCCTGGCCGGCCGGGTGGCGCTGGGGCTCGCCCTGGCGCTCGGGATCCTGCTGCTGGGCCTGCACCTGCTCGGGGCACTCAACCCTGAGCAGATCCTGTCCCTGGCCCAGGAGCACTACGTGGCGCAGCGCCACGAGCGGCCCGACCTGACTGCCGAGCAGGTGGTGGCTGGTCTCGCCTGGGCCACCAGCCCGGCCAACCCCAAGACCGACCTGGGCGTCCTGCTCCTGGTCGCCACCGGGGCGCTGCTGCTCGGCCGGCCGCGGCTCGACCGTCCCGGCCTCTGGCCCTGGCTCGCCAGCGGCCTCGTCCTCGGCGACCTGCTGCTGTTCGCCTACGACCTGCACCCCCAGGCGCCCCTCGCGGCGCTCGATCCGCCCGCCAGCTTCGGTGCGGCGCTCGGGCCAAGCGCCGCGCACCGGGTGCTCACCGACCCCCAGGCGCTGGCGACGCGGCCGGACCGGCTGGTGGTGCTGGACGTGGAGGACGTCAGCGGCTACGCCTCGCTGGAGACGCAGCGCCACTTCGACTACTGGCTCGCCGCCACTGCGCGCCTGGACACGCTGCTCGACCTGTGGGGCGTGGACCGGCTCGTCGTCCAGGCTCCGCCCGCCGGCGAGCCCCAGAGCGCCCTGGCCCAGGCGGTTGCCCACCAGCCACCCGGCCGTTTCCAGCCGGTCAGCACGCTCGATGGCGCGGAGGTGCTAGCGAATCCGCGCGCCTTTCCCCGTGCGTTCGTCGTCGGCCACCCGCTCTATCGCGCCACCCGCCAGGAGCCGACGGCGCTGGAGCGGATGGCCGGGCCGGAGTTCGACCCGCAGCGCGACGTCGTGCTGGAGGAGGGCCCGCCGCCGCCCGCCGAGCCGATCCAGGCGGCCAGCTTCGCTCCGGCCATTGTCCGGCGTCTGGGCAGCGACAGCATGGAGGTGCACGCGGCGCTGGAGGCCCCGGGCTACCTGGTGGTGACGGAGAGCTACCACCGCGGCTGGACCGCGACGGTGGACGGCCGGAGCGCCCCAGTGTACCTGGCGGACTACCTGTTTCTGGCCGTCCCGCTCCCGGCCGGGGAGCACGTCGTGGAGCTGCGCTTCGCTCCGCTCAGTCTCTGGGTCGGCGCCGCCACCAGCCTGCTCGCCGCGGTCGCGCTGGCGGCACTGTTCGCCGGCTGGCCCATGGCGCTCGCCGGCCGCGCGATCCAGCGCCTGTGGCGCCGTTCCGAGTAGAGCCGGGGGCGCGAAATTTGCCCCGCGCCGCCCGTGGCCGTATCCTCCCCCGGCATGCTTGTACGACCCGCGCTCTTCTGGCTGCTCGTCGCCGTCCTGGCGCTCTCCCTCCTGGGCAACGTCGTTCTTGCCGCTGCCTACAGCACCACGCAGTTCCGGGCCACGCTCGCCGAGCAGACCTCTAGCCGGCTGAGCCAGGAGCGCGACGAGGCGCAACGCCAGGCGGACAACCGCCAGCACGAGCTGGAGGACCTGCGTCGCCAGCTCGCGGCGTCTCCCACGCCCGCCGCCGCCTCCACGGCGGCGGCCACCGCGACGCCGGCCCCGACACCCGCCGCTGCCGCAGCCGCGGCCACCCCGTCGCCCGAGGAGCGCGCGACGCTGGTGGCGATCGAAACCAAGGTCGAGCAGATCCGCGGCCTCGCCCCGCTAGCAGACGTCCCGCTGTCGTTCCTGGACCGCGACGGGCTGCGGCAGTTCCTGGCGCAGTCGTTCGAGAAGGACTACCCGCCCGAGGAGCGGGAGGCCGACCAGCGCCGCTACCAGGCGCTGGGGCTGCTCAAGCCGAGCGACGACCTGACCAAGCAGTTGCTGGATCTGTACTCGCAGCAGGTGATCGGGCTGTACGACCCCGACACCAAGCGGATGTACCTGATCGGCAACCACGCCCCGCTGTCCCCGGACGACGAGGTGACCTTCGCCCACGAGTTCACCCACGCCCTCCAGGACCAGCACTTCGACCTGAACAAGATCGCCCCGAACCATCCGGACAACCTGGACCGCAGCCTGGCCGTGCACGGGGTGATCGAGGGCGACGCGGTGCTGACCATGGGCCTGTGGGCCCGGGAGGCGCTCTCCAAACAGGAGCAGCAGACGCTTGGCCAGGGGAGCAGCTCGGACACCGGCCTGGCCCAGGCGCCGCGCATCCTGCGCGAGGACCTGCTGTTCCCCTACACCAGCGGCTACCAGTTCGTCGCCCAGCTCCACCGCTCGGGCGGATACCAGGCGGTGGATGGCGCATTCCGCGACCCGCCCGCGTCCACCGAGCAGGTACTGCACCCGGACAAGTATGCCGCGCACGAGCCGCCAGTCCCGGTGGCCCTGCCGGCGCTGGCGCCGAGTCTCGGCGGCGCCTGGAAAGAGCTGGCCTCCAACGTGATGGGCGAGTTCGAGCTGCGGGTGCTGCTGCGCCAGTTCCTTGCCCAGGACGTTGCCGAGCGGGCCGCGGCCGGCTGGGGCGGCGACCGCTTCTCCGTGTTGAGCGACGGCCCCCACACCGCGCTGGCGCTGCGGACAGCGTGGGACACCGCCAACGACGCCCAGGAGTTCTACGACGCCTACGTGCAGTCACTCGGAGTACGCTTCGGCCCCGCAGCCCAGACAAGTGACCCGGACCCCGCGCACCACCAGGTGCTCGCCCCCGAGTACGCCGTCTCCGTCGAGCACACCGGACAGGAGGTGCTGATCCTGATCGCGCCGGACGCGGGCACGCTCCAGAAGCTGGAGGGCGCCTTTGGCGCGTAGTACGCGCTTCAGGAGGGCAGGTGCAGGAACGCCACCCAGGGCGCGGACAGCAGCCCGATCCCGATCGCGGCGACCACGGCGCTGCGGGTGCGCTTGAAGCGGAGCGTGGCGCGGATGATGACGAAGCCGACCACGGCGGTCAGGACGATCGCCAGCGGGAACCAGAGCAGCCGCTGCTGGAAGACCAGGGCCTGAAACGCGGCCAGCCCTCGCGCCCGCGCCCCGGCCATGGCCCCCGGGCTCAGTGTGAACTCGACCAGCAGCAGGTACAGCGCGGTGATCGGCAGGCTGGCCGCGGTGAGCAGGATGGCCGAGATCGCGGTGGCGAGCGGCGAGTAGGCCCCGATCAGCCGCACGGTGAGCTGCACCGCCGACAGCACCGCAAAGTTCCAGACGACGAGCGCCAGCAGGACGGGCGGGGAGATGAGAAAGAGCAGCGTGTCGGTCACGGCGGTATCGGCGGCGCGGCGCGTGTACCGCGGCGTGGTAGGCGTTTCGAGCGCGGCAGGGCTACCAGCGCTCCCAGGGGGCGGGCGTGCCGCGCCGGACGCCGTTAGCCCAGCAGCTCGTAGACCTTGTTGAGCAGCGCCACCGGGCTGAACGGCTTGATGAAGTAGTCGTCGGCGCCGACGGCACGGCCACGCGCCTTGTCCGCCTCGCTGCTGCTCGCGGTGAGCATGACGACCCGGATCGAGGCCGTCTCCGCCTGGTTCTTCAGGATACGACAGACATCGAGCCCATTGCGCTTCGGCATGTTCACGTCCAGGAGGATCAAGTCCGGAACCTCGCGCTGCGCAATGGTGAGTGTCTCCTCGCCATCGGCGGCGTGCAGAAGTCGGAACGCTTCGCTCCCGAGCGTCGCCTCGACCAGGTGCCGCAGCCCCGGATCATCGTCGGCCAGTAAGACGGTGCGTTTGTCCATCCCTATACGTCCTCTCCGCGCTCGATCACCACCCGGTTCCGCCCAGCCTGCTTGGCGCGGAAGAGCGCCTGATCCGCGAGGTCGACCAGGAGCCGTGCCTCGGCCTGCTCGGCCGGTAGCGAAACGCCGCCGATACTCATCGTCACCTGCACCCACCCGGTGCGCTTCGCATCGGGAACACGTGCCTGGGCCACCGCGTTGCAGAGCTTCTGCCCCACCACCGCGACCGCCGCCGGACCGGCGTTTGGCAGGATGACACCGAATTCCTCGCCGCCCAGGCGGGCGAGCACGTCGGTGCTCCGGAGCTGGGCGCTCGCCACGCGCGCCACTTCCCTGAGCACCTCGTCCGCCTTGGGATGGCCATGCTGGTCGTTGACCTGCTTGAAGTGGTCGAGGTCAGCCATGAGCACGCCCAGTGGATAGCCGAGGCGCTTGGCGCGCGCGATCTCCTGCGCGAGCTGCTGGTGAAAGTAGCGATAATTGTACAGGTCCGTGAGCGGATCGACCGTCGCCAGCCGCTGCGTCTCTTGATAGAGGCGAGCGTTCTCCAGCGCCACCGCGGAGACCGCCGAGACCAGCTCCACCAGCCGCCGCTCCTCCTGGGTGAACGGCTCTTCCGCTGAGCGGAGCAGCACCATCAGCCCGGTCGAGCGGCCGCGAGCGCGCAGCGGCGCGATCAGCACCGCGCACTCGAGCAGCGTAACCGCCTCCGCGCCGGCAGTCGAGCGCTCGAAGACTTCTGCCAGCCGCCGTCCCAGCTCGCTCTCATGCCAGCGGCGGCTATCCAGGGCTACGGCCGAGGTCGGTCCGCCGAACAGCGCCCGGCAGTGCACCTCGCCCGCGTCGCTGGCCAGGTACACCTGCGCGCTCGTATGCGGCACTAGGCGCGCCAGCGACTCGAGGACCCGCTTGAGCACCAGCTCTTCGTCGAGCGCAGCGCTGATCGTGGTGCTCGCCTCATGCAGGGCGTTGAGGCTCCCCAGCCACCAGCGCAGCTCGGTGTAGGTCCGACGAAGATCCTCCGCGTAGCTCTGCAACTGATTACGCGACTGCTCGAGCTCGCCAATCTGGATCTCCAGCTCGCGCACTCGCGCCCGCTCCGCCGCGTAGCGTTCCCGCCAGTAGGCTGATTCCGCGCCACCACCAAGGAGCTGTGATTCTTGCAAGGAGATCCTCTGTGGAGCAGCCAGCGCCACGGCTGCCCAATCGCGGCATTGTAGGGTGTGTTCCGCCGGCCAGCAAAGGATCGGCCGCGACTCCGAGCATTGTTCACATTTGGCGGCGTGCCGGGAAAGGGCCGAAAGTCCCTGCTTCAAGCGGCGCGCGCCGCGGTGGGCTCGACCTCCGCGCCCTGCTCCAACGGAGCGACCCAGCCGGCGCTGGCAGCGGGGCCAACCGGTGTGAACAGGCGCGGGAGCACGGGGAGCAGCAGTGGCGCCAGGTAGATCGCATTGAGGGTGTTGGCCGGCACAGTCCCCCAGATCGAGGTGAAGTGCATCACGGCCGGGGCGGTGAGACTGAACAGAAACGCCACCCGGGCGGTGGCCGTCTCCCACCCCGCCAGCAGCCCGAAGGTGAGCGGCCAGGAGAAATACCAGGGCAGCACCCACGGGTCAACCACGAGCAGAAAGACGAGCAGCACCCGTGCCGAACCGGCCAGCACCTGGCGAAGCGTCCGCACCCGCAGCGCTTCCCAGGTACAGTAGGCTCCGAGGACCAGCAGCGAGAGCCACTTGAACGCCTGGCGGGTTTCTTCCAGCGCCGCCTGGGGACGCTGGCCGCCCGGATCGATCAGCCGTGCCAGGTCGTTCGCCAGCATGTCCGTCGGCGAGTTGGCATAGTGGGGCTCTTTCGTCCAGCCCAGCAGCGGGCCGAACGTCTCCGGGCCGACGTACCAGGGAGCGTACAGCGCCGCGATCACCGCAGCGAAGAGGAGCCCGCCACCAATCAGCGCCGCGACCTGCCGCGCCAGCCCCTGCTGCCGCCTGGCCCAGTAGACGAGGAAGAGCGGCAACGCGAGCACCGTAACGTACTTGACCATTGCCGACAGCGCCAGGGCGACGATGGCGGCCGGCATCCAGCGGCGCACACACAGGGCGACAGCCAGGAGCACGAAGGTGAGCATCAGCACGTCGTTGTGGCCGCTGCCCGCGAACTCGAACAGCAGTAGCGGATTCCAGGCGAACAGCAGCACCGACGGCAGCGCCACGCGGATGCCGAACCGGCCCACGATGAGGGTGAACAGGCCCACGTTGATCGCCTGCGCGACGTTGGCGACCGCGCGATAGGCGAGCACCTGCGTGGCGATGGGGGCGCTCCCGACGAACCGATCGAGCGCGGCGGAGAGGTCCACCCAGAGCGGCCCATACATGGAGGGAGCACGTAGCCAGATCGCCGGGATCCACTGGACCACCTGCTCGCGGTCATACAGCGCCGGGAACTCGATGAAGGGGTTGCCATGATAGCTCCCCGCGATCCGGCCGTAGATGACGTACGAAAACATGTCGGTGGTGAACACCCCGGGCATCAGGAACAGGACCACCTGAAACCCCGTAGCGAAGGCGACCACTGTCGAGAGCATCACCCGCTGCTCCAGGCTGCTACCCGCCCGGGCAGACCAGCGCAGTAGCAGGAACCCGGCCAGGTACAGAGCGAACAGCGCGCTGTACAGTATCAGCCACAGCCCGCCCGTGATGTCCTGCGTTGGCCGGGACCAGGGTGATAGCCACGGGAGCCAGCCGAACAGCCGGTAGAGCTGCGCCCAGATGGCGCTAGAGGAGCGCAGGTACTCGTAGGTGAAATACGGCCCCTCGCTGAGCTGGTAGCTCAGCGGCCAGAGGACGACGAAGTACAGGACGAACAGGGCCAGGCCCGTGGCGAACAGCAGCGCAAAGCGGAAAACGCCTATGCCGTGCCTAGACACGTCGATGGTGCGAACCCCACACGGTGGTGTCTGTGGACTGGATGGCTCGCCTGTTCCGAGGGCGAGCCACGCCGGGCGATGCAGGATACGTACCAGCTTCGGGCGCCGCGCGGCCACCTCTGCGGGACCGTCGCGGAAACGAACGGCTGGAGGCGCAGAACCGCCCGGCGCCGCCGGGCCAGCCCGAAGTTGGGAGCAGCGGCGCTGCCGGGCTATACCTGCTGGTGCAGGCTGCCACGGAGCAGGCGCGGGCCGGTGGGCGCGGGGCTGCCCGGGCCGGGCTCGCGGGTGATGCCGATCGCTTCGTAATGGCTGACCGGTTCATTCGCCTGGATCAGCACGTAGCCGTTGCCGTCGACGTCTGTGCGGAATGTCCCCAGGCTGATCCGCTGCCCATCGCGGATGAGCCAGATCTGGTACACGGCATCGGGTGGCGGCGGCGGCAGATTCCCAACCATCACCATGCCCTGGCCGCTGTCGGCGTCGAAGTACACCCGCCCCCAGGCGTTGGGAGCCGCGTCGGGATTGAGCGACGTGCTCTCGAAGCGCGGCGAGGAGAGTACGTCCAGCACCCGTTCGTAGCGCTCCGCCCGCGCGCTCAGCTCGGCGTTCTGGGCGCTGAGCGCGTTGACCTGGAGCTGTAACGACACGCCCCAGCCCAGGATCGCCAGGGCGAGGCCGGCGGCGAGGACGCTCCTTGGTATGCTCCAGGCGAACGGCCAGCGCCGGGTGCCCCGGCGCGGGGCGGGCTCCCTGGGCAGCTCAGCGGAAGGCTGCCGGGCGGTGAAGGAACGCTGGGCCTCCCGGAGGAGACGCTGGCGGAGCCCCGGCGACGGCTCGGCCGGTGGGGCCGTCTCCGCGAGCACCGCGGCGATCTCCAGGTACGCGGCGTGGAGCACGGCACACTCGGCGCACTCCTCGACGTGGGTCTGCACCGCCGCGCGCCGCGGCTCGTCGAGCGCATCCAGGCTATGGGCAGCCAGCTCATCGTACGGATGTGGGCCGCTCATACTTCTTCCGCTTCGGTGCGCAGCGCCTGCATTTCCAGGGAGCTGCGCAGCTTCTGGAGCGCCAGCCGGATCCGCGTCTTGACCGTTCCCAACGGTTCGTTCAGCACCGCGGCGATCTCGCTCTGGGTGAGGCCCCGAAAATAGGCCAGCTCCAGTGCCTGGCGCTGCGCCACCGGCAGGCTCGCCAGTGCCCGCGCCACCGCCTCCGCCCGGAAGCTGCTCCAGGCATAGGCCTCGGGATTCACGCTCACCGACCCGTCGGTTACCTCGCCCGGATCGCTGGCGACGTGGTGCCGCGCCTCGATCTGCCGGTGGCGGAGCAAGTCCACCGCCCGGTTATGCGTTACCCCGAGCAGCCAGGGGAGCAGCCGGCCCCGCTGGCGGACGAACGCCTCGGGCCGGCGCCAGAGCTTGAGGAACGCCTCCTGAACCACCTCTTCGGCCAGCTCACGGTCGCCAAGCATCTTGAGCGCCAGGGCGAAGCTCGCCCGGGCGTGGCGGCTGTAGAGCGCATCCAGCGCCGCGACGTCCTGGTGCGCGATCAGCTCAACCAGATCCTCGTCGTCGAACCGCGAGTAGTCGACTGGCAGTGCGGACTCCGCGCGACACGGGATGGTCGAGTGTTGGTCGCACGCAATCAGTATACTGCCCATCTGTCTGGAGACGAGCTTTCACCCGTCGTCCAATTCTACGGACGAGCGCCCCGCGCGGATTTCCTGCGCCTGTTCGATCATGGCCAGGAACGCCTCGACGATCTGCGGGTCGAACTGGCTGCCACTCCCCCGTCGGATCTCTTCCAGTGCTACCTCCACGGGCAGGCCCTGGCGATATGGCCGGTCCGCCGTCATGGCGTCGAAGGCATCGGCAACGCTGAAGATCCGCGCGCCGAGCGGAATCGCCTCGCCGGCTAATCCGGCCGGATAGCCGCGGCCGTCGAAGCGCTCATGGTGGTAGCGGACGATCGGGAGCGCGCCGGCCAGGAACTCGATGTCCTGAAGAAACCAGTACCCGATCTCGGGATGGCGCCGCATGATCTCCCACTCCCGCGCATCCAGCCGGCCCGGCTTGAGCAGCACCGCATCGGGGATCGCGATCTTGCCCATGTCGTGCAGCAGCGCCCCGTAGCGCAGGGTCTTCAGCTCCGCTGGCTTGAGCCCGAACTGCTGGCCGGTGCGCACGGCGTAGTGCACCACGCGTTGCGAGTGCCCGCCGGTCTCGTAGTCCCGGCTCTCCACGGCCCGGGCGAGCGCCTCTAGCGTTGCCAGGTATGTCCCTTCCAGGCGCTGATACACTGCGGCCAGGTCGCGGGCGTAGGCGAGCAACTGCTGCTGGTAGTGCTCGACCTCGCGAATCCTGGCCTCCAGTTCCGCCCGAGTGGCGCGATGCTCACGGTACAGCCGGTGGAGCTCCTGGGCGTACGCCTCTGCCTGGCGATACGCTTGGGCGAGCGCATCGGTGGTGTCATCTGGGTCGGGGAGCTCGGGCGCCGCTGCCACAGGCGTACCTCTGCCGAGTATCGTACCAGGCGCATGGCGATCCGATGGGCCGCTCGGGCTCTGCGGCTCTGCTACAATCCTGGCTCCGGGAGAGCCCCATGGTTACCGCGATTGTGCTCATCAACACCGAGCGGCGCCGGCACGCCGAGACCGCCGAGGCACTGCTGGAGCTCGACGAGGTGAAGGAAGTCTACTCCGTCGCCGGCGCGTGGGACCTGGTGGCGATTGTCCGGGTGCGCGCCTACGAGCAGATGGCCGAGGTGGTGCCGGTGAAGCTGGCACGCATCCCCGGCATCGAGCGCACCCTGACGCTGATGGCGTTCGAGTGCTACTCGCGCCACGACCTCGAGCGCCTCTGGGGCATCGGACTGGAGGATGAGGCGGCCGCCGAGCCCTCGGCCTAGCGACGCCCGCGGGTATGGTTCGGTTCTTCCTGGTTCTGGTCGCCCTCGTTGTGCTTGTCGCCCTCGTCGGTCCGCCGGTCCTCGGCTGGAGCCCGGTTGGCTACGCGCTCTGGTGGGCGACGAACACCACCCCGCCCGAGGTCGCGCTCCGCGGCCCGGAGGGTGTGGTCCGCGGCCCCGTCGATGTCCAGGTGATCGTGCCCGACCCCGACCTGGTGGACGTTGTCCAGGCAACGGTGAACGATACCCCGATTCCGCCCGGCATGGTGCTGCACCTCGACACGCAGGCGCTGCCCGACGGCGAGCAGCGCGTCCGAGTGGTTGTGCGCGACCACTCCCTGCACCGGAACACGGCCAGCGCCGAGACAACGCTGCAGACGGACAATACTCCGCCGGCGCTTCGGCTCGAGCTACAGCCCGCCGCGCCGACAGAGGGCCACACGCTGGTACTGCGGATCTACACCGACCAGGACGCCGACCTCTCGGGCGATGTCGATGGGCGGCCGCTGGCCATCCAGCCCGGGTCGGCCTTCCGCTGGGCGGTGGTGGGGTTCTCGCCCGACACGCCCGAGCGCACGGTCCATATCAGCCTGAGTGCGAGCGACCCGGTGGGCAACATCGCTAAGCTGGCACAGACGTATGACCTGGTGCGGACCGAGTACCCGTCCGAGCACCTGGACCTGCCGGCCGACCTCGAGCCGCTGCTCGATCCCCAGGTGCGCGCGGATGAAGACGCACGGCTGGCGGAGATCTACCAGAAGATCAGCGGGCCGGCCCGCTGGGAGGGGACGTTCCTGCAGCCGGCGCCGGGCGAGGTGACGACCATCTTCGGGATCTCCCGCACGTACAACGCGCACACGTACGTCGTTCGCCACGGCGGGGTGGACTTCGCCGCATATATTGGCGACGACGTCCACGCCGCGAACAACGCGGTGGTCGTGTTCGCCGGCAAGCTCCAGGTGCACGGCAACACGCTGATCCTGGACCACGGCGCCGGGGTGTATTCCACCTACGCCCACCTGTCGGACATCCTGGTCCAGCCCGGGGACGAGGTGAAGAAGGGCGACGTGGTGGCCCACGTAGGGGGCACCGGGCTGAGCACCGGGCCACACCTGCACTGGGAGCTCTGGGTAGCGGGCGCAAATGTGGACCCGCTCGAGTGGACGCAGCGCGACATCCCCTGATGGGCCGGCACGGCGGCCCGACTGGGCGGGGAGATCGGCTCGAAGGTCCCTCGCTCCTGACGCGACGCCCCGCTATGATCCCCGCAACGGCGGCAGCGCCCCCGGGAGTGTTCGGGTGGCAGCCAGCGCCGCCGTCTCATCGTGGCGGGGGGGACGTGCGAAGCGAATCTCGGCAAGGCTGCATGTTCTGCCTGCGCCGCGCCCACCTGGGCTGGTCTGAGCGCCGCCCAGCGCAAGGGCTGATGGAGTACGGGCTCATCCTCGCCCTGGTCTCCCTGTTCGCCGTCGTCGCGCTCACGCTGTTCGGCCTCTCCTTCGCGACACTGCTCAGCAACACCACCAGCCTGGCCTCGCTCATCAACCCCTGACCGCGCCGTCCACGCGGCGGAACATCTGTGATCGAACCGTAACCTCCCTCTCCTTGTCAGGCGCGGGCGAGCGGCTAGAGTACCTGCGTGAGCAGTTCGCTGCGCATGACCCGGGGTCCGGGGTCGTCGGGGGCCGGCCGAGCAGACGGCCGGCCTTCGACCATTTCTTGCTGGCCCCTGCGCGGCGCGAAAGGACGGTGGGCCCGCGTCCCGTCGCCCGCAACGACTGGCTGACTTGCCCCTGCCCAGCCGCCTCTATCGCGTACACTACTTCCGTCAATTGCCGTCGAAGAGACGGCGGCTCGTAGCGGAGGGACCCTCGTGGCTCGTAGCACCGTCACCGCGCCGCGACGCCGGGCCGTGGCCGAGGAGCAGGGCCTGCTGGAGCGCCTGTTCCATCTGCGCGAAGCGGGCACGGACGTCGCCACCGAGATCCGCGCTGGCGTGACCACGTTCATGGTCATGGCCTACATCATCTTCGTGAACCCGGCCATCCTCAGCTTCTCGGGTATCAAGGACCTCGAGCCGCTGGGGCTCCCGTTCGCGCAGGTCTCCGCCGTCACCGCGCTGCTGGCCGGACTGCTCACGATCGGGATGGGCCTGTACGCCAATTATCCGTTCGCGCTCGCGGCCGGCCTCGGGCTGAACGCCGTGGCCGCCTTCCAGCTCCACGTCGGGATGAAGCTGGATTGGCCGTCCGTAATGGGCGTCTTCGTCTGGGAAGGGCTCATCATCACCATCCTGGTCATGACCGGGCTGCGCGAAGCGGTGGCGAACGCGATTCCGATGGCGCTCAAGCGCGCCACGGGCGTGGGCATCGGTCTGTTCATCCTGTTCATCGGCCTCAACCTGGCCGGCTTTATCAAGCAGGGGCCAAGCGCCTCCGATCCGGTCGCCCTGGCGAGCCTCGCCACCTGGCCGGTGCTGGTCGCCGTGGTCGCGATCATCCTGACGGCGGTGCTCCACGCCCGCGGGGTGAAAGGCTCGCTGCTGATCGGTATCCTCGCCGCCACCGCGCTCGCCACCGTCATCAACTACGCCACCGGCCTGACGGCGTTCACCACCCCGGGCGTGGCGAGGCTCCCCAGCCAGGCGCTAGCGCTGCCCGATCTGTCGCTCATCGGCAGGTTCGACCTGGTCGGGCCGTGGACGGTGCTGGGGCTCGGGGCGGCGCTGGCGATCTTTTCGATCATGCTCTCGGACTTCTTCGATACCCTGGGCACCGTCACCGGCATCGCCGCCGAGGCCGGCTGGCTGGACTCCCAGGGCCGCCTGCCGCGGCTGAACCGGGTGCTGCTGGTCGACTCGCTCGGGGCGCTGTTCGGCGGCGTGTTCTCCTCTAGCTCGAACACCACCTACATCGAGAGCGCGGCCGGGGTAGCCGAGGGCGGCAAGACCGGCCTGACCTCGGTGGTCACCGGGCTGCTGTTCCTCGCCGCAGTGTTCATCAGCCCCTGGGCGGGGATCATCCCCAAGGAGGCGACCGCGGCAGCGCTGATCGTGGTCGGCTTTCTCATGTTCCAGGTGGCGCGGGAGATCCCCTGGGACGACTTCGAGCAGGCATTCCCCTCGCTGCTCACCATGGTGGTGATGCCGTTCACCTACAGCATCACCAACGGCGTCGGCATCGGCTTCCTGGCCTACACGCTCATCAAGGTGTGCCGGGGCAAGTGGCGCGAGGTGCACCCGCTGCTGGCGGTCGTCTCGCTCGCCTTCGCGGCGTACTTCATCTGGGGCCTGCGCTAAGCGTGCCTCCTGGCCGTCCCGGCGCCGCTCTGGACGCACCCGAGGCGCCGGGACGGCCGTTCTCTTCCTGCGTGGGCAACAGGACGCCAGCGTCTGGGCTCCCCCCTGGATGGCCGACGCTCGGCCCGAACTGACTGCCTGTGCCCTGCCGGGAGGGCTTCTTACCGCTCCCGAGCAGCAGACAGCCTGGCTCCAACCTCACGCGGTCCTTGCACACGTGCCAGAAGTCTGGTACGCTCGGCGCCAGTCCGCGTTGCTCGCTGCATGAAGCTGTCTCGCTGCTCCGCCGCATTTCACAGCGTGTTCACAGCCATAGCGCAGCATGAGGGTGAGGTATCGGGCAGGGCACGCCTGCACTGGCCCGCATCGCTGCCCGAGACCCGGTTGGCCCGGTGCCGATCGGCGAGCCGGCTCTGGATGGCAACCGCGACCTTTGTGGCCCGACGCTCGGCCGCGCGGTGTGATGGGAGTCCATTTCGAGCGGGGGACGGTTCCAGGCCGCCTCGCTGTGCTAGAGGGAGCCAATGGCAGGCGTCTTTCGCACCCTCTCCCCCGGTCTGGCCGTAGCCGCTGTCCTGCTTGTGCTGCTTGCCCCGGGCGCCGCGGCGGCGCGGGGCCAGATCGGCGCCTGGGGCGACGGCAGCTCCGGCCAGTTGGGGGATGGGGCCAGGACGGAAAGACTCAGCCCAGTTCAGGTACAAGGGTCGCATGGCGCGGGCGCGATCGCCATCGCCGCCGGCCACTCTCACAGCCTGGCCCTGCAGGACGACGGCACCGTCTGGGCCTGGGGCTACGACGCGTACGGTGAGCTGGGCGATGGGACGCAGGGTGATCCCTCCTGCTTCTGTCGCACCACGCCGGTGCAGGTCGTGGGGCTGAGCCAGGTGGTGGCCATCGCCGCGGGAGATGACCAGCCTGGCGCTGAAAAGCGATGGTACGGTCTGGGCCTGGGGCCGGAACTACTACGGACAACTGGGCAATCCCGATATCTGCATGGGCAGCTTCTGCTACAGTACCTCCCCCGTCCCGGTGTCCGGGCTGCGCAGCGCGGTGGCGATCGCTGCGGGCGATGTCCACAGCGTGGCGGTGCTGGCGGATGGCAGTGTCTGGGCTTGGGGCGACAATTTGGCCGGCGAGCTGGGAAACGGGACGATTACGGCCTGCCCGCCGTGTGGGCTCCCCACCCCGGTCCAGGCGGTGGGAGTGAGCGGGGTAACGACGGTGGCGGCGGGCACGGCGCACACGCTGGCGCTGCGGAGTGACGGCACGGTGCTGGCCTGGGGAAACAACGCCTTCGGCCAACTCGGGGATGGGACGACGAACAGCAGTCCTGTGGCGGTGCCGGTCCAAAGGCTGCGGCGGGTGGCGGCGATCTCCGCTGGGCGTGGCTTCCTCAACGACGGCGGGGGCGTTCACAGCCTGGCGATCGTTAAAGCTCCGGACTGACGGCTCAGCAGCTCCAGCATGCGCTCTGCCCCGAGCGAGGCGAGGGGGCGCTACGGTCAGGCCTCCGCTCCAGTCGAATGCTCCTGTGCTCCAAGCCTCACGAGGCCGCGCCGCCTCCCCGTCCGCGTCTCTCGCTTGGAGTACCCACGTCGGCCAGCCCCGGGCTACCCGTTCGAGCGCCGATGGCGGCCCGCGCTGCGCTATGCTGGCGAGGCACCGGGCGAGGCCGCTGCCGATGAGGAGCGCGAGCATCATGGCCGTTCAGCCCACCACGGCACTGTTTACCCCGGAGGCGTTCGCGAACCCGTACCCGCTGTACCACGCGGTCCGAGCCGAGGAGCCGGTCTCCTTCAACCGGCTGCTCCCCGGCTGGGTCGCCATCAGCTACGACACGGTGGCGGCGGTGCTGCGCGACCCGCGGATGTCCGCGCGCCGCTTCTTCCCGAACGATCCCGTTCCGCCGGGGCTGGAAGCGGTTGCTGAGGAGCTGCGGGCCAGCCGCCACTTTCGCTCGCTCTGGATCCTGTTCCTCGACCCGCCCGAGCACACTCGGCTGCGCGGGCTGGTGAGCAAGGCGTTCACCCCGGCGGTGGTGGCCCGGATGCGCGACCAGGTCCAGCGCCTCGTCGATAGCCTGCTGGACCAGGTGCAGGCGCGCGGCGAGATGGACCTGATCCGCGATCTCGCTTACCCGCTCCCGGCGACGGTCATTAGCGTGATGCTGGGCCTGCCTCCTGAGGATCGCGACCGCTTCAAGTCCTGGTCCGACGACATGGCAGCCTCCTTCACCTCCTTCGCCGCGCCCGACATCGTGGATCGGGTCCGCCGCTCGCAGCGCAGCCAGCAGGCGCTGGCCGACTACTTCCACGGGCTGGTCGAGCAGCGGCGCAAGCGGCCGTCGGGTGACCTGCTGAGCGCGCTGGTGGCGGCCGAGGAGCAGGGGGACGTGCTCAGCGAAGAGGAGCTACTGGCCTCGTGCGTCCTGCTGCTGTTCGCCGGGCACGAGACCACCACCAATCTGATCGGCAACGGGCTGCTGGCGCTGCTGCGCCACCCCGACCAGCTTCAGCGGCTGCGCGACGAGCCAGCCCTTATCGCCAGCGCGGTGGAGGAGCTGCTGCGCTACGACAGCCCGGTGCAGTTCACCAGCCGGGTGACGCCGGACGAGGTCGAGCTCGGCGGGAAGCGGATCCCGAAGGGCGAGCTGATTACGCTGATGATCGGCGCCGCGAATCGTGACCCGGCCCAGTTCCCAGACTCCGACCGGCTGGACCTGGCCCGGCGCGACAACCGCCACCTGTCGTTCGCCCACGGGGTCCACTTCTGCCTGGGCGCGCCATTGGCCCGGCTGGAGGGGCAGATCGCCATCAGCACGGTGCTGCGCCGCCTGCCCCGGCTGCGCCTGGTCGAGCAAGCGCCACCCCGGTGGGGGACGAACCTGATCCTGAGGGGCCTGGAGTCGTTCCCGGTCCGCTTCTGAGCCGCCGGGTCAGCCGCGCGCCAGCACCGCCGGGTTGACGACGTTCGCCGGCGTCCCGGCCAGCCAGGCGAGCAGGTTGTCCACGGGCTGGGTGAGCAGCCGCTCGCTCGCCTCATCCGTGACCCAGGCGGTGTGGGGCAGCAGCACTACATTGTCCAGCTCGCGCAGCGGGCTGTCAGCCGGCAGCGGCTCCTGGGGGTAGACGTCCAGCCCGGCGGCGCCCAGCGGGCCGTTCCGCAGCGCCTCCACCAGCGCCTCCTGGTCCACCAGCGCCCCACGGGCGGTGTTGATCAGCACCGCGCCGGGCCGCATCAGCGCGAGCTGCTCCCGGCCGATGAGGCCGGCCGAGCGCGGCGAGGCGCGCAGATGTAGCGACACCACGTGCGACTCTCGCAGCAGCGTCTCCAGGTCCACCAGCTCTGCGCCGCAGCGCCGGGCGCGCTCCTCATCCTGCGTAAAGCTCCAGGCGAGCACGCGCATCCCGAGCGCGCCGGCCAGCCGCGCCACCTCCTGGCCGATAGCGCCCAGCCCGACCACCCCCAGCGTCTTGCCGCGCAGCTCGAACGACTTGATCTGCCGCCACTCACCCCGCCGCATCGCCCGATCCATGCGCGCCACGTGCTTGGCGGCGTCGAATAGCAGCGCCAGGGTGCACTCCGCGACCGAGACCGTGGAGGCACCCGGCGTGTTGCAGACGACGACCCCGCGGCGAGTGGCCGCCTCCAGGTCGACGTTGTCCGTGCCGGTGCCGAGGATCGAGATCACCCGCAGGTAGGGCAGCTCGGCCAGCAGTGCCTCGTCGAAGCGGGTATAGGCGCGGACGTTGATCACCGCGTCGGCCCAGCGCAGCCGGCTGACCAGCTCGTCGTAATCGGCAGCCCGGGCGCTATAGACCTGGACCTCGCCGTGCGGCCGGAGCGGGTCGAGCACCTCGGAGCGGTCCTGGTACACGGGCGGGAAGTCGTCTGGGATCACGAAGCGCACGGCACACCTCGAGCGTCAGCGGTCCTAATGGTGGCCGGAATGGGCTGCCCGCCGCAACCTTCGGGCTGCCAGCGCGCTCAGCAATCGGCGGGAAGGGGGCCGGTCCCTATAATGCTGGCGAGGCCAACGCGCTCCGATGTCTGACACCGCCACCTGCGCGCACTGCGGCGTATCACAGAGCAGCTCCGCGACCTTCCAGCGCTATCGCGTCTGCGAGGCCTGCGGCCACCACGCGCCGCTCGGCGCCCGCGAGCGCCTGGCGCAGCTCCTGGATCCGGGCACCTTCGACGAGCTGGGCGAGCAGTTCGTCTCCGCCGACCCGCTCGACTTCGTCGACAAGCTTACCTACCGTGAGCGGCTGGCGCAGGCGCAGCAGCGCACCGGGCTGACCGAAGCGGTGATCACCGGCGTTGGCCGCATCAACGGCGACCCGGCGGTGCTGGCGGTGATGGACTTCGAGTTCATGGGCGGCAGCATGGGCTCCGTCGTCGGCGAGAAGATCGCGCTGGCGATGGAGACCGCGGTCGCCCGCAAGCTCCCCTTCATCGCAGTGACCTCCAGTGGCGGGGCGCGGATGCAGGAAGGGATGCTCAGCCTGGTGCAGATGGCCAAGACCGCCGCCGCCGCGATGCGGGTCCACCGGGCGCGCATCCCGTTCATCTCGGTGCTCACCGACCCGACCACCGGCGGGGTCTTCGCCTCGTTCGCCAGCCAGGGAGACATCGTGCTGGCCGAGCCCGGGGCGCTGATCGGCTTCGCCGGGCCGCGCGTCATCGAGCAGACCACCGGGCACCCGCCGCCGGAAGGGAGCCACACCGCCGAGTTCCTCCTCGAGCACGGGCTGATCGACGCGATCGTTCCGCGCCCCCGGCTGCGCGGGGTGCTGGCGCAGCTCCTGGCGCTGTTCAATCCGCCCGCCAGGCTGGAGCTCCCCGCCGACGAGATCTATCGCCCCCCTGCGCGCAAGCCGACCTCCGCCTGGCAGTCGGTGGAGCTGGCACGGCACCCCCAGCGCCCGACGGCGCTGGACTACCTGCGCCGGCTGATGCCGCAGTGGCTAGAGCTGCACGGGGACCGGATGCTCGGGGATGACCCGGCGCTGGTCGGCGGCGTGGGCGACCTTGGCGGCATGACGGTGGTGGTAATCGCCCAGGAGCGGAGTCGGGACGGCGGCCGGGTGCGGCCGGAGGGCTTCCGCAAGGCGGCGCGGCTGATGCGCCTGGCGGCGCAATGGAAGCTGCCGCTGGTGACCTTGATCGATACGCCCGGCGCCGCGGTGGACTTCGAGGCGGAGGCGCACGGGCTGGCGCAGAGCATCTCGAACTGCCTCGCCAACCTCTCCGTGCTGCCCGTCCCTGTCGTCGCCGCGGTGATCGGCGAAGGCGGCTCTGGTGGCGCGCTCGCGCTCGGCGTCGCCGACCGGGTGCTGATGCAGGAAAACGCGATCTACTCCGTCATCGCTCCGGAAGGCGCCGCGGCGATCATCTACCGCACCGCCGAGCGGGCGCGCGACATCGCCAACCGGCTCCGGCTCACCGCGTACGACTGCAAGCTGCTCGGAGTGGTGGACACGATCGTCGCCGAGCCTGAAGGGGGCGCGCACAACGATCCCGAGTACGCCGCGCTGCTGCTCCGCTCGGCGCTGCTACAAGCGCTGTCCGAGTTGCGGCGCTCGTCCGGCCACTCGCTGGTGGAGGCGCGGTACCGCAAGTTCCGCCGCATGGGCGAGGTGGACACCGCGGCCAAGGAGGGAACAGCGCGCGAGGTGGACGCGCTTCAGCGCCGCGTCACCCGGGCGCTCGGCGCTCTTTTCGAGCGCTGGACACGCGGCCGCGACGGCCAGGCTGCCGAGGTCGAGGACGCCCGGAGCACCTCCTCGGGCGCACTCGACGGGTAAGCCCCTGCCCCGGCGGGTTTTACTTAGCGGCAACCGTTCGGTAAATCCTGGGCCATATTGCCTTCCTATACTTCTGTCAATCGCTTACCGATGAGGCAGAAGGGCATGTTGGCATCTTCGAAGCTCCTCGCCGTTGCTGCTGGCGCGGCGCTGCTTACCATTGGCGCGGTCGCTGCGCCGTCGTTCGCCCGCCAGGCGCCCGCACCGGGCGCTCCGAGCGGCGTGTTCGACCGGGTGCTGGCCAAGGTGAGCGCCGACCTGGGTATTTCGCAGCAGCAACTGCAGAGCTCGCTGGTCAAGGCCGAGGACTCGGTCGTGGATGAAGAGGTCCAGGCCGGGCACCTGACTGCTGCCCAGGCGCAGGCGCTCAAGGCGCGTATCGCGCAGACCGGCGGGCAGCCAATCGTGGGCGCTATGGTCCAGGGGCAGCGCCAGACCATGCTCACGCGCGGACGAGCCGTGCTCGTCCGCGCCGCCGCCAGCTACATCGGGGTCACCCCGCAGGCGCTGGGGAGCGAGCTCCGCTCCGGCAAGACGCTGGCCCAGGTGGCCCAGGAGCACGGCAAGAGCCGCGATGGGCTCAAGAACGCGCTGCTGGACGCCGCGCGTAACGCGCTCCAGACGCGGCAGACGCAGATGCTGAGCTGGCTTCAGGCACATCTGGACCAGATCATCGACCACCCGGTGCCGAGTCCGGCGCCCGCCGTCCAGGCGCCCAGCAGCCAGCCCGCGCAGTAAGGGCGAACGTCGCCACCGAGAGGGGGAGCGGGCGCGGCCCCGCTCCCCCGGCGGCGCGGCCCACGCCTGAGCGCCCTCGCCCCTGGGCCGGTGTGCTGAGCACTCAGCACCGGAGGACGGCGCTCACGCCTCTGCCCCAGGTCCCCCTCGGCCCACGCCGTGTGCTCAGGAGGCGAAGCGCCGCAGGACGTTTTCGGTGATGCGCGAGACGTTGTTGACGTAGCGGTGGTGCGACAGGCTCCCCAGCCAGCAGATCGAGCCAACGGAGAAG
>JAJPGT010000065.1 GCA_021325655.1 Pseudomonadota bacterium
CCCAGCGACATCCGGACGAACTTGCGCCCCAGCGCCCGGGCGATGCTCTGCCCCAGGCTGGTCTTGCCCACC
The DNA here is from genome assembly GCA_021325655.1 of Pseudomonadota bacterium. Taxonomy (GTDB): domain Bacteria; phylum Chloroflexota; class UBA6077; order UBA6077; family JAJPGT01; genus JAJPGT01. The sequence goes on from JAJPGT010000065.1 coordinate 73, forward strand.
CCGGGCGGCCCCACAAAGCACAGAATCGGCTCACGGAACTCGCCCCCCACGGGTTTCGCGGCCGCGGGCGGCTCGTCCAGGGTGCCGCTGTGCGACGCTGGAGGCGGCGTCTCCAATCCGGGCTCCGCTGCCGAGGCGCCGTTCGGCTCGGCCTCCGCCGTCGTGCTGGCGGCCTCCTGTGCGTCCACCCCGCGCTCCTGGCGCAGCTTCTTGACTGCCAGATATTCCAGGATGCGTTCCTTGACTTTCTCCAGGTCGTAGTGGTCCTCGTCCAGCACTCGGCGGGCCCGGGCGACGTCGATCTCCACCCCGCGCGAGCGGTTCCAGGGCATCGCCAGCAGCCAGTCCAGGTAGGTGCGGATCACGGAGTGCTCCGGCGAGGCGGGTGGCAGGCGTTCCAGGCGGGACAGTTCGCGCTCGGCCTCGCGGCGAGCCTCAGGCGACAGGTGTGCAGCGCGCACCTTCTCGCGCAGCTCGTTCAGCTCCGCTTGCGCCGGGTCTTCCTCACCCAGCTCCTGCTGGATCGCCCGGAGCTGCTCGCGCAGGAAGTATTCGCGCTGTGACTTGTCGATCCGCTCGCGCACGTCGCCCTGGAGCTTGGCCCCGAGCTCCAGCAGCTCGATCTCGCGGTCAAGCTGCACCAGCAGGCGCAGGTAGCGCTGCTTCAGCGTGTCGATCTCGAGCAGTGCCTGGCGCTCCTCCAGATTGATTCGGAGGCTGGAGGCGATCAGGTAAAAGAGCGCCCGCCGACTCTCCAGGTTGAGCGCCCGGGGGACCAGTTCGTCTGGCAGGAACGGCGACACCGAGACCAGGCGCTGGAAGGCGTCCAGTGCGCGGCGGGAGAGGGCTTCGACCTCCAGCGAGTGCTCGTCCGGGTCCGGCAGCACGGTGACCCGGGCAACCAGGAACGGCTCTTCCTGGGTGAACTCCTCGATTCGCAGCCGCTCCAGCGCCTGCACCCAGACGCTCTGCGTGCCGTCGGGGGCGCGCAGCACGCGCAGGATGCGCGCCAGCGAGCCAACGCGGTACAGGTCGTCGGGCCGGGCGACTTCGACCTCGGGGCTGCGCTGAGCAACAAGCCCGATGAGCCGATTGCTGCCCTGCACGCTGTCGATCAGGCGGATCGACCGCTCGCGGCCGACGGCCAGCGGCGCGGTGGTCAGCGGAAAGACGATCGTCTCCCGCAGCGCCAGGATCGGGATCGGGCCGGTGACCGTGGGCGTGCCCTCGCCCGGGGTTTCCTGCTCCTCCTGCCCCTCCAGGTCGATCATGCGGCTCTTGGGCCTCCGTGCGCCCATACGCGCGTTCCACCGTCTCAGTACTGTCGAGTATACCCGTGGTGCCTCAGAGGAGCGGGGGAAGTGCCGAAAGAGCAACACATGACACGTGCTGTGCTAGCCTCTTCTCACTGCTGTGGTGGGGTGACAGGCGCGTGAGTACGCCCGTGGGACGTGGAGGGTGGCGGGGCCGCTGGCGGCCGACGCTGCGGGTGGTGGCCTACCTGGCGCTGTTCTTCGCGCTGACGCAGTTGGCCGAGCTGGCGCTGCTGCTACTCCTGCTCGCGACGGGCGTGCTGCGCGTAGTGCCAGCGCTGGAGACACTCACCACCAGCCCGCTCGTCCTACCGCTGTACGGCGCCGGCCTGCTCGCCGCCCTGGGTGTGACCTGGGCGTTCGCGCGGCTGCTGGACCACCGCCCGCTGCTGGACTTCGGGCTCCGCCCCGGCGGCCCCTGGCTGCGCGACGCGGCCGCCGGCTTTGGACTCGGAGCGCTGCTGATGGCGCTGATCTTCGTCGTCGAGCTTGGGGCCGGCTGGTATCGGCTGGAGGCGGTCGAGTGGGGGGCCGAGCCGCTGGACCAGGTGGTCAGCCGACTGGCGGTGGCGCTGCTGTTCTTCGTGATGGTCGCGTTCCTGGAAGAGCTCAGCTTCCGCGGCTACGTGCTGCAGAACCTGGAGCGGGCCTGGGGCAGTCTCGTCGCGCTGTTCGCCTCCTCGGCCGTGTTCGCCGCGTTCCACCTGCTCAACCCCGGCGCCGGGGTGATCCCAGTGCTCGCGCTCGTGATAGCCGGGCTGATGCTCGGCTCCGGCTACCTGGTGACCCGGGCGCTCTGGCTCCCGATCGGACTGCACCTGGCCTGGAACTTCTTCCAGGGGCCGGTGTTCGGCTTCCCGGTGAGCGGCACCGCTGCGGGCGTGCTGCTGCGGCTGGTGCCCGCCGGGCCGGACGCGGTCACCGGCGGGCCGTTCGGCCCGGAGGCGAGCCTGATAGGCGTTGCCGCCGAGGTGGCCGGGCTGGCGCTGCTCTGGCTCTGGTCGCAGCGCCGGTGGCCGCGCCAGGAGCCAGCGGAGGCGCGCGCGAGGATGGGCGCTGGTCGGATCTCCTAACGCGGGAGGCGGTGGGCGCTCAACGATGGCGCGGAGCGGGCCAGGCCGCCATCTGGCCGTCCGCGACCGGTCGGGCTGGGGCGCTGCCATCGGTGGGAACGACGAACACGTGACCCGAGTCGTTCGCCTCGCCGGGCAGGAAGCCCGAGTAGGCCAGATACTTGCCGTCGGGTGACCAGGGCGACATGGACTGAGCGTACTGGTCGAAGAACATCAGGACGAAGAAGCTCTCGTCGTCGGGGACGTAGCTCCCAAGCTCGATCCGCTGCTCGCCGGTCGTGTCCACCACCCACCAGGTGACCCCCGGGGTGTCCGGGCCGCGGAAGAGGGCGTAGGCGAGCCGGGTGCCATCGGGCGACCAGAAGAACGCGGCGATGTTGCCGCTGGCGACCTGCTTGCGCGTCCCGTCACTCGCAGAGATCACGTCCAGCTCCTGGTAGAAAGCGCTCGCCTCGTCGAGCCGCTGGGCAACGCCCAGGTGGGTCCCATCGGGCGACCAGGCGAAGGCGGGGGCGTCGGATACCTCGAGCAGGCGCGTCGCCGCCCCGGTGGCGGTGTCGAAGACGAGGACCTGCGCGCGCTGGTTGTCGCCGCTCGAGGCGACGACGGCGCGTTTGCCATCGGGCGACCAGACCGGGGCGCGGAAGCCGACCGGGCGAGCCGGCAGAACGAAGCGGTCGTCCCACTCACGTTCCACGTGGAAGAGGGCCACTTCCGCCTGCGGGTTGAAGCGGGCATCGCCGAAGGGATGCACCAGCAACGCCTTGCTGTCGGGAGACCAGGCATAGAACACCGGTGAGGCGGCGGTGACGACGCGCGCCTCGCGGCTGCCGGTGGCATCGAGCAGCAGGACGTTCACCGTCGGCCCCCGCTGCGCGCCAAGCGCCAGCGTCTCTCCATCGGGCGCCCAATCCAGGTAGAAGGGGGTAACCGAGACCCGGCCGGGCCCCGTTTCGAACACCACCCGGGCGCCACTGCCGTCCGCCCGGGACACGATAACGGCTGAGCCGATCGTACCGCTAGAGTCGCGGTGGAAGCGCAGGTAGGCTAGCTGCTGGCCGTCGGCCGACCAAGTGGGCCACTGGTAGGAGATGTCCCGGGCGTCCTTGGGCGGTGGGAGCGAAATCTCGCTGACTCGTCGCGGCGCTCCGCTGTTCACCGCGACGGTGTAGATCTGGCCATCGCGGCCGACAAACGCGAGCGGGGTGCTGTCGCTGCCGCGGGCACAGCCCGCCAGCATGAGCGCTAGCAGGAGCAGAACCCCGAGCCCGCGGCCAGCCACGATTGCCTCCGCATTTGGCACAGTACATACCTCTCGTGCCCCCTGCTGTCAACTGTCTGCCCCCAGTGGGCGTCAACGCGGGACACCGCCGAGGGGCCGCGCGCCGATGGTGACCGGTACACTGTGCGCGGAGACCGTGGAGGAGGTCCCGATGCCGCGCGCCATCGATTTCCACGTCCACCCGGCTACACCGGAGGTGGCGGCGATGCTCGCCGGCACCGCGGAGGAGATGCGCCGCTTCTTCCGCTCCGACGTCCTGATGGAGCCGCTCGAGCAGACCGCGGAGCGGTACCGGCGGCTCGGCATTCAGGGTGTCCTGCTCGGGACCGACGTGGAGACGACCACCGGGCTGGCGCCGCTCTCCAACGATCTGGTGGCCGATGCGGCGCGGCGGTGGCCGGACGTGTTCGTCGGCTTCGCCGGGATCGATCCCTGGAAAGGGAATGAGGCGATCGCCGAGGTCGAGCGCTGCGTGCGCGAGCTCGGGCTGCGCGGGCTCAAACTCCATCCTGGCCGGCAGGCGTTCTTCCCGGACGACCCCCGCTTCTATCCGCTCTGGGAGAAGGCGGCCGAACTGGGTGCCATCGCCCTCTTTCACACCGGGATGATGGCTGCCGGGGCCGGGACGCCGGGGGGCCGCGGGCTCAAGCTCCAGTACACCCGGCCCGTGCCGCACCTGGATAACCTGGCGGCCGACTTCCCCACGCTGCGGATCGTCTCCGCTCACCCTGGCTGGCCCTGGATGGACGAGCAGCTTGCGCTGGCGCGTCACAAGGCGAACGTGTTCATCGACCTGTCTGGCTGGTCGCCCCGGTACTTCCCACCGCAGCTTGTCCAGATGGCGAACACGCTGCTGCAGGACAAGCTGCTGTTTGGCTCGGACTACCCGTTCATTCCGCCGGAGCGCTGGCTCGCGGACTTCGACGCGGCGCCGTTCCGCGACGAGGTGCGGCCGAAGATCCTCTTCGAGAACGCTGCCCGGCTGCTCGGACTGGACGACGCGGCCTAGCAGCAGAAAAACGGCCGCGTCCCATCCGCTGTTGAGGATGGGACGCGGCCGTTGCCACGTGGTCGCTACGCTGCGCCTGGTTGCGCGTGGGTAGGAGCCCCGCGACGCGCAGGTCAGGACCCGCCGAGCACTGAGACGCGTGTCAGGCGGGAACCAAAGATCGAGATGTCCACGTTGGTCCAGGTCACTGTATTGGCATTCGTGTCGGTGGTGGCACCAGGGATGTGCAGCCAGGCCGCCGCCACCGGGTTGTAGTAGTACATCGTCACGGTCGCCTCATTGACCCCGTTCGAGGCGACGTCCTGATCGGTGTAGTGCAGGATGAGGTTGACCTGGTTGGGTGTGCTGAGCGGAATGAGCTCGAGGTTGGCACCGCGGAGCTGCTTCAGGCCAGCAGGCAGCGGCGGGGTCGGGGTCGAGGCATCGATCGGGTCCTCGGTGACCTGAACCGTGCCACCACTCACCCATTGCAGCGTCACCACGCCATCGGCCGTCGTGCTCGAGGCGTGGGAGGCATCCATCCAGAATACCTCGGTGTCCGGCGCATTGGGCTGAGCGCCGACTACAGCCTCGAGCGGGTCTGTGGAGATGGCGGTCGAAACGTTCTCGTTCGCGTTCTTGTTACTGTTGTTGTTGTTGCTGTTGCCGTTCCCGTTCCCGTTCCCGTTCCCGTTCCCGTTGCTGTTGTTATTGTTGCTAGCCGACACGATCATGGTCGGCGACGTGCCGGTGAGCCAGTCGGATACTGCAATGGCCAAACCCATGGCAAGTAGCGCAACAAACCCGCTCAGAACGACGCGGCTGAGGTTGGTACTTCGCATGCACTCCTCCAGAGGCAGAGACACCGGAACGAAGCCGGTCCTAAATGCAGCATGCCATATCCCGGCGCAAATGACCAGGAGCGATGCTGCGCCAGATAGGTCCACGGCCACGGCCCCCCGCGTTCCAGGCTCGGCGACGCGCTGAGCGCTACGGCAGGCTGGCGAGCTGTGGCATGACCTTCTTCGCCAGCAGCTCCATGCTCCTGAAGTTCTTCTCCTGCTGGTCGCCCCAGTCGTAGTTCAATTGGAGAATGCCGCCGAAGCCGCCGACCTGGGCGTGAAGCTCGCGCAGACGACGCGCCACCTCGTCCGGGCTCCCCACAATCCAGAGGTTGTCCAGCAGCCAGTCGATGGTAATCGCCTCGTCGGGGATGGATGGATCGGGCTTGAACAGGTAGATCTGCTTGACAGCACGCAGCAGCGGCAGGAAATAGTCATGATAGACCGCCGCCTGCGCCCCGGCCTTCGCCTCGCGGCGCGCCTGCTCTGTCGTCTCGGCGATGTAGATGTCGCGGGCGATACGCCATTCGCTTCGCCGTGGCGTCTGCCCGGTCCGGGCCGCGCCCTCCTCTACCGCCTGCCAGTGGCTCACGAGGGTAGGGATCGGGACAAAGTTGATGCTCATCGGGATCCAGCCGCGCTCCCCGGCCAGGACCAGCGTTTCGGACTTGGTGGTTAGGCCGGCGACGGCGATCGGCGGGTGGGGCTGCTGGTACGGGGCCATGTGGACCGCCAGGCCCCAGTCCCGGGGCTGCGGCAGCTTGAACTTCCAGCGGTCCGTCTCGGACTCGAGCCCGTCGGCGTGCGCCCGAGCCCGCTCCCACACCTGCAGGACCAGGTCGATCGCCTCGCGGGTGATCGTGCGGTGCTCGCCGTTGGTCAGGTCGATCCGGAACAGCTCGAAATCGCCGGGGAACCCGCCGGAGCCGATGCCGAAGTTGAAGCGACCCTTGGCCATCTGATCGAGCTGGGCGATCCGATGGGCCAGTACGACCGGGTGGTGGTTGGGCAGGCAGGCCACCCCGGTGCCCAGCCGAATGCGGCGGGTGCGCTGAAGCGCAGCCGCGATCATCAGGTCCGGCGCGGGGATGTTCTCCCACTGGCTGGTGAAGTGCTCGCCGATCCAGGCCTCGTCGAAGCCGAGCTCGTCCGCCCAGATCAACGTCTCCAGGTCGACATCGTATGACTGGGCGTGGGGCTTGCCAGGCGGGTGCATCGGCATCAAGAACATCCCAAGCTTCACCGTCGATTCCTCCTCGTCTGAGCTCCGAGCGCGCCGCGCGCCGACCAGGGCAGCTCCCCACGTGCGCCGGTGCCGGGAGATACTGCCAGGTTTTGCCGACTGCGGCCAGCCGGCCAGGTGGTGGACCCGCCAAAGGTCCGGGCCTGCCCCACCCCACTGGCCGCTGGCGCCGCCGCGACGCCATGGCAGACTCTTGCCAGGAGGGGAGCATGCGCTGGACAGTGCGGATCGCCGTGATCTTCGGATCGCTGTTCGTGGCCTGGGCGCTCCTGCTAGGGCTGCTGCTGAGGGAGCTGCAGCGGGTCGTAGCTGCCGGGCTGATCGGTTGACGGGCGGAGCGTGCCGCCGCCAGGGGGGTGAAGTTGCCCACTGGCGGTCCCGCGGCTCCGGGCTAGCTGGTCTCCCCGCTCACCACTGCTTCCACGGTCGCGAGCGCCTCGTCCGCCGCCTCGGCGGTCCCATTCACCAGCACGCCCACCGTCCGCGTTTCGCCCGGCCCGAGCTCGTCTACCGCGCCCAGTCCGACGCCGATCACCCGGCCGTCGCGTAAGTAGGCCACCTGCACCGCCAGCGAGCGCGGCTCGGTGTCGCCGTTGGTCGCCGCGACGTCCGCGAACAGGAAGCCGTCGCCGGTCTGGGTGATCGTCGGCGGACTCAGGCTGATCTTCATCGCTGCCTCCGCATAGGGCGCCGCCGCGGGATCATCGAGCACCCGGACCACCTCCACCCGAACCGCGTCGTACGTCGGCGCCGGGCCGGCCAGCGGCACGGACGCGACTCTTCGCTCGCCCGGGCGCACGGCGCGGACGATCCCATCCGCCGTCGCCACAGTGGCGCCGGCACGATCGAGCGTCGCCCGCAGTACGGCGCTCTGCACGCTGCTGCCAGTGTTCGTCGTCAGCACCACGACCGCCGCCAGCCCCCGGAACTGAACGACACTAGGCTGTCCGAGGGCCAGGCTGGTCGGTGGGGACGCTGAGCCAGCGGCAAGCCAGCTCCCCCCGACCAGCAGGAGCAGGAGCAGGGCCCCGGCGATGTTGGCAGCCTGACGGGTCATCGCAACGCGCTCCTCCCTTGCTGTGGGCCGTCCCACCGGCGGGGGTAGCGTACCGCACACGCCCGTGCCGAGCGCGGATTCCAGCATGAAACGACGCGCACGCTCCCAGGGAGCGATCGATGGATTGTGCGTCGGGGCGAGTGCCATCCGGGCTTGAGGTACAGCGTATCATCAAGGGCAATAATCAGCGCGGCCATGGCGTACACGTCACGCCGCCGTGCCTGATCGAAGGAGCACGGTATGCCCGCCTCCCGGCTCAGCTTTGGGGTTCGTCACGACTTCCGCCAGCCGCTGCCACGGCCGCGGCCGTACCAGGAATACTACGAGGAGTGCATCGACGAGGTGCGCCGAGCGGAGACGCTGGGCTTCGACGCGGTCTGGGTCACTGAGCACCACTTCTGGGATGATGGCTACCTGCCCGCCTCCTTCGGGATGCTCGCCGCGCTGGCGCGCGAGACGACGCGGATGACGCTCGGCACCAGCGTCGTCCTGCTTCCGCTCTACCACCCGCTGCGCGTGGCGGAGGATGCGGCGCTGGTGGACCTGGTGAGCGGCGGCCGGCTGATCGCTGGGTTCGGGCTGGGCTACGTGCTGCACGAGTTCCAGGTGCTGGAGGCGGATCGGCGCCAGCGTGGGCAGCTCATGGACGAGGGGCTGGCGATCATCAAGCAGGCGTGGGAGCATGGCCGGGTCACCTTCCACGGCCGGCGCTGGCGCTTCGACGATGTGATCTTCGAGCCTCGCCCGGTCCAGCGGCCGCGCCCGCCGATCTACCTGGGTGGCTCCAGCCCGCCGGCCTTCGACCGCGCCGCCCGCGAGGCCGACGGGTACCTGGACCCCGGCGGGGCGACGGTGGTGGAGGCGATCAGCCAGCGCTACCAGGGGCTGAAGGCGGCACTCGAGCGGCACGGGCGCGCCGTGGCGGGCTTCCCCTTCGTGCTCGGCCCGTCGTGCTACCTGGATGACGACCCGGAGCGCGCCTGGCGGGTGGCCGCTCCCGCGATCGCCTACCAGGAGACGAAGTACCGCCAGTACGGGACGGACCCGGATCGGCCACGGCCGCCGGCGATCGACCCGGCCAGCCTCTCGCCAGGGAACTATCTGGTCGGGACCCCGGAGGCGGTGCTGGAGAGGCTCCAGCAGTTGTACGACGTGGTGCCCTACACCCAGGTATGTCTCTGGGGGCGGCTGCCGGGCCTGAGCCACGAGCAAGCGCTCCGCTCGCTGGAGCTGTTCACCGAGCGGGTCATGCCCGGGCTGCGCGCCGCGGTGGAGTCCCGCGCCGCCGAATAGCGCCGCTGTGTCCCTGCTCGCACCCAGCTTCCTGCTCTGCGCGGTGCGGGATGGCGCCGCGGCACCGTGCTGGTGCGCCCGAGGTTTCAGCGGGAGCCCGCGCCGCGGACTGGTAGAATGCGGCATGGCGAATGAGTACAGCTTCGACGTCGTCTCGGAGTTCGACCGCCAGGAGCTGGTGAACGCCCTCGATCAGGCGACCCGCGAGTTTCGCACCCGCTACGATCTCAAGGATAGTGGCAGTGAGGTGACGCTGGAGGGCGATCGGCTCGTGCTGCGGAGCAACAGCGAATTCACGCTCGACTCGGCACGAACTGTGCTTGTGGAAAAGGCGGTGCGGCGCGGACTCTCGCCCAAGGTCTTCGATTTCGGCAAGGTAGAAGAGGGGACCAAAGGCTCGGCGCGGCAGACGATCACTCTGCGGCATGGGCTCTCTCAGGAGCACGCCAAGGAGTTTGCGAAGCTGATCCGTGACCGCTTCCCGAAGCTGCGGACACAGATACAGGGGGATGCGCTGCGGGTGTTCGGCAGGTCGAAGGACGAACTGCAAGGGGCGATCCGAGCGCTCAAGGAGCGCGAAGCCGTGCTGCCGTTTCCGCTCCAGTTCACGAACTTCCGCTGACAGGCGCAGCCGCCTGCCAGGAGCCCGAGCCTCCTGGCAGGTCACGGGGGCATGAAGACAGATGGCTGAGCACCTCACCCGCCCATCCGGGCGGCTCACCCGCCGCACGCTGCTCTCGAGGATCGCTCGGGGGGCAGTGGCGCTCTCGCTGGGCGTGGGGCTCGTCCCATCTCAGGCGGCTCAGGCCGACGACACACCGCCCGGGTATGGCACGCCCACCGCGAGTCAGCCGGCTCCAACCGCGGTGCCCGCAGGCACGCGAGCGCCTGCGCCACCAGCAGCCACCCCGGCGCCGGCGGCCACGGCCGTGCCGGTCGCCACCCCGGTGGTAGCCGCGACCCCGGTATTCCCGCCCGCCAGCTATTCCACGGATCTGCTCGTCGATACGATGTGGCTGATGGAGCATCTGGCGGATCCACAGCTCAAGCTGATCGAGCTGAGCGAGGACGCGGCCTACATGTCCGGGCATCTGCCGAGCGCGGGCCATCTGCGCTGGGAAGACCTGAAGCTGGTGGACTCGAACAGCGCCACGCTGGCTGCCTGGCGCGACGATGTGCAGGCCCGCCTCGGCGCGCTCGGCATCACCCCTGCCGATCCTGTGGTTGTGTACGACGATGGCTCTCTCTGGGCGGCGCGCGTCTGGTGGATCCTGGAGGCCCTGGGCCACCGCGACAAGCGGGTGCTGGACGGTGGCAAGCCAGCCTGGACCGCCGCGGGGGAGCCGTTGTCCACCGACTCTGTCAGCCCCGCTCCCGCCAGCTACGAGGGCACACCCAACCTGGCGGCGCTGGCGACAGCCGAGTACGTCGCCTCCCGGCTGGGGGCGCCCGACCTGGCGCTGGTGGATGCCCGTCGGCCGGAGGAGTACTCGGGGCAGGACAACGATGGCACGGCGCGGGGCGGGCACATCCCGGGCGCGGTCAACATCCCCTTTGACCAGGTGGCGATCCCCGGATCCCCTCGGTATTACCTGCCGCCGGACAAGCTGGCGGAGCTATACGTCTCGCGCGGCGTCACCCCGGACAAAGAAGTGATCGCCTACTGCGCCACCGGGGTGCGCTCCGCGGTGACCTACTTCTCGCTGCGCCTGCTCGGCTACCCGCGCGTTCTGCTCTACAGCGCCTCCTGGGCCGAGTGGGGCAACCGCCTGGACCTGCCCGTCGCCACCTGAGGCGGTCCTCACAGCGGGGCAGCCGCCCAGGTGTATAGTGGACAGCGGGACGCCGCGGTGCGGCGCAGCACCGGGAGCAGCACGGCGTCCCGGCGGGGCCACCGATGCCCTGCCTGACGCGTCGACGCGTCGAGGAGGCGTGCATGCTGATCGGGGTGCCGGCTGAGACGAAGCCGGCCGAGTCGCGGGTTGGCCTCACCCCGGCCGCGGTCGAATCGCTGGTTCACGAAGGGCACCGGGTGCGCGTCCAGGTCGGGGCCGGGCTGAGCTCCGGATTTCCTGACGGCTTGTATGAGCGGGCGGGAGCCACGCTGGTCCCCAGCGCTGCCGAGGCCTGGGCAGCAGACCTGGTGGTGAAGGTCAAAGAGCCGCAGCCGGCCGAGTACCAGTACTTCCGCCCGGGGCTTACGCTGGCTGCGTATCTCCATCTGGCCGCTGTCCCCGCGCTGGCATTGGCGCTGCTCGAGCGCCGGGTCGATGCCTTCGGCTATGAGACGGTCCAGACGCCCGAGGGGAAGCTGCCGCTGCTGGCGCCGATGAGCGAGATCGGCGGCCGGATGGCGGCGCAGGTGGTCGCCCACTACCTGGAGAAGCCGAGCGGCGGGATCGGCATGCTGCTCGGCGGCGCGCCCGGCGTGCCGCCAGCGCGGGTCCTGATCGTCGGCGTCGGCGTAGTGGGCTTCGAGGCGGCGCGGGTGGCGCTGGGCATGGGGGCGCAGGTAACCGTCTCCGACCGTAACCTGGATCGGCTGCGCGAGGTGGAGCACCTGCTCAGCGGCCGCTTCGCCACCCTCGCTTCGAATCCCGGCAACCTGCGGGCGGCAGTGGCCGAGTCGGACGCGGTGATCGGCGCAGTGCTGATACCGGGCGCCCGAGCACCGCGAGTAGTGACGGAGGCGATGGTCGCCAGTATGCGTCCGGGCAGCGTAGTCGTTGATGTAGCGATCGACCAGGGCGGGTGCATCGAGACGTCGCGCCCCACCACCCACGAGGCGCCGACGTACCTCGTCCATGGCGTCGTCCACTACTGTGTGACGAACATGCCGGGCGCGGTGCCCCACACCGCCACAGTTGCGCTCTCCAACGCGACGCTGCCCTACATCGCGGCGATCGCCAACCAGGGGTTGCGCGCCGCCGCAGCGGCGAACCCCACGCTGCGGGGCGGAGTCAACATCCTGGACGGCCGGGTGGTCCACCCGGCGGTGGCGAGCGCGCTGAACCTGGAAGAGCCGGCTGGCGTGGCCACGTCAGCCGCGACCGAGGCTCAGCGGGCGGACGGACAGGGTCGAGCGGAGCGAGTGGCAGCCCGGTCAGCGGGGTAGCGCCGCGGCTCCTGGGGGTGACGAGACGGACGAATCGCCCCGTGGGGCAGGCGCCGCCATGGTGGTGTAACCAGCATGCGGGTGCTAACCAGCCTCTCGGCGGTTATTCAGAGCGCGGTCGAGCGGAGAGCGTCTAAAGAAGCAGGGGAACCAGCCGCGCCGTGGCACGGGGGAACAGGGCAAGTTCCCAGGTGCCCCTGGCGTGTGCCTGCTCGTGCGGCTTGCCCGCGCCTGGTGGCCAGCGGCGCGACACCCCACGAGCGGGCGAGCGGCGAGTGGTGTGTCGCGAAGGCCTGAGCGTTCGGAGCGAGGCTCCGCCTCAGCCGCGGAAGGGGGCCAGACGCGGCCGCGAGAAGTGCAGCCCGTTGCCTGGCACTTCGGTGGGGCGCACCCTGCCATCCTGGACCTGCTGCGGCTCCTCCAGGTAGGCGTCCAGCGCAAAGGCGTGCTTCTCCAGGTAGATGGGGTTTCGGCTGGCGCAGAGCAGGTGCGCGCTCAGCTCGTCGGTGTAATGAGAGCTGGTCGCCAGGCCGGCCGCATCGGCGAGGCGGAGAGCGCGCAGTGAGGCGGTGATCCCGCCGTTGGTGACCGGGTCGATCTGGATCACTCCGGCGGCGCGCTCCTGCACGTAGCGCTGGAACTCGTAGACGGAGTGCAGGCTCTCTCCCACCGCGATCGGCATCGCTAGCTCGCGGGCCAGGCGGGCGTGGCCGGGCACGTCCTCCGGGATGGTCGGCTCCTCCAGCCAGAAGGGGCGGAACGGCTCGAGCCGCCGGCCACGCTCGAGCGCCTCGTCCGCCGTCCAGGCCATGTTTGCGTCGATCATCAGGTCACGGTCGTCCCCGATCAGTCGGCGCACCGCCGCCACCCGCGCCTCGTCCTCGCGTGGGTCGGCGCGGCCGACCTTTACCTTCACCCCCGGGAAGCCCCGCTCCAGGAATCCTTCCACCTGCTGTAGCAGAGCATCCAGGGGCTTGGGTAGATCGACACCGCTGCCGTAGGCGGGAATGGCCCGCGCCTGGCCGCCGATCACCTGGTACAGTGGTTCGCCCTGGCTCAGCCCGCGCAGGTCCCACAGCGCGATGTCGAGCGCGGCGATGGCGAAGGCGAGTAGTCCACCGCGGCCGACGTACAGCAGCGCGCGCCATAGCCGCTCCCAGAGCCCTTCGACGTCGCTGGCATCCTGGCCCAGCAGCAGCGGCGCCAGGTCCTGCTCGATCAGCGTCTGGATCGCCCGTCCGCCGCGGCCGATGGTGTAGGCGTAGCCCTGCCCTGCCAGTCCCCCGGCTCGCACGCTGACCAGGATAAGCTCCTCGCTGGTGATGGCGCCGTGGCCAGCGTCGCCCATCGGCTCCAGGGGCAGGCGGTAATACTCGGTCTCGACCGCTTGGATCGGCAGGCGTGCGTTCATTCCAGGCTCCCTGCCCTGGTGCTGGGTTTGCCGTGGCTGGCTGGAGTCACAATGCTAGCGGCGGCGCCCAGGCGACGAAGAGCGCCCGCGGGGTGTCCTCTTGGGCTGAACGCGGTTCGGGCGCGGCCCTTACGCGAGCTCGGCCATCGCCGCGTCCAGGTTCTTGGTGGCCAGGGCGGTCCTGAGCGCGCGCACCACCCTGGCCGGATTACTGTGCTGCCAGATGTTGCGGCCGATGGTCAGGCCTACGGCGCCGGCCTGGGCGCCGGAGACCACATCGGCGATCGTCTCCCGCTCTGTCGGGCGCTTGGGTCCGCCGAGGATGAAGACGGGCACGGGCGAGGCCTCGACGATCTCGCGGAACCTATCTGGGTCGCCGCCGTATTCCAGCTTCAGAATGTCGGCCCCGAGCTCGATCGCGATTCGGGCGCCGTCGGCGTTCATCTGCGCCCGCTCCGCCGGGTCGGACGGCACCTCCGTGCCCCACAGGTAGGGCTCGATCATGAGCGGGATCTCCCACTGGCGGCAGGCCGCGGCGGTGTGCGTCAGGTAGGAGAGGTTCTCGGCCCTGACGGCCGGGTCCGGTGAGCCCATCAGGAGCATCGCCTTCACCGCGTCGGCGCCGAGCCGCACCGCCTCCTCAACCGGGAACTGCGCCCAGTGGCGCTCGGCGGGACCCTTGCCCCGCGGGCCGCTATGGATGAGCTGGTCGATCCCCAGCACCAGGGCGGGCGCGTCGCGGCGGGAGAACAGGTGGGCAACCCGTCGGGCCAGGCCGGCGTTGAGCAGCACGCCATCGGGCCTGGCGCCCAGGATGGTCTCCAGGAGCTGTTGTGGGTAGCGGAAGCCATCGGGCACTCCGCCGATCCCGTGGTCCATCGCGACGATGACGGAGCAGCCGGTCCGTTCGTCGAAGAGCCTCCCCAGGCGGCGGATCATGCCGGGCGAGCTGGCACGAAGATCCATGTTCTCCATCCTTTCCTCTGCGAGCATCAGGGCTCTGGCTGGCTCACACCAGCCGCCTCGGGCCGTCCGGCGGACTGCCCTGCTCCACTGCCAGGCGCCGCCAGCGAGCTGAACAGCCGCTCGGTCTCCTCCACGAGCCGCCGGTACGCGGCGCGTTCTTGCGCCCGCTGAGCGAGCCGACCTGAGCGGGGCGAGACCACGGCTTCCGGTTCGGCTCGTCGGGCCACGTCCGGAAGATCCGAGATCACCCCGACCGCCGCGCCGGCCAGCAGCGCCACACCACGCGCTGCGAATTCTAGCTCCTTCAGAGGCACGTGCGGCAGGCCCAGGATATCGGCCTTGAGCTGATTCCAGATGGTGCTGCGGGCGCCGCCCCCCAGCACCCGCACCTCGCCGGGCTGCCAGCCGGGGATCAGCGCGCGCATCCGCTCCAGCGCCAGGGCGAACTCGAACGCGACAGACTTCAGTATCGCCAGGTACAGGTGCTCCGGCCGGGCCCCCCAGGTCAGCCCGAGCCAGCCGCCCCGGGCCGCGGGGCGCGGTGGGTACCAGCGGCCGCCAAGGTGCGGTAGGAAGAAGAGCTCAACCGTCTCCCGCTGCTCCTGATCCTCCCGGGCTGCCCGGGCGTCCCAGTGCCGCAGGCGCGTCGCCAGATCTGCGCCCGCCTCGCCGGCGGGTGGGAACTGCTCGGCGAACCAGCGCACTGCCTGGCCGCCGAATAGCACGTAGCTCGGGTGCCATACACCTGGCAGCGCCGAGGGCTTGCAGTTGAACCACTGCCCCTCCACGTCGACCACGAAGCGATCGACACAGCCGATGAGCGCCGTCGCGGTGCCGCTGAGGTCCACCAGAAAGCCCGGGTCGACCCCGCCAGCCCCCAGCACGCTCGCCATGCCGTCGCCAGCGCCGGCGATCACGGGGAGCTCGGCCCGCAGCCCCAGGACTGCTGCCCGGGCTGGGCGGAGCCGGCCCACCACGTCAGTAGGCCGGGCCAGGCGCGGCAGCTTCTCGGCGCTCAGCCCGACCAGCGCCAGCAGCTCCGGGTCCCAGGTCGCGCCGCCGCTCCAGAAGCCCGAGTGCGAGGCGTAGGTATGGTCGACGAAGGCCTCCTCGGGCGCGAGGCCAACCAGCTCTGCCACGTACGCCCCGGCCAGCGTGGTGAACCGAACGATGCGCTCCCACACCTCGGGCCGCTCGTCGCGCCAGTACAGCGGCTTCTGGCCCCACTCGGGCGCCGCGCCGGTGCGCCTGAGCAAGAGCGGCATGATGGGCAGCATCCAGCGCTCGAACGCGGCGGCGCTGCGCAGGTCGAGCGGGGAGTCGTAGGGGATGGTGGGCCGGCCGGCGCGGTCCAGTGCGGTGATGCCCCCCATCTGGCCGGTGACGCCGATCGCCGCCACCTGGGACGTCCGTTCGCCCAGCGCCGCCACAACGGCGCGGACGGCGGCGTCGGCCGCCTCCGACACCTCTTCGAGCGACTGCTCGACCCGCCCAGGGCCAAGCACGCGCAGCCGGTTCGGTCTGCTCGCGGCAGCAACCTGGCGCCCGTGCGTGTCGAAGATCGCCGCCTTGACCCGAGTTGTCCCGAGGTCGATCCCTAGCAGAAGTGGCGCGGGCATGGACGTCCTTCCCTGCCGGCGTGCTCCGATACTGTACCTGGCGGGCCGCGGGCGCGGTGCCGCTGTCCCCGGCGGCATCTACGCGTCGTATTGGGACCCGGACGCGCTATCATCCATCACTCGCGCGTGGGCGTATCGAGGGTGGTAACACTGTAATGCTCGGAAGCAAACGGCAGACTCTTCCGGCTATGGGCTTCGAGGCGGCGGCGACGATCGGCACCGTTCAGGCCCGCCGACGGGGACTCCAGGCTGCCCGGGTCTGGGCCACGCCCGGACCGCATCTTGTCCCCGCGATCATCGCCCTGCTCGTGGTCGCGCTGGGTCTGGCAGCACTAACCATCTACGCGCGCGGCAAGGAGCGGGAGTTCATCCACGCGCTGGCGCCGGTGCAGTGGCCGCAGAAAAGCCAGGGGAGGGTGCTGGAGGAAGCGGCCTTTCAGCAGCCGGACCTGCTCCCACTGTACGGCAGCTCGGAACTGGCTTCCAGGAGCCCCAATGTTGCGAGCCGCATGTTTAGCCGCTATCCTACTGGCTTCACCGTGTTCCCCGTCGGGCAGGCGGGTGCGACGCCGCTCATCTTCCTCGAAGCGCTGGGCGACCTGGGCTCTGAGCTTACGGGCAAGCGCGTCGTGATCTCGCTGACGCCCGGAGTCTTTCTGGATTACACCACCAGCGACGACCAGACGTACTACGCGGGGAATTTCTCGCGGCTGCACGCCAGCGGGCTCGTATTCAGCCCCGACGTCAGCCTGGCGCTCCGGCAAGCCGCTGCCCGGCGGATGCTCAGCTATCCGGCAACGCTCCAGCAGAGCCCGCTGCTGCGGTTCGCGCTGGAGCGGCTGGCCGACGATTCCCCGCTGAGCCGGGTGTTGTATCTTGGCGCCATCCCGCTCGGCCGACTCCAGAACCTGATACTGGAGCTTCAGGACCACTGGGCCGTGCTCACCTATCTGAAGGATCATCCGGCGCTGAGCCCGGACGTGAAGCGGCAGCCCGCCACGATCAACTGGGACCGGCTCCTGGCCGAGGCAGAACGCGAGTCTCAGGCCCGCCACGCTGCTGCCCCGGATAGAACCGACCGACTCCTGAGCAAGGAGCGGGCGCGGCATATCCAGGACCGCTACCGACGCAACGATCCCCTGTTCCTGGCGAAGGTGGGGCAGGGCGACGGCTGGAACGATCTGGATCTGCTGCTGCACACGATCACAGACCTTGGCGCCCGGCCGCTGATCCTCAGCGCGCCGCTCAATGGCCGTTGGTACGATCGGAAGCACGTCTCGGCGCAGGCGCGCGCGAGTTACTATCAAGAGATCGTGAAGGTCGGCGCGCGCTACCAGGTGCCGGCCAGGGTGTTTGCCGAGCACGACGAAGATACCGATTTCGTGGCTGATACGCGCTCGCACCCGGCCGACAAGGGCTGGCTCTACTATGACCAGGCGATCGACGCCTTCTTCCACCAGACGACGCGGTAGCCTGCCGCGCGCCGGTATGGACAGGGCGTGATTGCTACACGGCAAGCAGGGGCATCTCCTCCGCGCTGCGCGCGCCTGCCGCTCGGCCGCGCCGAGCGGCTTGTCCCGGCCGCCGCTATCCTGCTCGGCGTAGGCTACTGGGGCGTGACGACCTGGCTGGAAGTGGCGCAGACGGCGGCGTTCCACCGCTACCTGCACGACTTCGCCCTGTACGTCAACATCCTCTGGAACACGGCCCACGGCCGGCCCTTCGCGACCACGCTGCTCCGCAATGATGCCAGTCACCTTGCCGAGCACGTCGCGCTCGGGCTCCTCCCCCTGACCCCGCTCTACGCGCTCGACCCGGACCCGCGGCTGCTGATCGCGCTCCAGCAAGGCGCGCTGGCGCTCGCCGGCGCCCCGATCTACCTGCTGGCCCACCGGCGCCTCGGCGGCGCCTGGCCGCCGCTGCTGCTACTCGCCGCCTTCTACCTGGCGCCGAACCTCTCGGAGGCGGTCATCTCCCGTGCGTTCTACCCCGTGGCCCTGACCACGGTGCCGCTCGGCTTTGGCACCTACTGGCTGCTGACTGGCCGGACACGCCGCGGAGTGGCGCTGGCGCTGGCCGCGCCGCTCATCGAGGAGACCTCGGCGCTGACGGTCTTCGGGCTGGGACTGCTCCTGCTGCTGCGTCGCCAGCTCCGGCCGGGGCTCCTCCTCTGCGGGGTTGCTGCTGCCTGGCTCACACTGGTGTCATTGGCGATCATGCCGGCGTTCCACCGCGACCAGCCGCTTCCTACCACTGGCAACCGGGTGGTGGACAAGTTCAATGGTCTTCAGACGCCGCTGGGGGCCTGGAACCGGCTGAGCGAGCGGGCTCCGCGAAACCTGAGCTGGCTGCTGCTCCCTACCGGCGGCCTGGCGCTGCTTGCCCCGCAGACCCTGGTCGCCGGTCTGCCCACGACGGCGGTGCTGCTGCTCACTGACGGCGACGATGTCCAGAGCCATCGCATCGCCCCGGTCATCCCGATGCTCTGGCTCGCCACGGTTGAGGGTCTCGCGCTGCTCCGCGCCGGCTGGCGCCGCACCGCCGCCCTGGCGCTGGTGCTGGCGCTGGCCGTGCTGACCTTTCGCGACCGGAGCTGGCTGCCGGGTGGTGGCGCATTCGACCCGGACCTGGCCACACGGGACGCGCTCACCGCGGCGATGGAGCGCGCGCTCGCGGTGGTGCCGACCGAGGCCTCGGTCGGCGCGACCTCCAACGCGCTGATCCCGCTCGCCGACCGTCGCGAGGTGTACACCGTCCCCGAGGTCTATCCACCCGGCCTCGGTCCCAGGCAGCGGCTGGAGTGGTACGTGCTGGACGTGACCCGCGACGACTACCGCAAGGCGATCGGCGCCCCTGACGACCCGAGCAGTCCGCTCAACGCGCGGCCGCCCTATGCCCTCTGGCTCCTCGACGACCAGGTGCTGGTAGCGAGCGATCGGCCGGAACAGGTGGACCATGCAATGGCGGTGGAGTTCGGCGGGGCGATGCGCCTGGAGGGCTATACCATCCAGCCGACGGCGGCAGGAGTCTCCGTCCGGCTGCGCTGGCAAGCGCTGAAGCGCCTCCCACGCGGCTTCGTCCGCCGCCTGGAGGCGCTGTCGGCCGATGGGGCGGTGCTGGCGACTCTGGACGGCCCTGCCACCCGTTCCTACTACCCCACATCGCGCTGGCCCTCGGGCCAGATCGTAGTGGAGGACATCTCCGTCGAGCCCGGCGTCGGGCGCCAGGCAGTTCGTTACCGGCTGAGCTGGCTGGACCCAAAGGCCGGCGCCGTCCTGCGGCTGCCCGACGGGCGCGACGCCCTCCTCCTCGACGCCGCCTCCTGAAGGGGCCGCTCGCCGTCGTGGCAGACTATCCCCGCGGTCCAGTGAAGTGCACTCCCCGCGTGATATGGCGGGACAGCAGCAGGAAGACGAGCAGCGCCGGCAGCGCGGTGACGGTTGCCCCGGCGAGCGAGGGGTACGCGGCGATGCCCACGGGCAGGGTCCGGGTCGCGTCGGTAGTGGAGATGATTAGCGGCCAGAGGAAGTTGTTCCAACTTCCCACGAACGTCAGGGCTGCCACCGCGATCAGCACCGGCCAGGAGAGAGGCAGGACCACTCGCCAGAAGACGCCCAGGCGCGAGGCGCCGTCCACCCGCGCCGCGTCCTCGATCTCCTGCGGGAGCTGGGCGAAGAATTCGCGAAACAGGTAGAGCGTCAGGACGTTGGCGGCCTGGGGCAGCACGAGTCCGACGAATGTGTCTGCCAGGTTCAAACTGGCGAAGCCGAGGAACAGGGGAATGAACGTGATCTCCGGTGGGACGAGCAGCGCGGCCAGGACGGCGACAAAGAGTGGTTCGCGCCCCCGGAATGGGATGCGGGCGAAGGCGTAGCCGGCCAGCGAGCCGGTGGCCACGACCAGCGCCGTCGTTGCACTCGTGGCGATCAGCGAGTTCAGATACCAGCGCAGCAGGGGAAAGTTGTCGAACGTGGTCCGAATCGCGGCGCGGTCGAGCGGCGCCACCAGCGGGAGCAGCGGAGCGATCCACAGGGCCGCGAGCGCGGCGAGCGTGATCTTGAGCGGGAGAGTACGGAGGAGGGGCTGAAGCGGCATAGAGCGGGCAACTGCCTCCGCGCGACGGGCTGGCCGCGAAGGCGGACCCGGCCGACTGGCCTCAGCGTACCCTAGCCTCGCCGCGCCCGGCTACCCCTTCAGGCCGGAGAAGCTCACCCCACGCATGAACTGGTGCGACAGCAGCAGAAAGACCACCAGCGCCGGCAGCGCGACGATCGTCGTCCCGGCCATCCCCAGCCCGTAGCCGATGGAGGTCATCTGGCCGACCGGCGCGAACTGGCTCGTTCCCACCGGGAGCGTCTTGGTCTCGTCTGAGCTGGCGATGATCAGCGGCCAGAGGAGATTGTTCCAGCTCCCCATGAAGGTGAGGATCGAAACGGCGACGATTACCGGGGTGGAGAGCGGCATCACGATGCGCCAGTAGACGCCGAAGCGGCTGGCGCCATCCACCCGGGCCGCGTCCTCGATCTCTTGGGGGAGCTGCTCGAAGAACTCGCGGAATAGGAACAGGGCGAAGGCGCTGGGCACCAGCGGCAGGAAGATGGCGGCATAGGTGTTGGCCAGGCCCGCCATGGAAAAGCCGAGGAAGAGCGGAATGTAGGTGATCTCCGGTGGCACCAGCAGCGCCAGCATGATGCTGTAGAAGAGAAGATTCTTGAAGCGAAACGGGATGCGGGCGAAGGCGTAGCCGGCCAGCGAGCCAGTGACCAGCACCAGCAGGGTGGCGCAGCCGGCGATGATCATGTCGTTCAGGTACCAGCGAAAGATCGGAAAATTGTCGGTAACCAGTCGGTAGTTCTCGAACGTGATCTCTCGCGGGAGCCACTCGGGCGGGATACGCAGGATCTGGCCCTCGTGCTTGAGGGAGGTAGAAATCATCCACACCGTGGGCGCGGCCCAGAGCACGGCGAAGCCCGCCAGGGTCAGCCGCAGTGACGCCCAGCCCACCAGCCAGCGCGCCTGGTACCCGTTCATCGTCCGCTCCGTCCAGAGGAGGTTCGGGAGCTCCACCCTGCCTGAATCACCGCCGCTCCCCGCGCCGCGCCTTCATCCCTTGAGCCCGGTGAAGCTCACCCCACGCATGAACTGGCGCGACAGCAGGAAGAACACGAGCAGCGCTGGGGTGGCGATAATCGAGGTGCCCGCCATCCCGAGCCCGTAGCCCACCGCGGCCACGGTGCTGAACGACGGCGCGAACTGGTTCATTCCCACCGGCAGCGTCTTCGTGTCATCCGAGCTGGCGATAATGAGCGGCCACATGAAGTTGTTCCAGCTCGTCATGAAGGTGAGGATGGCGACAGCGACCAGGACCGGGGTGGACAGCGGTAGGACGATGCGCCAGTAGACGCCGAAGCGGCCGGCGCCATCCACCCGGGCCGCGTCCTCCAGGTCTTTGGGGAGCTGCTCGAAGAAGTCGCGGAACAGGAACAGTGCGAAGGCGCTGGGCACCAGCGGCAGGAACAGCCCGGCATAGGTGTTCGCGAGTCCAATCTCCGAGAAGCCCAGGAACAGCGGAATGAACGTGACCTCGGGTGGCACCAGCAGCGCCAGCATGATGCCGTAGAAGATGACCTCTTTAAAGCGGAACGGGATGCGGGCGAAGGCGTAGCCCGCGAGGGAACCGGTGATCAGCACCAGCACCGTGGCGGAGCAGGCGGTGATGACGTCGTTCAAGTACCAGCGCAGAATGGGGAAGTTGGCAAAGACGAGCTGGAAGTTCTCAAGAGTCGTGGTGGAGGGCAGCCACTCGGGCGGATACTTGAGCACCTGCCCTTCGGGCTTTAGCGCGGTGGAGTACATCCAGATCGTCGGCGCAGCCCAGAGGGCGATGAAGAGGAGTAGGGCGAGGCGCAGCAGCGCCCACGATGCCAGTCTCCGAGGGGTGAGGGACGCTTTCGGCTGGGCGGCTGGCGCTTTGAGCATCGGAGTCTCCCCCGGGAAGGTGATGGCTGCGACTAGCCGGTCACGCGGCCGGGCTGCGCCGGAGCAGCTTGAGCTGCACCACGGTGAAGATCAGCGTCACCACGAACAGCAGGTAGGCGACGGCGGAGGCGTACCCCAGGTGGAAGAACTGAAAGCCCTCCAGGTAGATGTACATCACCACGGACTGGGTGACACCCTCCGGGCCGCCGCCGGTGATCTGGTACGGCTGACCAAAGACGCGCAGCGCGCCCACCATGGAGCTGATGATGACGAACACCGCGGCGGGGCGGACCGCGGGGAGCGTGATATGCCAGAACAGTTGCGGAGTGTTTGCCCCATCCAGCTTGCCGGCCTCGTACAGCTCTTCGGGAATATCCTGCAAGGCAGCGAGGAAGATCACCATCCCATAGCCGACAAGCCACCAGGTGGTGGCGATGACTACGGATACCATCGCAATGTTCTTGTCAGATAGCCAGCCGATCCGGTTGAATCCAAGCAGCCCAATGTAGTAGTTGATAACGCCGAAGTTGGTGTCGAAGATCCAGCGCCAGAGCGTGCCCATCGCGGTGACCATGATGACGTAGGGCGCGAAGAAGGCGAGGCGGGCAATAGTGGTCATGGTCTTGGCGCTGCGCTGGTTTACCAGCAGAGCAAAGGCGAGGCCGAGGACAGTGAGCGCGGGAACAGAGAGGACCGCGAACAGGATGGTGTTGCGCATGTAGTTCCAGAACTCGGGCGTTGTCAGCGCGTCCAGGTAGTTCTGGAGGCCCACCCACTTCGGCTCTCCGATGATATCCCACTCGTGGAAGCTGATCCAGAAGCCGTAGACCACGGGGGCGAAGAGGAACAGCACCCAGAAGATGAGATAGGGGGCGACAAAGGCGTACCCGGCGAGCTCCGTCCGCGGCCGGGTGCGGGGCTTGATCGCGGCCGTCTGCGTGCCGGCGTGCGCGACGGCGCCCAAGCGCGCTTCGCTTTCCATGGTAGTGTTCCCCTCCAGAATTTACGCGGCGGCGCCTGGCGCAGCAGCGAGCCAACCAGCATCGGCCGCGAGAGCCTGAACCTGTGCGGACCGCTGGGCGAACCGCCTCGCAAGCCAGGAGCCGCCTGGAGGGCTAGCCCAACGCAGAGTGTGGTCGGGCCAGCCCCGCCGATAGCGGTTGAACAGAGCTAGGCGTTCCCCTTGTCGAGGACCTTCTGCACGGCGACTGCGAGCTCGTTGAGCGCGTCCTCGGGCTTCCGCCGGTCCTGTGGGGACATCATGCTCTGCATCGCGATCATCATCGGAGATTGCTTCGTGTACACGAAGATCTCCTGGAAATGGGTGTTCGGGAACAGCTCGTCCTGCATGTAGGGGAAGGCCTTCATGAAGGCAGCGCGGTGCGGCAGGTCCTGCACTACGGGCCAGAGCGACTTGCGCGCCGGCACCATTCCGGAGTCGGCCCAGCCGCCGCGGCCGGTGTGGTCGGAGATCCACTTGATGACCTTGGCCGCCGCCGCGGTCTTCTCCGCGTTGCCGGTCTTGAGCATGTACAGGACGTGGTTAGCACCCCACACCGCCTTCTTCTTGTTGCCCCACATCGGCACTTCGATGGTCTCGAAGTTCAGCCCCTCCTGCTTGCTGAACCCGTTGATCCACCACGGGCCGGTCATGTACATCGCCGCCTTACCGGTCAGAAACTCCTTATCCGAGTCGATGATGCCCTGGGCGGAGATGTTGTACTTGTAGACCAGGTCCTGGACGAACTGCGCCGCCTCGATCCCCTCGGGGCTGTTGAGCATCGCCTTCTTCTGGTCGGGCGTGGCGAAGGCGCCGCCGTTCTGATACAGGATCGTCCACCACAGGGTGTACATCGGCCAGGTGCCCTGGGCGACCGGATACCCTGACTGAATGACCTGTCCGCCTGAGTCCGTCTTGGTGAGCTTCTTGGCGTAGTCCAGGAACTGCTCGCGGGTCGTCGGCGGGTCCTTCAGCGGGTCGATCCCTTCCTTCTTGAACAGGTCCAGGTTGACGTACAAGCACATCGGGTGAACGTCGAGCGGCAGGGAGTAATGTTTGCCGTTGATGATCTGGTCCTGCCAGAGGGTGCCGACCACGTCGTTCGGGTCGATCCCGCTATTGTCGATGAACGACTGGTCCATCTCCTGGATGATGCCCTTGGCAACATACTGCGGGATGTCCTTGTGGTGGGCGCCAGCCATGTCGGGCGGGGTCTTGGCGGCGAAGCCGGCCACCATCTTGGCGAACATCGTGTCCCAGTCGTAGATCGACAGCGTCACGAAGATGTTGTCGTTCGCCTCCTTGTTGTGCCGGTTGATCATGTCCTTCATGGTCAGACCGTCCGGGCCGGTCCAACCACCGTAGAACTCGACCTTGATCTGGCCTGCCGCGGCCTGACCCTCAGACTGGTTGCCCACCTGGACGCCGCTCGGCAGCGGGGTCGGGGTTGGGGCGCCGCCGGCGGCCGGGGCCGGCGCCTGGGTTGGCGCGCCGGCCGGGGCCGGCGCCTGCGTCGGCTGCGCCGCGCCGCCCGCGGATGCCGTGGTTGGCTGGCCGGCCGGGGCCTGCGCCGGGGGAGCGCCGCCACCGCAGGCGGCCAGCAGGGAGGCGCTGCTCACCGTCAGAGCCCCCAATCCAACCAGGCGCAGGAACGCGCGACGATTCATAGGACGAGCCGTGTCGCCGGGGACCGAATCCATGCCTTCCCTCTTTCTCTGCGCGGCGCAGCCGCGACGTTGTGTGGCTGGGACGTCCCGAGGAATATCCATCAAAGGCGGCGTCTTGGCCTGCCGCCCTCCTGGCGCCCGCTCCCTACCCTCTTCACCTCCTCAAGAATCGTTCAGTACCCCTCGGCAGGGTTGGTGGCTGGCGTTACCTGCTGCATGCGCCCGGCAGCGCGGTTATGGTCTGGCACTCCTGTGGCGCGAACGATGGCACGCCATGCCCGGGGTGTTCACCGGCAAGCGGTAAGTAGAGCCTCCCCGGCGGGTCGTTCACGCCCACGTAGCGGCGCCATTGCGCTGCGGACTCTAAGTTGCCGCCCGGGCTCTTGTCAAGAGCCTTTTCCCGTTCCTCACAAATGGAACGATCCAGCGCACTCAACGGCGCTCCGTATCGAGAGCACACCGCGCTTGCCGGCGAGCGTGCCTATCCTCGGCTCCGCGGTGCCTTGCTCTGTTCGGCGAGGTAGGTGCATTCGCCGCGGCGCAGCCGCGCCGGGCCTTTGCCCTCCGTCTGGCTCAGTCAGCGTGACTCAGCTATGGTTCTCCAGCGCGGGTCCGGGCACCCCGCGCAGCACGCTTGGGGGCGATCGGTGACGGACGCACATGGCTACCCCCGCCCGCAGCTCCAGCGGGCCGAGTGGACCTCGCTCAACGGCGCGTGGGACTTCGCGTTCGATCCAGAGGCGCGCTGGTCGGTCCCAGCACAGGTGAGCTGGGACCGGACGATCATCGTCCCGTTCGCGCCGGAGAGCCCGGCCAGTGGTGTGGGCGACACCGGGCTGTGCCGGGCCTTCTGGTACCGCCGCTCGTTCGAGGCGCCCCAGCGCCAGCCGGGCGAGCGGCTGCTGCTGCACTTCGGCGCGGTCGACTACGCGGCGACCGTCTGGCTCAATGGCCAGCTCGCGGGCGGCCACGAGGGCGGCTACACCCCGTTCACGCTCGACGTCACCGGCCTGCTCCTGGATGGCAGGCAGCAGGAGCTGGTCGTGCGCGCCGAGGACGATCCCACGGACCTGGCCAAGCCGCGTGGGAAGCAAGACTGGCTGCCTGAGCCGCACCTGATCTGGTACCCGCGCACCTCGGGCATCTGGCAGACGGTCTGGCTAGAGCGTGTCCCGGCCCGCTTCATCGGGAGCCTGCGCTGGACCCCAAACCTGGAGCGGTGGGAGATCATGGTCGAGGTGCGCGTCGACGGCGCGCCGCGCGATGATCTCTCGCTCCGCATCGTGCTCAAGCTGGGCGACTGGCTCCTGGCCGACGACACCTGCGCGGTCATCGGCGGAGAGGTGGCCCGGCGGATCGTGCTGTCGGATCCGGGCATCGACGACGGGCGCAACGAACTGGCCTGGAGCCCGGCGTCGCCCACGCTTATCCCCGCCACGCTGGAGCTGCGCGATGGGCGGGGCGAGGTGATCGACGTTGTCCGCAGCTACACCGCGCTACGGTCCATCCAGCTTCAGGAGGGGCGCTTCCTGCTGAACGGGCGCCCGCTGTACCTGCGACTGGCGCTGGACCAGGGGTACTGGCCGGAGAGCGGGCTGACCGCGCCGGACGACGCCGCACTGCGGCGGGACGTGGAGCTTGCCCGGGCGATGGGCTTCAACGGGGTGCGCAAGCATCAGAAAATCGAGGCGCCTCGCTTCCTGTACTGGGCCGATCGGCTGGGGCTGCTGGTCTGGGAGGAGATGCCCAGCGCCTACCGGTTCACGGACACCGCGGTGCGGCGGCTGACGCATGAGTGGATCGAGGTGCTCCGGCGGGACAGCAGCCACCCGTGCATCGTGGCCTGGGTGCCGTTCAACGAGTCCTGGGGTGTGCCGAACCTGCCGACCGTGGCCGAGCAGCGCCATTACGTCCAGGCGCTCTACCATCTCACCAGGGCGCTCGATCCCACCCGACCGGTGATCGGCAATGACGGCTGGGAGCACGTGGCGGGCGACATCGTCACCTTGCACGATTACGACGACGACCCCCAGCGGCTGGCGCGGCGCTTCCAGTTGGATCCGGGCGAGCCCGCGGCGCTGGCCCGGGTCCGCCCCGAAGGACGGTTGAGCACCTGTGGCGAGTTCGCCCTCGACGGCAAGCCGGTGATGCTGACCGAGTTCGGCGGGATCGGCTTCTCCAGGACTCCAGATGGTACCTGGGGCTACGTGCGGCTCGATCGCGCCGAGGCGCTGGCCGAGCGGTACGCGGACCTGCTCGAGACGGTGCGCTCGATCGAGCTGCTCGCCGGGTTCTGCTACACGCAGTTCGCTGACACCTACCAGGAGGTCAACGGGCTGCTGTATGCCGATCGCACGCCGAAGTTCCCGCTGGAGGAGATCGAGCGGGCGACGCGCGGCTCCAGGACCGCGCGCGACCTGCGCGTCGAGTGGCAGCAGCGGGAGCGTCGGGAGCGGGTGGCGCGGCGCTGGAACATCCCGACGGAGTAGCGCTCAGCCGGGGCAACGCGATTGCCCCCTGCTGGCGCTCACGCCCCCGTCTGCTCCGCTCCCTGGAGCGTGGGCGGCATCATCATCAGCGCTGGCGCGGTGGCAGCAGGAGGAGTGAGCCGCCGCGCCCAGCTCGGCGTGGCCTGCCGCCGGCCCGCGCACTGTGGTACCGTCCACGGAGCGTCCGGGCTCCAGGCAGATCAAGAAGGGGGTCTCCAGTGTCGCCACGCAGCATCTGTGTCGACCGCTTCGCGGGGAAAGTGGCGCTCGTCACGGGCGGGGCGCATGGCATCGGCCGCGGG
The DNA here is from genome assembly GCA_021325655.1 of Pseudomonadota bacterium. Lineage (GTDB taxonomy): Bacteria > Chloroflexota > UBA6077 > UBA6077 > JAJPGT01 > JAJPGT01. Next base: position 27,712 of record JAJPGT010000065.1, read on the forward strand.
ATGGCGGAGCGGCTGCACGCGGAGGGCGCCGCTATCGTGATCGGCGATCGGGACGACGCGGCCGGGGCGCAGGTTGCGAGTGTCCTGGATGCCCGCCGGCCGGGCAGCGCCCATTTCGTCCATGCCGACGTGTCTGACCTGGAGCAGGTGCGGGCGCTGGTGGCGGCGACGCTCCAACGGTTCGGGCGGCTCGACGTGCTGATGGCCAACGCCGGGATCCACCAGGTCGAGCCGTTTCTGGCCGAGGATGACGCGACCTGGCGCGAGATCCTGGGGGTCAACCTCACCGGCGCATACTACTGCGTCCGTGAGGCGGCGCGGGCGATGCCGACCGGGGGAAGCATTGTCGTCACCGCGTCGACCAACAGCTTCTTCATGGAGACGGAGATGGCCGCCTACAACGTCTCGAAGGCGGGGGTGGCCGGCCTGGTGAGAACGGCCGCGCTGGACCTGGCGCCACGGGGAATCCGGATCAACGCGGTGGCCCCGGGGCTCATCCGCACTCGGATGACGACGGGAGTGACCGAGAACCCCGCCCACGCCGCGGCCTACCTGCAGACGATCCCGCTGGCGCGTTTCGGCGAGCCGGCCGACGTCGCCGCGGCGGCCGGCTTTCTCGCGTCGGACGATGCCGACTGGATCACCGGGGCGCTGCTGGTGGTGGATGGCGGGCAGACGCTCGGCTCGAACGCGCCCGCTGGCGGCGGGGTGTAAGCACCTCCGGCAGATGAGCACGCAGGAAGGAAGCGGCGGATGGACCTGGGCTTGGCGGGCAAGGTTGCGCTGGTGACCGGGGGGAGCGAGGGGCTCGGCCGGGCCACGGCGCTGGCGCTGGCGCGCGAGGGCTGTGCGGTGGCGATCTGCGCCCGGCGCCCGGAGCCGCTGCGGCGCGTGGCGGAGGAGATCGCCGCGGCCGGCGGCCCGGTGCTGGCGCAGCCGGCAGACGTCTCGCGCGCCGCGGAGGTGCGGGCGCTGTTTGCTGCGCTCCGCGCCCGGTTCGGTGGGCTGGACATCCTGGTGAACAACGCCGGCACCTCCGCGGCGATGCCCTTCGAGGCGGCGGACGACGAGACCTGGCAGAGCGACCTGGATCTGAAGCTGTTCGCGGCGATCCGCTGCATTCGCGAAGCGGCGCCGCTGCTGCGGGCACGGGGCGGAGGCCGGATCATCAATATCCTCAACACGGGCGCCAAGGCCCCCGGCGCCCGCTCCCTCCCCACCGCGGCCACCCGTGCCGCCGGTCTGGCGCTTACCAAGGCGCTGTCGCGCGAATATGCCGGCGACAACATCCTGGTGAACGCTATCTGCATCGGCCTGGTGCGGAGCGGCCAGTGGGAGCGGCGCTGGGAGCGGGAAGGGCGGCCGGATACCCTGGATGCGTGGTACGCCCGCCTGGCCCAGGAGCGCGGGGTGCCGCTCGGCCGTGTGGCCGCCGCCGAGGAGCTGGCAGACCTGGTGCTTTTCCTGGCCTCGGAGCGCGCCCGCTACATCACCGGCGCCGCGATCAACTTCGATGGCGGCCTGTGCCCGGTCTGGTGAGGCAGCGGCGCGACGGACCGGCTAGGGCAGGGTGCCGTTCTGGCGGGCGCGCTGCAGGGCGGTGTAGGCCAGGCGGGGGGAGCCGTCCGGGTTGGCGATGCCCCACCAGTACTGCTCATCCTCGGGG
>JAJPGT010000003.1 GCA_021325655.1 Pseudomonadota bacterium
TAGGCGAAGGGGATGAGGACGGCGATGGGGGGATAGGCGCGGGTAGAGACGATCCCGAACAGCAGCGCGCCCCGATAGCGGAACCGCAGCCGACCGAGCGCGTAGGCCACTGGCACTGCGATGAGCAGAGTAAGGATGGTGGTAGGGATCGCCACCAGGGTGCTGTTCAGCCAGCCCTTGCGCACCAGGAAGGACTGGCCAACCGGGTCGAGCGGCTCGCCATTGGGGCCCCGCGCCGGCAGGTCGAACATCCGCAGGTAGTTGGTCACCGTCAGGTTGTGCGGGTAGAAGTGCGCCGGGCGGCTGATCAGCTCCTCGCGGAACATCAGGCTCATGTTGAGCAGCCAGTACAGCGGCATCAGGCTCCAGATGGCCAGCAGCAGGGCGCCGAGATACAGCAGTGGCGCGCGCGATACTCTCCGTCGCATGTCAGCCCTCCATGCCGCCTCCAAGGCCCGGCTCAGACCGAGCCTAACAACTCCACGGGTCGGCGTCAACGGCCGGCCACCTCGCGTCGGGCCACATTCGGCGTCTATGTCTGCGCGGATGAGGCATCGCTCAGGGCCCTGGATCGAGCGGCGAGCGCGGCGGCGGGGCGCAAGGATCCACCAGGCCGTAGCTCGGCTCCTCGTGCCCGGCACAGATAGCCACTGTTGCCGCTGCCAGGGTGGGGATCGGCCTGCCGCGGCGCGGGCTGTCTAGCGTCGGGCTCCGCAGCTCGACCGGCGTCGCCGCGCTGGCTGGGTCAGCCTGGTCGGCCGGCCGCAGCGGGAGCACCGCCAGAGACCAGTCGGCCAACAGATTCAGCAGCAGCGCGGCGACCGCCAGGCCAACGTAGAAGCGCCAGGGGAGACGGGCAGGCCCCATGCTCAGATCCTCAGTGCGATTGGGTCCATCGTAGTGCGCCGGGGCGCAGCCGTGCAGCCACAAGGGCGCGTCGAACAGCCAGGCCCCGCGCAGCCGACCAGAAGGGGCAGGGATATCCAGACCTTACAGCACCCTTGGACAGTGTTTAGAAGGGTTGACAGCGCTGGCGGGCCACGCTACCGTTATCTCATTCACGGCTCATCCGACGGGGCGCGGCTGGCTCTGGACAGCCGATCGGCGGCGCGGGCCGTGTCGGTATTTTGGAACAGGCGAAGGTCGACAGTCGGCAGCAAGCGGCCGCGCGCTCGCCACAACCGGGCCACTGGCCGAGCTGGGATACAGTCTGGGGAGAGGGAGCATGGCGGTTACCACCGAGACAGCGGGACGCGGCGCCCGGGTAGCGCGCGCGGGCGGATTCCTGAACAGCTCGCGGATGAGCGAGGCGACCTTCGCCTACCTGCTGGTCGTCCCGGTGCTGGTCGTCCTCACCGCAATCATGATCTACCCCACGCTCTACTCGATCTACATCAGCTTCAACTCCGTGGATGTTGCCACGGACACCTGGGAGTGGGTTGGGCTTCAGAACTACATCGACGCATTCAATAGTACCGACGTCATAAACTCCATCATTACCACCGTCAAGTACACGATCTACGTCACCCTCTTCGCCACACTCCTGGCGGTTGGCGGAGCGCTGCTCCTGAATGAAGCGTTCAAGGGGAAGGCGCTCCTCTCTGCGCTGGTGATTCTCCCGTGGTCAGTGTCCACGTATGCTGCCGCGGTCGTGTTCCGCTTCATGTACAGCCCACAATCCGGGCTGTTCAACTCGATTCTAGTCCACCTGGGGATCGTATCTCAGGACAACCCGGTGCAGTTTCTTGACGAAAAGACAGTCCTTATCTCTATCGCGATTGCGCACGCCTGGCAGTTCGCGCCTCTGGGCATGTATTTTATGCTGGCAACGCTGCAGATCATACCGAGCGATCTCTACAAGGTAGCCAAGACGGATCGATTGAACGTCTGGGGGCGTTTCCGCCACGTCATCTGGCCGTACCTGAAGACGCCCGTCCTGATCTACCTGGTGCTGGTCACTGCCGAAGCAGCCAAGGTGTTCGACATCATTTACTTCATGAGCGGCGGCGGACCCGGCACCGCTTCGCTGGACCTGGTGTATAATATCTACAAGGAAACGTTCGTCAACTATAACCTGGGCTATGGCGCCGCGATCTCGTATATCCTGGTCGCGATTATCATGGTGATCACCACCATTTACTTCCTCCTGATTACCTTCCGTAAGAAGGAGGAGAGCGTACTGGAGATCGCCGAGGCGGAAACCACCTGGAAGCTCCAGGGGATCGAGCCCGACGCCGCGCCAGTGGGAGGCCGCTGATGCGCCGCTCTCCGATCCGCAGCGCCATCATCTACGTCTGCGCGGCACTGCTGGTCATCTGGACCCTCATCCCGGTGTACTGGATGGCCAACATGGCCCTGATGTACCACGAGGAGCTGATCTCGATTCCGGCACACTTGTATCCCCACCAGCTTACCTTCGCGAACTTCCTGCGCATGTTCGGGCTGCCGGCGACCGGCCCCAATGGCGAGCCGCTGGTCGCCATTGGCCAGGCGTTCCTGGTGCGCCGCGGCTGGCTCAATAGCCTGATCGTGGCGGTAGCGGTGACGATCATCACCCTGGTGGTCGCGCTGCCGTGCGCCTACGCGCTCGGTCGGCTGCGGTTCCGCTATCGGGGCGCGCTGCTGTTCGGGATCGTCTCTACCCGCGCCTATCCCCCCATCGCCGTCCTCATCCCCTTCGCCTA
>JAJPGT010000096.1 GCA_021325655.1 Pseudomonadota bacterium
CCGGTGACCTTCGTCGTCGTGTTCGGGATATCCTCCACGACAAGCAGGTAGGCGTCGCTGTGGCGACCCTGCGAGGTCGCCAGCACCAGCGCGTGGGGCGGGGTGCCGAGCGCCGGGTCCGCCCGGTCAAGCTCGTCCCCCGCGGCGGTGTGCATCACCAGCCCGAAGTCGCCGATCACCTCGTCCGGCCCGATGCCCTCGAAAATGAAGGCGGCGCGCGGATCGAAGCTGTCCGGGAGTCGGACGTAGCCGGGAGTCGCCGGAGACCAGTCCCAGCCCTGGGAGGTGAAGCCGACGCCGGCGATCTGGTTTGGCGCCTGGCCGCGGTGGCGCCAGAGGCCACCGAGCTCACCCGTGGCGCTGTGATACGTTTCGCCGGGGGCCGACTCCCAGCAGCGGATGCCGGCGTAGCCGCGGCGCACCTCGATGACGTGCGGGCGCTCAGGGTCGACCGCGGTAATCCAGTAGAAGCCGTTGCCGCCCAGGTACATCAGCCGGCCCCCCGCGTTCAGGTAGGCCTCCAGCGCGTCCCGCATCGGCGTAGTCCAGTATTCGGGGTGGCTCCCGGTGATCACCACCCTGTACGGAGCCAGGCGGCGCTGCCCCTCGTGGTGCAGGTCTTCGTCGGTCGCCACGTCGTAGGCGAACCCCTTCGCTTCCAGCCAATCGATGAGGTACAGATCGGCGGAAAAGTGGCGCGGGGCGTTGACGACGTAGGAGCGGAATTTCGGCCGCATGGTGACAATTGGGCGGAGGCGGGAGGAGTAGGCGTTGCCGCTGCCGTCCGAGTGCAGGTCGTAGATGGAGCTCCCCAGCTCCGGGTGCGCCCGGAGGTAGAGATCGTTCGGATCCGCCGGGCGCTCGCTGACCGGCGTCTCGCCGATGTCCTCGCGCCAGATGATCCGCTCGTTGGCGTAGGCGAGGTAGGTCATAGTCGGAGCGAGCACGAGGATCGCCGCGCTGGCGGTGCCTGCCGGCGGGCGGACGTAGAAGGGGATGTAGTCCTCCTGCCCCTCGCCTCGCAGGCGGGCAGCGTAGATGCCGCTCTTGAGCCCTTCGGGCACGGTCAGCTCGAAGTCCGCCTCCCAGCCGGCGTCCTCCAGGTCGTCGTCGTGGAAGTGGATCGCCCCATATTGCTGGGGGACGCGCTTGAAGTCGACCTCGCGGGCCTTCCAGGCGCGGCCGGTCACCGCGCGCATCGGCATGTTCACCGCCCGGCCGTCCAGGCCGTTGCGGCTGGTATCGCGCACCCGGCTCGAGGCGAAGTCGCCGGCGAAGTCCCAGGCGGCCACCAGGAACTGGCTCCCCACGTCGCGCGGCGAGGCGCCACCCCATAGCGCCTCGATCTCCTCTGGCTGGAGCGCGCGCGAGAACAGGCAGGGCGCTTCGATCTTGCCGTTGTAGTGGCCACGGGCAACCACCCGGCCGGAGGGCGTGGTCTCGCTGGCGGCCGCGGCGATCAGGATCGGCGCCTGGTTGTGCAGCGAGCCGACTGGCTGAACTGTCTGCTCGACCACCACGCTGGCGTCGGGCAGCGGCCAGGGAGCCTGGAGCCGTTGGACGAGCCGTACCGCACCATCGCCCGCGTTGTAGCTGGCCGCGACAAAGTACCACTGGCCGGCGCGCAGCGGCACTCCGCTCGAGACCTCCTCCTGGCGCCCACCTTCGCCGCCAAGGCGGAGCGCCAGAGCGCCCCGCGCATCCACCACCAGCCCGTAGCCGGCCGGACCGCTGTCCTGCTTGGTCAGGATGCCCTGCACCCGGCCCAGCGCCGGCGTGGTGGGGAAGATCCAGGCAGCCAGCGTGAAGCTCTCGACCATGGTGTGCAGTGGTGAATCTGGCACCAGGATGTACGAGCCGGGCTGCGCCACCTGCTTCCGACCCGGGTAGGTGCCGCCCAGGACCCCCGGGATCACCTCCTCCTTGAAGCCCGGCCCGGCAGGGTTGACGTCGCCGTGGATCAGCCGCACCAGTGTCGCCTCGTAGCGAGGGAGATCGGTGCTGACCATGAAACGAAGGCGTTCTCCAGGCGCGGCGCTAAAACGATCGGCATAGCCAATCAGCTCGGGCTTCGCGGTGTCCATGGGGCGATCCATCCTTTCCTCCAGGCGGGCAGCAGGTGGAGCGCGGCGGCGGCCGCCGCTCGCGGAGAGGCCTGCTCAGGCTGCGTGACGCTCACGGATTGTACGTGGGCGGCTCCCCTGGCTCAACGCACCGCCGGTTGGAAGCTGGCACGACCTGTGCGTCCCGAACAAGTGGCCTGGCTGACCCCAGAGGAACCGTGACCGCCGCACCGCTTCACCGTATCCCTGATTCGCCCGACGCCCCCTCCCACCAGCCGGATTCCGCCCCCACCTCGCTCTCCAGCGCCGACCCAGCGCCCGAGGCCCCCCTGCAGTATGCCGTGGGGGCGATGCACGATTGGACCACGGATGGCGCGCCAGAGCTCGCCGCGCCGGAGGCCGGAGCCCCGGTGCTGCTCGGCCGCTACCGGTTGGAAGTGGTGGTGGGGCGCGGCGACACCGCCAGCATGTTCAGGGCGACAGACCTGCGGCTGGGACGATCGGTGCTGGTCAAGCTGTTCGCCCCGGCGATCGCCGAAAACCCAGCCCTGGAAGCGCGCTTCGAACGCAGCGCGGCGCGTGCGCTGCGCCTGAGCCATCCCTGTCTGCTGCCGGTGCTCGACGCCGGCTTTGGCGAATACGGCCCGTTCGTCGTGACCAGCCTGGCCGGCCCGCTCACGCTGCGGGCGCTGCTCGACCAGCAGGGGAGACTGGAGCTGAGGCAGGCGGTGCGGATCGCGGCCCGGCTGGCTTCGGCGTTGAGCTACCTGCACCGCCAGGGGATTGTGCATGGCGCGGTCAGGCCAGAGAATGTCCTGCTCACCGCGAACGGCGAGCGGGTGCTGCTGGCCCATACGCTGCTCTCCTTCGAGCCGCCGACCCGGCGTGACCGCGCGCAGCTCGCCTACCAGCCACCGGAGCAGCGCGCTGGAGCGCGAGCGGGACGGGCAGCAGACGTGTACGCGCTCGGGGCACTGCTGTACGAGATGCTGATCGGCCAGCGGCCGGCAACCGGCGCAGCGGATGAGCACCGACCGGTGCTCGGCCCGCGTTTGTTCGATCCCTCCATCCCGCCGGAGGTGGACGCCGTCGTCACCCGCGCGCTCGAAGCCACACCTGACGGTCGCTGGCGCTCCATGCACGTCTTTGAGGCGGCGCTGCTGAAGCTCGAGCGCGCACAGCTCCAGCCTCAGCACTCGGGGCAGGCGCCGGCACTCGTCCAGGCGCTGTCGTTCGAGCCGACCTGGCCTCCCCGCCGCCCGCGCCGCCCGACGCGGCTGGCTGTGCCGCTGCTCGGGATTGCCGCCGCCCTGCTGCTCGCGACTACCATGCTGCAGCCGCTGCTCTCCCAGCTACCTCGCCTGGCCCCAACGACAAGTCAGCAGCCGCTGGCCGCGCCGGCCCTGGTGGGTCAACCGATCGACCAGGCAGCGGCGCAAGCACGGGCGCAGGGCTTGCAGCTCGTGGTTCTGGGCCGCCGCCTGACAGACCGGATGCCGGAGGGCACCGTGGTCCAGCAGGCCCCGGTGGCGGGTTTCCCGATCGAGCCTGGCGCCACCCTGCGGGTGACGGTGAGCGCCGGGGTGCAGGTGCCCGATGTACGGGGGAAGCGGCTGGCGGTGGCGCAGTGGGACCTGGAAGCGCTGGGCTGGAAGATCGCGCGGGTGGATACCCAGACAACTCCAGAGGCGTTGCCTGGGACGATCCTGCTGCAGGACCCGGCCCCCGGGGAGATCGTCTCCGCCCCGGGCGAGCTAGCCGTCGTGGTGGCCCGCTAGCCCTTCGCATCTCGGTGCGGGCATGCTTTTTGCAAACCATTCGGTGCGTTCACCGCTCCGCGGCGAGCTCCCGGAGCCCCCAGCCAGGGTGTGCTGTGTCGCTCGTCTTCAGGCACATCCGACCGGAGATGGAAGATGTTCGGCAAGAAGGTAGAAGAGTCTGATTCCTGGTTTTCGAAGGCGCTATCCGGGCTGGAGCACAAGCCCGCGGGTGACGCCGCCCACGCACCAGGTGCCAGCCTACCCAGCAGCGGCACACGCGTCGCCCAGCGCAGCATCCCCGTCGAGTTGAGCGAGCAGGTGGAGAGCTTCATCGGGCGCAACAGCAAGCTCGAAGGGGAGCTACGCTCCGAGCAATCGCTCCGCATTCAAGGCAGTGTGCGGGGCGAGGTGGACAGTCGCCGCGTCGTATTCCTGGATGAGGCGGCACGCATCACTGGCCGGGTCAGTGGAGCCACCGTGTTTGTCGCCGGCACGGTGGACGGAGAGATCCACTGCCCGGGCCGGCTCGAGATCCGGTCGACCGGCCGCGTGACCGGGGAGATCAACGCCGGGACGCTCATCATGCACGAGGGAGCGGTCGTCAACGGCCAGGTCCGGATGCTACGGGAGCAGCCGCACCCCGCATCAGCGCCGAGCCAGGCGCCGGCACGCGTCACGGAGGAGCGGACCCTCTCCAGCTCCGAAACGCCGGAGCCCGCTCCCCAGGCCACTACGTAGTCGGCCGCACCTCCTCGCCTCCACGGGCTCGTCCCCAGGCGGTGGCGAGACACTCTCGTCGCGGTGCTGAGACGCCGCCGGCCACGCGCCGTCGCGCTGATCATCGCCTCGGGCGCTGAGGTGCGCGGGCTGCCGCGAGGCTGAAAGCCCTGGTCGGTGTCGTTAATCGACATGCCATGGCGGCCACCTGCTCCCACCCGCGATCACGCATTTGCCAGCGTGTCGACGAGCTACGGCTCCTGCTCGTGTTCCTGGGCTTCGTCCCCATCGGCTGCTTGTGCCTGGCCCTGTTCGGCTGGGTGTCGCTCGTGCTGAGCGTCCGACTGCTGGTGCTCCTGCTCAGTGGCCTCGCCATCGCTGTCGGCGCGCGACATCCCGACCTGGGCAGGCAGGCCCTGCAGGGACTCTGCGCCGGCATCGCGGCCACCGCCGTATACGACGTGCTTCGGCTCTCCGTGGTGTTCTGCGGCGGCTGGCGCGACTTCATCCCCGTTATCGGCCAGATGGCGCTGGGCGATCCCGGCGCCATGCCGATCTGGGGGTATCTCTGGCGCTTCGTCTACGACGGCGGGGCGATGGGGATGGTGTTCGCGCTGCTGCCCCTCACGACACAGCGGCCGGGCTGGCCCTCGGCGCCACGATCTGTGCCTGCCTGTACGCCACGCTGCTGCTCGCCCCGGCGCCCTGGAGCGCTGTTCCGGCTGGCGCCGCTCACAGCTACCTCAGCCCTCCTCGGCCACCTGGTCTACGGCGGCGTCCTGGGCTGGCTCGTCCAACACTGGGAGCGCCTGCGAGCTGGGCAGGCAGCGGACGGCGCGACGCCGGAACCCACTCCCTGAATCAAACCCAGCAGGGCCTGCTGGGAGACTGCGCTGGCAGTGCGCTCGGCTCAGACGCGATTGACGAGTACCAGGCTGCTCGCCACCAGCGCCAGGCCGGGGTACAGGAGTGGTGGGATGCGCTCGCCGAGCAGTAGCGCCCCCAGCGCAACGCCGGCGACGGGCATGAGGAAGACGAAGGGGCTGATCCGGCTGGCGCCGTGGCGCTGGACGAGCCAGGCCCAGAGCAGGAAGGTGAAGGCGGTGGTGAACACCGCCAGGTAGACCACGCTGGCGATCGCCGGCAGGGTGAACGCCTCCAGCCTGGGATGCTCGAAGCTGGCGAGAACGGTGAGCACCACCGCGCCGAATCCGAGCTGGACGGTGACCAGCGAGGTGACGTCCCGCCACTCCGGCCCCGGGCGGCGCAGCAGCAACGTCCCGCCGGCCCAGCTCAGCGAGCCGAGCAGCAGCGCCACCAGCCCCGGCCACTCGAAGCGTAGCTCCCCGCTGGTCTTGGCGTAGGCGACCAGCGCGACCCCAGCGAAGCCAGCGCCGAGCGTCGCCAGCCGAGCCCGGCTCAGCCGCTCCCCGCCGGACCACCGCTGCAGCAGCGCCGCGACGAACAGGGGCTGGGTGGACATCATCACCATCGCCAGCCCGGCGTCGACGCGCTGGACCGCCCAGAAGAGCAATCCCACCGGCGCGGTCGTCTGGAGCAGTCCGATCAGGGCGGCGCGCTCCCAGGCGGTGCGGCTCCGGGGCAGCCGTGGCCGCCGCCAGAGGAGAATCAGTGCAAGGATGGCGAAGCCAAGCCAGGCGCGCAGCGCCGCCAGGGTCCAGGGCGGGACGCTGGCCGCGCCGATCCTCGCTCCGACGCCATTCGAGCCCCACACCACGCAGGTGAGGGTCGCCAGCCCCAGCCCCAGCGGGTCCAGCGGCCGCGGCCGAGTGACGGGCAGCCTATCTGCCCGTGCTGCCACTCGCTACCTCCGCTCCCTCGCTCACCCTCACCGCATCCACCGAGGCCCGGCACAGCCCCAGGCCGCGGCCAGCGCTCCATGGCGTCTTCCTGGGCGAGTGGGGTGCTTCCCGAGCGCTCTGGCAGTGTCCCACATTTCGCGGGCTCCGGGTTCCTGGCCGCTACGGCAAATCGCCGGCCGCGTCGCGCCGCGGATGGACGTCCGTGAGGTCGCCACCATACAGGTGACAGGCGACGAGGTGCCCGGGCCGCACCTCCTCCAGCGCCGGCTCGCGCCGGCGGCAGATCGCCTCCGCGTAGGGACAGCGCGGGTGGAAACGGCAGCCACTCGGGATATCGATCGGGTTGGGGACCTCGCCGCCGAGCACCTGGCGCCGCCGGGACACCGTGGGGTCGGGCGTGGGCGCGGCGGACAGCAGCGCCCGGGTGTAGGGGTGCAGCGGCTCGCGGAACAGTGCTTCGCGGGGCGCGATCTCGACCAGCTTCCCCAGGTACATGACCGCGATCCGGTCGCTGACGTACTGCACCACCGCCAGGTTGTGGGCGATGAACAGCTCTGTCAGGTGCAGCGAGTGCTGGAGGTCGCGGAGCAGGTTGAGCACCTGCGACTGGACCGAGACGTCGAGCGCCGAGACCGGCTCGTCGGCGACCAGCAGCGACGGGCGCAGGATGAGGGCGCGGGCGATTCCTACCCGCTGGCGCTGGCCGCCGCTGAGCTGGTGGGGATAGCGCGGCCGGAACGCCCGCGGCAGACCGACCAGGTCCAGCATCTCGTCGACCCGGGCTTGCCGCTCCTCGGCCGTCCCCAGTCCATGGGCCACCAGCGGCGCGAGCAGCGTCTGCTCCACCGTGCGGCGGGGGTTCAGCGAGGAGTACGGGTCCTGGAAGACGATCTGGAGCTGGCGGCGCACCTCCTGCAGCGCCCGCCCTCTGAGTCGCGTCAGATCCCGCCCCTGGAAGAGGATCTGCCCGCTGGTCGGCTCGATCAGCCGCAGGAGCAGCCGGGCCACGGTCGACTTGCCCGAGCCCGACTCGCCCACCAGGCCCAGCGTCTCCCCCCGCCACAGGCTGAAGCTCACGCCGTCCACCGCGCGGACCGTGTGCCGCCCGCCGAGCCAGCCGGCGCGGCTGGTGAAGTGCTTGGTCAGGCTCCGCGCCTCGACCAGCGGGGCGGCGCCGTCCTGGCGCTCCATCTCAGGGAACCCGCCAGCAGCGCACGGCGTGGCCCGTGGCGCGCTCGACCAGCTCCGGCTCCACCTGGCAGTCCTCGCCGGCCAGCGGGCAGCGCGGCGCGAACAGGCAGCCCTGGTACCGGCCGCGGACGATCGGCGGCTGGCCGGCGAGCGACTCCAGGCGAGCGGTGCTGCCGATGCGCGGGGTGGCGTTGAGCAGCGCCCGGGTGTAGGGGTGCTTCGGCTCGCGGAAGATGGTGTAGACGTCCGCGGTCTCGACGATCCGGCCGGCGTACATGATCGCCACCCGGTCGCACATCTCCGCCACCACGCCCAGGTCATGGGTAATGAACAGCAGCGCCGCCTGGCGGCTCTGCTTCACCTCGCGCAGCAGCTCCAGGATCTGCGCCTGGATCGTCACGTCCAGCGCGGTGGTCGGCTCATCGGCGATCAGCAGCGGCGGCTCGCAGGCGACGGCCATGGCGATGACCGCGCGCTGGAGCATCCCGCCGCTCATCTCGTGCGGATAGGCATGGGCGCGCTGCCAGGGCGCGGGGATGTGGACCATCTGCAGCAGCTCCACCGCGCGTCGCTTCGCCTCCCGCCAGCCGGCACGGCCATGGTTCACCAGCGGCTCACCCACCTGCGGCCCCACCGCCAGCACCGGGTTCAGCGCCGTCATCGGGTTCTGGAAGATCATCGCCATTCGGTCGCCCCGCAGCGCCCGCAGCTCCGCCTCGCTCCTGCGGAGCAGATCCTCACCGTGCAGCAGGATGCGCCCACTGGCGACCCGGCCGGGGTAGGGCACCAGCCCCAGGATCGCCAGCGCGGTCATGCTCTTGCCACAGCCGCTCTCGCCGATCAGCCCGAGCACTTCGCCACCGCGGATGGCGAAGTCCACCCCGTTGACCGCGTGGATGTCGCCGCGCGGGCTGGGGAACGTCACCCGCAGGTCTTCGACGCGCAGCACCTCGGCCGCGACGTTCCCGGGCGGTGAGGCGGGGAGTGATGGACTCATAGCACCCGCCTCAGCCGAGGGTCGAGCAGGTCGCGCAGGCCGTCGCCGAGCAGGTTGAAGCCGAGCACCGCCCAGAAGATGGCCAAGCCAGGCGCTAGCGCGGTCCAGGGCGCGAAGGCCATGTAGCCGCGCCCGAAGTTGAGCATGCTGCCCCAGGAGGGAGCAGGCGGCTGCGCGCCCAGGCCGAGGAACGACAGCGCCGCCTCCAGGATGATGGCATAGCTGATCGCCAGCGTCGTCTGCACCAGGATCGGAGGGAGCGCGTTGGGGAGCACCTCGCCCAGGATGATCGCCGCGTCGGACAGCCCGATCGCCCGCGCCGCCTCGACGTACTGGTTCTTGACCACCACCAGCGCCGCGGCGCGGGCGACGCGAGCGAAGATCGGGATGAAGATGATCCCGATCGCGATCATCGCACTGTTCAGGTTCGGCCCGAGGCTGGCCATCACCACCAGCGCCAGCAGGATCGCCGGGAACGACCAGAGGACGTCCAGCAGCCGCATCAGGACCCCGTCCAGTAGCCCGCCATAGTAGCCGGCGATCAGGCCGATGGCGGAGCCGAGGGTCATCCCGATCCCGACCGAGATCACCGCCACCTGGAGGGAGATGCGTGCTCCGTAGATGATCCGGCTCAGGATGTCGCGGCCGAACTCGTCGCTCCCCAGCCAGTGCGCGGTGCTGGGCGGCTGCAGGTTGGCGAGCGAGGCGGTATCGAACGGGGAGTAGGGGGCGATGACGTCGGCGAGCAGTGCGCACAGCAGCACCACCGCGACCATCGCCGCGCCGACGACGAAGCTGCCGTGGTGCAGCATGTCGCTCTCGACTAGTGCCTGCCAGACCCGGCTTGGCAGCCCGGGCGGACGCTCGGCTTCGCTGCTGGGGGCCAGCGTCGTCTCAGCGGACATGGCCAGCCCTGCGCGGGTGCGCCATCACACCCTCCGCCGCGGGTCGAGATAGGCGTAGGCGATGTCGGTGGCGAGGTTCACCAGCACCACGAACGCCGCCACCAGCATCACCGTCCCCTGCACCACCGGGTAGTCGCGCTGGGTGATGCCCTGGAGCGCCAGGCTCCCCACCCCGGGGATCAGGAAGATCTGCTCAATCAGCACCGCGCCGCCGAAGTTGGCGCTGATCTCCAAACCCATCACCGTCACAACCGGAATCAGGGCGTTCTTGAGCGCGTGGCGGCTGACCAGCGCCCAGCCGGGCGTCCCCTTGGCCCGCGCCGTGGTCATGTAGTCCTGGCGGAGCACCTCCAGCATCGAGGAGCGGGTCATCCGCATGATGACCGACCCGGAGACCAGCCCCAGGGAGAGGGCCGGGAGCAGCATCAGCCGCAGGTTGTCCAGCGGATCCTCGGTAAGCGGGGTGTAGCCGCCGCTGGGCAGCAGCTCGAGCTGCAAGGCAAAGATCAGCACCAGCAGGGTGCCGAGCCAGAAGGCCGGGGTGGACAGCCCGCCGAGCGCAACCACGGAGACGGCGGTGTCCACCCGGGTCCGATGGCGCAGCGCCGCGATGATCCCGGCCGGGATCCCGACCAGATTGGCGATCAGGATCGCCAGCACCGTCAACTCGAGCGTGACCGGGAAGCGCTTCAGCAGTTCCTCGCGGATGTCCACCCCGTTGGCGAAGGAGCGGCCGAAGTCGCCGTGCAGCATTCCCACCAGCCATTCCAGGTAGCGGACGTACAGCGGGCGGTCTAGCCCGAAGCGGTGGCGGAACGTCTCCAGCAGCTCCTGGTTCGACTGAATGCCCAGGAAGATGCTGGCGATGTCGCCCGGGATGTAGTTCATCGCCAGGAAGACGAGCAGCGACACACCCCAGAGCACAGGGATCAGCGCCAGCAGCCGTTTCGCGATGAAGCGCGCCATCGAAGACCTTCCCCAGCGGAAGCGTCCGTCGCCCTTCCCGTGCGCCGCGCTACTTGTCGAGCCAGGACGACATCAGCGGGCGCAGCAGGCCGGTGGTGAGGGCGCGGAAGCCCTTCACGTAGTCCCAGTGCGCCTGGAGGATCAGCTCGTTGACGGTGTTGGCGACCGGCTCCTCGTCGGACAGTATCTTCTGCGCCTGGATGTACAGCTCTTTGCGCTTGTTCAGGTCGAGCGTAGCGCGCGCCTGCTCCAGCAGCTTGTCCACCTGGTCGTTGCAGCCGCGGGTGCCGATTACGTCGCTGCCGCCCGAGCAGGCGAAATTGCTGTACAGGAAGTCATCGGGATCGATCAGCGGGCTGACGTAGCCGATGTAGTACATGTCGAAGTTGTAGTCGCCGCCCAGGACCGCCTTGAGCCAGGCGCCCCACTCCAGGCTCACCAGCTCGCAGTCGATCCCCACCTTGGCGAGGGCGTCCTTGATGAGCGGCCCGGGCTGAGAATACTGCAGGTAGGTAGGGGTGATGGTGAGCGAGGTCTTGAAGCCGTTCTCCAGGCCAGCCTGCTTGAGCAGCGCCTTGGCCTTGTCGACGTCGGGCCGCTCGCCGTACACCCCGCCACCGTCGTAGGCGAAGCTCCAGCGTGGCACCGGCCCACCGGTGATCGGCTCGGCCAGACCGAAGAAGACGTTGTCGGCAATCGCCCGGCGGTCGATGGCGTAGGAGACGGCCTGGCGCACCAGCTTGTTGTCGAACGGCGACCTCTTAGTGTTGAAGCCGATCCAGTCCCAGTGGTGGCCGAGCGTCTTGTAGGAGACAATGCCCTTGGTAGCGGAGACGGCCTTGAAGTCCTTGGCAGCGACGTCTTGCGAGAGATCGACTGTCTTGGTCAGCAGCGCGTTGGTGCGCGCGGTGGGGTCTTCGATGAAGCTGATCTCGATCCCGTCCAGATAGGGGAGGCTCGGGTTGTAGTAGTTCGGATTCTTCTGGAGCGTCATCGACTTCTTGGGCGTGTAGTTGGCGAGCTTGAACGGGCCGGTGCCCATCAGGGTGTTCTTCAGGTCGCCGTTCTTTTCGACAAACGCTTTGGAGACGATGACCGAGCCGGGGAACGCCAGGCCGATCATCAGCGGCGCGTGCGGCTGACTCAGGCTGAGCTTGACGGTGTACTTGTCCGGGGTGTCGATCTGCTTGATCGCGGAGAGCTGGCCGCGCCAGAAGTAGCCGGTCTTTTTGTCCAGTAGCCGCTCCAGGGTGAACTTGACGTCGTCCGCCGTCATCTCGGAGCCGTCGTGGAACTGCACCCCCTTGCGCAGGTGGAAGGTGTAGCTGAGGTTGTCGTCGGTCTTCTCCCAGGACTCGGCGAGATCCGGGACGGCGTTGAAGTGCTCATCCAGCGCGACCAGGTTCGAGTAGGTCTGCTCGATCACCAGGTGCGAGGCCGCGGCAACGGCGAAGGCCGGGTCCATCCCGACCGGATCGGCGGCGTAGGCCGCTTTGAGCACCCCGCCCTTCTTCACCGCGCCGCCGGGAGCCGGTGTCGGCTGGGTAGCGGGCGCCCGGGTCGGAGCCGCGGCAGCGGGAGCCGCGGTGGGTGCGGCGGTCGGCTGGAGCACGGCCGGAGCGGCAGTGGGCGGCATGGCGGGCGCCGCCGCAGCGGTGGGCTGGGCCGCCGGAGCGCTGGTGGCGCCACCGGCCGGTGGCGCCGCGCCGCCCCCGCAGGCGCTGCTGAGCCCGCTGACCATGACCACGCCGGCCGTGCCGGCCAGTGCCCGCAGGAAGGCGCGCCGGGACAGCACGCGGAGCATCGGGAGCCAGGGGTCGCCCTGAGCCAGTCCATCTGCCATGTCGACCTCTCCTTTCACCGTGGCCGAGAGAACGAAACCGAGTTCACACAGGCAGGCCCACCGTCTGGCTACGCGCCAGGGGCGTCGGGCGCGGAGCCGCCGCCGCCCGGGCGCTGGGGCGGCGGGGTGAGCAGCATCGCGGCCACATCCTCCCCGATGCTGCCTTGCTGGTCGGTGCGGTTGGGCAGCCCCCGGAGGAAGGGGAAGAGCTGCAGCTTGGCGATCTCGAAGATGCGTCGCAGCTCGGCGACCGGGTAGGGGTGCTCGTCGACCCGCAGGTCCACCAGCGGGTACTCCTCACGGTCGACCACGTACAGCGCGGCCGACTGTCGACCGCGTTTGTCACCACCCGCGGCCTGCCCGGCCTCGAGGGCGACCAGGAGCCGCTCGGGCAGGTCCAGCGACTCGTTCCGCTCGAAGGCGTCGGCCATCGCCTGGACGGTCGCTGCGCCGACGAGCATGTTGCCCTGCGCCGCGTAGTCCGGCCCGGTGCGGTGCCCGAACCAGGGCGTGCAGGCCGGGCCGGACCAGGCAGCGCTGCCACCCTGGCGGTCGACGACGCCGACCTGGCGGACGTCGCGGCCGCTGTCCCCCTCGATCAGGCGCCGGAGCGTCTCCTCCGCGCTCAGCCCCTGCTCGAGCAGCTTGATCCCGTCGATGCCGAGGTAGACGTTCACCCACGACTGGGTCGCCACTGCCCCGACGCCCGGTTTGGCGAACGTCACCAGCGGCCCGGCGGCCGGCACCGCCGTCGAGACCGCGACCCCGAACATCCCGCTGCGCCTGCACCGTCCCGCGATGGAGAACGTGCTGAGCCGTATCACGTCACAGCCTCCTTAGCCCGGCGAGCCGTGTAGTGACGCCGAGTATCGCGCCAACGCGCCCGCGCTGCAAGCGTGCCGTTGCAGACGAGTGGGTGTGCAGGGCAAGCGGAGGCGACGGGCTTGCGAGGCGCCCGCCCACGAGGCTGTTCAGCGCCTGGCCAGGGAGTGGGCGCGTGAAAGCGTACCCAGGCTATGGCTGGGGCAGCTCGACGCTCGGCTCCCGCACCTCCGGCCGTTCCAGCAGGACGTAGCGGTACAGGAACGCCGCGAGCAGCGCCCCGATGATCGGCCCGACCCAGTACAGCCACCAGTTCGTGAAGTCGCCCTGCGCCACCGCTGTCCCGATCCAGCGCGACGGGTTCATCGCCGCCCCGGTGAGCCCGCCGCCCATGAAGACATCCATGGTGATCGTCAGCCCGATGACCAGACCGGCGATGGTGGCCGGGCCACGGCTGTCGATCGCCGAGCCCCAGACGGAGAACATCAGGAAGAAGGTGAGGATGATCTCCACGATCAACCCCTGGATCGGCGTCACCCCTGGCCCGAGGCCGGGATTGCCCAGGTTCACCGCCGCGGCCGCTGCTGGCGCGACCACGGCCTTGAGCAGCAGCGCCGCGACGATAGCACCCAGGCACTGTACGACGATGTACGCAATGGCGCGGTCCCACGGGAGCTGGCGCGTGGCGGCCAGGGCCACAGTGAGGGCCGGGTTGTAGACCCCACCGGAGATGTGCCCGGCCGTGGCCACCAACAGGCCGATCGCCAGGCCATGCGCCAGGGCGATGGCGACGAGGTTCTGGCCGCCGGTGGCGACGATCGACCCGGCGCCGATGAAGGTGAGCGCGAACGGTCCGATGAACTCAACGATGAGGAGCTGCTCCAATCCACGCCGCATCGCTACTCCTTTCTCATGCCCGGTTCCCGTTCTTCAGTATGAGCCGCGCGTACGTCCCACAAGCATGCGCGTGAGGCAGACACCAGCGCACCGCCCGGCCTCTCATGTTAACCAGTCGCTCTCCTGGTCGCTGGCACGGCCCCATCACAGACTGGAGCCACCTGCACTGTGCTGCCGCGCCTGTCCGAGCGCCGCGGCGCGGTCACCAGCGGGCTCAGGCGCGGGGTGGCCACCCTACGCTCCGATTGTGGGCTAGCGCGCCGGGCGGATTCGGAGTAGAGTGGCGGGTGAAGCTCCCCTCTGTGGGGGCGGACCATGCGCCACCTGGTTGTCCTCTCGCTTCTGGCTGTGGCCCCGTTCGCGCTCGCAGTGCTGGGCGCCCGGCAGCTCGTCCCTGCAGCGCTGCTCCGTGCGGACGAGCCGCCGCGCTGGATGTGCGCCGAGTACTGGGATGAGCAGCCGGAGCACCCGCCGGTGCTGCAATGCTGGCAGGGCTGGGGCGCAAGACGCGACCGGTCCACCCTCTTGGTTCGTACCGCCGGGGGACGGCCGGCGGCGCGCTGATCGGGGGCGGGCGATGCGGGACTTGCTTCTGCCCATGCTGGTCGGCCTAGTGGCACTGGCGGCCAGCGTGCTTGGGGCCAGCCAGCTTCACCCGCCGCCTTCAGGGGAGCAGCTAGTGCACCGGCCCGGCAGCGCCTGCATCGAGCGCTGGGATGGGCTGGCCGAGCATCAGCCGTTTCAGAAGTGCTGGCCACCCTCTATCCTGGTTTCGATCTCGTCGGCGGAGCAGGGCGGCCCGCTGCACAAGTAGCTCGGCCGAGGCACTCGCCTCACTCGGCGGCACGCACCCCAACCTCGTCCAGGTGTCGCAACAGGTCCGCCGGGTCCTCGTACACCCGATACGCCCCGGCGGCCTGCAGTTCGTCCTGGCCGTAGCCACCGGAGAGCAGCCCAACGCCGAGCGCCCGCGCCCGCCGGGCCGCCAGCAGGTCCCAGATGCTGTCCCCCACCACCACCGCGTCGGCGATGTCCACCCCCAGCCGCTCGGCCGCGGCGAGGAAGAGGTCAGGATCGGGCTTGGCGTGGCGCACGAGGTCGCGGGTGACTACCGGCGCCTCCGGGCCGACCCCGAGGCTGTCCAGCGTGGGCTGCGCGCTGGCGCGATGGCCGCTGGTGGCGATCGCCCACGGCACCCCGCGCTCGCTGAGATACGCCAGCAGCTCCCGCGCGCCGGGCAGCGGTCGGACCCGCGACGCCAGGCGGGCATAGGCCTCGGCGTGCAGCCGCTGGAGCCAGGCCGCCTCCTCCGCGCTCACCGGGCGCCCCGTCTCGCGGAGCAGCGCGTTCAGGAACAGTCCGCCGCTCATCCCGATGCGGCGATGGATGCGCCAGACGGCGAGCTCGATCCCCGCCGCCTCGAGCGCCTCGCGCCAGGCGAGCACGTGCTGGTAGACACTATCCACCAGGGTGCCGTCCAGGTCAAACAGGAATGCCGGTCCGGTCGCCATGAACGCCTCCGCTCGCCCGGGCAGTATAGCCGCCAGGCGAGCGGGGCTCGCAGCCCGGCGCCCCGGATCGAGCCCTCAGCTCAGGTGATGCCGGGCCTATCGCGGGAAACTCGGGCGAGACGGGCGTGCTGAACGGCGGTAGAATGGCCGCCAGGGGGTCACCATGACGACAGCCGTGCTTCTGCTCTCACTCGTCGGCGCCTTCGCCTTCGGCCTCGTGATCGGCTGGACGACCTACCGTACGCTGCGGCGCACCCCGGCCAGCACCATCGGGGACATCGCCGCGGTCATCGGCGCTGTCGGCGGCGCGGCCGTCACCGCGCTGTTCCCGGCGCAGACCGGAGCCTTCGGGATGTACTGCATCGGGCTGGCGCTCGGTTTCTTCGGCTACCTCGCCTCCGCGCTCGTCCTGGCCAGCAAGGCGGGCCAGGCCAGCACGGTGAACGAGTGGCTCGGCGAACGGCCGCACCTCCCGCCCAGCAGTAGCGGGGGCCAGCTTCCTCCAGCGATCGTCCCGAGCACCACGCCGCCAGCCACATCCCCGGCGACGTTGCCCCCCAACGTCGGCACCGGCCAAGGGGCTGTGTAGCCGCGCCACGTCACCCGCCGTCGTGGACGATGGCCAGGTCGGCCAGGCCGTACAGGGTGTAGGCGAGGCCGAGCAGATTGCCTTTGTTCGCCAGCTCCCAGCGAATCTGGCGCAGCGCCTCCCCGAGCGGCGGAGGTGACGGCTGCGCGAGCTTGGCGAATAGTGACTCGGCTACCTCGATCGCCACCGGCAGCACCACGCTGACCTCCGTTCCCAGCACCCCGCTGGCCCCCAGCGCAGCGAAGGTCGTGACGAAGCTCAGGAGCTGGCCCGGCTTGAGATCGGCGGTGTGGCAGCCGTTGATGAACACCAGCGGGCTGCGCTTCCGCCAGGCCGCCAGGTCGGGACCCTGAGGGAGCGGGCGAACCGCCCAGGCGGCGAGATCCTCGGCGTAGATGCGGCGGGCGGGAAGGTTGTCGCGCGGGCCAACGCTGAGGTACGCGCGACCTTGCTCCTGGTCGTACTCGCCGTGGCAGAGGAAGTAGGCGATCTCGGGCGCCTGGAGCATCATCGTCACCGTATCCCAGGAATCGGCTACGCTGGGCGGGACGAGCTGCGCCCAGCGGCGCTGCTGGATGGTGTCCAGATGCGCCTGGATGCGCGCGACGAGGTCCGGGTCCGCGGTGGCGCCCACCGCCAGGCAGAGGCTCGGGCCGGCGTGGACCCGGTTGGGGGCATTGCCGAGCCCTGAGCTCAGCGAGGGTGGCTCCTCGATGACGTGCTTCAGGCCCCAGAAGCCGTAGGGACAGATGACGTCGCTCGCGTGCCAGTACGGGGGCAGGCCAGGGGCGATCGACGGCGAGTCGGCATAGGGGCAGTGGGCACGGAGCTCCACGCTGGTCCGCGTCCCCGCCTCCGACCACTCCCGGTCGACGATGGGGCAGAAGCGCCAGCTCGCCCGGTTGGCCAAGATTAGCGGGTGCTCGTAGATCAGCGCCCAGGGGAACACGTACTGGGCGGCACTGGTGCGGGCCACCTGGATCAGCGTCGCGCTGGACAGCACCTGGAGCAGGTTCTGCGCCCACTGCGCCTGGCTGCAGCGGTCGTCCTCGAGCCGCACCTGGGTGAACGCCTTGACGAACAGCTCGCTGCCCAGTTCGGCCAGCTTCACCAGGTCCCACTTGAACTGCTCGCGCGGCTTGCCGTTCGTCTGGGGATCGAGCCCGACCACGGGGTCGCCGCGGTTGTCGCGCACCACCTGGCCGGTGCTGTCTTTCTGATAGAAACACTGCAGGAGCTGGTCGCGCGCCCGCTCCACCAGCGGGCCGACCCCGGCCGGGTCGTAGGGCGTCCAGCCCTGCGTTGGGCAGTTGCTGGGCGGCAGCGGCGCCGAGGTACTCGGCGGGCCAGCGGCGGAGTCGAGCCGGCGCTTGACAACAATGCGGTGGCCGGCCGCGCCATCGTCGTTGAGCGTCAGGTTGACCGCGACCGGGCGGCCCGGGCTGTCCTCGTTTGGGGTGAAGCGGACTGCGCGACGGGCGAAGCGCGCCTCCACGTCCTGGAAGCCGCCGGTCAGTCGGTAGTCCACCTCGACCACGTTGTCCGCCTCCAGGGTGACCTCCGGAGCGCGGACGACGCCGACCTGAATACGCGCGGACTGGAGCAGGTTGTTCTCGAAGTACAGGCAGAGCCGAGCGCGGGCGAGCATGCTCGCCGCGCGGCTGCCATCGGGAAAGCGGGGCGTGGTGAGCCGCAGCGCGAGCGGCCCCGGCCGGTCGGCACGCTCGCCGTTCACCAGAGGGATGCTGCGCCCGACGCCACGCGGCACCCAGATCTGCCCGGAGACGATCTGGGGTGAGAAGTCCTCGCTCACCAGCACCACATCGACCACGTATCCCTCGCGATCGGGCGGCAGCGCCTCTTCGGGGAAGTCGGCGTGGCCGACGACCAGGCTCGGAATACGCGTCCAGCGCGGTCCCACGTCCAGCAGCAGATCGTAGTCGCGCCCGGGCGCCAGGCCCTCGCGGGGGCCGAGCACCCGGCCGCTCCCCGGGAGGGCGAAGTTGGCGTTGAGTACCCGCGGCGCCCGCGCCGCCTCCGTATGGAGCTCTTGCACGAGCTGCGGGTACTGCTCGGCCAGCGCCTGCACGCTCCGCTCGATCGCCGGCACCACCTCCGCGCTCTCGGAGAGCGGCACCGCGCCCTGGCTTTCGTGGAGCATCCAGCGCACCTGGGTGAGCCGGTTCTCCTCGAAGTCCACCGCACCGGCCAGGGTGGCGAGTGGGTCCTGCACCGCGCGCAGGCGCGGGGCGAGCGCCTCGAGCTGGTCCCGGTGCAGCAGCCGGAGCTGCGTGTCGTGCAGGGCGGAGACCTGCTGGCGCTGCTGCTCGAGCGTCTCGCGGACGCGCCGTACCCGCCCGTGCAGCTCATCCAGGTAGGGGTTGAGCTGGAGCACGCTCTCGGCGCCCTCGCCGTAGACCAGGCTGGCGTTCAGCCCGGCGCGCTCCTGCTCGGGGGTGGGCCGGGCAACGTCGGGCAGGAGCAGGCTGTGGATCAGGTTGGCGTAGAGGTTCAGGAAGTAGGCGCTCGCTGTCGCCAGGTCCGGGCTCTGCACGACCAGGACGGCCGGCACGCCGCCGCCGACCAGGTACTGGGCGAGGCGCTCCGCGCCGCTGGCGTTGTATGGCGGAATGTGCAGGATCAGCAGCCGCGTCTCCGCCTCGACCAGCGCGTCACGCAACACCCCGGGGCGCAGCTCCGGCCGGATCGGGGCACCCAGGTCGAGCGTCGGGTCGTTGCGGTACCAGCCGAGGTTCCCGACGAAGTGGACCACCGGGTAGCGTGGCGGCTCGACCCCGATCCGAATCGGGTAGGTGGAGGCCTCAAGGCCTGGGAACGCGGTGGCGCGCAGGCTCTCGACGTCGAGGTGGTACAGCGAGCCGGGCAGCGGCAGCTCATCGCCGAGGGAGGGGGTGAGGACGAATTGGCGCAGCGCCGCAGCGTCCCAGTCGGGCGTCCAGAGGCGCGGGGCCAGGATCCTGGTTGCCCGCTCCCAGCCGAACGAATCGCCGAGCAGCCGGCCGACTGCCGCCGGCAGGTTGAAGCGGCGGTCTACGGGGTCATGAAAGGGGTAAGCTGGCAGCGCGAGCAGGACGGTGAGCGGGAGCCGGAGAGGATCAGGACTGCCCACCAGCGGCGAGGCGACTGGCACCTGCCGGGTCTGATACATGCCCGCTCCCTCCGCGCGGGTTCGCGGTACTCCATCTTATACCCGGGCGACCTCCGCGAACGCCTCCTCCGCGGCGCGCAGCGTCGCCTCGAGGTCCGCGTCCGTGTGTGCGGTGGACAGGAACGCCGCCTCGAACTGCGACGGCGCCAGGTAGACGCCGCGGCGCAGCATCGCGGCGTGGAAGGCGGCGTAGCGCTGCCGGTCGGCATGCATCGCGCTGTCGTAGTCGACCACTGGCTCGGCGGCGAAGTACAGCGTCATCATCGAGCCGACACGGGCACAGGTGGTGCTGACACCGGCCGCCTGCGCTGCCCGCTCCAGGCCATCTGCCAGCCACTGCGCGCGGCGCTCCAGCGCCGGGTAGGGGTTGGTCTCCGCCAGCTCCCGCAGCGTCGCCAGCCCGGCCGCCATCGCCAGCGGGTTCCCAGACAGGGTGCCGGCCTGGTAGACCGGGCCGAGCGGGGCGACGCGCTCCATGATCTCGCCCCGGCCGCCATAGGCGCCGACCGGCAGCCCGCCGCCGACGATCTTGCCGAGGCAGGTGAGATCGGGCTGCACCCCGTACCGCTCCTGGGCGCCGCCGAAGGCGACCCGGAAGCCGCTGATCACCTCGTCGAAGATCAGCAGCGCCCCGGCCTGGCGGGTGATCTCGCGCAGCGCCAGTAAGAAGTCCGGCCGCGGCTCCACCACACCCATGTTGCCGGGGACCGGCTCTACGATCACCGCCGCGATCTGGTCCGGGAACGCCTCGAACGCCGCCCGGACGCTGTCCGCGTCGTTGAAGCGGGCGCTGAGCGTGTGCTGCGCATATTCCGCCGGGACGCCCGGGACGTCCGGGACGCCGAGCGTCATCGGCCCGGAGCCGGCCTTCACCAGCAAGCCGTCGACGTGTCCATGGTAGCAGCCCTCGAACTTGACCACCTTCGGCCGGCCGGTGAACGCCCGGGCCAGGCGCAGCGCGCTCATCGTCGCCTCGGTGCCGGAGTTGACGAAGCGCAGGAGCTCGAGGGAGGGGAACGCCTGCTTAACTAGTGTCCCGAGCTGCAGCTCTCGCTCCGTCGGCGCGCCGAACGAGGTCCCGTCGCGCGCCGCCGCGGTGACGGCCTCGACGACGCGCGGGTGCGCGTGGCCGAGGATGAGCGGCCCCCAGGAGCCGAGGTAGTCGATGAACTGGTTCCCGTCCTCGTCCTCGACGTGGCTGCCCCAACCGCGCCTGATGAACAGCGGCTGCCCACCGACGGACTTGAAGGCGCGCACGGGACTGTTGACCCCGCCGGGGAAGACGCGCTGCGACTGCTCGAAGAGCGACGTGGATCGGCTGATCGTGAGCGTGGGCTGCATGGTCATCCCTCCTTGCTCGGCCGATCGAAGCGTACCGGCGCCACATCGAGCTCCGCGCGCCCACGGGCGCGCAGGCACGCGGCGCCGCCGTGCTCCTCGGCATCGAGGCTGAACAGCTCGCTGACGAGTCGGGCGTAGCCCTGGGCATCCAGGTAGCTCCCACCATGCTTGAGCCGAACCAGCGGCTCGTGCAGGAGCTTGTTCACGATCGCCCGGGAGAGGGCGGTGACTATCTCGCGGTCGCGCTCGGACAGCTCCGGCAGGCGCCTCAGGGCGCGCTCCAGCTCCGCCTGGCGGATCGCTTCCGCGTGCGCCAGCAGCGCCCGGATGGCCGGAGTGCTGTCCAGCGAGTCGCGCCAGGCGAGGAAACGGGGCACCTCGCGGTCGATGAGCGCCTCCACCGCTGCCATCTCGCCGCGGCGCGCCTCCAGGTTCGCCGCGACCAGCGCCCGCAGGTCGTCCAGGTTGCGCAGGTGCAGCCCGGGCAGCTTGGCCGCCTCCGGCTCCACGTCGCGCGGCATAGCGATGTCGACCACGAGCAACGGCCGCTCGGGGCGCCGCGCCAGCGCCGCGGCCAGCAGCGCTCGGGAGAGGATCGGCCGCGGCGCAGCGGTGCAGGCGATAATCACGTCCGCCTGGACGCAGGCCTCCTCCAGCGCGTCGGAGCCGACCGCGGTGCCACCGCAGCGTGCCGCGACGGCGCGAGCCCGCTCCTGGGTGCGGCTCCAGACAAGCAGCCGGCGCGCTCCGTGCTTGAGCAGGGTGCGGGCCGCCAGCTCGCCCGCCTCGCCGGCCCCGGCGACGAGGACGGTCTGGCCTTCCAGGCTCCCGAGCGTCTGGCGGGCGAGCTCGACAGCGGCGAAGCTCACCGAGATCGCCTTGCGGCTGATACCGGTCTCGGTGCGGGCCTTCTTGCCAACCTCCAGCGCCTGGCGGAATAGCCGCGACAGCACCGGGCCGGCGCTGCCCAGCCGCGCGGCAGCCTCGAAGGCGGCCCGCACCTGGCCGAGGATCTGCGGCTCGCCCACCAGCATCGAATCCAGGCCCGCCGCGACCCGGAACAGGTGCCGGACCGCCTCTTCCTGCCAGTGGTCGTAGGCGACCCCGGTGAATGCCGGCGCGGGCAGCCCGGTGGACTCGACCAGGAAGCGGACGAGCTGGTCGCGGCCGGTGCGGTGGTGGCCAACGACCGCGTAGACCTCGGTGCGGTTGCAGGTGGAGAGCAGCACGCCTTCGCGCGTGGCACGCCCAAGCGCCTCCAGCGCGCTGGGGAGCGTGTCGGGTCCGAAGGCCAGCCGCTCCCGCACCTCCAGCGGCGCGGCGTGGTGGCTGACCCCGAGAACGAGTATGCCCATGCTCTTATCCGTGGCTCCGTCGTCTGACGTACCGGGAGTGAGCGAGACGGTGGGCGCCTCCACGGCGATCCGTTGCCAGCAAGGCAGAAACGCCGCAGTCCCTCTCAGTTTGCAGGATTCTCGCCAGGCGCGGGGGAAATCCTCCCGGGCAAGGGCAGCCGCCCTTCCCGATCTGCCCCCGCCAGGGCGCTGGCACACGCCGGCGCGTGCCAGATGCTCGCCCGGCTACAGGCGGATCACCCGCAACTGGCCGACGTTCGGGAGCGCGCGCAGCCGAGCGGCGACGGCCGGCGGGATCGGGTCATCCACCGCCACCAGCATCAGCGCCCGGCCGCGCGGTCCCTCGCGGCCGACCTGCATCGAAGAGATGTTGATGTCCTCCTGCCCCAGGATCGTCCCGACCATCCCGATCACACCCGGGCGGTCGGTATGCCGGGTGACGAGCAGATACCCCGGCGTGGGGACGAAGTGCAGCCCGAAATCGTCGATCCCCACGACGTGGGGCACGCCTTCGATAATCGTTCCGGCGACACTGCGGTGCTGCCCACCCCCCTCGATCGCCACCGTCACCAGGCTGGTGTACTCCGCCGCATGGCTGGTCTTCACCTCCACGACCTCCAGCCCGCGCCGCTCCGCCTCCAGGCGCGCGTTGACCAGGGTGACCGGGGCCGAGCTGATCGGCTCCAACAGCCCCTTGATCGCCACCGCAGTCAGGGCGGCGGTGTCGTGGCCGGCGATCTCGCCCCGATAGCTGATCACAGCCCGGGCCAGGCTCCCGTGGCCGAGCTGGGTGCAGAGCTTGCCGAGGATCTCCAGCAGGGTGAGGTAGGGCTGAAGCAGCTTCGCCTGCTCTGGCGGCAGCGCCGGGCCGTTGACGACGAACTGGGCCGGCCGGCCGGCAAGTACCTCCAGCACCTGCTCCGCCACCTGGCGGGCCACGTTCTCCTGCGCCTCGTAGGTGGAGGCGCCCAGGTGGGGGGTAGCGACAACGCGCGGGTGGCGGGCGAGCGGGTCGTCGGTCGCCGGCTCGCGGACAAACACGTCCAGCGCCGCGCCGGCGATCTGCCCCTGGTCTAGCGCTTCCAGCAGCGCGGCGGGATCGACCAGCGGCCCGCGGGCGCAGTTGATGAGGTAGGCCTCCGGCCGCATGAGCGCGAGCTGCGGTGCGCCGATCATCCCCCGCGTCGCCTCGGTGAGCGGGACATGCAGCGAGACGAAGTCCGCCTGGCGGAGTAGGTCCTCGAGGGTGGTGCTGGTGACCCCGAGCTTCTCCGCGTGCTCGACGGGCACGTATGGATCGTAGACCAGCACATGCATGCCGAGGCCGAGGGCGCGCTGGGCCACCTCCTGGCCGACCCGCCCCAGTCCGATCAGCCCGAGCGTCTTCCCGGCCACCTCTACGCCCATTAGGGCGTCGCGGCGCCACTCGCCCCGCTTCAGCGCGCTGTCTGCGGCCGGAATTCGCCGGGCGAGCGCGAACAGCAGCCCAATGGTGTGCTCGGCAGCGGCGACCGCGTTGCCGCCGAGCGTGTTGACCACCAGGATGCCGCGCTCGGTCGCGGCCGGGACGTCGATGTTGTCCACTCCGGCCCCGGCGCGGGCGACGACCTTGAGCCGGCGGCCGGCCTGCAGCACCTCGCGGGTGACGCGCGTCTCGCTGCGGACGATGAGCGCCTCGACGTCCGAGGCCGCCTCCAGCAGCGCCGGGCCGCTCAGGCCGGCGCGGACGATCACCTCGGCGTGCGGCCGGAGCAGCTCCAGTCCGGCCTCGGCGATCCGGTCGGCCACCAGGACCCGGGGCCGCTCGGCGGCACCAGGCGCTGGCGGCAGCCGCTCAGCCAACGCGGGCGGGCGCCGGCGCCTCGCCCAGTACGGTCGCCAGCGCCTCCAGCACCGGGGCGAGGTCGGCCTCCGCCACGTAGCCGAGGTGTCCCACCCGGAACAGCCGTTCCTCGTACGGCCCCTGCCCGCCGGCCAGGACGATGTTGTACTCGGCCCGGATCCGCCCCCGCAGCTCTTTACTCGTCATCCCATCCGGGACACGGGCCGAGGTGACGGTCCAGGAGGCGTGGGAATCTGGCGCGAACAGCTCCACCCCAGCCCGGCGCAGCCCCTCACGGGTGTAATCGCGCAGCCGGCGATGCCGGGCATGGATCTGCTCCAGCCCCTCGGCCAGCATCAGCCGCAGCGATTCGCGCAGCGCGTAGAACAGGCTGACCGCCGGGGTCCAGGGCGTAGTGCCCTTGTCGGCCCAGCGCTTGGCCTGGGCATAGTCCAGGTAGAAGCGGGGCATGGTGGCAGCGCGGCTCTTGTCCCAGGCCGCCGGGCTGATGCTGACGAAGGCGAGCCCCGGCGGGATCATGAAGCTCTTCTGCGAGCCCGTGATCACCACGTCGCAGCCCCACGCATCTACCGGCAGCGGCACCGAGCCGATGGATGAGATGGCGTCCACGACCAGCAGCTTGCCCGCGCCCTTCACCACCCGGGCGATCGCCTCCAGATCGTTCATCACCCCGGTCGAGGTGTCGTTGTGCGTCACGAACACGGAGGTGATGCGAGAGTCCCGCTCCAGCCGAGCAGCAATATCCTCCGGCCGAGCGAACTGCCCCCACTCGTAGGAGAGCATTTGCACGTCCGCGCCGTACATACGGGCGATCTGGGCAAAGCGATCGCCGAAGTAGCCGATGCTGACCACCAGGATGCGCTCGCCGGGCGAGAGCAGGTTGGCCACGGCCGATTCCAGCCCGCCCGTCCCCGAGCAGGTCAGGATCAGCACGTCGTGCTGAGTCTGGAAGATCGCCTTCAGCCCCGCGGTGCATTCGCGGATGAGCTCGGCGAACTCCGGGCCGCGATGGTTGATCATGTCGCGGGCGAGCGCCTCGCGCACCTGCGGTGGAAGCGGGGTTGGGCCAGGGGTTCGAAGATTCAGCGGACGGGACGACACGAATCCGTGCTCCAGGATCGAAACTGTACCGCGCTGTACGTACCCTAATGGTAGCGGACCCCACGGGGCAGGTCGAAGGATCCCCCGTACCGCTTCGTGGGCAGGGACGCTCCCTGCCTGCTACGCTGTGGCCTGTGGAGCCGAAGGAAGCGCTCGAGCAGGTCGAGCACGCCGAGGAGGCGGCGGAGCGGCGCGAGGCGTTCGGGCGGCGGGCGGCGGTACTGGTGTCGGTGCTGGCGGCACTGCTCGCCATCGCCACGCTCGCCGGCAACCGCGCGGCCACCGACGCGATCCTGTGGCAGCAGCGCGCGTCCGACACCTACAACGAGTACCAGGCGAACTCGCTGAAGCGCCACATCAACGAGGGCGACGCCGCGCTGCTGCGGGTGCTTGCCGCGGGCGGGCCACGCGAGCAGGAGGCGAGCCAGGTAGCGGGGCAGCTCGAGCAGGCGGTGGCGGACAAGTACCGCCCTGAGCAGGATCGACTCCTGCCCGAGGCACAGGCTCAGGAGCGCGAGCGCGACACGCAGGAGGCGCGGCATCGCGGCTTCCAGGTCGCCGAAGCGGCGTTCCAGCTCGGGATCGTGCTGAGCTCCGTCGCCATCGTCGCCCGCGCCAGCGCGCTGCTCTGGGCCGCCGCCGGCCTGGGCGTGGTCGGCCTGCTGGTGATGCTGGATACGTTCCTGCTCCTGGTGCCGCTGCCCGCCTGAGCCGCCAGCCCGACCGGCCACTCCTCGCTCGTGCAGGGCCACCGCCACGGCTCCGGCGGTGCATCCATCCCCGCCGCGGTACCCTCGCGCGATCACCGTGAACGACGTGGCGAGCTATTCTGTCCGTGTGGCCAGCGGACAGCGCGATTGCTCCTGCCTGGCGAGAGCCGGTGGCCTCGGCGGGCGCGCAGATCGGTTGCGCGCCCGCCGGAAGAGGCCTTAGCGCACTGCGGCCAGCCTGGCGACGAGCTCGTCCAGGCGCTCCATCGAGTCGTTGACCCCTTCCTCCATGCCGGACTGGATCATGCCGT
Source organism: Pseudomonadota bacterium (assembly GCA_021325655.1). Taxonomy (GTDB): domain Bacteria; phylum Chloroflexota; class UBA6077; order UBA6077; family JAJPGT01; genus JAJPGT01. Next base: position 25,915 of record JAJPGT010000096.1, read on the forward strand.
CACGGTCCTCGACCGACTGGAAGACAGCGTTCGCCCGCAGCAGGGTCCTGCCTCCGTACTCCTCCAGGGTGAGCGTCTCCAGGGAGACGTGGCCCGGCATGCCCTCGAACTCGAAGGTCCGGACGATGCTGTCCGGAGACGGCGTGCCGTGGAAGACTCCGCGGAAGGCGTACTCGTTGCCGTCGGCGTCGCGGTGGATGAACCGCCAGGTGCCGCCATGGCGGGCGTCGAGGCGGTCGACGCTCGTGCTCAGCCGGCGCGGCCCGAGCCACTGCACGAGCAGCTCCGGATCGGTGTGGGCACGGAAGAGGAGCTCGCGCGGTGCATCGAACTCCCTGGTGATCACGATCTGCGGCACCCCGGGCTCTGCGCTGATCTGCGTCTTTGCCATGGTGCGTTCCTTTCCACTGAAGTGTCTGATGCGTCAGGCAGTGCGATCGTCCTGCAGCTCTGCCAGCAGCGCGTCGAGCCGGTCGTAGCTCTCGTCCCAGTACTGGCGGTAGCGGGCCAGCCAGGCGGTCGCCTGGCGGAGCGGCGCCGCCTCCAGGTGGCTGAGGCGGGCGGTCGCCCGGCGGCGACGCGAGATGAGCCCGGCCTGCTCGAGCACCTTGAGGTGCCGGGAGATGGCCGGCTGCGAGATGCTGAAGGGCGCGGCGAGCTCGGCGACGGTCGCGTCCCCCTCGGCCAGGCGAGTGAGGATCGCGCGGCGGGTAGGATCGGCGAGCGCGCCGAAGACAGCGCTGAGCTGGTCAACCGTCATTCACAACCACTAAATTTTATAACTGAATAGTTAGAGAATAGCCGGTGCGCGCCGGGCTGTCAAGCGCCGGGCGTTGCCGTCGCTGATCTGCGCCTTGGATGGCGAGGCTCGGGGTGCGGACACCGACGGCCACCCGCGGCGACTCGGCTCCCGCCGGGGCAGAACGCTGTCTGAACCGGCTGGCACGGGACGCCTAGCTGGCGGCGTTGCGGGCGATAACACGCGCCACGGAGGCGAGCAGGTCGTCCAGGTCAAACGGCTTGGCGATGACGTCGGCCGCGGCCAGGTGCTGCGACCGGAGCTGCAGCTCGCGGGCAGCGGATAGGACGATCACCGGAATGTCGGCGAGCTCGGGGCGGCGGCGCTGCTCATCGCGGAAGGCCCAGCCATCCATTTCTGGCATCATCAGGTCCAGCAGGATCAGGTTCGGCCGCCACTCCTGGAGGACGTTCAGTCCTTCGCGCCCGCTGGCGGCCTGGCGAACCTCGTAGCCCTCGTCGTTGAGCGCTTCGGACAGAAAGCCGCGGATGATCTCGTCGTCGTCAAGCACGAGGACCCGATAGCGCCGCTCAGTCACGCGCCGGCTCCACCGGGCTGGGTGAGGCCTGGAGCGGCAGCCAGACGGAGAAGGTGGTTCCCTGGCCGTCGCCGGGGCTCTCCGCCCAGATCTGGCCGCCGTGTCGCTCCACGATGCTGCGGCAGATGTACAGCCCCAACCCCATACCTGGCAGATTCCGCTCCGCCGCGTTGCTGGCTCGCCCGAACGGCTGGAAGATGGTCGTCTCGGCTCCGGGCGGCAGGCCGATCCCCTCGTCAGAGACAGTGAGCAGCGCTCCCTCGCCCTGCTGACGGAGCGTCACCCGCACCTGGCCCCCAGCGGGGGAGTACTTCAGCGCGTTGTCGAGCAGGTTCGTCAGCACCTGGTCGAGCCGCTCGGGATCCATCTGCACCGGACACGCGGCGGGGACGCTCAGCACGAGCTGGTGACGCTCGGATGGGTGGTCGCCATACCGGTCAGCCACCTCGCGCACCAGAGCCGCCAGATCGACCGGGCGCGGTCGCAGGACGAGCTGCCCGGTCCGCAGGCGCGAGATGTCCAGGAGGTCGCGCGTTAGCTCGGCCAGTCGGTCAGCCGCCCCGTTGATCCAGCCGAGCGTGCGGGTGAGCCGCTCTGGGTCGAGCATCCCACGCTCCAGGCTGCGCTGCAGGAGTTGCGCGTACCCCTTCAGGCCGGTGACCGGGGTGAGCAGCTCGTGGGAGGCGATGGAGAGAAACTCGTCGCGGGCGCGGATCGCCTCCTGGGCATCCTGGTAGAGGTGCGCCTCGCGTACTGCTGCGCCGGCGAGCGCGGCCAGCGAGCCCAGCCGCCGCTCGTCCTCCTCGGTGAAGTGATCCGCTTCCTCGCTGAGCACCGCCAGCACTCCGAAGACGCCCGAGCGATCCGCAAGCGGGACACCCAGCCAGGAGCGGAACCCAGCCCGGTGGGCGCGCTCGGGGAGCCAGGTGCGGGGGTCCGTCTGCTGGTCCGCCACGCGCAGCGGCCGGTTCTCGCGCATCACCGTTCCGACCAGGCCCACGCCACGCGGCTGGCGGACGCCCTGCCAGTGCTGGAGCTGGCCCCGGGTCGCCACGATCTCCACCTCGTTGCTGGCGGGAACCGCCAGCACCACCCAGGTCTGCTTGGCCCCGGTAAGCTCGATCGCCGCGTCGAGCACCCGCTCCAGCCGGGCGCCCAGGTCGAGCTCGCCGCCGATGGCCAGCGCCGCCCGGTAGAGCGTGCGCGCCTCGCGCTCGGACGCCTCCGCCTGGGCGCGCGCCCGACGCTCGGCCTCGAACAGGCGCGCCGCCGCGAGCGCGGGCGCCACCTGTGCCGCGAGTAGGGATAGCGCCTGTGCCTGCTCTGGCGAGCACGCGCCGCGCTGGTCGAAGAACACGGCCAGCACTCCGATGGCTCGTTCGGCGACAAGCAGCGGCATCGCGGCAGCGGCCTGCACTCCACAGGCGATCGCCCAGGGCAGCGCGTACGCCCACTGGGCGTAGTCACGCACGAGCACCGGCCGGCGGAGGGAGAACGCCTGGCCGGTGACGCCCTGGCCGCTGGGAATCGGCGGGGTCGAGAGGGAGACCGCGGCGGTCGCCGCCAGCGGCCGCAGCACGCCGTGCTCCTCATCCCACAGGTGCAGCACCGCCTTATCAGCGTCGAGCAGGTCCCGAGCCCGCTCCACCACCAACCGCGCCAGCTCCGTGGGGTCACGGACCCCGCTCACCAGGACCGCCACTTCGTGCAGCGCCTGGAACACCCGCGTCTGGCTGGGCCGGGGACGCCCCGGCCCTCGTGCCCGCCGCTGGTCTGGCATCTCCGGGCCCTTCCGCTCGCCGCGCTCAACCACCCGGGCCATGTTCACCCTGGATCGCCTCGTCGGGCCATTCGTTCGTGCTTCCCCCATAGTATGGGACGGCTGGTGAATTGAGCCTATCCGGGCGGAGCGTGTCGACCGGTCAGTGCCCGCCACATCGGCGGGCAGAGACAGGCGCTAGTCAAGCAGGTCGAGCGCCAGCGGGCCAGGCCCCTTGGCGTTGATCGGAATGATGTCCTGCGGGCAGGCAGACAGCACCACGTAGCAGTCCATCTCAGCCCGGAGCTGCACGTAGTCGCCGGGCTGCGTCAGGGCGGGCTGGAAGCCCAGGGCGCCGTCCGGCGCAATCGGGATGCGCATGAACAGGTTGATCGGCTGGGGCACCTCGACGCGCGGGTGCCCCAGTGCCGCCATCGCCTGCTGCAGGTTCTCCTGACAGGAGGCGTGCCAGCCGGCGACACCAAGCCCCTGGTAGCGGGTGGGATCACAGGCGGCCAGCAGCATGTCGTGAATGCCGGGCGAGGTGTCTGCCTCGAACAGGAGGATGGGCCGGCGGCGGTTGGTGACGAACGCCTCGCCCAGCCGCGGAAACAGCCGGCCCACCGCCACCCGCGTATGCTCGGCGCTGGCATATTCGGCCACGTCGGCGGCGGAGAAGGCGAACAGGTCGCCTACCTGCCCGCCCTCGAGATCGACCACGCGGAAGCGTCCTCCGGCCGGCACCCGGACGGCGCGTCCCTCGCGGGCGGGGACGACGATGCGCGGCATAACGGCTTCCTCCCCGTGCTGCCCAGCTCTTCTCTCATCATACCCGGCGGGCGTCTGCACGATATGAGCTTCCCAGCTTTCACGATTCGGTGCGCGGGCTCCACACCCCTGGGCCGGCGAGCTCGCTGGTCTCTGGGGGCCGCGGACCGCTATGGTGCAGCCAGCAGGGAGAGGACGCATGGCAGAACAGGACGGCTATCGTTTCGACGCGACGCAGCTACTCGCCTGGACGACCGCGGTGTTCGAACGGCTGGGCTGCTCAGCCCACGATGCCGATCTCGTCGCCGACACGCTCGTCGAAGCCGATCTGCGTGGCGTCTATTCCCACGGGGTTGCGCGCGTGCCGATCTACGCGCTGCGGCTGGAGCGGGGCGGGTGCAACCCCCGTCCCTCGCTGACCATCGAGCGGGAGACCGCCGCGACCGCGCTGGTGGATGGCGATTTCGGGCTGGGCCAGGTGGTGAGTCAGTTCGCGATGCAGGTGGCCCTGGACAAGGCGGCCACGGCCGGGACGAGCTACGTCGCGGTCAAGCGCAGCAACCATCACGGCGCCGCGGCCTACTGGGCGATGCAGGCGCTGCCGCGTGACATGATCGGGATCGCCTCCACCGTGAGCGCAAGCAACATCATGGCGCCCTGGGGGAGCCGCACCCCGCTGCTGGGCAACAACCCGATCGCCTATGCCATCCCGGCCGGCGAGGAGCAACCGATCGTGCTGGACATGGCAACCTCGGTGGTGGCGCGCGGCAAGATCATGGTCGCCGCGACCGAGGGCCGGCCGATCCCCGCAGGCTGGGCGATCGACCGGGAGGGGCGGCCGACGACGGACCCGCGCGCGGCGCTGGAAGGCCTGGTACTTCCGATTGCCGGCCCCAAGGGCTCGGGGCTGTCGCTGGTGTATGGCATCCTCGGCGGCCTGCTGCCCGGGGCGGACTTCGGCCGGCAGGTGGGGAGCATGTTCGGCCAACCGGACCAACCACAGAGCGTGGGGCACTTCTTCCAGGCGATCGACATCGCCGCCTTTCGCCCGGTCGCCGAGTTCAAAGCGGAGCTGGACCAGGCGATCCGCGATTTCAAGGCCGCGGAGCGGGTGCCGGGCGTGGAGGAGATCCTGCTCCCGGGCGAGCCCGAGGCGCGCCACCGCGCGCGAGCGCTGCACGAGGGGATTCTGCTTGGCGCAGGCGTGGTCGCCGAGCTCGACGAGGTCGGGAGGCGGGTCGGGGTGGGGTCGCTCAGCCGGAGCTGAGCGGGCTGCCGCGGCACGACGTGTGCGCCAGCCGGGGTCGATTCGCCCAGGTCCCGCCTCGGGTCCTGCTGTGCCCATGGACTGGGGCGGGCGATGAGCTGGCTGGGAGAGCGCCGTGATCGAGCGCCCGGGGACGCCGCGCGAGCTGATCGTCGCCCTTGGCCTCGCCTCAGCGCTGGTCGTCGCGCTGGTTGGCTACGCAGTCTTCGCGGTGCTCTCCCATTCCCCGTCCCCCTCGGCGATCCTGGCCTCTCAGCCAACCTCGACCGCCACTCCTACCCCTTCGCCCACTCCGACCCGCACCCCGACGCCGACCTGGACCGCCTCGCCAACCGCCACCGTGACCGACACCCCGACGCCCACCGACACCCCGGCTCCACCGACAGACACGCCGACCCCCGTGCCCACCGGCACGCCCACTCCGGTGCCGCCTACCGCCACTCCGACTCCGGCGCCGGCGGCCCACGCGCCGATCCCACGTCCCACCACCCCGGCGGCGGTGCCAACCCCGACACCCACCGCGACCACGCCAGCGCCCGCCCGGGCCCCGTCGCCGCCGGCGCCCGCCCCGGTGCCCACCAGGACGAACGGGCAGGTTGTGCAGGTGCTGGACGGCCAGACGATCCGGGTCGATCTCGGCGGCGGCTCGGTCGTAACGGTGCGCTACCTGGGGATCGACACCCCGGCGGCGCGCCTGCAGGGCGGCGGGGCGGAGTGTTATGGCGCCGAATCGCTCGCCCGCAACAACGCCCTGGTCGGCAACAAGATGGTGCGCCTGGTCAAGGACGTGTCCGATGTCAACGCGCAGGGCCAGCTTCTCCGCTATGTCTATGTGGGCGACCTGCTCGTCAACGCCGAGCTGGTGCGGGAGGGGGACGCCGCGGCCGCGCCAGCACCTCCTGACCTGGCGTTCGCGGAGCTGCTGCTGGACCTGCAGCGGCAGGCCCAGGCGCAGAAGCTCGGCCTCTGGGGCGCCTGCGGCGGGCCACACCAGCCGGCGCGGTAGCCCGGGCGATACGTGGCTGCCAGGCTGGCTCTTGGTGGCGACGGACCGCGATACTACAAGGCGGCCGGTCGGACCGGCCGCGCATAAGGAGATCGTACATGCAGCAATGGGAGTACCTGGAGGTGTACCTGTTCCAGGGAGAGCCCGGCCAGGGCTCGTGGATGGATAGCACCGGACGCCAGGGCAGCATGGTGGTGGTCGACGTGCCGGGCGCCAAGTACCGCTGGAACACCTCCGCCGCGGCGCTCAACGATCTGGGGGCACAGGGCTGGGAGCTGGTGGCGGCGATGCCCGCCGGAGCCGGACATCGGCTGATCTTCAAGCGGCCAGCCTCGACCACTCCATGATCGTCGCATCTGTGCAGGCTTGGACTCCACGAGTGCGGGAGCAGCGCCGGCGGCACGCGCTGCTCGCCATCTCGCGGAACGTGCCGCCCGGCGTCCCCGGGCGGCGAAGGAGCCGTTGCTCGGGTACAGGGACAGGGCTGTGAGCGACACTGAAGCGCTGATCCACCGTGCTCTGGCCTCACCCGTCTGGGCGGTGGTCGGCGCCAGCCGCGACCCCTCCCGCTGGGGCCATCGGGTCTTCGCGGAGCTGCTGCGCGGCGGCTATACCGTCTACCCGGTGAACCCGAACGCCGAGTGGGTGCTGGGGCGGCCGGCCTATCCGAGCATCATGGCGCTACCGGAGACCCCGGACGTGGTCGAGTTCGTCACCCCGCCCGAAACGACCGAGCGGGTGCTGCGCGAGTGCGCTGCGCGAGGAGTCAAGCTCGTCTGGCTCCAGCCAGGGGCCGGCTCGCCCGCCGCGGTGCGCTACTGCCGAGAGCAGGGGATCGACGTGATCAGCGGCGCCTGTCTGCTGGCCGAGCGTCGCCTCCGACGGGCCGGCTGATGTCCCTCTCTGATTCCCCGCCAGGGCAGCGCTATCGCCGCGCCGACGTCGAGCGGCTGGCGGAGCGGGTCCGGGCGCATGGCGCGCCTGTGCCTGAGGTGGCGCTGGTCACTGGCACCGGCTTCGCCCGGTTCGCCGACGAGATCGAGGACGCGGTGCGCATCCCCTACCGCGACCTTCCACCCCTGCCCGAGCCTGGCATTCCCGGGCACGTTGGGGAGCTGGTGATCGGGCGGGCGGCGGGGCGCGTCGTCGCCTGTCTGCGCGGCAAGCCCGCCTTGCTGGACGGCCACCCCGCACAACTCGTGGCGCTGCCGGTGCGGCTGTGCTGGCTGCTGGGCTGCCGCTCGCTGCTGTACACGAACACCGTTGGGGCGATCGACCCATCCTTCCGGCCCGGCGAATTCGTCGCGATCACCAACCACATCAACTTCTACGGCGCCAACCCGCTCGTCGGCGAGCCCGAGGACGAGTGGGGCACGCGCTTCTTCGACATGACCTATCCCTACGACCCCGGCCTCACCGCCACCCTGAAACGGGTGGCGGCTGCGCAGGGCGTGCCGCTGCACGAAGGAGTGTACTGGGGGACGCTAGGGCCATCGTTCGAGACCGCGGCGGAGATTCAGATGGCAGGGCGGCTGGGTGCGGCGGTGGTCGGGATGAGCACTGTAATGGAGGTGATCGCCGCCCGCCAGCTCGGGCTGCCGGTCGTCTGCTTCGGCTTCATCTCGAACATGGCGGCCGGGGTCACCGCGGAGCCGGTGGACAACGCCGACGTGCTCCGCCAGGCGAGTCTGGCTCAGGAGAGCTACCGCCGGCTTGTGCTCGGTCTGCTCCCGCACCTGCCCTGACGCGCCGCTAGTCTCCCCCGAGGGCCAGCGGTCCTAGCACCGCCACCAGGTCCGAGTGAATGAGCCCGTTGGAGGCGAGCACCTGGCCGCAGTCGACCGAGAACGGCCCGCCGTCCAGCCGGGTTACCATCCCGCCCGCCTCAGCCACCAGCAGCGCTCCGGCGGCGAGGTCCCAGGGGTAGACCACCCACTCCCAGTAGCTGTCTACCCGGCCGCAGGCGACGTAGCACAGGTCGAGCGCGGCGCTTCCCGCCCGGCGCACCGCACGCGCCTGGCGGCTCATCAGCTCTACCCCGGCCACCGCCCGCGGGAAGACTTCGCGGCTATACGGGAAATCGGTCGCCAGCAGCGCCTGGCCGAGCTCCGCGACCGCGGAGACGTGGATCGGGCGACCATTGAGCACGGCCCCCTGCCCCCGCTCTGCCAGGAACAGCTCATCGCGCAGCGGGTCGTACACCGCGCCCAGCGTCAGCGCTCCGTCCACCTCCAGTCCCAGGGAGACGCAGAAGAATGGGAAGCCAGCGGCGTAGTTGGTTGTACCGTCCAGCGGATCGACGATCCAGCGGAAGCGGGGGCTGGCTCCGGCGGCTAAGCCGCCCTCCTCGCCCAGGATGGCGTGGTCGGGGAATGCGCCCAGGATCGTCTCCCGCACCACGCGCTCGCTCTGCACGTCCACGTCCGTGACGATGTTGGCAATCCCCTTGTGTCTGACCGCGCCGATCGAGTCGATCCGCTCGCGCAGCACGCGCCCGGCGGACCGCGCTGCCTGCTCCAGCACCGCCCTGGCCCGGGCGAGGTCGAGCGGCGGCCGGCTTGGATCGGCCGGCACGGCAGGGCGATCCGAGGGGAGACGGGCCTCAGGCACCGCCTAGCCTGCTCCTTGCGAGGCGGCACCGCGGGCGTGGAGCTGGGCGGCGAACTGCGCGGTGATCTCGAGGGAGAGCGTTCCGTACGACAGCGAGGGCTCGATCTGGTGCCCCTCGAGCCACTCGTTCCAGCTCGTGATCAGCACCGCCCAGTCCGGCTGGGAATCGAGCGCGGCCTGGAAGGTGCTGCGGTAGTAGGCACCATCGGCGCGGGGGACGACGAACCCGCCGGCACGGAGGCGGGCGTCGTCGTAGCCGGGCATGGCGATGGGGATCCAGAGCTTGCCGGGGAAGGCGTGGGCGTGTTGGCCATAGCGGGCGAGCGTGGCGGCCGGGTTGCTCGACCAGGCGATCGAATAGGGGTGGATGCCGTCGAAGGTGTCGCCAGTGAGCTGGCCGAACTGGTCGCCCTCGGCGATCCAGACGGCGCGATGGTCGGGATCGACCTCCGCCCGAATGCTCGCCCAGGTGGCGAGGTCCAGCGCCCGTGTGCGCCAGAAGAAGATCACTGGCTTGCCCTGGTAGCGCACCAGGGCCGGATGATCCAGGTAGTCGTGGGAGAAGCTCCGCAGTTGCGCAACCACCGCGTCGGGCCCAGTCCCGAGGATGTGGTCGGTCTCGAAGTAGATCGTCGCGCTGAAGCCCTTGTCCTGGGCGATGCCGAGCAGCGTGCTGAAGTTCTTGTCGGTGCGGTCGCCCTGGCCGAACCAGGCAGCGACGAAGCCGTCGATCCTGGCACTTTGCGCCTCCTCGACCTGGCGGCGGATCAGCGCCGGGTCATCCGACTCGTAGGGCTGCACCGCTGGCTGGTCGGAGGCGGCGCCGAAGCTATCCGGGTCGTACCAGGGGTAGTAGAGGGCGAGCACGGGGTGGTCGGCCATCGCCCGAGCAGCAGGCGGCAGCAGCCAGAGCAGCAGGCTGACCACGAGCAACCATCCAAGCAGCAGGGAGCAGCAACGCGCAAGGGGTGTGATCATGCCGTTACGAATGGGCAGCCCAGTATGCACCAGACGGGGGACGACGACGCAACGCGGAGTAACATATCTCAGAACGTCGTACCCACACCGCGCCCGCTTCGAGCATTGGAACCTTCCAAGCAAAAAGAGATGGCGGCGGCGCCAGTGTTGTGGCATGCTCACAGCAAATGTGCTTCCACCGAGAGAGGCTGCACGCCACCGGCCCACAGCGCCAGTGGCGTGCGGCCTGTCGGATGGGCGCTTCGTACACAGGAGTGAGGAGGACAGGCTATGGCTCATGGCTCGACTGGTCCGCGCAATCAGCTCCGCACGCTTACCCGGCGATTGTTCTTGAAGGGAACGCTGGGCACCGGGACTGTACTGCTCCTGGCGGCCTGCGGGCCCTCCACGTCGACCACATCCGCGCCGACGAGCGGGCCGAATGCCGCGGCGCCAACGAAGGCCGCGGCGGCAGCGACCTCCGCCGGAGCGCCCTCCACTCCGCCCGCTGCGCCCACCGCGGCGTCCGGCGCAACCTCCGCGGCCGCAGCTACCCCACGGCCGGCCGCGACCCCGAGCGCGGCCACGCCAGGCACGGTCGCCACCGCCGGCGCGAGCACCGGGACCGCGGTCCTCAAGGGTACCAAGCTCCACCTGCTTAGCTGGTCCAGCTTCGTCCCGGCCGAGGACCAGTGGTTCAAGGAGACGCTGGTCAACGAGTGGGCCACGCCCAACGGGGTGGAGCTCACAATCGAGCTAGTCTCCGCCAACGACGTCCAGCCGAAGGTGACCGCGGCGCTGCAGAGCGGGGCCGGCCCGGACCTCCTGCAGATGCAGTGGACCTGGCCGCACCTGTACGCTGACAAGCTGGTGGATGTCTCGGACATCGCCGACAAGGCCGGCTCGGACGGCGGCGGCTGGTTCGAGGCGCCCAAGCAGAACTGCTACGTCAACGGGAAGTGGCTGGCGATGCCGTTTGCTCTGACGGGCAACGCGATTGCCTACCGCTCGAGCTGGATGAAGGAAGGGGCCGGCACCGACCAGTTCCCGACTACCTGGGAGGACTACACCAAGGTCGGCGGAGCGGTCAAGCAAAAGAAGAACACCTTCGTCGGCCAGGCGGTCGCCCACTCGTTCGGCGATCCGCCCACCTTCATCTTCCCCTTCCTGTGGTCCTTCGGCGGCTCAGAAACCGATGAGACCGGCAAGAAAATTGCGATCAATAGCCCCGAGACGGAGGCAGCGTTGAAAGCGTTCAAGGAGTGGTTCGACGCCTGCTCCGATCCGCAGTGCCTCTCCTGGGACGACTCGAGCAACAACCGCGCTTACCTGGCTGGGCAGATCTGGGCCACGCTCAACGGGGCCTCGATCTACGTGAAAGCGCTGACGGACGCTCCGGACATCGCCCAGGACACCCAGCACGCGCTGCTGCCCAAGGGACCCAAGGGCCAGTTCATCCTCGCCTTCCCGTACGGCTTCGCGATCCCCACCTACGTGAAGGACCCCAAGCCGGCCAAGGCGCTGCTCGCCCACCTGCTGGACCCAAAGGTGTACGGTGGTTTTATGAAGGCTGGCAAGGGCTACACTCAGGCTCCGTACAAGAAGGGCGCGACAGAGCTCTGGCCCTCCACCGATCCCAAGTTCGACCCCTTCAAGCAGATCGGAGATCTCTCGAAATGGTACGGCTACCCGGCCCCGCCCAGCCCGGCCGCGGCACAGTCCGGCTCCAAGTACATCGTTGTGGATATGTTCGCCAAGGTGATCCAGGGTGAGACGCCGCAGGCCGCGATGCAGTGGGCCGAGGGCGAGCTCAAGAACGTCTACCAGGTGTAGGCGGCGAGCACCCCAGCCCCAGCGAGGCAAGAAGGAGGACGAGCGATGGACGCGCAACGTGTGGAGCGCGCCAGGACGATAGCCAGGCCGGGGCTCTGGTGGTGGACGCCGCTGACTGAGCGGGAAGGAACACTGGGGTGGATCCTGGCGCTGCCAGCGATCGCCATCCTGCTCGTGTTCATCGCCTACCCGTTCCTGGTCGGTATCTGGCTGAGCCTGAGCAGCGAGACGGTGGCCAACGCCGGCGAGTTCGTCGGGCTCCGCAACTTCGCCGACCAGCTCCAGAGCGAGATCTTCCGCAATACGGTCAAGAACACCCTGCTGTACACGGTGGTGACCGTGTCCTTGAAGTCGGCGCTGGGGCTGGCGCTGGCGCTGCTGATGAACCAGCAGATCCGCGCCAAGAACCTAGTGCGGGCAGCCTTCCTGCTGCCCTGGATCGCCCCGACCGCGCTGAGCACGATCGCCTGGAAGTGGCTGTTCGACTCCACCTACAGCATCTTCAACTGGGTGATGATCCAGACGGGCTTCGCCCCCTGGATCGCCCCCACCATCGTCGGCCACGTGTTCTCGATCGGGCCGCGCGGGATCAACTGGCTGGGCAACGGCACCTGGGCGATGATCGCCATCATCATCGCCAACATCTGGCGCGGAGTGCCGTTCTTCGCGATCTCGCTGCTGGCCGGGCTCCAGACCATCAGCCAGGAGCTGTACGAAGCGGCGGCGCTAGACGGCGCCAGTAGCTGGCAGCGCTTCCGCTACGTCACCCTGCCGCTGGTGCAGCCGGTGCTGCTGGTGGTGCTGCTGTTCAGCTTGATCTGGACCATTGCCGACTTCCAGCTCCCCTACGTGCTCACTGGCGGCGGCCCGACCAACAGTACCCACCTGTTCAGCACGCTCGCCTACCAGATCGCGCTGGTAGGCGGACAGCTCGGCCAGGGCGCCTCCGTGTCGCTGTTCATGTTCCCGTTCCTGCTCGCTACCGTCGCCAGCCTGCTCTGGTACATGCGCCGGCAGGAGGTGTAACCATGGCCGCCACCATCGCCGCCGCTCCGGCCGCACCCTCCCGGCACTTCCGCCGCCTGCTCCCGCTGTACCTGCCGCTGGCGGTGTTCCTGGTTGTCACCCTATTCCCCTTCTACTGGATGCTGATCACCAGCCTGAAGCAGGATTCCGAGCTGTACAACCTGAACGCGCCACAGTTCCTGCTCACCAAGCCGACGCTGGAGCACTACGACTACCTGCTGACCAAGACGCTGTTTCTGCGCTGGGCCGGCAACACGCTGCTGATCTCCATCGTCTCCACCGCGATCTCGCTGTTCTGCGGCATCCTGGCCGGCTACGCGCTGGCGCGGCTGCGCTTCCGCGGCGCGGGCTTCCTCGGGGTTGCCATCTTCGTCACCTATCTGGTCCCGCAGACGCTGCTGTTCCTGCCGCTGGTGAAGGTGGTGCAGCAGCTCGGCCTGTCCAACACGCTCTGGTCGATGATGCTAACCTACCCGACGTTCCTGATCCCGTTCTGCACCTGGCTGCTGATGGGCTACTTCAAGACGATCCCGCGCGAGCTGGAGGAGAGCGCGCTGATCGACGGCGCCAGCCGCATCCAGGCGATGTCTCGCATCGTGCTGCCGCTGGCGCTACCTGGGATCCTGTCCGCAGGCATCTTCGCCTTCACGCTCTCCTGGAACGAGTTCATCTACGCGCTGGTGTTTACAACCTCGCAGGAGATCAAGACGATCTCGGTCGGGGTGGTGACGGAGCTGGTGAAGGGGGACGTCTTCTTCTGGGGCTCGCTGATGGCCGGGGCGCTGCTCGGCACGGTACCGGTCGCTATCGCCTACAGCTTCTTTGTCGAGCACTACGTCGCGGGCCTGACCGCCGGCGGCGTCAAGGGGTAAGCGCGCAACAGTTCCACTCCCCCGAGGTGATCGGTGGTCGAGATCCCGCCCGAGGTCCAGGCGCGGCTCATGGGGCTGATCCCCGCCGAGCGCATCCGCGCCGTCCAGATCCCGCGGCCGCGGCCGGAGATCCTGGCGCGTTACCGCGTCCTGCAGGACCCGACGCCGCTGCTGTCCGATGTGCTGGACACGCTTGGGATCACCGGCGTCATCGCCGCCTCCGTGCTGCGCCCGATCACCCCGGGCACGACGATCGCTGGGCCGGCGGTGACGCTCCGTTACGTGCCAGAGCCCATCGCGCCAGCGCGAGCGCACGCGGAGGGACTGCGCGCCAAGCTGGCCGACCGCGACGCTTACGCGGTGGCCGAGCCTGGCGACGTGGCGGTGTTCGACGCGGGCGGGCGCGAGGTGTCGTGCATGGGCGGGCTGAGCACCACCGTGGCGGTGCAGCGCGGCCTGGCCGGCGCGGTGGTATGGGGCGGGGTGCGCGATGTGGCGACGATGCGGCGCTTCGGGTACCCGGTCTGGGCAGCGCACGTCACGCCGCGCACCGGCAAGTTCCGCCTGGAGGCGGTGGAACTGAACGGGACGGTCGACTGCGCCGGGGTGCAGGTGCGGCCCGGCGACCTCGTGGTCGCGGACGACACCGGCGTGGTGGTCATCCCGGCCGAGCGGATCGAGCCGGTACTCGAGCTGGCCGAAGCGGCGGCGGCGCGCGAGGCGCAGGTGGTGGCGCTGCTGGAGCGGGGCGCAGAGCTGGAGGAGCTGCGCCGGGCGCTCCCACCGGAGCGCTGGTGAGGTCGGGGCCAGCACTCCCCGGCTGCGAGCAGCGGCTCGGTCGGCTATCCTTGTCTCCGCCAACGATCGATCGCTGACCGCCGATGCAGCATCGCCCCACCGGCGCCCGCTATCTGCTCGACACGCTGATTCAGGAGCGCGTCGAAGTGCTGTTCGGGCTGACCGGTTCGCAGTTCCTGGACGTACTCGACCTGGTGCGCGACGATCCGCGGCTGCGGTTCGTGCTCACCCGGCATGAGCAGGGCGCCAGCTACATGGCCTATGGCTACGCCGTCGCCCGCCGCGGCCCGGGTGTCTGTCTGTCCACCGTCGGCCCGGGCGCGACGAACCTGCTCTCGGGCGTCGCCGCCGCCTTCAAGAGCCGCGTCCCGCTGCTCGCCTACACTGCCAAGCAGGCGCACACTTACCACCAGCGGGAGATGTTCCAGGAGCTCGACCAGGTCCGGCTCTACGAGCCGATCACCAAGTGGTCGTACCTGCCCACCGCGGCCGACCAGCTTCCCACCACGCTGCACAAGGCGTTTCGGCTGATGCTCGATCGCCCGCGGGGTCCGGTGCACCTGAACGTGATGCCGGAGCTGCTGCGCGAGCGGGTGGAGGCGGAGGCGCTGCCGCCCGGCGCCTACCGCCCGCAAGCGGACCAGGCGCCGAGCGAGCGGGCGCTGCGGCGGGCGCTGGAGGAGCTGCGCTCGGCCCGCGCCCCGCTGATCGTCGCCGGCGCCGACGTGATCTGGGACGACGCGGCCGAGACGCTGCGGCGGGCGGCAGAGCGGCTGAGTATCCCGGTTGTTACCTCGGTGCACAGCCCGGACGCGCTGCCAACCCAGCATCCGCTCGGGCTTGGCGCCATCGGCCCGAGCGGGCGGCGGGCGGCGAACGCGCTGCTCCGTCAGGCAGACCTGCTACTGGTGCTCGGCTCGGCGCTGGACTTCTACTCCACCGCCTACGGCTCCCGCTTCGTCCCGCCCGAGGCGCGGCTGGTGCATGTCAGCCCGGTCGCGGCGGACGTCGGCGCCGCCTTCCCCGTGGCGCTCGGCCTGGTGGCCCCGCTGGCGCCATTCCTGGAGGCGCTGGCCGAGACATCCGAGCCACTCGGCTCGGAGCGCTGGCTGGGAACCGTCCGAGCGCTCAAGCGGGAGCAAGCAGCGGAGACGGAGGCGGCGCTGGCCTCGCCCGGGCAGCCGCTCAAGCCGCAGGCGGTGGTCGCGGCGCTGAGCCAGCGGCTGCAGCCCGAGGACAGCCTCGTGAGCGACGCGGGCAACGCAATGCGCTACCTGCGCTCCCATCTGGAAACGCAGACGCCCGGGAGCTTTGTCGACACAGTGAACTGGAGCGCGGTCGGCGCCGGCCTGCCGGTGGCGATCGGGGTCCGGGCCGCCCGGCCGCGGGGACGGGTGATCTGCTGCACCGGCGACGGCGGCTTCCTGATGAACGTCGCCGAGCTGGAGACGGCAGTGCGCGAGCGCTTCCCGATCGTCACCGTGGTGCTGAACGACCACGGCTTCGGCAACGTGCGCGCCTACCAGCAGGAGCAGTATGGGGGGCGCTACATCGGCGCCGATTTCGGCAATCCCGACTTTGCCCGGCTGGCGGAGACGTTCGGGGTGCTCGGGCTGCGGGCCGATACCTGGGACGCACTGGGGCCGGCGCTGGACACGGCGCTGGCGGCCGACCGGCCGAGCGTGATCGACGTTCCAATCGACCCCTGGGAGCTGGGGCCAACGCTCCACCGGACGCCCCCCCCGTGATGTTCTGGCATTGCGACCTCACCCCGGCCCAGGTGTTCGGGCTGCTGCGGACGCGGCAGATCACCCTGGCCGGCAATGCCCGGGTACGGATCTTCGGCCGGCTGGACTGTCGCAGCGGCCGGCGGATGCTCCGCCAGCACCGCGTCTTCTTCGTCGACGAGGCGGAGGCCCTGGCGGCGGGCTACCGGCCCTGCGCGCACTGCCTGCGCCCGGCCTATCGCCGCTGGCGGGCCGAACAGCTTGCCAGCGCGGCGGCGGAGCCGGCAGACTGAGCTGATGGCAGACGTCTTGCGGCCTGATCCCGCGGAAGCGGCCGCCGAGTGGGCGCGGCGGGTGCGGCGCAACCGCGAGCAGGTCGACCGCTTCCGAGAACAGGCCGACGAGGCCGACTTCTACGCCCCGGTGGCGTCACTGTTCCGCGCCGATCCCCATCGCCAGGACGAGCCAGCGCTGGCCGTACTGCGCAGCCTGGTACGCCCGGGCGAGACCTGGCTGGACATCGGCGCTGGAGGCGGACGCTACGCCCTGCCACTGGCGCTGCTGGCCGGCCAGGTGATCGCGCTCGACCCCTCGCCGGGGATGCTCGAGGTGCTGCGCGAGGGGATGGCCGAGTATGGCATCGCGAACATCCAGACAGTCCAGGCGCGCTGGCCACTGGAGCAGCCGCCGACGGCGGACGTCACCTTCATTGCGCACGTGGGCTACGACATCGAGCCGTTCGGGGAGTTCCTCGCGGCGATGGAGGCGGCGGCAGCCCGGCTGTGCGTGGCGATGCTGCTGGAGCGGGCGCCGACCTTCGCCTTCGACCAGCTCTGGCCCGAGGTCCACGGCGAGCCACGAGCGACCCTGCCGGCGCTGCCGGAATTCCTGGCACTGCTGCTCGCCCGCGGGCGACTGTTCGAGGTTCGGCTGGTGGAGCGGGCACCGCAGAGCTACCCGAGCCGAGACGACGTCGTCGCCTTCGCCCGCCGCCAGCTCTGGGTACGTCCGGGGAGCGACAAGGACCGAGCGCTCCAGGCGCTGCTCGCCGACCGGATAACCGAGCGAGACGGCCGTTACGCGCTCTCCTGGCAGCCGACCCGGGTGGGCGTGGTGAGCTGGGAGCCGCGCGCTCGCTGAGGGCGGAGGTGCAGCACGCCACCGGTCGCGACCGCGGGAGGGCGCGGCATTCCCGAGGCTCGTGGCACCATGCAACGAAATTCCGCCCAACCTCCTGGCAAAGGCGCTTCCCGCTTCCGCGCGGCAGGCGTATACTGAAGGTGTCCTTCGCCGCCCCAGCCGGCGGACCATGGCCCCCGGTGATCGACATGCAAGAAGCGGCTCGACGACGAGACCCCGAAGTAGAAGCAGCCATCGCCGAGGTGGAGCGCATCCTGCGTGAGATGCGCCCCCAAGCTCCCACGCCGGCTCCCGAGCCCCCGCCTCCGCCGCGGGAGAGTGCGCCGCAGCAGCGGCCGCGCCGGTGGCTTCTCAGCCGGTTGTTCGGCTGGCTCCAGCCGTCTCCTCCCCTGGCGCAGAGCGTGACGGCCGAGCTGCGCGCCGCCCCCTGCCCCTCCTGCGGCCACGACCACGTGCTGTTCCGCCGCCTGGAGGTGCACTGGTCGTCGCAGGAGCTGCTCACCGGACAGGCGCTGCGGCGGGTGGAGGTCGCCTGCCCCGACACCGGACAGCGCTTCACCCTGCCGGTGCGCTTTGTTCAGAGCTAGCGCCCAGCCGCCGGAACGCGGAAGCCTGGCGGCGGCCTGGCGATGACGCCCATGCCTGACAACGTCGTTCAGCTTGCGCTGCGCGGAGTTGTGGTCGGCCTGTTCCGGACCAACTGCTACGTCGTCGGCTCGCGGCGCAGTGGCGAGGCGATCTGCATCGACCCGGGCGACGAGCCCGAGACGATCCTGGCGCTCGCCCGCGACCTGGGGGTACGCATCACCCGCATCGTTGCCAGCCACGCCCATCTGGATCACGTGCTGGCCGTCGCCGCGCTGCAGCAGGCGACCGGCGCGCCGTTCTTGCTGCACCCCGCCGACGAGGCCATCGCCCGCGCGGTTCCCGAGGCGGCGCTGCAGTGGCTCGGTAGACGGGTGCCTGCCCCGCCCGCGCCGACCTTCGCCCTGAACGATGGCGACGACCTGGAGATCGCGGGGGTGCATCTGCGCGTTCTGCACACCCCCGGCCACACCCCGGGGAGCGTCTCGCTGTACACCCCGGGGCTGCTGTTCAGCGGCGATACCCTGTTCCGCGGCTCCATCGGCCGCACCGATCTGCCCGGCGGCAACCCGCGGCAGATCCTACGCAGCATCGTCGATCGCCTGCTGCCCCTGCCCGACGAAACGATCGTACTCCCAGGCCACATGCAGGAGACGACGATCGGAGCCGAACGGGCGACCAACCCGTTCATCCTCGACGAGCTTCAACGGCGGGCAGCGCGCTGAGCCGCGGGCCGCTCGTCATCACCGGGCACTGAGCTTGCTTATCACAATCGTAGCGGTGCAGTAACGCCGCGTCCTTGACGACGTTAACAAACTCGGTAGACTGACAGTACAAGGGATGCCAGGCGGCCTCAGCCGATCGCCCGGCCCGCGGCACCCGCTTCGGAGGCGAGATGATCCAGGGGAGCTGGCGGAGTCGTGTCCTGGGCGCCGTAGCGGCGTGTTTCGTCCTGGTCACGGGCGAAGGCGTGGCCGCGCGAGCCGAGGTCAGCCCAGCGGTACGCTACGTGCAGAGTACCGGCCACACCATCTCCGGCCCGTTCCTGCAGTTCCTCGACCTGATGGGCGACGACCTGCTGGGCAACCCGCTGAGCGAGCCGATGCCGCTGGACGGCACCACGGTGCAATGGTTCGAGCGGGGCCGGCTGGACCTCACCGACAACAACGGGGTGGCGCTAGCGCCGCTCGGCCGGCTGCTCGGCCCGAAGACAGCCGCTTTCCCCATGACGGTACCTCCTGCCCCGGGTAGCGCCGCGGAGAAGATCGCCGCCTTTTACCGCGAGCATGGCGGGGAGGCGCTGTTCGGGCGTGCGCTCGGCCCGGTCCAGGACAACCAGCAGTGGTACGAGCAGGCGCGGCTGGACTACGACCCGGCCACGGATACGGTTTCGCTCGGCCCGATCGGGAGCGAGGCGATGCAGTCCGCCGGCATCAGCCCGGAGGCGGCGCAGTTGCACTGGGTGGCGGCTGAGCGCGCGGCCGCGCTGCGGCGGGCGCCCCTGCCGCGGGCGCCCAGTAGCGTGCTAGTGGCTGGCGTCCCGATGGTGCAGACGAACCACCTGCCCGGCTGGGTGGAGCTGTGGGATCCGGCGCGCAACACGCGGGGGTGGCTGCCCGAGCAGCTCGTCGGCCCGGTGAATCCCCCAGCCTGGCTGAAGAACGTCGTCGAGCTCAGCCCGGTCGACACGCGGGCGCGCGTGGTAGCCTGGAACTCCACCTGGCGCTACAACGCCCAGCTCACGCTCACCGCCCGCGTGGTGACGGCCGATGGCGCGGAGCTGTACGTCGACCAGAGCGGCGAGCTGGTTCCGGCCAAGATCCTGCGTGTGCCGCGCCCACCGGCCGCGTACCATCCGGGCCGCTGGATCGATGCCGACCTGCGCGAGCCGGTGCTGATCACCGCGTACGAGAACGACCACCCTGTCTACACCGCGCTGGCGGTCAAGGGGACGCCCAACCACCCGACACAGCTCGGCACCTTCCAGATCTGGCGACGGGTTGCCAACGAGCGGATGCGCTCGGACACCATCGGCATTCCCCTTGGCTCGCCTGGCAGCTATGACATCACCGGGGTGCTATTCACCCAGTACTTCACCCACGACGGCGCGGCGCTGCACTACAACTACTGGCGCTCCAACTGGGGTTACACCGGCTCGCACGGCTGCCTGGGGATGAACTATGACGACAGCAAGTTCTTCTGGGACTGGGCGACCATCGGGACCACCGTGGTGACCCGGGCGTAGCCAGAAGACCGGTCCTTTTGTCCGGGCTCGGACCGACCAGCAGGTCGGTCCGCACTTTTTGCCGTTGCGGCACACTAGCGTCAGCGCGAAATTGGAATCCCTGGTCCACGTCGTGCGTTAAGACGACTGACGGACCTCACAGGACACAAGCTCATGCGCACCACTACCGGCAAGCTCGATATCTTCTGGCGCGTCTGGGTGCTGCCTGGCGATGACGTCTGGAAGCTGGCCAGCGGGCCGGAGATCAAGCACAACCGCCAGGCTCGTAAGGTAACCCTCGACAGAGAACAGTACGCCCGCCTGCTGGAGGGCAGGCTGTCATTGAGCGAGCCCCTGGAGCACGACGCGCGCGTGCTCGAACCCGCTGCCTAACCCGTCGCGGTCAGGGGCCGCGACGGGAGGAACATGCACGTGGAGACGCCCCGGGCAGTGGACGTCTCCACGTCGTTTAACTCGCCTCCCCGCCCGTGCATCGCCGCCCGCCTTTGAACCGCTTCCTCACACCCGGCGCGGGTGACAGGGCGCGCCAGTGGCCGCTAGAATCCAGCCGCGGCTGGAGCCATCCCGGCCGCTCGGGATATGCGCGAAACCGGCTCGCTGCGTCTGGCTGATCCCCCTGCGCCCGCCGCCCCGCGCGGGCAGGCCCTGCCCGCGCCTGCCGCCCCGGCCAGGCGCGCCCTGCACCGCGTGATCTACCTGCAGCTCGCGCTGCTCTGGCTGATCGTGCTGGTCGCCGCCTGGGGCCTGTACCTTGGCGACGTGGCCAGCCCGAGTGACAAGCACGACTGCGCCACCACCCGGCTGGAGGAGCGCGTCCGCGCCCTGCAGAAGAAAGGCTACCAGATCGTCTCCGACGAGACCGGCGACGACGGCGAGCGGCTCATTACGCTGTGCCATTAGCGCGGGGTGGGCAGCCGGCTGCACCGCGATGCCGGTTATGAGGTCAGCCCGGCCTTGAACCTGTCCGCGTACTGACGCGTCAGGTCGATGTACTGCCGGCCGAACTCCACCGTTTCCAGAATGCCGCTTCCCTCGCCCAGCTCGTTCCAGGTCTCGACCGCCAGGATCTGCCGACCGCTGGCTAGCGCCTGGCGGAGCTGCTGCTCGTAGTACCGTCCCCCCTGCCGGTCGGTAAAGATGCCGTTGGGGCGCCCGAACTGAACGTTGGAGAAACCGGGGCCGACCTCCGCCACGGTGAAGCGCGGGTCCGGGTTGAAGCCGAACGGCGCCGCACCCCAGGCGTACAGCCCCTCTGTATGCAGCAGCGCGTCGGTGCCGGTGTTCTTAGCCCGCTCCCACTGCGACTCGCGGACGATGTACGGCGCCAGACCGCCGAAGTCCTGCGGGAAGTGCTGGTAGACGTAGTCGAACGACGACTGGTCGAACGCTGCCACGTGCTGCGCATCGTACAGCCAGATCAACGGCCGATTGCCGAGCGCCGCCCAATGGCGGGGCGGGATCTTCGAGAAGTAGTCACGGATGGTGGTGTAGAAGACCTGCTTGCCCCGCTCGGTCGTCAGGTCCTCGTCATTCAGGATGGTAGTGTCAAGGAATAGACCGATCTTGAGCGGAGTGCCCCGGTCCGCTAGCCGGTCCAGCGCCGCGACCATCGGGACTAGCCCCTCCGTGGCGAAGGAGTTCTTCTCCGGGGCGGGTGGAACCGGCCGGTCGTACTGGCCGGGCTCGCCCCAGTAGTCCGGCAGCACCACGTCGATTCCCGCATCCAGCATGTCGCGGAACTGCTGCTCATACCAGTCGGGATCGCGGAAGCTGATCGTGTCCAGGTCCGGCGGGTGGAAGGGGTAGGGATCGAAGCCGCGCTGCTCGCGGCGGGCCCGCAGCCACTGCGCATCGAACCAGTAAAAGAAGTAGGTCGCGACGATGCGCTGGTCGGGGGCGAAGCTCTGCAGGCTGAAGTCCTGCCAGAACGGAGCGCGGTAAGGGCCGGGAGAGGACCAGGACAGGTAGTCCGGGAGGTCCTCGTCGGCGCGTGCCCGCGGCGCACCGGCCGGGATAATCAGCGCCGCGAGCAGGAGCAGTGTCCACCACAGCCGAGGGAGTATTCCGCCGTGTCGTCGTGCCGCCATGACCCCCACGCTCTCCGATCAGATCGCGAGAGGGAGTGTACGGCAGGCGACGAGCGCGCCGTCGGTTTCGGGACCAGCCGCGGCTGGTCCCGACGGCTACCAGCGCCCCTCCAAGGCAAGCGAGCGGTACGGGACGTGCAACCGCCTGGAGCAGATACGCCTTGTAGCGCACAAGACGCTGCACAGGCAGGGAAAGGGGAGGCAGACGAATCCCTGGGGCTGGATCATTGTCGCCATCGCCATGCACCTGCCGGCGGTGTACCCGAGTTAATACTCCTGGCTTGCGGCCGCGGTGAACTGGACATCCGCCTCGCTCACGGGATGCCAGACGGCGTGCGGATGATATCCCCGAATGCGCTCAGCCAGGCTTGCCCGTACCTGTCGGCTACGCCTGTGTCGACTCGGCCCCGCTGTCCGGGATGCTGCGAACGTTGACGAAGTCCGGCAGGACGTCCCATTGCATTGCCGGCACCGCCTCGGCGGTGATCGCCAGGACCGCAGCACCCTCGCGCACCTCGGCGAACGCCCCGACCGGGACGTACAGGTCCCCACCCGCGGACCGCGCCACTCGCACGTAGTCAGAGCCCTCGCCCGGCATCGCCTCGCTGTAGGCATACTGCGCCGGATCGGCGGATCGGGCGCCCTCCATGGGAATCGCGCCGACCGCGCCCCAGGCCTCGCCAGTGCCGACGCCGAGGTAGACCTCCGCGATCTCCCCAACCTGCGGCCCGTCCGATCCACGCACGGCAAGGCCGGGCCGCAGCCGGCGAGCCAGGCTGCCACCAGTCATCGCGCCTCACCTCCGTGCCGCTCCCTGGGGCAACCAGCGTGCCAGGCCACGGCCTACTCAGGCAGTGCCAGTTGCTGCCCCGGGCGCGGTCCAGCGGGGCGGGGCGGCGGCGCGGCCAGACCCGCTAGCACTTTCGCCACGGTGACCCGCTCGCGCAGGCGCTGGCGGTACTCGGCGGGCGCCTCGCTGCCCTGGGCGTAGCCCCGGCGGTAGGCGGCCACCAGGTGCGGGAACTCGGCCTGGAGCCTGGCCAGGAAATAGGGCTTGACACTTCCCTGCAGCCGCAGCGGCATCACGTGCACCGCCCGAGCGCCGGCCTGGGCGCAGGCGCGGAACAGCTCGCGCAGGGCCTGCTCGCCATCGGTCAGTCCCGGCAGCACCGGGGCGATGAAGACGCTGCACGCCACGCCCGCGGCCGCCAGGCGCTCCACTGCCGCCAGCCGCCTGGCCGGCGCGGGCGCGCCGGGCTCTAGCCGCCAGGCCAGCGCGCTGTCCAGAGTGATGACCGAGATATGCACCTCCACCAGGCTGTCCAGGTCCCGCAACACGTCCAGGTCGCGGACGATCAGCGTCCCTTTGGTGGTGATCCCGACCGGGCTGGCGTAATCGCGGAACGCCTCCAGGCAGGCGCGGGTCAGCCGGTAGCGCCCTTCCGCCGGCTGGTAGGGATCCGTGGCCGTCCCCAGCGCCACCGACTCCCGCCGCCAGCTCCGCCGCCCCAGCTCGCGACGCAGCACCTGGGCGACGTTGGTCTTGACGAACAGCACGCGGTCAAAGTCCCCCGCGGTCAATCCGTGCCACTCATGGTAGCGCCGGGCGTAGCAGTAGCCGCAGCCGTGCCTGCAGCCGCCATAGGGGTTGAGCGACCAGCGGAACGGCATGCCCTGCACCCGATTGAGCGCGGACTGACAGAGCGTCTCGACGTAGCGTGGCGGAGCCATGACCTCAGGATAGAACGTTTGTTCTATTCTGTCAACGGGGGCGGGCTGGGCGAGTACACTGAGCCACGGCCGGAAGGCTGGCTGCTTGCAGGCCCGATCCGTTCGGGACACCATACGTGTTCGGAGTACCCGGGCCTCGTTCTGGCGCAGTGTGGACCGGGTCGCCTGGGGCCGCGGCACCACCTGGGCCGCTCCGCTCGGAGTCGCGGTCCGAGGTGAATGCGGTGGTGGCCGCGTCATCACGTCATCAGCCGCGCGCGGGCGACACATCCGGCATGCTTGGGAGAGTGGCCGCCCTGGCATCACGCTTGCTGGGGGGTGCGGTGCCCTTTCCGCTGCCGGGCGAGCCCGCGGATCCACTGAGCTGGTTGGAGGCCGACAGTACGCCATGAGCATCCGGCTGCGGCTCTGGCTACGCGCCTGGCGTGGCCCTAGGCGCATGGGGCGATGAGCACGGACTCGCTCATCCAGCTCCTCACACAGGCGCTGTTTGTCCTTGTCTTCATCGTCTCCGCCGCCAGGCTGATTCGGCGGCCGCGGCGGGTCGACGGGGACATCGCCCTCTTCTTCGGCGCCGCTGCCGTGCTGATCGCCGAGCAAGAGCTCACCGCGGTGCTCCATGTGGTCCCCGGCGCGCTGGTGAACGCCGCCAGCAGCTCGCTGATCATGGCGCTGCCCTACCTGCTACTGCGGCTGGTGGACGACTTCTTCGATGTTCCGACGCTGTTGCTGCGCGGGGCGGAGGTTGGACTGGCGCTAGCCGTCGTCGGGCTCTTCCTGGTGGGTCAGCCGCTCCCGCTCGCGCTGACGCTGCTGTACGTGTTGTACTTCGTCGGACTCCAGCTCTACGTCGCCGCGACCTTCGCGCGGGAGTCGCGCCGCTCCAGTGGTGTCATCCGCCGGCGGATGCACGCCGCTGCGGCCGGCTCGCTCTGCCTCGGACTGGCGATCCTGATGGCTGGCGTCCAGGCAGCGCTCCCCGGATTGGCCGACCTGTGGACGCTGCTCTCGCACCTGTTCGCGCTCGGCTCTGGGCTCGGCTACGTGCTCGCCTTTGCCCCGCCGCCGACGCTGCGGCGCGCCTGGCGCGAGCCGGCGCTGCGCGCTTTCCTGGCGCGCGCAGCACGGCTGCCCCGGCTCCCGAGCATGAGCGCGATCGTGGCGGAGCTGGAACGCAGCGCCGCGGAGTCGCTCGGGGCGCCGCACGCGGTTATCGGCCTCTGGGATCCGACAGCGCGGGCGCTGCGCTACACCTCCGGGGAGCATACGGTGCAGACCGCTGGCGACCAGATGATCGGCGGCCGCGCGTTCACCACTCAGCGGCCGATCTTCGCTGCCGACGCCGAGCGCGAGGATCCGTCGCACGCGGAGGTCTATCGCCAGGCGGGCGCCCGGGCGGTGCTGGCCGCTCCGATCACCGCGGGCGAGCGGCGCCTGGGGGTACTGGTGGTCTACGCCCCCCGGGCGCCGATCTTCGCGGACGACGACCTGGAGCTCGTCCAGTTCCTGGCCAACCAGGCAGCAGTCATCCTGGAAAGTCGGATGCTCATGGATCAGGCGGCGCGCATTCGTGCCCGCGAGGAGGCCAGCCGGCTCAAGGAGGACTTCCTGTCGTCTGCGGCGCACGAGCTCCAGACGCCGCTGACCACGCTGCTGGCCCAGGCGCAGCTCCTGCGCCGGCGTGCCGAGCGGCAGCCGCGGGCGCCGGCCGACCGGGAAGGGCTGGAGCGTATCGTCCGCGAAACGAAGCGCCTGGCAGAGCTGGTGCTGGACCTGCTCGACACCCTGCGCGGCGATCAGGCGACGTTGCTCGGCCCCCGCGAAAGCGTGGACCTGGTCGAGCTCGCCCGCGAGGCGTGCGAGCGGCACAACACCCCCCGCCATCCCTGCAACCTCACTGCGGCGGAGCCAGTTGTCGGGGTGTACGACCGCCGGCGTCTTCGCCAGGCGCTGGATCGGTTGCTGGACAACGCGGTGAAGTTCAGCCCCGAGGGCGGGGAGGTGTCCCTCCACGTCTGGCGGGAGGGCGACCAGGCACGGCTCAGCATCAGCGACCGCGGGATCGGCATCCCTGAAGCCGACCTGCCGCACCTGTTCGACCGCTATCACCGCGGCGAGAACGTCGACGACCGCCGCTTCGCCGGGATCGGGCTGGGGCTGCTGATCTCCCGCCTGATCGTCGAGCAGCACGGCGGGCGCATCTGGGCGACGAGCGCGCTGGGCGTGGGTAGCACCTTCCACATCGCGCTTCCGCTCCAGCCAGCCACCGATGAGCGCGACTCGGATGGAGCCGACCAGGAGCCGGTGGGCAGCCCCTCAGCCTGACTGCGCCCCGCCGGGCGGCCCGTCCGCCAGAGCGCGGTCAACCGCGGCGAGGATGGCCGCGGTGGGAGCGAGCGCCAGCCGGTCGCCCTCGGGCACGGGCTCCAGCACCTGGCAGCCCCAGCTCCGCAGCGCGGTGGCCGACGCCCGCGCCCGCGGATGCGCCCAGAGCGGCTGGTTCAGCCCGAGCGCGACGACGACCGGCGTCTGCCGCCCGATCGCCTCGGCGACGATCGAGAGCGCCAGGTTGTCGGCGATGCCAAGGGCGAGCTTGTTCAGGCTATTGAAGGTGCACGGGGCGACGAGCACCAGCCCGGGCGGCGGCGAGGGACGGATCGCCGCGTCGAAGTAGCTCTCCACGAGACGCAGCCCGGGAACGCGGACCAGGTCCCAGCCGCTGATCACCCGGGCGGCATGGGGCGTCGGCACGGCGAGCACCGTGGCGAACCGCTCCAGCAGCCCGCTGGCCAGCTCCGGGGCGCGGGTCGCGCTCGAGGCACCACAGACCACCAGGTAGGCGGTGGTCAACACGCCCGATACCTACGGGTGGACCACCACCGGGGTGCCAACGTCCGCCCAGGTCCAGAACCACTTTGCGTCATCAGGGAGCAGCCCCAGGCAGCCGTGGCTGGACGGGATACCGAACAGCGCCGGGTCACGCCAGTAGTTCTCGTGGAGCGCCACCCCGCCGTTGGTGATGTACTGGGTCCAGCGGACGTGCTCCACCTTGTAGCTCGCCCGCTCGGCGTCCTTGCCCAGCAGCGTGTTCGAGTCCATCGTCTCGCTTTCGACCCGACGCAGGATGGTGAACACGCCCACCGGAGTCTCCCAACCCGGCCGGCCGCTCGACGTCGGCGCCCAGTAGATCGGCGTCTGCCCTTCGTAGGCGGTCACCTCCTGCAAGCTCAGGTTGACGTCGATCCAATGGCCATCGAAGGGTGGTCCGCCCTGCGGCAACGGCGGCGGGAGCGTCATGCTGAAGCGCCGCAGCAACGGCCCGTAGACGTAGGCGCCCTCGTCCAGCTTGGCCCAGCCCGGCTGGTCGGGGAACACCTGTTCGCCCTCCACCCATTGCGAGACGGCGACCGGATCGCCGCGGTGCAGCTCGCCGACGATGTCGGCCTGCGTGTTCGGTGCACTCCGGACGTACGCGCTGTCGGCGCCCACGTAGCCACGCCAGGTGCGCGGGAGCAGGTCGGCCGGCTTCGGCTCGCCAGCGGGGCCGACGGCGGAGGCATCGATGAAGGCCGTCGCGTTGGTGAGCGGGTCACGCACCTGCAGCCTGGCCCCCGTCTGCGGCGCGGTGACCTGGAAGAAGCTCCAGGCATCCACCTGGCCGTGGGTGATCGCATCCGGCTTGTCCGAACTCCACAGCGGCGTCGGCTGGAACGTCTCCACCCACCACGGCTTGAAGACCGGCGCCGGGGGCGGCGCGGGCGCCGGAGCGGGCGCCGGCTTCGGCTTCGGCTTGGGTGGGTTCAGGTAGTCCTTGGGCGGCGGCCCGGACGGCCCCACCTTGTCCGCGTCGATCCAGGCGTAGTTCTTAGTACGGGGATTGAAGACGTACAGCCGCGGCCCGGACGCCTGCACCACCTGGAAGTAGTCCCACTGCGCCACCGGGCCGAAGGAGATCGCTCCGTCGGTCGGGCCCGACCAGAGCTCGGTCGGCTCGGTCGCCTGAACCCAGTTCGTCTGGGGAGCGCCGAGCGCCGCCGGGCCGGACACCGAGGAGGCGAGCAGCAAGGCAAGCAGCAATACAAGCAGGCGAGTTGACTTCACGGGGCTGTCCCTGACATGGAGTTGGGCGCGGTGTCGCGTCTGGCGCAGGACACCATCGTCCGCCACGCTGCTGCGCGCGGGCTCAGTCTGGCATATCGGCGTGGGGCTGAGCAAGCTGGCCGCGGGCCTCCTACCCCAGCGGCCCTTCGCGGCCTACCGCGTCACCGTGGCCGCGCCAGCGGCGCGGCGCTCGCGGGGCATATCGACACGCGGGGCGAGGGGAAGCGCTTCCCCTCGCCCCCAGCTCGCCACAAGCGCCTACGTCCCCACCAGCAGGTAGGGCTTGGCGATGATCTCCGCCACCCGGCTCAGGAAGTCCCCGGCCGGGGCGCCGTCCACGATGCGGTGGTCGAACGACAGGCTCAGCCAGCAGGTATGCCGCGCCTCCAGCCTGCCGTCGACCACCACCGGCCGCTGGGCGATGCGGCCGACGCCGAGGATCGCCGCCTCCGGCGGGTTCACAATCGGGGTAAACGCGTCCACCCCGTACCCGCCGAGGTTGGTGATAGTGAAGGTGCTGCCTGCCATCTCAGCCACGCCCAGCTTGCCCTCGCGCGCCCGCGCGGCCATCGCGTCGATGTCGCGGGCGATCTCAACCAGGCTCTTGCGGTCCGCGTCGCGGACAACCGCCACCAGCAGCCCGGCCTCCACCGCCACCGCTACCCCGACGTGGACCTCGGGCAGGTAGCGCACCGCGTTGTCCGCCCACTGCGCGTTCATAATCGGGAACTCGCGCAGCGCACTGGCGCACGCCTTCACCAGCATCGCATCGTAGCTCAGCTTCACCCCGTAGCGCTTCTCGAACTCGTCCTTCAGGTGCTTGCGGAAGCGCACCGCCTCGTCGAAGTCCGTCTCGGCGAACAGGGTGACGCGGGCGACGCTGCGGGCCGACTGGGCCATCCGCTCGGCGGTGACGCGCCGAATCCGGTTGAGCGGCTCCACCCGTCCCGCCGCGCCGGGCGCTGGCGCCGCGGCCTCGGCCGCCACCGGGGTGGGGGCGGGCGGCGCCGCAGGGGCGGCTAGGGACGGAGCGGCTGCCACGGCCGCGGCCTGCTGCTGGCGTGCAGCGGCGAAGGCCCGCACGTCGGCCTCCTGGATCCGCCCTTCGGGCCCGCTGCCCTTCACCTGGGCGAGGTCTACCCCCAGCTCCCTGGCCACCCGCCGCGCCAGCGGCGAGGCCCGTAGCTCACGCGTCGTCCCCGGGGCAGCGCCGCCATTCGGTCCAACGGCTATTGGCGCGGGTGCAGCAGCCTCCTGGCCGGGAGCCCGGGGCCCGACACTCGGCCCCGGCGCCGCGGGCATCTCGCCGGGCTGGCCAACGTACGCGATGACCTGCTGCACCGGGACTTCCTGCCCCTCGGGGACAACGATCTGGAGCAGCACCCCGCTGACGGGCGACTCGACCTCGTTCTCTGCCTTGTCCGTCTCCACGGTGAACAGCGGCTCGTCCTTGTTGACCGGGTCGCCCACCTTCTTCAGCCAGCGGGTGATGACGCCCGACTCCATGGTGAGGCCCAGCGTAGGCATCTTGATCGGCGTCGCCATGGTCAGGCCCGCCCCAGCGTGCGCTTCACCGCCGCGACGAGGTCCTCCTTCTGCGGCAGGGCAGCGCGCTCCAACGGCTCCGCGTAGGGGATCGGCACGTTCTTGCCGCATACCCGCTCCACCGGAGCGTCCAGGAAATCGAACGCCTCCCGCATCACCGCCATCGCGATCTCCGCCCCCACCCCGCAGCGCTCGTACGCCTCGTGCGTCACCACCAAGCGATGGGTCTTACGGACCGAGCGGGCCAGCGTCTCAACATCCAGCGGCACCAGGGTGCGCGGGTCGATCACCTCCACGCTAATCCCCTCCTGCGCCAGCTCCTCGGCCGCCTGGAGCGCCTTGTGAACCATGGTGTGGATACCCACTACCGTGCAGTCCGTCCCCTCGCGCTTCACGTCGGCGACGCCGAAGGGGATGGTGTACTCGCCAGCCGGCACCGGCCCCTTGGTGAAGTAGAGCACCTTGTGCTCCAGGAAGATCACCGGGTTGTCGTCGCGGATGGCGGTCTTCAGCAGCCCCTTGGCGTCATAGGGGGTGGAGGGGGTGACGACCTTCAGCCCGGGGATATGGCAGAACCAGGCCTCCAGGCTCTGCGAGTGCTGCGCCGCGTTGCCCCGGCCCGCGCCCTCCTGGGCCCGCAGCACCATGGGCACCTTGGCCCGGCCGCCGAACATATAGCGCAGCTTTGCCGCCTGATTGACGATGGCGTCCATCGCCATCGCGGTGAAGTCTACGTACATGATCTCAAGCACGGGGCGCATCCCGGTCACCGCCGCGCCGACGGCCATCCCGGTGATCCCTTCCTCGCTGATCGGCGTGTCGCGCACCCGCTCCGGGCCGAACTCGTCCACCAGCCCTTTGGTGACGCCGAAGACGCCGCCGCCGCCCCAGATCGCCACATCCTCGCCCATCACGAACACGCGCGGATCGCGCGCCATCTCCTCGCGCAGCGCCTCGTTGAGCGCCTGCGCGTAGGTCAGCTCGCGCACCGCGGCTTCCTGCCCTGGTCGCGCCGCCGCCACCGTCATGCGTAAATGTCCTCCATTAGCGTCTCGACCGGCGGCTCAGGGCTCTGCTGGGCGAACTCCAGCGCCCGCTCCACCGCCTGCTTCTCCTCGTCCTGTACCCGCTGGACCTCTTCCTGGGACATGATCCCACGCTCCACGAGCAGCTTCTCCAGCCGCTCGATCGGATCCTTGGCCCGCCAGGGCTCCACCTCCTCGCGGGCGCGGTAGTTCAGCGGATCGCCGGCGTGGTGGCCGAAGTAGCGGTAGGTGCGGCAGATCAGCAGCGAGGGTCCTTCGCCACGGCGGGCCCGCTCGATCGCGTGGCTGGCCGCCTCGTACACCGCCAGCACGTCCATGCCATCCACCTCCATGCCGGGGATGCCGTAGGCGTTGGCCCGCGCCGCGGCGTCGAGATTCGCCACCGTGTTCTCCACCCGCGCCGACATTGCGAAGCCGTTGTTCTCGCAGACGAACACGACCGGCAGCTTCCAGATGGCCGCCATGTTCATCACTTCGTGCAGCACCCCCTGGTTGAGCGCGCCGTCGCCGAAGAAGCAGACTACCACCTGGCCGCTCCCACGCATCTTCGCGGAGAGCGCGGCGCCAGCGGCAATGCCCATGCCACCGCCGACGATCCCGTTAGCGCCCAGGATGCCGCGATCCACCTCGGCGATGTGCATCGAGCCGCCCTTGCCCTTGCAGGTGCCGGTCGCCTTGCCGAGCAGCTCGGCCATCATCCGGTTGATGTCGCCGCCCTTGGCGATGCAGTGGCCATGGCCGCGGTGGGTGCTGGTGATGTAGTCATCCTCCCGCAGCGCCGCGCAGACGCCCACGCCCACCGCCTCCATCCCGATGTAGGGATGCGAGGTGCCGCGCATCATCCCCGCGCGGTAAACCTCCAGCGCCTTGGTGTCGAACGCGCGGATGCGCCACATCGTCCGGTGCATCCAGCGCAGTTGCTCGACGCTCACACTGCTCAGGCCTGGCGCGGTGGTGGTCATGGCTCCTCCCCTGTATGGACACTCGCCAGCAGCACGCGGGGTAGCGGCTGACGGATAACTTATGGCAAGCGCTTGCGATTGTACCGAATGCCGCCGGGAGACGCACCCGAGCGCGTAGCAGGGACCAGGCCACGAAGCGGGTTCGCCGCCCGCGCTCCTGGTCGCGTACATGGACGAACAACGGCGCCGCGCCAGCGGGCTCCTTCCACCGCGCCGAGCCCCTGGGCACAGCCCGAGCCGTCGGGCACAGCCGAGCGCTCGCCAGCGCCCCGCGACTCGACCCGGCTTAGCGCGGGGCGAGCGAGGCAGCGAGCGCCAGGGAGTGGCCATGCCCGGCAGCGATCGCCGCGATCCGCCCCCGGGGCGGCAGCAGCGCTTGTACCGGCGCCAGGCGCGGCTCGGTGGTGCCATCCCCCAGTTGGCCGAAGGTGTTGTCCCCCCAGGCCCACAGCGCTCCATCTTGGACGGCCAGACTGTGCGTGAAGCCGGCCACGATCGCCGTCACGCGGCTGAGGCTCAGCACCGGCACTGGCGTCGGCTGGCACAGGCAGCCGGTCAGGTCCGCCCGGCCGATCCTGAGCTGCCCTTCGGCGTTGCGCCCCCAGGCCCAGAGCGTCCCGTCGCTCTTGAGCGCCAGGCTGTGGCGGAAGCCGGCCGCGACCCGGGTGGCCCCCCGCAGGAACGCCACCTGGACCGGTGTGGCCCGATCCGTGGTCGTGCCATCACCGAGCTGGCCCCACTGGTTGTCGCCCCAGGCCCAGGTCGTGCCGTCGCGCCGGCTCGCCAGGGTGTGGGCCAAGCCCCGCGGAGGTCCACCACGCCTGCTAAGTCACTCACCGGTGCCGGGCGGGAGTGCGGCTGCTGGTCTGCCGTCCCCCGTCCGAGCTGGCCATCGCTATTGTAGCCCCAGGCGGCCGTGTTCCGCCCGGCGGCACGGCCACTCCAGCCACGCCAGGGCCCCAGAGAAGGGCCGCGGCGAGCGCGGCGCCTAAGAGAACATGGAGGCGAGGTCGCGTCTCATCCTCCCGCCCAACCTCTGCAGGGAAGGTCAGGCATGCGTGCCGATGTCGGCGTTCAGGGTGTCCACAACGGGCTTTCTGCGGGGCTGCTGCGCCGCAGCCAGCGCCCAGCAGCCATCCTGGTAGTACGCGCCGCCAGACGGCTCGGTGAGCGGATCTACCAGGTTGAACCAGCAGAGGTGCTGAGCCCCATCCTGGGCGTACACCGGGGCCTTAGCCGTCCAGGAGTCGGCTTGGGTCGGCCAGGTGCTGGTCCAGAGCGGGTTGCAGGCGCTGCTGCGGCCGCGCGGGCGAGCGCGCTGCCCCGCGCCCCGCCCGCCAGTGTAGCAGAACACGCTCCCAAAGGAGCATTCCACGCCCAGATCTCAACGTTTTCTCAACCTCGCCTGATGGTGCGATGGAGAAGAAGTCCTCCTTTCTTCGACTGAGGAAGGGTCATCTAGCGCGGGCCTGGGACGTAAGCAGAGGTGTTGGCGTTGTTAGACGACTGACTTCTGGGGAAGAACGGCAGCAGAAGTCGCCGTTGCTAGCGGGTGGGAGTACTGTTCGCTGTGTGGGCTCTTGACTGCGGTATAGACTTGGTCAAGACCGCCGAGCTAGACGGTGAGCCTGTGTCGCAAGGGCTTGGTCGCCCGCGTGCTGCCTTTCGCCTCGATGCCCGTGCCCCTTTTTAGGCTCCGAGCGGCTGATCGCCGCGCGGATCGCGGATGGTGTGCCCCGGCGTGGCGGGGCCGCATCCCTATAATCCGGGTATGGTGAGCAATACAGAATCTTCCCCACGCGAATCTGCCCGTGAGCCGACCCGAGCCGAGGCGCCGCTGCTGGACGAGGTGCGCATCTTCGTCAAAGCCGGCGCTGGCGGCAATGGCGCCGCGACCTTCCGTCGCGAGGCGTTCGTTCCCCGCGGCGGGCCAGATGGCGGCGACGGCGGCCGCGGCGGGAGCGTGTTCCTGCGCGCCGACCGCCATGAGACGACCTTCGAGAAGTTCCGCTTCAAGCGGCACTTCAAAGCCGAGCGCGGCGGCCACGGGATGAGCAAGCAGAAGCACGGCAAGAAGGGCGCGGACCTGGTCATCACCGTGCCGCTCGGAACCAGCGTGCGGACCGCGGAGGGACTGGTGGCGGACCTGACCCGCGATGGCGAGGAGGTGATGGTCGCCCGCGGCGGCCGGGGCGGGCTGGGCAACACCCACTTCAAGACGCCGACCAATCAAGCGCCGCGCATCGCTGAGAAGGGGGAGCCCGGCGAAGAGGCGGAACTGTGGCTGGAGTTGAAGACGCTCGCCGACGTTGGCCTGGTGGGCGAGCCGAACGCGGGTAAGAGCAGCCTGCTGGCGGCGCTGAGCGCGGCGCGGCCGAAGATCGCCCCCTACCCGTTCACCACCCTGTCGCCCCACCTCGGCGTGACCGAGGTGGGCGATCTGCGGCTGGTCGTGGCCGACATCCCCGGGCTCATCCAGGGGGCGCACGCCGGCAAGGGGCTCGGGCTGCGCTTCCTGAAGCACGTGGAGCGGGCGCGGGTGCTGCTGCACGTGGTGGATGCCGCGCGCGACGATGCGCTGGAGGCGTATGACGTGGTGCGCGCCGAGCTAGGACAGTACAACCCGCGGCTGCTGGACAAGCCGGAGGTGGTCGCCGCCAACAAGATGGACCTGGAGGAGGCACGGGCGCACTGGCCACGGCTGCACGCGGCCTGGCAGCGGCGGGGCGTCACCGCCATCCCGGTCTCCGCCCAGACGGGCGAGGGCATCGAGGCGCTGCTGGCAGCGCTCAAGGAGGCGCTGGCGAAGCTGCCGCCGGAGGAGCGGGAGCTGGCACCGACGGTGCGGGTCTACCGCCTCGCGCCCGAGACGGAGCGCTGGCGGATCGAGCGCGACCCGGACGGAGCGTTTCGCCTGGTTGGCCGCCCGGTGGAGCGGGCGGTGGCGATGGCCGACCTTTCGACCCGCGAGGGGATCGACCGTTTCCAGACCGTGCTGGGCCGGATGGGGGTGTTGGCGGCGCTCGAGCGCGCCGGAGTGACAGAGGGCTCCACGGTCCGCATCGGCTCAACCGAGCTGGAGTGGGGATGACCCGCCGGATCGGCGTTTTTGGCGGGACGTTCGATCCCCCTCACCTGGGGCATCTGGCGGCGGGACAGGAGATCTACCACCTGCTCGGGCTGGAGCAGGTCCTGCTGGTGCCGGCCCGGCGCAACCCGCTCAAGGCCAGCGGGCCGGGCGCCTCGGTCGAGCAGCGGCTCCGCATGGTCGAGCTTGCCATCGGCGACGATCCGCGCTTCGCCCTGTCGCGCGCCGACGCGGACCGGCCCGGCCCATCCTATACGGTGGACCTGCTGGCGGAGCTGCAAGCGCGCCTGCCGGGGGCCGCGCTGCTATTCCTGGTAGGCTCCGACGCGCTGCGCGACCTGCCCGAGTGGCGGGATCCAGAGACGATCCTGCGGCGCTGGCGCCTGGTCACGTTCACCCGCCAGGGCTTCCCCGCGCCAGACCTCGCGACGCTGGAGACGCGGCTGCCCGGGGCGGCAGAGCGGATCACCGTGGTTCCCGTGCCCGGCGTCGCCGTCTCGTCGCGTGACCTCCGCCGCCGCGTCGCGGCCGGGCTGCCAATCCGCTACCTTGTCCCCGATCCGGTCTGGCGCTACATCGAGGCTGAGGGGCTCTACCGGCATTCGGAGCGCCAGGCCGAGTGAGCTACGGGCGCTAGCGCGCGGGGGTGTCGCGGACACGTGACGGTCGAGGGGAAGAAGGTGTTTACGTCCCCAGGCGCTGGCGGACGGCGGCCAGGCCGGCCGCGGCCTCGGGGTTGCGCGGGTCCAGCCGCAGCGCCGTCTCGAACGCCGCCAGCGCTTCGCGGTCGCGCCCCTGCGCGGCGAGCGCCTGGCCCAGCTTGCCCTGGGTGATCGACAGCGCCGGGTTGATCGCCAGCGCGTGGCGATACGCCTGCTCCGCCTCGGCCCAGCGGCCGGCGCGGGCCAGGTAGGCGCCGCGCTCCGTCTCCAGCGTCCAGTACGTGGGCAGCATCCGCTCCGCGACGTCATCGAGCGGGACCGTGCCGTCGTTCACCCCGGCCAGGTCCCAGGTCGGCTCACGCAGCGCGATTGCCAGGCCCAGCCCGGCCGCCTCCTGCTGTCGCTCGATCGCCCGCAGCGCCATCCCGCTCGGGACCAGCGCCAGGTCCTTCGCCACGCCGTCGTCCCACCCGGGCGTCAGGTACACCGGGCGGTCCTGGCCAGCGATCTGGATGAACCGGTTGATCATCGCGATGAAGCGCTGGTCGATGGCCACCGGGTCGTAGGGGCGCCCGCCCTCATAGCGCGCGAGCTGCTCCAGGAACGCGTCGACCTCCGGCCGGCTGGCGGCGATCAGCCAGGGATACTGCTGCTCCAGGTAGCGGTAGTACCAGGAGCGCCGCAGGAGCAGCAAGTCGATCACCGTCACGTCCGGCCGCAGCCCCTCAACGTGCTGGAGCTCCAGCAGCGGGGCGTACAGGTTCCAGTCGCGCGTGAGCAGCACCGCGTTCGGCTCCAGCCCGGCCAGCGCGTTGGTGGCGTACAGCCGCGCCAGCCGGTCGCGGCTGTGGTCCTGTGCGGCGAAGTGCAGCCCCAGCCCGAGCACCGTCACCGCCGCGGCCAGCGCCGCCCCAGCCACCTGTCCGCCGCCGCCCCAGCGCACCGCTCCCACGGCCACCCAGCGCAGCCCCACCGCACCCAGGAGCGCCAGGCAGAGCTGGGCGACCAGCAGGTAGGCCTCCCAATCTTCCTGAATGTCGTAGTTGATGGTGAAGACGATCGTCACGCCGGCGGAGCCGAGCAGCGCCCAGAGCAGGGCATACGTTCGGCGACGGGCGAGCTGCCAGACGCCGAGGCCGGCGCACAACAGCAGTAGCGGGGTGAGATCGCCACCGATTACCCGGACAGCGCGTGCGAGCTGCGCCAGCACCGTGCCGAGATCGGACGCGAACAGGCTGCCCTGATACTGGCGGGCAGTGACGTGCGCGATGAAGCGGTCGAGCGTGCGCGGGTCGCCCCAGGGAAACAGCACCCCGGCGCTGGCCCGGAGCGGCAGCGTTAGGTACAGCGCCGGCCCAACCAGCCCGAGGAGCAGCAGCACCGCGACGCCGCCGATGCCCCAGTGGCGCCACTCGCGCCGCCGCGCCAGCAGCAGCGCCAGCGCCGCCGGCCCCAGGAAGATCGCGGTATAGTGAACCGCCATGCCCAGGCCCCAGCAGAGCGCGAACAGCGCCAGCGGCCAGGGCGCACCGAGTAGCGCGCGCGGGCGCGCGGACACGAACCAGCCGAGCAGGGCGGCCAGCGCCAGCGCGTCCAGCGCGACTGCGAGCGGATAGACCTCCGCCTCGGTGGCGAAGCTCCAGATGGTGCTCCCAAAGCCGAACGCGAGCGCGACCGCGCTCGCCGCCGCCGGCGCAATCCAGGGCGCAACAGGCGTCGCCGCCACCGGGGCGTTTGCTGGTCCCGTGCGCCGCTTGCCCGCCCGACTGCGCTGCGCCCCGCCAACGTGCCGCGCCCCGCTCCTCGGGTCTCCAGCGGGCACGGCACTGAGGACAATGAGCGCGCTCGCGGCGGTGGCGCCCACGGCGAGCGCGCCACACAGGGCTGACAGCAGGTTCACCCGCAGCGCGACGCTGCCGAGCGGCGCCAGCGTGGCCAGGTGGGCGAGCAGCACCCAGAGTGGCATGCCCGGCGGGTGAGCGATGCCGAACGTCGCCGCCGCCAGGATCAGCTCCCCGCTGTCGGCCCAGCCGACGTCCGGCCGAAGGGTTCGCAGGTACACCGCGAGCGCCAGGGCGGCGGCGACCGCCGGAGTCAGCCAGACGAGTGACCCGGAACGAGCGGCGGAGCACACCGTTCCTGGCTCCGCGCGCTCGATCGCGCTCCTCGCCGCGGTCTGCACCATCCCCCGGTCGCCTCAGTGCCACGTGGCGGGGATTGTAGAGGATCAGGCGACGTCCCAGGGCAGCACGGGGTGAGCCTGCCCCGACTCGTGGCGAGCCGCGCTCCAGCGCCACGCTGGACGCCGGCTAGCGACTACCGGCCAGAGGGTGGGCCGCCACGAATGGGGCCGAGCCAGGCGTGGTACCAGACCTGGCCGGTGCTCACGTTCACCGAGAGCAGGCCGGTGATCTGGCCGTTGCGGGTGATGCACAGCGTGTCGTAGCCGGGGAAGGCGTCAAGGTGCTCGGCGGCGCTGCCGGGCTGGTTGGCGTCCAGCCACTGCTGGGCCAGCTCGCGGGCCCGCTCGGGCGGGATCGTCGTCTGGCCCACCGCGGCAGCCCAGACGGGTGCGTGGCCGTACTTAGTGTTCCAGAGCCTGCCCGGGCCAAACTCCGGGAACACCGCTCCGGTCTGCTTGTCCGCCAGTAGCTCGAACGCGTAGCCGCCGCTGCTCTGCTCCTTCACCGCCACGTAGAAGTGCTGCTGGAACTCCAGCACCTCATCCAGAGCGAGGTCGGGGTTGCCCAGCCGGTCCAGGTAGCCCTGGAACGCGGTCTGGGCCTGGTCTGGCGAGGTGATCGGCGTCCCCGTGGCGTACCAGGGGCCTCGGTACGTCGCCCAGAGGCCGAACCCCCGGCCCAGCAGCCCCGGGCGCGCCAGCGCCGGCCCGTAGCCCCCCAGCCGGCCCGGGCCCCAGAAACCGAAGCCCGGCCCAGCCGGGTGGAGCACCGCAGTGAGTGCCCCGAGCACCAGCACCGCCATGAGCAGCCCCAATCCGATCAGGAGATTCGTCCGCATGCTCATGATGTCCCTCTTTCCGTCACTCGCCCCTCTCGGGCCATGTTTCGTTGCCCGGAGCCCCGGCGAGTCTGCTGGGGCTCCGGGCAACGGATTAGCTGAGCGCCTTCTTCGCCTGGGTGTACTCCGCCTCAGTGATCTCACCGCGGGCGAAGCGGCGCTGCAGAATCTCCAGCGCGCTCTCCTCCACCGGCTGCGCGCGGCGGCGGAATAGCAGGTTGAAACCCCAGACCAGCAGCGCGAGCAGCGCAATCCAGAACAGCAGGTGCAGCAGGCCGAACCCCAGCAGCGGCCAGGGTGCGTATCCCATCATCGTGCTCTCTCCTCGCTGGGAAGCTCCCAGATCGTTCGTCTTCAGTATCGGTGGGCAGGATCAAGCGCGCCTGAGGGGCTGGATCAAGAAACGATCAAGCTGGAGCGCGGCTAGCGCGCGGCCGGAAGGGTGAAGCTGAAGCAGGCGCCCTGGCCTGGGCCCGGCGACTCCGCCCAGATCCGCCCGCCCATCGTCTCCACCAGCGCCCGGGCGATGGCCAGGCCGACGCCGGAGCCACCCAGCGCCCGGCCGCGCGACTTGTCTACTCGGTAGAAGCGCTCGAACAGGTGCGGCAGGTGCTCGGCGGCGATCCCGATGCCGGTGTCGGAGACGACGAAGCGAACAGCGTCACCGCCCGGCCGCGCCGCCACCCGCACCGATCCGGGAGACGGGGTGTAGCGCAGGGCGTTGACCAGCAGGTTGGTGAGCACCTGCACCGCCCGGTCGCGGTCGGCCCAGACCGGGGGGAGCCGGTCGGCAACCTCGCTGGTGAGCGCCAGCCCCTTCTCCTCGAACTGGCCCGCGAGCCGCTCGACCGCGGCGCGCACCAGCTCGCCAGGAGCGACCGCCGCGGGGTGCAGGGGGATCTGCTTCGCCTCAGCGCGGGAGAGGTCCTGGAGGTCGTCGATGAGCCGCCGCAGCCGGCCGGCCTCGTCGTGCAGCTTGGCCCAGGTGCGCTCGCTCGGCGCGACCACCCCGTCCAGCAGCCCCTCCAGGTAGCCCTCCAGCGTCGCGACCGGGGTGCGCAGCTCGTGCGCGACGTCGCCGATCAGCTCCAGCCGGCGCCGCTCCGTCGCCTCCAGCGAGGCGGCGAGCTCGTTGAAGCTCGCAGCCAGGTCGCCGAGCTCGTCGTCCGGACCGGGCGGGACACGCTCGGCGTAGTGCCCGGCGGCCAGCCGCTGGCTGGCCGCCACCAGGCGCCGGATCGGGCCGACGAGGCGCGCGGTGACGACCAGGCTGGCCCCGGCGGCGATCAGCGCCGCGACCCCAGCCGCCACCAGCAGCACGCGCGTCAACACGGTGCGAAAGGCGCTGGCTAGCTCCGGATCCGGCGCACCGCCGGGGCGCATGAACGGCGGCATCATCTCGCCAGAGCCCATGTGGCCCATCTGGCTGATGAAGAAGGTGAACGCAACGAAGCGGGCGATCAGCAGCAGCGTGACGATGCTGACGACGATAACGACGAGATACGAGACGAACAGCTTCCCGCCCAGGCTGCGCCAGCCCCAGCGGCGGCGCGGGGCGGCCATCGCTACCCGCCTCGCGGCCCGAAGCGGTAGCCGACGCCGCGCACCGTCTCGATGTAGCGCGGGTGGGCAGCGTCGTCCTCCAGCTTCTTGCGCAGGTTGCCGACGTGGACATCCACCACGTGGTCGTCGTAGTACTCGTTGCCCCAGACGCGCTCCAGCAGTTGCGCCCGGGTGAAGACCCGGCCGGGGTGGGCGGCGAGCGTCGCCAGCAGCGCGAACTCGCGCGTGGTCAGCGGCACCACCTCGCCGCGCCGGGTTACTTCATGGCGCAGCTCGTCGAGCACCAGGTCGCCGAATCGACGCGGCGGCAGCTCGGGCTCCGCCGTGCCCACTCCCAGACGCGGCCGGCGCAGCAGCGCCTTCACCCGCGCGACCAGCTCGCGGGGGCTGAACGGCTTGGTGACATAGTCGTCGGCCCCCACGGACAGCCCGACGATCGTGTCGATCTCCTCCGCCCGGGCCGTGAGCATCAGCACGTAGGCATCCGAGAACTGCCGCAGCCGCCGGCAGACCTCGATCCCATCCAACCCCGGCAGCATGACGTCCAGGACGATCAGGTCGGGATTGCGGGTGCGGGCCAGGGTGAGCGCGGTCGGGCCGTCGGCGGCAGTCAGCACGGTATAGCCCTCCCGCGCCAGGTAGCTCTCGACCAGCTCCACCAGGTTCGCCTCGTCGTCCACGACCAGCACGGTGGTCATGCCACCCCGTCTCCGCGGAACCCCAGCACCGCTCCTGAGCGCGTTGGGCCAGCGGCGCCGCTACCCCGAACATGCGCGAGCCCGGATGCAACGGGGCTCGCGCGGGAGGATCGTACCAGAGAGGACGTGGGACGCTGGCGGAAACGGGTTCAGTGCGACACGGCGGCGGCGGCCTTCTCGCCGACCAGACGGCCGGTCAGGAAGCGCTCCAGCCCGAACGGCTGGATGAGCGGCGGCGGCTGGTTCGTCGCGATCAGCTCGGCCACCATCTTCCCGGCGATCGGCCCCGCCTTGAAGCCATAGGTGCCCCAGCCCACGTCCATGACGAAGCCCTTGACGCCCGGCACCTCCCCGATGATCGGGCTGAAGTCCGGGGTCATGTCGCAGATCCCCGCCCACTGGCGCAGGACGCGCACCTCCTTCAGGCAGGGGAACAGCTCCAGCGTGTGGCGGGCGGAGCTCTCCAGGAACTGCAGCGTCGAGCGGTTGCTGTAGGAGGTGTATGGGTCGATCTCGGAGCCGATCACCAGCTCGCCGCGGTCAGTCTGGTTGACATAGACGTGCAGGTTGGAGGAGACGATCACCTTGTCCAGGAAGGGCTTCAACGGCTCGGTCACTAGCGCTTGGAGCGGGTGGGTGGTGATCGGGAGCCGCACCCCACCCATCGCCGCCACGGTGCTCGCCCAGCCCGCGGTGGTGTTCACCACCCAGTCCGCCTTCACCACGCCGCGGCTCGTCTCCACCCCGGTGACCCGGCCGTTCTCGCGGGTGACCCGGGTCACCTCGGTGAACGGGTGGATGCCCACCCCGGCGCGGTCGGCGCCACGGGCGTAGCCCCACACGACCGCGTCGTGGCGGATGATCCCGCCGGGCGGATGCAACAGCGCCGCCTGGATCGGGTAGCGCGGGCGGTCGGTGACATCCAGCGCCGGGACGAGCCGCTTGATCTCCTCGGGATAGATGATGCGGCTGTCGACCCCGAGCATCTGGTTCACCTCGGCGCGGACCCGCAGCCCGTTGACGGCCGAATCGCTGTGGGCGAGCGTGAGGTGTCCCTGCTGGGAGAACAGGACGTTGTAGCCGATCTCCCGGGAGAGCCCTTCGTACAGCTTGACGCTCTGGTCGTAGAAGGCGACGCCCTCCGGGGTGCGGTAGTTCGAGCGGATGATGGCCGTGTTGCGCCCGCTCGCCCCGCCGCCCAGGTAGCCCTTGTCGAGCACCGCGACGTCGGTAATCCCGAGCTTGGACAGGTAGTATGCCGTCGCCAGCCCGTGGACCCCCGCGCCGACGATGACAACGTGATAGCGCGGCTTCAGTGGGCGGGTCGTCCACATCCGCTCGTGGCGGAACACTTGCCAGGTCTTCATCGGGCAACTCCAGACAAGGGGTGAGCGCCGGCACAGGCTCCGACGCAACGGGCAGCGAGGCGGACCTGGCTCATGCCGGAGTGCCTCCGACGGGGACGGCGGCTTCCAGCGCGCGCAGCGCGGCCAGGCCGACCGGAGCAACGTCCAGGTCGTGCCCCGCTTCCAGTAGCCAGTCCCAGACGAACTGGGCGTAGTCGCGGGAGACGAAGCACCAGTAGGCCGGGAGGCGCCCGAGGTCGTCGCGCGCGACCAGCGCCTGGACACGGGCGAGCGCGGTCTGGGCACAGCGGTGATCTGGGAGCTGGGCGTCGCGGAGATCGAGCGCGGTGCAGCGACGGAGCAGCTCGCGGGCGCGCGGCCCGGCGATGAGCACGCCCGCGTAGCCGCTGGTGAGGTCGATCACGTGGACGCAGCCGCCCACCCCGGCGGCCGCCCGCTCCAGGCGCTCGCGCAGCTCCCGCTGCCGCTCCGGTGGGACGAGCGCCAGCGCCTCATCTGCCGCGAGCCGACAGACCCGCGTGCCCTCGTCCGGCGTGGCGACGTGGAGCGGCGACAGGGACAGTCCGGGCCAGGCCGCCTCCAGCAGCGCCCCGGTACGGCCGCCCCGCGCCGCGATCTTGCCGAGCGGGGTCATGTCCACCAGCCCCACGGCCGCGCGCAACGTCTGCGTCTCCTGCTCCACCCCGACGTAGCTCTCTGGCCGCTGCCAGCCGGCCTCGTCCACCAGCGTCGCCCCGCGCAGCAGGTGCAGATGGTGCAGCGGCGACAGCCGCGCTGGCCGGTTCGTCGATGCCATCGTTCTCTCCTCCTGCCCTCAGGCCCGCATCCGGGCGCCTTCTGGATCGTAGAACGGCAGCTTCACCACCCGGGCCAGGCTCGGCCTCCCGCCGACGCGGATCACTAGCGGGCTGCCCTCCCCCGTCTGGTCGGCCGGCACCCAGGCCATCCCGATGGATTGGCGCAGGGTTGGGCTGAAGCGGGCGCTGGTGACGCGACCAACCGGGACGCCGCCGAACTCCACCGCGCTCCCCTCCTCCGGGACGAGCGCCGGGTCCTCCATCTGGAAGCCAACCAGCCGATTGCACTCGCCCCGCGCCTTCGCCTGCTGTAGGGAGGGCTTGCCGATGAAATCCGGCTTCTGGAGCTTGACGATCCAGGGCATCCCGGCCTCATAGGGGTTGGAGAGGGCATCTGTGTCCTGGCCGACGATGATGTGGCCCTTCTCCAGCCGCAGGATGCGCTGCGCCTCTACCCCGAACGGCTTGATCCCGAAGTCGCGGCCGGCCTCGAGCAGCGCCTGCCAGAGGTGCTCGCCGTACTCGGCGGCGAAATGGATCTCGTAGCCGAGCTCGCCGACGAAGCCGATCCGCAGCAGCAGCGCCGGCACCCCGGCCACCTCGGCCTCGATTGCCGAGAGGTAGGGGGCG
This sequence comes from Pseudomonadota bacterium, assembly GCA_021325655.1. Taxonomy (GTDB): domain Bacteria; phylum Chloroflexota; class UBA6077; order UBA6077; family JAJPGT01; genus JAJPGT01. Next base: position 69,143 of record JAJPGT010000096.1, read on the forward strand.
GCCTGGGCCGAGACGTCGGCGTCGGTGAGCTGCCGCAGCACCTCGCGGGCGCGCGGGCCGGCCAGGTTGATCGCCGCCAGGGCGCTGGTGACGTTGGTGACGTGGGCGCACAGGCCCGTCCCGGCCAGCCACCAGTCGAACCACTCCTGCACCATCGTAACCCCGCTGGTCGTGGTGGTGACGAAGTAGCGGTCCTCGGCCAGTCGGGCAACGGTGCCGTCGTCCAGCACGATCCCGCTGTCGTCGCAGACCACGCCGTAGCGGACCCGCCCGACCTTCAGGTCGGACAGGGTGTTGGCGTAGACCTTGTCCAGCAGCTTCGGGGCGTCCGCGCCGCGCACGTCCAGCTTCCCCAGGCTGGAGACATCGATGATCCCCACCCGCTCTCGCACCGCGAGCACCTCGTCGCCCGGGGTGGTGTAGCTGCGGGCGCGCTTCCACTCGCCCAGGTCCATAATCTCCGCCCCGCTGCGCAGGTGCAGCGCGTGGATGGAGGAGAGCCGGGCCGGCTCGTGCAGCAGGCCGGCCAGCGTCCCCAATTCAACCGGCTGCGCCGGGGGCCGGGCGGTGGTCATCCCGGTCTGCACCCGGTCCCGGCCGGTCTCGCGCGCCGTCAGCGCGATGGCGTTGCTGTGGCAGATCTTTCCCTGGCAGGGACCCATGGTAACCGTGGTGTAGCGTTTGAGCAGCTCGATGTGGTCGAAGCCCTCCGCGATCGCGGCGGCAACGTCCTTCTCGGTCACGTCCTCGCAGAGGCAGACGAAGGTCTTGTCTGGCGTCGGCGCGGTGCTGACCAGCGCCCGCGTGGCCGGGGCAGCCCCATTGCGTCGATCGCGCGCGCGCGCGATCTCCGCGGCCGCCTGGCGGGCCGGCTCGCCCACGCCCAGGTACTCCGCCGCCCGCACCCCGGCCAGCCGGCCGTCCAGCAGCAGGGCGGCGACGCCGCCGCTCACCCCGGCCACCTGGCCAGCGGCGAAGACGCCCTCGGCCAGCGCGACCGGGACCAGTCGGTCCCGTTGCTCGTCGTAGCGCAGCGTGCAGCCGGCCTGCCCCAGCAGGCTGGCCATGGGGTCCGCTCCAGTGGCGACCGCCAGCAGATCGCAGCTCACCTGCAGCTCGTCTGTACCGTCGCTTGGCGAGCGCGGGGCGTCCAGCCGCGAGAGCGCAACGCCGGCGAGCCGCCCCTTGCCGAGCGCGCGCGTCACGGCGTGGCCCGTCAGGAGTGGGACGCTCGCGGCGCGCAGCGCCCGGATGGAGTCCGCCCCGTCGTCCAGGTGCGTCCGGGCGTCCACGACGGCCGCCACCGCGATCCCAGCCGCCAGCAGGTCCTCGGCGAGGCGCAGGCCAGCGTCCGTGGCGCTCGCCACGACGACCCGGTGCCCCGGCCGCACCCCGTACAGGTGCACCAGCCGCCGCGCCCCGCTGGCGAGCATCACCCCCGGCAGGTCGTTGTGCTGGAACAGCAGCGGCCGATCCTGCTCCCCGGTCGCCACCACCAGCGCCCGGTAGCGTAGCTCGACCATCCGGGCGCCCTGGGCCACTCCGAGCAGGCCACCCTCGTACACTCCGAAGGCGTTGGCTCCCAGCAGCAGCTCGACGCCGGCGGCGCGGACCTCCTCGGCCAGCGCCCGCGCCCGCTCGTAGCCGGCCCGGGGCGGCTCGTCGCCGATCGACTCGCGCCGCGTCTCCAGACGCAGGTGCCCGCCCAGCGCTGGCTGGTCGTCGATCAGCGTCACCTCCAGCCCCAGCCGGCGCGCCTCCAGCGCCGCCGCCAGCCCGGCCGGCCCGCCGCCGACGACGGCCAAGTCCGTATACCAGTACTCCTGGAGGTACGCCCCTTCGGGCTCGCGGTTGACGTCCAGCACCCCCAGCCCGGCCGCGTGCCGCAGCACCGTTTCGTACACCGGCCAGAGCGCTCGGGGCTGGATGAACGTCTTGTAGTAGAATCCCACCGGCAGCACCGGGCTGAGCTTGTCGAGCAGCGACAGTGCGTCGAGCTCGACCGAGGGCCAGGCATTCTGGGTGCGCACCGCCATCCCGGGCTGCAGCGCGGTGGTGCAGATGCGCACGTTCGGGGTGCCGTCGACGTTGCAGAGACAGTTCGGGCAGCGGCCGTTCAGGCACAACAACCCGCGCGGCCGGTGGTACTTGAACGAGCGGCTGAACACCCGCACCCCGGAGGCGTAGAGCGCGGAGGCGATGCTGTCGCCACGGTAGCCGAGGTACGTCTGCCCATTGAACTGGAACTCGAGCGGCGCGCCTGTGTCGATCACCTGGCTGCCACGGTCAGGGAGGCGAGCGAAGGCGATGCGGCTCACGGCTGCACGCCCCCGCCCTGGGCCGCCTGCTGCTCCGGCTCGCCGCCCGCCGGCCCGGCCCAGTACGTGGCCAGCACCGTATTGCTCACCGTGTCCCGCCGGGCCCGGAACCAGCGCCGGCAGCCCTGGCGGTGGAACCACCACTCCTCCTGCACCCCGGCGATGTTGTCCTTGAAGTACAGATACGCCGCCCACTGCTCAGGCGACTGAGGCGGGCTCGGACGTGGGGTCACCTCGCCGCCGTAGCGGAACTCGTAGACACCGCGTGGGCCGCAGTTCGGGCACGGGAGCAAGAACGACACGGGACCTCCTTCAGAGCACACAACACGAGGTGGCGAGCCTACCGCCCGTCGCCACGGGCCAGGCCGCGGAAGATTTGCTTCAGGTTGAAATCCGTGCCGGCCAGGGGGATGCCGGTAATGAGCGCTGCCTCCAGAGTCAGGGCACGCAGGTCCTCCGGCTCCAGGTCGTGCACATCCGCCTTGCCGCAGGCGCGGGCGATGATCTGCAGCTCCATCGTCATCGCGTTGACGAAGTTCACCACCCGCTCCGCCGCCGCTTCCACCTCCAGCCGCTGCATCAGCTCAGGATCCTGCGTGGTGATCCCGACCGGGCAGCGGCCGGTATGGCACTGCTGGCAGGCGCCGGGCTCAACGCCCAGAGCGTGGTAGTCCTCCAGGTAGAGCGGCTTGTTGCAGTTGAGCGCAATCAGCGCCGCGGTGCCGATGTAACAGGCGTCGGCGCCCAGCGCTAGCGCCTTGGCCACGTCCACCCCGCTGCGGATGCCCCCGGCGGCGATGAGCTGCACCTCGCCCAGCAGGCCGATGTCCTCCAGCGCCTCGACCGCCTCGACCAGGCCGGCCATCAGGGGGATGGCGGTGTGGTCGAACAGGATGTCGGGCGAGGCGCCGCTGGCGGCCTCCATCCCGTCCAGGACGATCACATCCACCCCGGCCTTGGCGGCCAGCTTCACATCGTAGGGGACGCGGGTCGTGCCGATCTTGCAATAAATCGGCACCTGCCAGTCGGTCGCCTCGCGCAGCTCCTCCACCTTGATAATCAGATCGTCCGGGCCGATCCAGTCCGGGTGGCGCACCGGGCTGCGCTGGTCGACGCCCGGCGGTAGGTCGCGAATGGCGGCGATCTCGGCGGAGACCTTTTCCCCCAGTAGCACCCCGCCCGTGCCCGGCTTGGCCCCCTGGCCGACGCAGATCTCCACCGCGTTGGCCGAGCGCAGGTGCTGCGGGTCGAACCCGTAACGGCTCGGGAGCACCTGGTAGACGAGCTGCCGCGACGCCTCGCGCTCGGCCGGCAGCATCCCGCCGTCGCCGGTGGTGGTCGAGATCCCCAGGCGGGTGGCAGCGGTGCCGAGGGCGACCTTGGCGTTGCGGGAGAGCGCCCCGTAGGACATGCCGGTGATCGCGATCGGGGTGCTCAGCACGATCGGGTTTTTGGCGAAGCGCGTTCCCAACCGCGTCTCGGTGACGCACTTCTCGCGGTAGCCCTCCAGCGGCATCCGGCTCAGGCTGGACGGGATGAAGGTGAGGTCATCGAAGCCGGGCAGCCGCTTGCGGAGCGTGGAGAAGCCGCGGATGCGGTAGTGGCCCAGCTCCGCTTTGACCTGGATGTCCTCGATGACCTCGGGCGACCAGATCGCGCTGTGGCGCGGGACCGCCCGGCGCGCGACCCCCTGGCCGTGCCCATCCTCTACAGCGCGTGGATCCATACGCCCATCTCTTTCTTCGAGAAGTTCCAGAGCCTGCGGCCGGAGACGACCTTCTTCCAGTCGAAGCGCCCGGGGATGCCGTAGCGGGCGAGCTGGGCATCGAGCAGCTCCAGATCGCTCTCTTGCAGATCGCGCAGCACCGCGTCGTTGCCCAGCTCGGCGATCCGGCCGCCGACGTAGATCGTCCCCTCATACATCGAGTCGCCGAGCGCCTCCCCGACGTCGCCGCAGATCACCATGACCCCCTTTTGCATCATGAAGCCGGTCATGTAGCCGCTGTTGCCGCCGACCAGGATCAGCCCGCCCTTCTGCGAGATGCCGGTCCGCGAGGAGGCGTGGCCCTTCACCACCAGCGTCCCGCCGCGGATCGTCGCCCCGGTGGCGTTGCCGGCCGAGCCCTCCACCACTACCTCGCCGCGCATCATGTTCTCGGCGGTACCCCAGCCGCAGTTGCCGAGGATCCGCACGCTCGGACCCTCCAGCATCGCCGCGGCGTAGTAGCCGGCGTCGCCCTCCAGGGTGATCCGCCCCTCGCCCCGTAGCGCCACCCCCAGGTTGTGCCGCCCGGCCGGGTTGGTCAGGACAATATCGCGGACGCCCTCGGCCAGCAACTGTCGCAGCGTCTGGTTGATCTCGCGCGTGCTGAGCGCCGCGCAGTCGAGCCGGAAGCTGCCGGCCATCAGCGCTGAGCCGCCAGCGCGAGTCTGGAACCCCATAGCGCACCTCGCCGCATCGCCCCGAACCCTCCTTGCACGCTGCTGCCTACCGACCGGCCACGAGCCGCGGAAGCGGCCAGACGCGCACCTCGCGGGCCGGCGGCTCGAACGCCGCGACGGTGGGGCCGAAGGCGGCGACCAGCGCCCGCTCTTCGGTGGCGATGGCGACGTACTCGTCCGTCTCGACGAACACGAGCGGTTTAGTGGCGAACGCGTCGCGGGCGAAGCCGATCCCCTGGACGGTGGAGACGATGTAATTGAAGGTGCCGTCCAGCTCGCGGATCGAGGCGTGCATCGCCTCCTCCAGCGAGGCACCGGCCCGCATGCGGTGCGCCAGGTACAGCGCGATCAGCTCCGAGTCGCCCTGGGTCTGGAAGCGCCAGCCCTTCATCTCGAAGATGCGGCGCTGCTTGTAGTAGTTGGTGAGCTGGCCGTTGTGGACGACCGCGATGTCCGGGAACGGCCGCGCCCAGTAGGGGTGGCAGTGCTCGACGTCTACCCGACTCTCGGTCGCCAGCCGGGTGTGGCCGATGCCATGGCTCCCGGCGAAGGTGCTCAGGCAGTAGCGCTCGCGCAGCACGCTCGCCGGCCCCTCCTGCTTGACGATCTCCATGCTGCGGCCGACGCTGAACACCTCGATCCCGCGCTCATCCCCGCGAATCGCCTGCACTAGCGGATCCAGGTCGCCGGCCTGCTCCACCACCAGGCGCAGGTAGTCATGGCTGACGCTGGCCTCCAGCACCCGGGCCAGCCCCCGCACCCGGGCGAGGGCGCGCTCAGCCTGGTCGGCCGGGGCGTCGCGGCCGCCGAGCCAGATGCGGAAGATGGCCGCTTCCGGCCGAGGTGGGCCGTAGAGCGCCACGCCCGTGCCATCTACCCCGCGCGAGCCGAGCACATCGAGCATCGTCAGCATCTGCTGGCCGAGCGACGCATAACGCGTCGGGCTCTTGTAGAGCAGCCCCGCGATTCCGCACATGCTAGCCTCCGTCCCGTGCTCCCGCGGCGAGCAGCCGGGGAGCCGTCCCGTTCGCCCCTGCCTGGCGCCTCGGCGCGCCAGGCGGCTTATCCACGTATCCGAGCAGACGGGATACCTCGGCGGCCGCCTGCACAACCAGCCGGGCGTGCTCCCGCTGCCGCGCCGGCGGGGTGCGATAGGTGGGCGCAGAGAGGCTCAGCACCGCCTGCACCCGTCCATCCGCCTCGCGAATCGGCGCGGCGACCGCGGTCAGCCCTGCCTGCAGCTCCTCGTGTGCCACGGCGTAGCCCCGCCTCCGCACCTGCTCCAGCTCGGCGCGCAGCAGCGCCGCGTCGGTGATCGTTCGGGCCGTGTAGCGCTGGAGCGGCGCGCGCAGGACCTGCTCGATCACCGCGGCTGGCTGGAAGGCGAGCAGCGCCTTGCCGGTCGCCGAGGCATGCGCGGGAGTGCGCCGGCCGACCCAGCCGACGTACTGAATCGGCTGGGGGCTGGCCACCTGGGCGACGTTCACCGCGTCGGGCGGATCCCAGACTGCCAGGTTGGCCGTCTCCTGGGATTCCTCCGCCAGCCGGTGCAGCACCGGCTGAGCGATGTGGCGCAGGTCGAGCTGGGCCAGCAGCACCCCAGCGACCGCCAGCAGCCGCAGCCCAAGCCGGTAGCGCCCGCTCCGCTCCTCCTGACGGACGAAACCGGCCGCTTCGAGCGTGGCGAGCAGCCGCGACGCGGTGCTCTTGTGGACTCCGAGCCGCCGCGCGATCTCGCCGACGGTGAGCTCCGGCTGCTCAACGGAGAACGCCGCCAGCGCCTGGAGCGCGCGCTCGACCGACTGGATCGCGCTGGCCCTCGGCTCCCCGTCCGCCGCCCTGTCTCGCACCATGTTGCGCAGAGTACATCGTCGTTGCGCGAACGTCAACAGCCGCCGGGCGCTTGGCGGCGCGTCCACTCGCGCTGCGTGGGGTGGCGTCAATCCATCCCTCCGGCCAGTCCGTATATCGACTGCCGAAGTGCACCGGTGCTGGGTGAGTAGCACTTCCATCTCACCCAGGCCCTCAGGGGAGGCAACCCATGCGCGGCGCAGGCGCCACGCCCGTCGGCCGGCTGATCCGGATCGCCGCGCTGGGCGCCGCCATCTTCCTGCTCCTGGCGCCCTCCGGGCTCGCCAGCCCGGGCTTTGCCCGGCCGGCGAGCGTGCCGACCACACCGCGGGCCAGCGCGGCGCCAGGGCTCGTCACCCTGGCGTGGGCTGAGCCAGATGGTGACGTGCAGGGTTTCCACGTCTACCGCGACGGCGCCCAGGTGGCCGCGCTCCCCGCCAGCAGCCACGTCTACCTGGATCGCGCCGCCTCGTGCGGCGCCGCGCATACTTATGAAGTCGCTGCGTTCAGCGCCGCGGGCGAGGCGGCGCGCCAGGCTGCGCCGTCCGTTCTCCCCGCCTGCCCCGCCGTGGCGACGCTCTGGGCCTGGGGTGACAACAGCCGGATGCAGCTTGGCGCAAGCGGGGCGCCGGAGCGCGAGACCCCGGGCGAGGTCGCCGGGGTCGGCCAGGTGACGCAGGTCGTCGCGGGCGGTGGCCACGTCCTGGTGCTGGCCAGCGACGGCGCAGTCTGGGGCTGGGGTGACGACGTGGCCGGGCAGGTGGGGACGGGGACTCCAGGCGCGACGAGCGCACCTGCGCCGGTGCCCGGGCTGGTCGGCGCGCGAGCGCTCGCGGCCGGAGATCGGCACAGCCTGGCGCTCGCAGCCGACGGTGCGGTCTGGGCCTGGGGTGATAGCTCCGACGGCCAGCTCGGCAGCGGGGACAGCGGCGGGAGCCATGGCCCAGCAGTCGTGCCCCGGCTAGTTGGCGTCGCGGCGCTGGCCGCCGGCGGGGCGCACAGTCTGGCACTGAAGCACGATGGCACGGTCTGGGCCTGGGGCCGCAACGTCGAGGGGCAGCTTGGAACCGGCAGCGCGAGCATGGCGAGCGGCACGCCCGCCCAGGTGCGCGGGCTGACAGACGTCATCGCGATCAGCACCGGGCTCGACCACAGCCTGGCGCTGCGCGCGGACGGCACCGTCTGGGCCTGGGGCTGGAACGCCTGGGGCCAGCTCGGCAGCGGCGGCAGCGCCGACAGCCCAATCCCGCTCCCGGTCAGTGGGCTGTCGAGCATCGTCGCCATCAGCGCGGGCGGCAGCCACAGCCTGGCGCTCGCGGCCGACGGGACGGTCTGGGCCTGGGGCCGCAACGCGTTCGGGCAGCTTGGCGACGGGTCGCGCCGCGATCGCCCGGCGCCGGTCCGGGTGAACGGTGTGAGCGGTATCGTGGCGATCGCCGCCGGGACGAGCCACAGCCTGGCGTTGAAGAGCGACGGGACGGTCTGGGCCTGGGGCGCCAACAGCGCGGGCCAGCTTGGCAGCCCGGCCGGGGTCGGCACCGACCAGCCTGCGCCAGTACCCGGCCTGTCGGGAGTGATCGCGTTGGCCGCTGGCGGCGACGTCAGCCTGGCGTTGGCGCGGCCGGCCGCGCCAACCGAGCCAGCCTCGACGGCGGTCCAGATCGTCGATTTCGCCTTCAATCCGGCCAGCGTGACGCTTCAGACTGGCCAGAGCGTGACCTGGACCAACACCGGCGCCGCGCCGCACACCAGCACTGCCGATAGCGGCCTCTGGAACTCCGGCATCCTCACCAGCGGCAAGTCCTTCAGCTTCACCTTCACGACGGCCGGCACGTTCAGCTACTTCTGCACGGTGCATCCGAACATGCGCGGCACCGTCACGGTGGCCGACGCGCTCGGGGCGGTGCCGAGCGTAACGGCAAGCCTCATCACGACCACCACCCCGTCCGCCACTCCAACGCCCCACGCCGTCAGCGCCGACATCAGCATCGTCGACTTCAGCTTCGACCCGTCCAGCAAGACGGTGCAGGTGGGGCAGAAGGTGAAATGGGCCAACAACGGCCAGGCGCCGCACACCACCACCAGCGACGATGGCACCTGGGATTCCGGCACCCTGCAGCCCGGCGACACTTTCTCCTTCACCTTTACAAGCGCGGGAACCTACTCTTACTTCTGCTCGATCCATCCGAGCATGCACGGGACGATCACCGTCCAGGGCGGGCCCACCCCCACCCCCACTGCCACCCTTCCGCCCAACGTGACGCTGACCCCAACGCCGACGCTGCCGCCACCCCAGCCCGGCGCGGTGAGCATTGTCGACTTCGCCTTCCAGCCAGACACGATCACCGTGGACGTGGGCGGGACGGTGACCTGGACGAACACCGGCCAGGCGCCGCACACCACCACCAGCAGCGCCGGGCTGTGGGACTCCGGCACGCTGGCGCACGGGGCCGCCTTCTCCTACACGTTCACCGCGGCCGGCACCTACACCTACTTCTGCGCGATCCACTCCTTCATGCACGGCACCATCCTGGTGCAGGGCGGGCTGACCGCCACCCCGAGTCCGACCGCCTCGGCGACCCCCACTCCGGCCACACCCACTGCCAGTGCCACCCCCACCCCACCGGCCACGGTCCACATCGTCGACTTCGCCTTTCAGCCCTCGCGGCTGGCGGTTCGGGTCGGCGACACTGTCACCTGGATCAACAGCGGGCCGAGCGCGCACACCACCACCAACCAGGATGGCCTGTGGGACTCCGGGGTGCTCAACCCCGGCAGCTTCTTCCAGTTCACCTTCACCGCCGCCGGCCGGTTCCCCTACGTCTGCGCGATCCACCCCTTCATGCACGGCACCATCCTGGTGCAGGGGCCGGCCACCGCGACGCCAACCGCAACCCCCACGCCGCGCGCGACCGCGACCTCCACCGCCACGGGAACCGTGACCCCAACGGATACCCCGACCGCCACCGCCACGGCGACGCCCAGCCCAACCCCGGTCCAGACCAGCGGCGACGTCAGCATCATCGACTTCGCCTTCCAGCCGGCGGCGCTCACCATCAACGCGGGCGATACGGTGACCTGGGCCAACAATGGCAGCGTGCCACACACGACGACCAGCCTGGACGGCCTGTGGGATTCGGGACTTCTGAACCCCGGGCAGACCTTCAGCGTCCCGTTCGCCACGCCGGGCAGCTACCGCTACCGCTGCAACGTCCACCCATTCATGCATGGCACCATCCTGGTCACCGCCCCGACGTCCACGCCCACGGCGCTGGCCGACTCGGACCTCGCGGCGACCGCGACTGCCACGGCCAGCCCGACCGCGACGCCGGGTGACGCGCCCGTCCTGACGCCCGGCGTGGGGGTGACGGAGACGCCCCGCCAGCGCACCCGGCGTCCGTCTGGCGCCGAGCTGCGAGATACACCCGTGCCAGCGGCGGCTGGGCTCCCGGGCGAGACGGCCACACCGCCAGCCAGCCCGACGCCGGCCCCCACCCCCACGCAGCCCGCGGCCCTGACAGCCACCCCCGCCGGCATCCAGACACTGCCGCCGACCGTGGCGCCGAGCGCCACTCCGCCGCCCCACACGCCCACGCCGCGCCCGACGAGCACCCCACTGCCAACGACAAAGCGCGCCACCTCGGTGGGCACTCGCGGTCCAGCATCGGGCGCCTGATCGGCGCGGTTGAAAAGCCTGTGCGGGGGGCGGCAGCTACCCGCCGCCCGGCTGGGCGAGCGGCAGGCTAAAGGAGAACGTGCTGCCCTGTCCTTCCGTGCTCTCTGCCCAGATGCGGCCGCCGTGGCGGTGAATGATCTCCCGGGACAGGTACAGCCCGAGGCCGAGCCCGCTGATCTGGGTCGCCGTGGCGTTGCTCGCTCGGTAGAAGCGGTCAAACACGTAGGGGAGCTCCGCTGCTGGGAGGCCAATCCCCTGATCCTGGATGGAGCAGACGACCTCTATCTCGCGCACCGCCAGAGCTACCCGGATCTCGCCCCCTTCGGGCGAATACTTCAGCGCGTTCCCGAGCAGGTTCTGCAGCACCTGCTCCAGCCGGATCGGGTCGGCACTGACCAGGATCTCGCTGCGCTCACTGCTGAAGGCAAAAGCGCCATCGGGCGCGAGTGGACGGAACTGGTCGACTACGTGGCGGGTGAGCGCGACCAGATCCACAATCTCACACTGAAGCGGGAACTCCAGCGCATCGCCACGGGTGAGGTCGACGAGCTGCTCGACGAGTCGCGCCATGCGCTTTGCCTGCTCGTCGATGATCGCCACCCGTCCGATGAGGTCGCGGAGGTCCGGGCGGCCGGCCTCGGCCGTGGCGACGCCCCTCCGTCGCCGCTCGCGGCGGAGCAGCGACTGGGCGTGGAGCCGGATCACGGTAAGAGGCGTCTTCAGCTCGTGGCTCACGATGGAGAGGAACTCGTTTTTCGCACGGTTCAGCTCCTCCCCACGCATCGCCTGGACCAGATACTGGCGGGAGACAGCGGTGAGGTAGTAGATCAGCCCGAGGCCGACGAGACCGGCAAGGGCGAGCACGATGATGATGCGATCGAGCAGCATCGTAAGCTGGGTCCGCCGGGCAGTCGCCTCCTGGCGCACCTGCTGGATGTAGGTATCGAAAGTGGTGGCCCGCTCGCGGAAGACGTCGAACAGCGCCTTGCCTGTGCCCGCCCGCACCGCGTCCACCGCCTCGGCTGAGCGGCCAGCGCGCACCAGCGCGATCTCCGGCTCCGCCGCTTCGGCTTGCCAGCGCTGAGCCGCCTCGCGCTCGGCAGCCAGCAGGGCCGGCGCCTGGCCGCCCACCGCCTCTGCCTGCTGCTGAGCCTGCTGCCACAGAGGCTCGAGCCGCGAGCGGCCGCGCTGGTACGGCTCGAGGAACCGTTCATCCCCCGTAAGGATGTACCCGCGCTGGCTCGTCTCCTGGTCAACCAGGATGTTTGTAATCTGTGACTGTAAAGCCAGGAGCTGGTCGAGGTCGAGAATCACCCGGTCGCCAAGATCGACGATGGACGAGGCGACAATGGTGGGAACGGCGAAGATGAGCAGCAGGATAGCGGCGAGAAAGAGCGCCACAACAGTCAGGCGGACGTCTTTGAGCGCCCTGCGTTCGGGCTCAGCTCCCCGCCGCACGCTCTCTCCTCAACTTGCCGGCCCCGGACGAGCGCCCCAAATCCGAGGCACGTTACGACCCGTTCTTCCGCTGCGCTTCAGCGGCCAGGGAATGGCGCGGCCGGGCCGCTGAGCACCGCTCGGGGCGGCTACACGGGCTCGGACAGGCTCTGGAGCTGTGCCAGGTGCTGGTCCAGATGGTCGAGCATGAAGTCCATAACCACCTGGTGCAGGTCCATCTCACCCCGGGTCATGTGCCTGCTTCGTTTCGACCAGGCCTCTGGGGACAGCCCGCGGACGAAATCGCGCAGCTCGGCCAGCCCGGCGCGCAGCCGCTCCAGGTGGACCGCTGGCGGAGCGTAGCGCCCGGCTTCGATGGCGCTCAGGCGCGCCTCGTGGGTGGGCGGACGGCCGAGTGGGGCAGGCTCCGGAGACGGGTTGGCGGCGATGCGACGCGCCTGGCCCAGATGAAAGAAGAGCGCCTCAGCCATGTGGGCCCAGATCTGCCCCGCGTCCCAGCGCTCCTCGTCGCCGGAGGTGGGCTGCTCCCGGCTGGGCGGCAGGGGGCGTTCCGCCTGCTCGGTCAGCCGGCGCTCCACCGTGTCGATCCTCGCCAAGATGGCAGCGGTACGCGCCGATTCCTCGCTCATGGTGCTCCTCAACGTAGCGGCCACGGCGGCGGACCAGCCGCGACCGTGTTCCTCAGCGTCCCGAGCCGCTCGATCCGCAGCTCGACCACGTCTCCCGGCTGAAGCCAGGGAACGCGCTCTGAGGCGTGGACGCGCGGTAGCTCCAGGATACAACCGGTCCCAACCGTCCCGGAGCCAATGATGTCACCCGGCTGGATGCGCGCCCGCGCAAAGCATACTTGAGCATCTCCTCGAAGCTCCAGTAGAGCGTCGCCCAGGTGCCGCGCGAGTACTCCCGACCATCCACCCTGGCGGCTATCGCAAAGGCGTAGCCGCGCCCGCGGCGCTCGGGCGAGTGGCCGAGGCCAATGCGGGATCAGCGCGGGTCCGCTCTCCTGCCTGCACCAGGCACTCGCCGCCGTCGTCGAGCAGGTCCAGCAGCGCAAGCCCCGGCTCCAGAGCATGAAGCTGGCCGGCGCCGAGCAGGCCAACCCGATCAGCGTTGGTATCCAGGGCACGAAACGTCGCCCAGCACATCAGCCGCCCATGACTTCGACTGCCTGGCGCCGCCGCTCATCGTACCGGCCGCCGCCAGGCGTCCGCCAGATGAGGCCGGGTGGGCCAGGCAGGCCCGGTCCGGCCGCTCCTAGCGCGTGCTTGTCGCCAGCTTGTAGTCGATGGCGTCCAGTGGCACGCTCAGGCCCGACGAGAGCGAGTTCTTGGTGCCACTGGGGGCGATCTGGAGCACGTGGGAGACCGGACGCAGCTTGTGTGCCTCGAAGACGATCTGCTGGAACAGCGGGGCGGGACTGTACAGGTCGACCGGGGTGACCGTGCCATCCAGCGTCACGTTGGCGATGCCCAACTGGGGTCCCTTGGTGAGCGTCACCGCCAGGTCCGTGCCGGTGAACGTCAGCGTCGCAGTGGCGCCCGGGTCGCTGGCGACGTGCTCGGTTCCGCCACTGGCCCGCCGGTCCGCCCGCAGCCGCCAGCTTCCCACGTAGCTGATCGCCGGCGCGGTGTCTTCCACCCGGGTGTAGCTGGGATAGGGAGGCAGGATCAGAATCGGGCGCGGCGTCTGCGAGAAGTCGAACTCGTCCAGCAGGTCGCCCAATTGCGCCACGTCCTCCCGCACCGTGGGCCGCGGGTCCGGCCGGCCATCGGTAGCCGGGTCCAGCCGCTGGCCGCCGAGGAACAGGTCCTCGATGAACTTCAGGTAGGCGTCGAAGCTGAGCGTCTGGTGGTCGATGGTGTGCTTGGCATAGGGGCTGATCAGCAGCCCCGGCACCCGAATGCCATAGCCGTTCTGGTCGATGGTTGGCGGCGGGACGTGGTCGTAGAAGCCGCCCCAGTCGTCCCAGGCCAGGAAGATGGCGGTGCTATTCCAGTCCGGCCCCTGCATCACCGCGTTGATCAGCCCGGTCACATACGCCTGGCCAGCGCTAATGTGGGCGGTTGGGTGCTCGCTCACCACGTGGCTAGGAACGACCCAGGCGACGCTCGGCAGATTGCCGGTCACCGCGTCGGTGGCGAACGTCGCCTCGTCCACGATGTTGCTCAGCTCGTGGTCGTCGTGCACCGTGGTGAAGGCGGGCAGCGGGTTCACCAGGCTCTCCTGGTTCACTAACTGCATGCGCGGGGCACAGGTGAGCTGCTCGCCCGGACACTCGGGTTCGATCCCCTGGTTCACGTAGTACTTCCAGCTCACCTTGTTCTTGTGCAGGAGGTACGTAATGTCGGTCCAGGCGTAGAGCGGCGAGGTGTTCTGCGCGACGCGGGGATTGGCCGGGTCGTTGATACAGGACATGGGGTCCGCAGGATTCGGACAGCGGGCGGACCAGGCGGACACCAGGAACAGGTGCGAGGGCATGGTCCAGGACTCCACCGGCTCGAAGAGGTTGTCCTGGAGCAGGTAGGTATCGGCGTACGCCCAGTAGTTGGGAATCTGCCCCCGGTCGTGATAGGACATCACATCCTGCGTCGGCTGGCCCTTGTTCGCCGCGGCAATGATGAACCCATCCATCTTGCCGCCGTCGATGGCGGTGATCGCGTCGCGCATGAAATGCGGGCCGCCGTAGTTCACGTCCCCGGTATCCAGGAACGGCTTGTCGCAGGTGCCGGTGAGGGGATTGGGGTTGCAGACGGTAGGGACGCCGTTGGCGTCGCGCGGGATACCGTTGGCCCCGGGGTAGGTGCCGAAGTAGTGGTCGAAGGAGCGGTTCTCCTGCATGATGATGACCACGTGCTGGATCTTGCTCCGCGCCTCCTCCAGCGGGACCCGCCGGACTGGGGCAGGCGCCGCCGCGCCCACGCCGGCGACCACGAGCCAGAGTCCGGCGGCGAGCGAGAGCAGGAGTAGTCCCCAGCGCGCGCGGCCAGCAGCCAGGGAGGTACGGCGGCAAGCAGAGCTTGACCCGGACATGGCGCGCGATCTCCTTCCGCGTGAGCAGTCGTGGGCGGCAGTCTAGCACGCGCTCTGCCTCTGTCAAGGAACAGTTCTGTACAGCCGGAATCGGGTGGCCAGGTGCTCCGCCCCGCCCGAGCTCGCTCCGCCCCTCAGCACTCGCCGCGCTCGCCGACGAAGCGGGTGAGCGCCCGCGCGGGGGCATCCCGCTCGGCGCCATAGGGCTCGTGCTGGAAGCGGTAGTCGTGCTTGCGCACGTACTCCGCCAGCTCCTGGTCCAGCCCACGCAGGATGCTGGCCGCGTGAGCGAGGAGGAGCGCCGCGGCCGGCCGTTGTCTTGGTCTGGCGAGGGTGAGCGCGAGCCGCAGGTGGGGCAGACAGAGGCCCGGCGAGCGCTCGTAGGCGCTGCGCGCGTCGGGATGGGAGAGTTGCTCTAGCAGGACCTGCGCCGCGCGCTGCTCGGCGTCCGCCTCGACCTGGCAGGCCGGGCAGGGCGCATCGGGGCTGAGCGCGGCCAGCCCCGGGGCCGGACCGTCGGCGCGACGCCCACGGACCAGGGAGAGCAGCCCGCCGGCCGGTTCAGCCGACACCTGCTCGAGCCGCCGCAGCGCCGCGGCGATCACGGCGCGATAGAGGATCGCCACGCCCTGCCCGCTGCTCGTCCGGTTCAGGAGCTGCCGGCCGTGGGAAGCGCACAGGCCCAGGGCGGCCGCGAAGCGCGCCTGGACAGCGGGATCCGTCACCTGCTCGTACGCCAGGCTTTCCAGGGCGCGGGCAACCGCCCTGGCGCCGAGGCGGCAGATCGGGCAGCCCGGTTGAGCAAGCGCCTCCAGCAGGGCCTGCGCGTGGCTATGGCGACTGGCGCGCATGGGCAAGACGGCTGCTCCCGCGGTGAGCCGGCGACGGACTGCGCCGCGACGAAGTCTAGCATGGCACGGGGTGCCGGCCGGCGGACGCTCGGCTTGGCCATAATCCCAGTGAGCGAGCGACAAGCCGCGGCAAGAAGAGCGAGGACGACGGCAGATGAAGGTTGTGCGGGTTCACGAGTACGGCGGACCGGACGTGCTGCGGATCGACGAGCTGCCCACCCCGGAGCCTGGGCCGGGCCAGGTGCGGGTGAGGGTCGAGGCGGCCGGGGTCAACTTCATCGACATCTATCAGCGCAGCGGCCTGTACAAGAATCCGCTGCCGCTGGCGCTCGGCCTGGAGGGTGCGGGGACAGTGCAGGCGCTTGGCCCAGGCATCACGGAGCTCCAGGTGGGCGATCGGGTCGCCTGGGCGAGCGTGCCCGGCTCCTTCGGGACCGACGTGCTTGCGCCTGCGGACCGGCTCGTTCCCGTGCCGGAGCGCGTCAGCGCCCGTGACGCGGCGGCGGTCATGCTCCAGGGGATGACGGCCTATTACTTGACCCATGCGACATTCCCGCTGAAGCCGGGCGACACCTGCCTGGTGCACGCCGCCGCCGGCGGGGTCGGGCTGCTGCTGTGCCAGATGGCCAAGCAGTGCGGAGCGCGGGTCATCGGCACCACGTCTACGGAGGCCAAGGCCGCCCTGGCCCGCGAGGCCGGGGCCGACGAGGTGATCCTGTACACGCAGCAGGACTTCGAGGCCGAGGTCAAGCGGCTGACCGGCGGGCGGGGCGTCGACGTGGTGTACGACTCCGTCGGCAAGGATACGTTCGACAAGAGCCTCAATTGCCTGCGGCCGCTCGGCTATATGGTGCTGCTTGGCCAGTCCAGCGGGCCGGTCCCGCCGGTGGATCCCCAGATCCTCAACAGCAAAGGATCGCTCTTCCTGACACGCCCCAGCCTGTTCCACTACACCGCCACGCGGGACAAGCTCCTGGAGTACGCCCACGCCGTCCTCGGCATGGTCGCCTCCGGGCAGCTCCGCGTCCGCATCGACGAGGTCTATCCGCTGGAGCGCGTCGCCGAGGCCCAGGTCGCCCTTGCCAGTCGCAAGACCAGCGGCAAGCTCCTGATCGTGCCGTAGGGGCTCGCCAGCCTCGTTCCCCGTCCAGGATCGGCATAGCTGTGGGTATCGTCGGCGGCCGCACCGTTCGCCCGCGGCTCAGCGACGATGCTCGGCGAGGGTGCGCTCGATCTTCGCGAGCAAGGCCTCCAGGTCGAACGGCTTGGCAAGTACCCCCACCCCGTACTGCTGGAGCAAGGGCTCGTGGTCCTGGAGCGAGCGGATCGCCGCCGAGCAGACGATCACCGGGATGGGCCGCGTCGTCGGGTCCAGCGTAAGCAGCTCCAGAATCTTCCAGCCCGGCTCTTCGCCCCCCATCACGATGTCCAGGATAACCAGGTCGGGCTGGGTCTCCTTGACAAATCGGTAGGCGTCCTGCCACTGCTTACAGACCAGGACATCGTAGCCCTCGGTCTCCTGCAGGAGCTCCTGCATGAGCGCGAGGTAGGTAGTGTCGTCGTTGATCACCGCGATGCGGGGACGTCCGGACCGCGGCTCGAGCGATTGAGGCATACGGTCGGTCCTCCGAAGAGTCAGGTGAGTCCACCAGGATCCGTCGCGCCGGCCGAGGCCGCGCGCGGCGGCACGCTTTGCAGCGAGACAGGTGCTGCCCACAGGCTATCTTGACATACCTGGCCGACATGCCGCCCGGGCCCGGGCCGCTGCGGCTCCGAGCAGCCGATCACCGCGCCAGACGCAGCTCGTCCTGGGCCCCGTAGCGCTCCACCAGCGCTCGGGCGACCGCCGCGACCCGGGCGCGCAGCTCCGGCGGCGCCAGCACCTCCACCGCGTCGCCCCACTCCAGAATCCAAGGCGTAATCTCGAGCAGGCCTGCCACAGTAAAGACAAGCTCCAGGCTGCCGTCCGGGTGGGTGATGGCGCGCTGCGACGGGTGCCAGTGCGCCTCGCGGGCTCGGCTCGCCGCCGCCGGGTCGTGGAAGCGCAGCCGGACCTCGACCGGTGGCTCGTCGACGATGCCCCAGGCGAGATTGAACCGTGCATACGGGTCGAAGTCGGCCGGAACCTCAAACCGCTCGTCCGTGAGCGCGGCCCGCTGGATGCGTTCGACCTTGAACGTGCGGAGAGCCTGCGTATAGCTATCGTGGGCGATCAGGTAGCAGGCGTGAGCGCGCGGATGCGGCTCCAGGAAGTACGGCGCTACCAGCCGCTCGTTGGTGAACACGCGCCCGTCCGGATGCTGGTACGGATACCAGATCCGCACCTTGCGCCCCTGCGCCCAGCCGGTTTCGAGCGCCTCCAGCACCTGGCTATAGGTGGCGTCCCGTGGACGCTCCTGCAGCGCAGTAATCGTCGCCTGGACGTGCTGTGCGATCGTCGGCGGCAGCACGGTGGCGAGCTTGTCGAACGCGCTCAGTACGTGATCGTCGCGTTTGTCGGCGAAGCGGGCAAACAGCCGAGCGCTGAGAAAGAGGGCGACCGCCTCATGCAGCGTCAGCTTCAACGGTGGGAGGAACGCCTTGGACTCGGTCCCCCAGCGGCCCTCCTGCTGCCAGACGGGGATCTTCAGCTCCCCCTCCAGCGCGTGCAGGTCGCGGTACACCGTACGTATGCTCATCTCGACCCGCCGGGCGATCTCCGCGGCGGTCAGGCCATGTGGATGGGCGTACAGCAGGTGCGCCACGCGCAGCAGTCGGGCGGTACGGTCGCGCTTGATGCCGTCACGGAATAGCTCGGCCATTGTGGGCGGAAGGGTACGCGCCCCGCCGCCAACCGTCAAGAGGTGAGACAGCGAGGTCGCATGCCGGAGGCGATCCTGCCCCTCTTTGCCTACGGGACCCTGCGCGACCCGGCGCTGCTCGACCGCTTGCTCGGGCCGAGCCCGGAGCGGACGCTGGTGGCCGCCGAGCTGCGGGACTTCGCGAAGGTCTGGCGGCCCGGCTTCGACTACCCGCTCGTCGTCCCCCAGCCCGGCGCCCGGGTACGCGGGGTGCTGATCTTCGGGCTGGACGGCGAGGCGTACCGGGTGCTGGACGACTATGAGGGCGTGGCCGAGGGCGACTATCGGCGCATCCAGGCGCGGGTGTGGCCCCGCGGCGCCGAGCGCCAGGCGGTGGAGGCCTACGTCTACGCCGCGGGGCCGCGCTGGGAGCCGCCGAGCAGCTCCGCCGCCCACTAATGGCTCAGGTCTCGCTCGCGGGAAGGGCGCCCTCCAGCTCCAGCAACCAGCGCTTCAGCGCTAGCCCACCGCCGTAGCCGGTGAGCGCGCCATCACTGCCGAGCACCCGGTGGCAGGGGACGACGATCGCGACCGGGTTCTGGCCGTTTGCCGCGCCGACGGCGCGGACCGCCCGCGGCTGGCCGATCGCCACCGCCACCTGGCGGTAGCTGCGGATCTCGCCGTACTCAATCGCTTGCAGCATCTCCCAGACACGGAGCTGGAATGGCGTTCCGCGCAGGTCGAGCGGGAGTGTGAAGCGGCGGCGCTGGCCAGCGAAGTACTCCGCGAGCTGCTCCGCCACCGGGCTCGATCCGCCCTGGTAGGGCACGAGCCGCGTGCCCGGGAACCAGCGCCGGGCCCAGCCCTCCCGCAGCCCATCCGGCTCGCCGGGCAGCCGTAGGGCGGCCAGCCCACGTGGTGTGTGCAGCGCCCACAGGAGACCACACGGGGAGGGAATCGTTTCGACGCAGGCTATCTCGTCCATGGCGCCGCGCCCCACCCCATGGTACGGGGCGCGGCCTGAGGCCGCTAGAGCGAGCCTGTGCGGTTCGGGGCCGTGGCTCCCCTGTTAGGATCCTACCAAGCTGTGAGGATCGTGGGCGAGCGCGTGCAGCAGGAGCTGCTGGGCCACGCCTGCCGCCGCGCCCCAGTGCGCGGTGAGCTCTCGCACCTCCTGCTCCGCGAGCAGCCGCCCGCCCGCGTAGGCGAGCCCGACCGCCTTGCGAACGCCCAGGTCGCCGGCGGCCACCCGCGGCCGGCCCAGGGTGCGGGCGAGCAGCCAGTCGGCGGTCCAGCGCCCCAGGCCCCGCAGCGCGGTAATCCGTTCGATCACCGCCTCGTCGGGTAGCTCGCGCAGCCTCGCCAGGTCCAGCCGCCCGCTCGCCACTTCGGCCGCGGTAGCGACGAGATATTCTGCCTTGCGGGTGGTGAACTGGAGCGCCCGCAGCGCCGCAGGCGCGAGGCCGGCCAGCCGTTCGGGATCAAAGCTGTACACCTCCCTACCTGCCACTATGTGCCGGGTCCCGAACGCCTCGGCCAGCCGGCGGCGGGTGGTCGCGGCCCAGCGCAGGTTTACCTGCTGGGCGCTGATCGCGCGAATCAGCGCGGTGAGCAGGTCGAGCTGGAGCACTGGCCGCGTGCCCGGGAAGCGCTGCTCCAGCCGGGCGACGAGGGGATCGATCGCGCAGAGCGTCGCTAGCGCCGCTGGCGCCTGGACAAACATCCCCTGCACCGCTGCTTCGACAGCCGGGCGGTGGCGGGCATCTGCCACTGCTACCTCCAGCGCTGGCGCCTCCACACTCCCGGCCACGGTACAGGCAAAGGCAATAACCTGGCCATCGGCCCGCGTTGTCCGAAGCAGCGTCCGGCCGTCCCAGCGGTCCACCAGGTCGTCGCCCCAGCGGTGGAACCCTTCCAGCGAGGCGGCGAGATCGAGCGGCCCCTGGAGCGCGACGGTGAAGCGCGTCCCGGGCTCGATCGCCTCGCCGGCCCAACCCGGGCCATGCGCCTGGATCTCGTCTCTCATCCTCGACGGCAACGCAGCCCCCTCGCAACAGCACGGACGACGTAGACTACCGCTCCAGAGGACGGCCGCGGGGCAGACGGAGCTATCCTCGCCTCACGGGAGCGTAGCTCGCAAGGAGGAGCTGATGAGCCTGGCCGGTCGGGTCACCCTGGTCACTGGCGGCAATCGCGGGATCGGGCGGGCCATCGCGCTCGCGCTCGCCGAGGCCGGGGCGGATGTCGCGATCATCGCCCGCGACCTGGCCGCCTGCCAGGCGGTCGCCGCCGAGGTGGAGGCGCGCGGCCGGCGGGGGCTCGCCTGGCGCTGTGACGTGACCCGGGCGGACCAGGTGCAGGCGGCGGTGGAGGCAGTTCTGGCGCGCCACGGCCGGCTGGACGTGCTGGTCAACAACGCCGGGGCCTCCCCGTTCGACAAGCCGGTGCTGGAGCTGGCCGAGTCCGAGTGGGACGCGGTGCTCGCGGTCAACCTCACGGGCCCGTTCCTGGTCTGCCGCGCTGCGGGCCCGGCGCTGCTGCGGCAGCCGGGCGCCAGCGTCGTCAACATCGCCAGCATCGCCGCCGACACCCCGATCCCGGGCGAGGCCGCCTACAGCGCCGCCAAAGCCGGGCTTGTCTCGCTCACCCGTTCGCTGGCCCAGGAGTGGGGCCCGTGGGGCGTCCGGGTCAACGCCATCGCCCCCGGCTACGTCGCGACCGGCATCAACCGCGCCGTCTGGGAGCGCCTCCCGCCCTCCCTGGCTACCCCGGGCGACCTGGCACGCGCCCTGGAGGCGGCGCCCGACCCTACCACCCGGCGGGCGCTGGAGGTGTACGCCCGCACCGTCCACCGCACGCCGCTGGGCCGCTACGGCGCCGCGGAGGAGATCGCCAACCTGGCTGTTTTCCTCGCTTCCGACGCCGCCAGCTTTATCACCGGCAGCGTCTTCTTCGCGGACGGCGGCTGGCAGGCCCGGCGCTAGACGGCGGGCTGGTCGAGCGTGTCCAGGTCCACCTACCGCGGCCACACATCGGGCCAAGCCGAGGTTATGACTGGGACGGGCGCTTGTAGATGCCGCGCTGGACGAGTAGCTCAATCTGCTTGTCGATCACCTCCCGGCGGAAGTCGGCGTGCTTGAAGGGCGCGCGGTCCTGGTACAGGTTCTTCGGATACAGCGGCTGCTCGTAGATGAGCTGGTACACCTCGGTGCGCAGGTCCTTCATCCAATTGTCCCATTGCGCCCGGGTGCGGAAGTCGCGCAGTGCTTCGATGTCGATCGTCCCGGCCACGTAGGTGGACCCGGCGCCATAGAGCTGCTGGCCGACGACGCGGCCCTTGTAGTCCACGATCATCGACCGGCCGCCGAAGGTATCGATCGGCAGATCGGAGTCGGCGGTCAGGTAGTAGGTTCCCATGTTCGGGGCAACGATGTAGAAGTTGTTGTCCAGCGCTCGGGCCCGGTTCTGGATCTCGAAGAACTCGTTGCCGGTATGCGGATGGGGGTACGAGGCTCGGTACACCACCTCGGCCCCGTTCATCGCCAGCCCGCGCGCGTTCTCCGGGTACGAGCCCTCGTTCGCCATCAGCACCGCCAGGCGGCCGATCTCGGTGTCCGCCACCGGGTAGAACGCCTCCAGGGTGCGGCCGTACAGCTCGGTCCAGGTGTCCCAGACGTCGTGGGGCGTCACCGAGTGCTCCACGGGGTACAATGTCGCCAGCTTGTAGTGCTTCAGGATCACCTCGCCGTTCGGGTCGAGAGCGAAGCCGACGTTGAAGAAGCGATCCGGGAACTGCTCGTGCCGTGCCTTGGCCTGGGCCATAAGGTACACCTTCCAGTGCTTGGCTAGATCGCCCAGGTAGCGCGTCTCGGGCCCCGGGATGTCGATCGCACACTCGCGGGCGTACTGCACGTGATCCATGTCGAACACTTCGTCGGTGAAGCCCTGCAGTGCCCCTTCAGGGACGACCACCAGCCGCACCGGCAGATCGAGGCTGGATAGCCAGGAGGCGGCGGCGATCAGGTGGGACAGGTGCTCCAGGTTGCGCTCGATCTCCTCGCGCTTGCGCACGCCGCGGACGGTGGGAATCAGGCCAACGGCGGTGTAGGGCTGTATCACGGCAACCTCCTTCTCGCTCAGCGGTCGACACGAAAACGGAACGCCATTGTACGATGAACGTCCCGAGCCCCGAGCGGTCGAGCAGCTCCCAGGGCTGCCCGCTCGGGGATACGACACCCGAGCCCGGAGCTCGGAGCGCAGAGCTGGAGGCGGATGTGGCCCGCGCGGAGATCGAGCAGCGAATCCTTGGCTACCTGGACACGCATGACGCCGAGGCGGTCGGGCTGCTCCGCCGCCTGGTGCGGATTCGCAGCCTGGCGCGCCAGGAGGGGACGGTCGACCAGCCGGGGACGGTCGTCCACCTGCTGCGCGGGGAGATCGGACAGGGCGAGCGGACCGAGGTCGTCGCACAGTCGATCGGTCCCACCAGCCAGAACCTGATCGAGGTGCTGCCCGGCGCTGGCGAGCGCTGCTTCATCATCGAGGCGCACACGGATACAGTTCCCGAAGGGCAGCCCGAGCGCTGGTTCGGCGGCGACCCGTTCAGCGCCGCCGAGGGGACCGTAACCTACCTGGGGGATCGGCGGATCCGGCTGGAGGTGGGCGGGCAGACGCACGAGGCGACGATCCGGGAGCGGATGGCGCGGGTGTGGGAAACCAAGCGGCGCTGGCGGACCGCCCCGATCATCTACGGCCGGGGCGCGTTCGACAACAAGGCGGCGGTGGCGTCGACCGTCATGGCGATGCGGGCGCTCGCGGCGGTGCTCCCCGCCGCCGAGGCGCGGCTCGGCGGGACGCTGGTCGCCGCCTACACCGCCGACGAGGAGGAGACCGAGGTGGGGGTGCACGCCCTGGTGGCAGGGCCCGACTCCTGGCTGGGGCAGCGAGGCTGGCTGGATGGCCCGCGCGACGCCCAGGGCTTCCTGACCAACATCTCGGGCGTCGCGCTCGACGGCTCCTACGGCTACACTCCGGTCGTCGGGCATCGCGGCAGCGTCCTGCTGGTGCTGAACGTCCAGGGCCGCGCTGCGCACGCCTCCACCCCGTACCTGGGAATCAGCGCGGTAGAGCAGATGAGCCGGCTGCTCGTCGCGCTCGCCGATGGGCAGGAGGAGCTGGTGCAGCGGCTCCTGCCCGGGCTGGACACGGAGCTGCTCGGCCCGCCCACCCTGGCCATTGGGACGACGATCGCCGGCGGCGGGGTGCGTGCGGTGCACCGCGACAGCGGCGCCACGATGGTCGAGCGTGGTGGCACCAACGCCGTGCCCGACTGGTGTGAGGCGACAATCGACCTGCGCTTCCCACCCGGACGTGATTACCCGCGCGACCTCGCCACGCTGCCCGAGCGGATTCGGGCCGAGGTGGAGCGCTTCCTGCGCGAGCGCGTCCCTGTGGAAGGCTGGTCCTTCACCCTCGCCGCGGCCGGCAGCTCCCCGCCGTGCGCGCTCGGCCGCACCCCGGCCGAAGCGGCCCGCCACCCGCTGGTCGCCCTGGCTCAGCGCGCCGGCGAGCGGGTGCTGGGCTACGTCCCGGACATCGAGACGGCGCCCGGCGGCACGGACGCCACGGTGATGATCCACCGCGGCCACATCCCCACCCTGGTGGAGCTGGGGGCGGCCGGCGGGCTCTCTCACGACGCGCACGAGTACGTCGAGCGCGACCAGATCACCGCCGGGGCGAAGATCCTGGCGCTGATGGCGCTGGACGTCCTCGGCGTCGTCCAGTAAGCAGCCAGTTGCGCCGCCCCCCGGGCTCAGCGGCCGCGTGGCGCTGCCCTGCCCGCCACGCCGCGTCCCGGGATGCCTGCCGCGCCCTGCCACCGCGCGGGTCTTGTGGGCGCTCGGCGGTGTGGCAAGCGCCCACTCGCCCCCACACCAGCCCTACCCGGGGTGGAGGCCGGAGGCTTCCTACCCGTCGCCGCCGACCAGGAAGTCGAAGTCAGCGCCCTGGTCAGCTTGCAGCACGTGGTCGACGTACAGGCGGTAGTAGCCGCGAGGATGGCGATCCGGGGCGGGCGGGCGCCACGCGGCGCGGCGGCGGGCCAGCTCCTCGTCCGAGACATCCAGGTGGAGGCGTCGGTTCGGTACGTCCAGCTCGATCCAGTCGCCGTCACGCACCAGGCCCAGGGGCCCGCCGACCGCAGCCTCGGGGGCGACATGCAGCACTACGGTGCCGGCAGCAGTGCCGCTCATCCGGGCATCCGAGATGCGCACCATGTCGCGGATTCCCTGGGCGAGGAGCTGCTTGGGGATCGGCAGGTTGCCGGCCTCGGGCATGCCGGGCGCGCCCTTCGGGCCGGCATTCTGGAGCACCAGCACGCTGTCCGGGGTGACGGGTAGCGCCGGGTCATCGACACGGGCCGCCAGGTCGGCGAGCGAGGTGAACACCACTGCCTGGCCGCGATGGCGCAGCAGATGTGGCGAGCTAGCGGCTTGCTTGATGACCGCTCCGCTGGGAGCGAGGTTGCCGCGCAGGATCGCCGTGCCGCCTCGGGGGCAAGCGGCTCGGAGAGCGGGAAGATGATCCGCTCGGTCCCGTACCAGCCGGTGCCGTTCAGCGCGTTGGACCCGAGCGGGACGACCCTTTCGAGCTGCTGCCCGATCGTTTCGCCGGTGATCGTCCGCTCGCCCAGGTGCAGCAGCCCGGCCTCGCCGAGCGTTTTCATCACCGCCGGCACCCCGCCAGCCTCGAAGAACTGCTCCATGTGGAAGCGGCCGCTGGGGCGGACGTTGACGATGAACGGCGTCTCGCGCGACATCCGGTCGAACAGCTCCAGCGGGAGCTGAATACCGCGGCGACCAGCGATGGCGACGAGGTGGATCACCGCGTTGGTCGAGCCGCCGAGCGCCATCATCAGCCGGATCGCGTTCTCGAAGGCGCGCGGGGTCAGCACGTCGCTGGGGCGGATACCCCGCTGCACCGTGCTGACGATCTGCCGCCCCACCCGCTCGGCCAGCCGCAGCCGCCGGCTGTCTGGAGCGGGGATGGCGGCGTTGCCCGGCAGCGCCATCCCAAGCGCCTCGGCCAGCGCCGCCATCGTGCTCGCCGTGCCCATCACCGTGCAGGCACCGTCGGAGCGGCAGATGCCGTCCTCCAGCTCCGCCAGCGCATCCGCGTCGATCGTCCCGGCTCGGAACTCGGCCCAGAAGCGGCGGCAGTCGGTGCAGGCGCCGAGGCTCTCCCCCCGGAAGCGACCGCTCAGCGTCGGTCCGCCGGTCAGGATGATCGCCGGTACGTTGGCGCTGGCGGCGCCCATGAGCTGGGCCGGGGTGGTCTTGTCGCAGTTGGCCAGCAGCACCACCCCGTCCAGTGGGTGCGCCCGGATCATCTCCTCGGTGTCCATCGCCATCAGGTTGCGATAGAGCATCGTGGTCGGGCGCATGAACAGCTCCCCCAGCGAGATGGTGGGAAACTCCAGCGGCGTCCCGCCGGCCTGCCAGACCCCGCGCTTGACCGCCTCGGCCAGCTCCTTGAAATGGTGGTTGCAGTTGTTCAGCTCGCTCCAGGTCTGGGCGATCCCGATAATCGGGCGCGATAGGTCGTGGTCATCGAAGCCCATGCTCTTGGCGAACGCCCGGCGGACAAACCCGTACATCTCCGGGTCGTGGAACCAGGCATCGGAACGGCGCGTGGGGCGGGGGCTCGCGGCTGGGTGATCGGGCTGGCTCATGCGCATCTCCAGCGGCGCAGGCGAGCACCCTGTTCCCTCCTCTCAGGCGGAGGGCTCAGAGCGCCATCAGGTTCAAGCTATCTACGGAGGGCATGTATCGCGCCCGGCCGCGCTCAGCAGCGGCGGGACGGGGCGAGCCGAGCGTGCCAACGACGGCAGGCCCGCCGCGCGTTATGCCGTGATGCCTACCGGCAGGTCGATTGTTGCCCTGGCCAGCTCCGCGTCGATCACCGCGGCCGACTTCGCGTCGCAGGGCACCAGCGGCAGGCGCGGGGTGCCGACGGTGAACCCCACCTGGTTGAGCGCGTACTTCAACGGGATCGGGTTAGTGGTCACGAACAGCGCGTTGAACAGCGGCAGCAGCGCGCGGTGCAGCGCGGCGGCTTCATCCACCCGGCCGGCGACGAATGCCTGGATCATCCGCTGAATCTGCCGGCCCACCAGGTGCGAGGCGACGCTGACAATACCGTAGCCGCCCAGCGCCAGGATCGGCAGCGTGGCAGAGTCGTCGCCGCTCCAGACCCGGAAACCCGGACGCGACTGCTCGATGATCTTCGCCACCGCCTCGAAGTTGCCGCTCGCCTCCTTGATCCCGACGATGTTGTCCACCTGGCTCAGCCGAACCGTGGTGTCCGGGAGCATGTTGGTGACGGTGCGGCTCGGGACATTGTAGAGGATCATCGGCAGCGGCACCGCTTCGGCGATCGCCTTGAAGTGGTGGTAGAGCCCCTCCTGGGGCGGCTTGTTGTAGTAGGGCACGGTGCCCAGAATCCCGTCGACCCCAATGCGCGCCGCCTCTCGGCTCAGCTCGATGCTCTCGCGGGTGCTGTAGTTGCAGGTGCCAGCGATAATCGGCGCCCGGCCGCCCACCTCCTCGCGGACCTCCTGGAACAGCCGCAGCTTCTCATCGTGGGTCAGTGTCGGCGACTCACCGGTTGTCCCGGCCAGCACCAGTCCCTCGCTGCCCGAGTCGAGCAGCGCCCGGGCCAGCCGACGAGCCTGGGGGTAGTCCACCTCGCCCCGTCCGTCGAATGGGGTCACCATCGCGGTGAGCACACGTCCAAACTCCGCCACCTTCTCCTCCCCAGCTACCAGCATCCGGGCAGCGCCCGGGCGTGCTCCCAGTGTGTCACGAGGCCTGCGCGCCGACAGTCAGGGCGCGAGATCCAAGGCTCGGGAGCAGCGCTTCGGCGATCTGCACCGCGTTGAGCGCCGCGCCCTTGCGCAGATTATCGCCCACCACCCAGAAGGCGAGCCCGCGTGGGTGCGACTGGTCGGCGCGGATACGGCCAACCAGCACCTCGTCACGGCCGGCGGCGTCCTTCGGCATGGGGTAGACGTTATGGGTCGGGTCGTCCACCACCCGCACCCCCGGCGCCTGGGCGAGCAGCTCCCGCGCCTCCTCGGGCGACATCGCCCGCTCCAACTCCACGTGCACCGCCTCCGAGTGGCCGATCGGGACCGGAACACGGACGCACGTCGCCGACATCCGCAGCTCCGGCCGGTGCAGGATCTTCCGCGTCTCCTGCACCATCTTCCACTCTTCCCTGGTGTAGCCATCGTCGCGGAAGCTGTCGACGTGCGGGAACAGGTTCTGGACGATCGGGTGCGGGTAGACACGCGCCGTCGGCGGCTCGCCCTGCTGCACCTGGCGCTCCTGCACCCGCAGCTCCTCCAGCGCCGCCTGGCCCGTCCCCGACACCGCCTGGTAGGTGTCCACGATGACCCGCTGGATCGGGTTGACTCGGTGCAGCGGGTTGAGCGCGACCACGAGCTGGGCGGTGGAACAGTTCGGCCCGGCGATGATCCCGCGATGCCGGGCCAGGTCGGCCGCGTTGACCTCCGGGACGACCAGCGGTACGTCCGGCTCCAGCCGGTGCGCGCTGGAGTCGTCGATCACCACTGCCCCGGCGGCCACCGCGCGCGGCGCAAGCTGGCGGGCGAGCGGGGTCTCGACCGAGAGGAAGACCAGATCGCAGCCCTCGAAGGCGT
Organism: Pseudomonadota bacterium; assembly: GCA_021325655.1. Lineage (GTDB taxonomy): Bacteria > Chloroflexota > UBA6077 > UBA6077 > JAJPGT01 > JAJPGT01. The sequence continues at coordinate 97,270 of JAJPGT010000096.1, forward strand.
CATCGCCTATGGCTTCAATCGGCACCTCGTCTCCCTGGAAGCGCAGGCGCTTGCCGGCCGAGCGGGGCGAGGCGAACAGCCGCAGCCGCCCAACGGGGAAATCGCGCGCTTCCAGGATGCTCAAGGTCAGGCGGCCCACCAGCCCGGTCGCACCCACCAGGGCAACGTTCAACCCCGCCACGCTCTATCCGTCTCCCAGGCCCATGATCTTGTCCAAGCCGTAGACCAGCTCACTGCGATTGACGACCTCTTTCACTGCCAGCAGCACCCCGGGGACAAACGAGTCGCGCCCGTAGCTGTCGTGGCGAATGATGAGCGTCTGGCCCTGCCCGCCAAAGATGACCTCCTGGTGCGCCACCAGCCCCGGCAGCCGGACGCTGTGGATGCGGATGCCGTCGACGTCGCCGCCGCGCACGTCGTCCAGCGTCAGCTTCTTGGTCTCCTGGCGGTCGAACGGCTCGCCGCGCGCCTCGCGCATCATCTTCGCCGTGGAGTACGCGGTGCCGGAGGGCGCGTCAGCCTTGCCGGCATGATGCAGCTCGATGATCTCTGCTGCCGACAGGTAGCGGCTGGCGATGCGGGCAAAGTACATCATCAGGTTCGCCCCGATCGCGAAGTTCGGGGCAATCACCGCGCCCAACTGCGCCTCGTGCGCCAGGCGCCCGATCTCCTCGATGTTGGCGGGCGACAGCCCGGTGGTACCGATCACCGGCGAGACACCGGCCCGGATCGCTGCCCGGGCGTTTGCCAGCGCCGCTTCGGCGGTGGTGAAGTCGACCATGACCCGCGGCCGAACCCGCGAGAACAGCGCCTCGACGCTGCGCGCGAGCGGGACCAGCCCGCCGCCACCGGGCAGGTCGAAGTAGTCCTCTGCCGCGACGGGATCGGCGCCGCCGACGAGATCCACGTCTGGATCGGCGGACAGGCCATACATCATCTCGCGGCCCACCCGGCCGAGCGCCCCGGCGACCACGACTTTGATCGGCGTGGCCATCGCTCCCTCCGAGTCGCGTGCTGCCAGCGTCCAGCCGCGGGCCGGCGGCCACTTCGGCACGCGGATCCACAGCAGCCACAGTATACAGCCGGGATACGCGCCATGGGCCGGACCACTCCAGCACCCCGCCAGCCTCCAAGCGCCTCTCCATCCCCTAGCAGCTCCCGGCTGCGCGGCCGGTCTGATGACGTGGTGGCGGGTGGGGAGGGTCTCGGCTACACTCCGACTGCCGGCGGGCTGCTGGCTGGAGAGACGGAGGTTGGCGGAGCGGAGGGTGCTGGGAACGGCGGCAGGGCACGCCTGGCGAGCCGGACTGCTCGGCGCCGCCACTCTGCTACTGGCCGGCTGCGTGGGCGGCGGCCCGCCGCCGGCTCCGCCGCCCACGCCCACGCCAACCCCTCTGCCCGTCACGCTGCCCACCCTGGCGTCGGTGGGGACGCTCACGCCAGAGCCGACGCTCGGCCCGACCCCGACACCCACGGTGCCCCCCGCTGCCGGACCGGGCGAGTCGTTCCACTCCCAGCTCTACGAGTACGACGTCGTCGTCCCCAAAGGGTGGACCGCCGGGCCGGGCGCGGGCAAGATAGGCTCGATCACCGCCGATCTCTTCACCGGCCCCACCGTGGACGGCTTCCCAACCACGGTCACCGTCATCGCCCAGCCCTTGCCGGCCACGGTGGTCGACACGCCCACGTTCTTTCGGACCCAGATCGCCGGGCTGCAAGCGGTCGGAGCACAGATCAACGTGGTAGGCAGCGTCCCGGTGGATAGCAGCCGGGCGACGCTGGTGACGTACCTGAATCGGCGGCCGGATAACCAGAGCCTGTTCTCCCGCGTCCACCAGGTGTTTTTCGTGCTCAGGAGCCGCGGCTGGGCCCTGTCGCTCCAGACCGCCGAGCGGGCCAGCGATTCCGGGCTGGCGGACTTCAAGGACATGCTGGCCAGCTTCCAGCCGCGGTAGAACGGCGCGGCACGAAAACGGCGCCCCGGAGCCGGGCTGCGGCTCCGGGGCGCCTTCGAGCTGAACGCGGGCAGGCTACCAGCGCGGGCTGAACGGCTCGCGCGGCGGCCGCCGCGGCCCGCCACCGCCCGGGCCTTCGCGGCGTGGGCCGCGCGGACCCCGGCCGCCACCCTGCCCGCTCGGGCCGCCCCCTGGGCCTCCAGGCCCTTCGCGGCGCGGACCGCCCTGGCCGCCGCCACGGCCACCGGGCCCTTCACGCCGCGGGCCGCCCTGGCCACCGCGGCCGAAGCCGCCGTCGCCGCCGCCGCGCGAGAAGCCGCCCTCGCGCCGTCCGCCACGGTTACTGAAGCCGCCCTCGCCACCTCGGGAGAAGCCACCGCCATTGCCACCAAAGCCCTCACGCCGAGGCGGTCGGCCGCCGGCCTGGCCGCCACCGCGCCGCGGGGGGCGCGAGACAACCGGGGTGGTTGGCTGCGGCTCCTCTTCGAACTCCTCGGTCTCGAACTCCTCGCCGTCCTCGCCGAACTCCTCCAGCTCGTCCTCGGCAGGCGTCGCGGCCTCCAGCAGCGCTCGGCGCGAGAGGTTGATACGGCCCTGGCGGTCGATCTCGGTGACGAGCACCTTCACCTCATCGCCAACGTTCACCACATCCTCGACTTTGCCGACCCGGTGGTCGGCCAACTCGGAGATATGGATCAGCCCCTCCTTGCCCGGCAGGATCTCGACGAAGGCGCCGAACGCCATGATTCGGGTCACCCTGCCGGTGTAGACGCCGCCCACCTCGACGTCGCGGGTCAGACCATTGATGATCTCGATCGCCCGCTGCAAGCCGGCGGCGTCGGTGGAGCCGATGATGACGGTCCCATCGTCCTCGATATCGATCGTCGTCTTCGTCTCCTCGGTGATCCGGCGGATGGTCTTGCCGCCGGGGCCGATCACGTCGCGGATGCGGTCCGGGTTGATCTTCATCCGGTGCAGCCGGGGCGCGTAGGGCGAGAGCTGCGGGCGGCTCTCCTTGAGCACCGCGGCCATCTTTTCGAGGATGAACAGGCGGGCCTCGCGCGCCTGCGCCAGCGCCTCCTGCATGATCTGCCGGGTGAGCCCGTGGATCTTGATATCCATCTGGAGCGCGGTGATGCCCTTGGCGGTGCCGGCGACCTTGAAGTCCATGTCGCCCAGCGCGTCCTCCACGCCCTGAATGTCGGTCAGGATCGCGTAGCGGTCCAGCCCGCCCTCCGGCGGCGTCACCAGGCCCATCGCGATGCCGGCAACCGGCGCCTTGATCGGCACCCCGCGTCCATTAGCGCCAGGGTCGAGCCACAGGTCGAGGCCATCGAGGTGGAACCATTGCTGGAGAGCACCTCGCTCACCAGCCGAATGGTGTAGGGGAACTCGTCCTTCTCCGGGATCACCGCCAGCAGCGCTCGCTCGGCCAGCGCTCCATGGCCGATGTCGCGGCGGCTGGGGCCGCGCAGCGGCCGCGCCTCGCCCACGCTGTAGGGCGGGAAGTTGTAGTGGTGGATGTAGCGCTTGGACTCCTCGATCCCGATCGAGTCCAGCAACTGCTCATCCTGGGTGGTGCCCAGGGTGCAGACAGTCAGCACCTGGGTCTGGCCGCGGGTGAACAGGCCGGAGCCGTGGGTGCGTGGCAGCACGCCGACCTCGATCGAGATGGGGCGGATCTCGTCGTTCTTGCGGCCGTCGGGGCGCCGCCCATGCTCCAGGATGTTGCGGCGGACCAGCTCCTTCTCCAGCTTGTCGAAAACCTGGGCGACGTCCTTTGGATCGAACCGCTCGGCAAAGTGGTCCACCACTTCCTTGCGCAGTTCGCGGGTGGCGTCCTCCCGGCCGGCCTTGTCCGGGTTGTACAGCACCGCCTCCAGGCGGTTGCCGAGGAACTGCTCTACCTCCTGGCGGAGCTCCGGGCTGACCTCGCGGGCCGGCACCTCGCGCTTCGGCTTGCCGGCTCTGGCGACCAGCTCGTTGATGAGGTCGATGATCGGCAGGATCGCCTTGTGGCCGACTTCCAGCGCTTCCAGGACCTTGTCCTCGGGCAGCTCCTTGATCCCGGCCTCTACCATCAAGATGGCGTCGGCGGTGGCCGCCAGCGTCAGGTCCATGTCGCTGTACGCGAGCTCCGGCAGCGTCGGGTTGACCACCACCTCGTCCTGGATCACCCCCAGCTTCACCGCGCCGATGGGGCCGTTCCAGGGGAGATCGGAGATGCTGAGCGCGGCGGAGGCGCCAATGATGCTCAACGTCGCCGGGTCGTTCTTCTGGTCGGCGGACAGGACGGTGGAGATCACCTGGACGTCGTTGCGATAGTCCTTGTTGAACAGCGGCCGGATCGGCCGATCCGTCAGTCGCGCGGCGAGGATGGCGTTCTCGGAGGGGCGGCTCTCCCGCTTGATGAACCCACCCGGGATCTTCCCGGCGGCGTACATCTTCTCTTCGAACTCGACCTGGAGCGGAAAGAAGTCGATGCCCTCGCGTGGCTCCAGCGAGGTGGCGACGGTGGTGAGGACGACCGTCTCGCCGTATTGCACCAGCACGGCGCCATTGGCCAGGCCGGCCAGCCGCCCGGTCTCCAGGGTCAGGGTCCTGCCGGCGATCTCCGTAGAAACACGATGTACCATGCCAACTCCCCTATCAACGGGTAGCACAACGCTCGCTCGAATGAGCTAGAGCGAGCCAACACAACGGCGAGGCGAGGGATAGCACGGCCACCTAATGACAACGCCTCGCAAAAACAGAGACACCCCGCGGAGCAGGGTGTCTGACAGCGTGGCTTAGCGGCGCAGCCCCAGCCGCTGGATGAGGCGCTGGTACCGCTCGGCGTCCTGACGGCTCAGATAGTTCAACAGCCGGCGCCGGCGACCAACCATCATCAGGAGGCCGCGGCGAGAGTGGTGATCATGCTTGTGCACCTGCAGGTGCTCGCTCAGGCGGTTGATGCGCTCGGTCAGGAGCGCGACCTGAACCTCGGGAGATCCGGTGTCCTGCGCGTCGCGCGCGTACTGGCTGATGATCCCCCCCTTGGCCTCGGTGGTCAAGGGCATGCCTTACGTCCTCCTCGCTGCATAGGGCGCCACGGCGCCACAACATCCGTGCACTCGTTGCCAGCGATTATATCAGCGCCATCCGGAGCCACGCCACGTGGAAATTGTCACCATACCTCGCCCGGCACGTTGATACCAGTGTGGGAGGTGCGGGGATGCGCGGAATTTCCTTGCTGGCAAGTGGCCTGGTGGGGGCGCTGCTGACACTCGGCGTGCTCTGGAGCAACGGAGCAGCCTGGACACAGGAGACGCGCGCGGAGGAGACCGGGACGATCGCCGGCTGGGTCTACTGGGGCGCCCCAGCGCCGTATGGCTCTGCCGTCCCCGGGCAGCCGGCGCCCGGCCCGGCGACGCCAGCGCAGCCCGCGCCCGAGCCAACAGCCCCAAACCAGCCGGCGCCAGGCGATATCGATCCAAGCGGTGAGCTGCCGCCCCCCGCACCGCCAAACGCCCCCCAGCCCGGCACGGCACAGCCGAACGGACCCCGGGCGCCGCTCTGCGATACCTGCTCGCCTGCCGCCATCGCCTGGGCCTGGCCTGTCCCGGTCCAGGGGGCACTCGTCGCAGTGCAAGGGACGTCCCTATCGGCAACGACCGACGAGGATGGCTGGTTCATGATCGAGGGCGTGCCGCTCAACACCTACTACACTGTCGCCGCGACATTGCCCCCCGGCGCCAAGCTCGCGCCGGCTGCACCGAGCGGCCAGGCACCGGCGCCCGTCCCCTCCATCCGGGGGGTCTACGCCGTTCGCACCAACGTGGCCGTCAAGACCAGCGCCAAACCGCTGAACATCGGGGCGCTGTTCGTCGGCCGGCCCTACGGCCCCTTCCCGCTGCCCGGCCAGCCCGGCGGCTAGCGACGCCCCGCTCACCCTGCCGAGCGGAGGCAGGGCCAGCGGAGAAGTGCTGCGAGCCAGCCCAGACGGGCCGGGCAGCGAGGCGCCCCGCGCGGCCTTCGCAGCAGGCTGGGCTGGCCGTGCGGCCAGTGCAGCAGTTGGACGCGGTGGCGACGCTTGCCGCCGACCTGGATCGGGGCGAGTCCGAGGCCATCGTCCTGCTGCGAGAGGCGGGGCCTGACGTGCTTCTGCTCGGCGAGCGGCGCACCCGACCCCAGGCGCTGAGCCTGGGCCCGCCGGTCGCTGGCACGATCGGCCTGCTGCGCCTTGCCCGGGCACACGCGAGCATCTCGTCGGTGGCGCCCGGGATCGAGCAGCTCCAGCGGCATAGGGTTCAGATCAGTACCGAGCTCTGAGTAGATCCAGCACGAGAGCGCGGCGGCTGACGCCGGCCAGGATGAGTCCTCAGCCCGCGCGGCGCGCCGGCGGTGCTATCCATTCACCCGAGCCGGCTGCAGGTCGTAGAGGTGGGCGTAGTCCACCCCGTTGATCCGCACGGTGAGCACCAGCCGGCCATCTTTGGAGGCGCCATGTCCGCGCTGCTCGGCGTTGATGTACGTCACCTGGTAGTCAGCGTGGCGCGGCGAGCTATTCTCGCGCACCCGCGCCCGGAGCTGCGCCTCGAGCGCCAGGCGAACGGTGGTTGGCACGGCAACAGTCTGCCCGGGGCTGCTCAGGCGCTGGTTCAGATACCTGACGATGGGCCGCAATCCCTCGCCCCAGCCTACAGGGATCACCTGTTGGGCGACCGCGCCACCGCCGAGGAGCGGAGAGTAGGCGCTGAAGAAGACCGGGCGTGTGCTCGCACACAGCGCAAGCTGCGCCAGTCCCAGCCCGCCGACCGCCAGGGAGCGCGGCTCGGCCCGCGAGATCGTCGCCGCCACCGCGCGGCACAGCCCGGTGGCGGCAACAACGCTAACAAGCGGGACCGTGGGCAGGACGTAGCGGTCCTGCTTCTTCGGCGCAGCAGCCATGACCAGGACGATCACCACCGCGCTCGCCGCAAGCCAGCGGGTGGCCCGCATGGAGTCCATCCGGCCAAGCCAGCCACGCCGCGGAAGCGCCCAGGCGACCAGCCCCAGCAGCGCCAGCGGGCTCAACCGGAACGCGAGCGCCACCGGGTAGAACAGTGGGCCGGGGTCATTGATCTCATGGCCGAGGAAGAAGCTGCCGAGTCCGTGAGACACCCCACCCGTCTCCAGCCCGAACCGGAGAACCCGCAGCGTTGTGCCCAGAGGATCTACCCAGAGCGCCGGCCAGACGATGAGTGCGGTGACACTCGCGATCCCCGCTTGCAGCCCCAGACCCTGCAGCAGGCGTCGCCACCCACCCGGCCGCGCCGGCCAGGCGCCTCCGGTCGCCAGAAGCAGCAGCACTGGCGGGAGAAACGCCAGCGCGGACGATTTCGTCAGCACCGCCAATCCGGCAGCGACGCCGCTCAGCACCAGAAAGCCACTCCCGCCCTGGCACTGCCAGTACGCCAGACTGCTCAGCACCGCGACCGCGGCCAGGAGCGAGAGCAGTCCGTCCAGGTGCAGGATCCGGCTGTGGGCCACTAACCACGGATCAAGTGCCAGCAGCACCCCGCCGAGGAGCGCTGCCCACATCCCCACGACCCGGGCGGCGAGGAGCACCACCAGCGCAAGCAGCGCGCTCGCCGCGAGCGCCAGGGTGCGCCGCGCGGCCCAGAATTCCGCGCGCACGGGCTCAGAGAAGGTCCGCAGCGTGCTGTCTTCCGCACTCCTCACCGGCTGAAAGCCGGTCGCGAGCGCGCCAAGCCACAGGACGGTGACACCCGGGTGCCCGCTCTGGTAGGTGCCGGCCCAGTCCCTCGCGGCGACGGCTGCCCCAAACTGGATCGTGCGCGTGAACCAGCGTGGCTCATCCGCGGTCACCAGGGTGTGGCCCGAGGTTAGCCGGGGCAGCGCTGCTAAAGCCAGGACGAGCACGAACACGCCCGCAGAACGGGCCCACCCCGCCCGTCGCTCGCCGACGCCAAGCGCGGCTCGCCCTGGCCAGAACCAACCTGCCATGACCCACTCCGCCAGCACTGCTGCTATAGTTGCTCAGTATAGTTCGTATGCGAACGATTGGAGGAGAGGGAGGGGCGAGACCGCGGCGCTGCCTGCCGTCCGCCGCTGCGGACGCCTGCCCCTGAGCTGGCGAGATGTCGATTATCGAAACGGCTGAGCTGTCCCGGCGCTTCGGCGCCTATCTGGCAGTAAACCAGGTGACGCTCGCGGTAGAGCCGGGGCAGATCTTCGGGCTGCTTGGGCCGAACGGCGCGGGGAAGACGACGCTCATCAAGATGCTCACCACCCTGCTCCCGCCCACCGCGGGCTGGGCAGCGGTGGCTGGCTTCGACGTGGTCCGGCAGCCGATGGAGGTTCGGCGCTGCATCGGCTACGTCCCGCAGGCGCTGTCCGCTGACGGCACGCTGACCGGGGAGGAGAACCTGCGGCTGTTCGCCCGGCTGTACGACGTCCCACGCGTCGAGCGCCGCCGGCGAGTCCGCGAGGCGCTGGAGCTCATGGGGCTCGCCGACGCGGCCGGCCAGCTCGTACGGACCTACTCCGGGGGGATGATCCGCCGCCTGGAGATCGCGCAGGCGGTGCTGCACCGGCCGGCGGTGCTCATCCTCGACGAGCCGACCGTCGGTCTTGACCCGGTGGCTCGCCAGGCGGTGTGGGCACACCTGCGCCAACTGCGCGCCGAGCAGCGGCTGACGGTGTTCCTGACCACGCATTACATGGAGGAGGCGGAGAGCCTGTGTGAGCGAGTGGCGATCATGCACCGTGGCCGGATCATCGTCGACGCGGCGCCTGCGGCGCTGATCGCCTCGGTGGGCAACGGCGCAGCCACGCTCGAAGACGTCTTCGTCCATTACACCGGCGACGCGCTCGACTCGGGAGGGACCTATCGTGAAACTTCACGAACCCGCCGTACCGTTCACCGGCTCGGGTAGCCTGCCGGCGCCGTTGGCGCAGCAGCGCCGGCGCACCCAGCTCCTCAGCGACGTCGCCAAGACCTTCACCATCGCGGAAGTCGAGGTCCGCAAGATTCGCCACGACCCGACCGAACTGGTGACCCGAGCGGTCCAGCCGGCGCTCTGGCTGCTGATCTTCGGGCAGGTCTTCACCCGCGTCCGGGCCATCCCCACCGGGGGCGAGAGCTACCTGGACTTCCTGGCGCCGGGCATCCTGGCCCAGAGCGTCCTGTTCGTCGCCATCTTTTCCGGCATGGCGATCATCTGGGAGCGGGATCTCGGGATCGTCCACAAGCTCCTGGCGAGCCCGACGCCTCGCGCCGCGCTCGTCGCCGGCAAAGCGCTCGGGGCCGGCGTTCGGGGGCTGAGCCAGGGTGTGTTCGTGTACCTGCTAGCGCTGCTGCTCGGGGTCCGAGTCAGCCACAGTGTGCTGGCGCTGGCCGGCCTGGCGGCGCTGATCGTGCTGGGCGCCGCCATCTTCGCCACCTTCTCCTTGATCGTGGCCTGCATCGTCAAGTCACGCGAGCGGTTCATGGGCATCGGCCAGGTGATGACCATGCCCCTGTTCTTCGCCAGCAACGCCATCTACCCGATCGGGATCATGCCGGGCTGGCTCCAGGTCGTCTCCCGGCTGAACCCGCTCACGTACGAGGTGGACGGGCTGCGGGCATTGATGCTCGCCGACGGCGCCAGCAGCTACGGTGTGGGCGTAGACGCCCTGATCCTGCTCGCCGTCGCCAGCGTCCTGATCGCGCTGGGCGCCCGGCTGTACCCCAACGTCGTCCGCTGAGCGAGCGCGGCACAGCAGCCCGGTGGCCGCGTCAGGAAGCAGGCGCGCCGGGATCGCTCACCGGATCGCGGACCGCTGCCGACGCCCTGGCGTCCGCTTCCAGCATGCGGGTGAGGATCGCGCGGAGCTGGTCCGCCTCGCCGGTGCCTAGCAGCGCCTCCAGCTCCTGCTCGCTGGCACGCCGGGCCGCCTGGATGCGGGGCAGGAGCGCCTCACCGGCCGGCGTGGCGTACAGCAGCAGCCGGCGCCGGTCGCGCGGGTCGGCCTCGCGGCGCAGGTAGCCGCGCGCGATCAGCCGCTCGATGGTCCCGGTTACCGTCGGCGGGTCGGTGTCGGACGAGGCGGACAGCACCGAGGGGGACACGCCCGGCGCCTCGATCACGGAAATCAGCAGCCGCGCCTCGCCGGGCGTGAAGCCGAACTCGCTCAAGTAGCGGCGATAGCGCCGCGAGGCGATCAGATGCGCCCGCCGGAGCAAACGTCCGAGGAAGTTGACAGAGTGATTCATCTGACTTTAATATATAGAAAGTTCGTATGCGAAGTATTTTCACGCGCGCCGTGGCTGAGCTGCCGCGGCCCGTTCCTCGGAGTCCGCATGCTTTCGACCTGGATGCCGCGGCTGGCTGCCCACATTCCGCGCACCTTCCGCTCCCTCCGCAATTACAACTATCGGCTGTACTGGATCGGCCTGCTCATCTCGCTCGTCGGCACCTGGATGCAGACCGTTGCCCAGGGCTGGCTTGTGCTCGACCTGACCGGTTCGCCCCTGTCGCTCGGGACCGTCACGGCGCTGCAGTTCCTGCCGGTCCTGGTGCTCTCGCTGCCCGCCGGGGTGCTCGTCGACCGGGTTCCGAAGCGTCGCCTGATCGCCTTCACCCAGAGCGCGGCGATGCTCCAGGCTCTCGCCCTGGGGCTGCTGGTCGTGACCGGCCAGGTGCAGCTCTGGCACGTCTACCTGCTGGCGCTGCTGCTCGGCTGCACGACCGCCTTCGACAATCCGGCTCGGCAGGCCTTCGTTAGCGAGCTGGTTGCCCGCGAGGACCTCCCCAACGCCGTCGGACTGAACTCGACCCTGTTCAACGGCGCCCGCATTGTAGGCCCCGCCCTTGGCGGGCTTGTGATCGCCACCTTCGGGATCGGCATCTGCTTTCTGGGCAACGCCGTCAGCTTCCTGGCGGTGCTCGCCGGCCTGCTCCTGATGCGGCCGGAAGAGCTGCGCCCGGCGCGCTCCGTGTCGCGCGGGCGGCTGCTCGGCCAGATCGCCGACGGCTTGCGCTTCGCTCGGCACACCCGGGCGGTGCTGCTGCCGATGATTCTGATGGCGGTGATCGGCACCTTTGGCTACAACTTCACCGTTGTGCTCCCGCTGCTGGCACGCTACGCGCTCGACACCGACGCGCTCGGCTTCGGGGCGCTCACCTCCGCGATGGGGCTCGGCTCGCTCATCGGGGCGCTGGCCGTGGCCAGTCTACAACGCACGTCGCTCCGCCTCATCCTGCTCGCCGCCGCCGCTTTCTCGGCCTTGGAGCTGGCGGTCGCGGTCTCCGGCTCGTATCCGCTCACCACGCTGCTGCTGGTAGTGCTGGGGCTGGCCAGCATCTTCTTCTCGACCGGGGTGAACACCACTCTGCAGCTCCACACGCCGGAGCACCTGCGCGGGCGGGTGATGAGCCTGTTCACGCTGCTGTTCCTCGGCAGCACTCCGCTGGGCGGGTTGGTGACCGGCGCGCTCGCGGATCGGCTGGGGATCCAGGCGACGCTGGCGACCGAGGCGCTGCTGTGTGGCCTGGCGGTGCTGGCGGTCACGTGGATCGCCCGGTCAGAGCCCCGGCTGGCTGCCTCGGAGGCCTGCGCGGCCGGGGCAAAGACGACCAGCCTGACGGAGCGCAGCGAGCGCTCGCTCAGCGTCGCTGCCGGCTCCAGCGGCGCCCCGGTCGTAGCTCGGGATGCCGCCCCGCGCTGAGCGTGCGCCTCTGCTGCCGGCCCGCCGTGGCAACCTGGGGCATTGGGCCCCCGGACATTAACCGAAGATAAAAACTTCGTCCACGCTCCGCGCAGACTGGCAAGATGTTTACGGAGAGTTTCTCACGCCTGGAGGAAAGCCCGCGTTATGCTCCGCGCGATCCCCTCCCCGCCGCGGCCTCGCTGCCGAGCAGCGCTCTGGCGCCGCCGCGCCTGGCTGCCGCTGCTGGCGGCCATCCTGGTGCTGGCCGAGGGCTGCGCCACGGTGAGCAGCACTGTGGGCGGGCTGATCAGCGGCCGCTCCCAGGCGCCGGTCTACCAGACCGCGCCGGTGGTCCAGGGGAGTCTGGTGGTGACGGTGAACGCCACCGGACCGCTGGTGAGCACCAACACGCTGCCCCTTACCTTCAAGAACTCGGGCCGGCTGGTGGAGCTGGACGTAGCGGTTGGCGACCACGTGACCGCCGGCCAGGTGCTGGCCCGGCAGGATACCAGCGACCTTCAGGCGCAGGTGAACCAGGCGCAAGCGAACCTGGACGCCGCGGCGGCCAACGAGGCGAAGCTGCTGGCCGGGCCGACGCAGGAGCAGATCGCCGCGGCGCAGGCGCAGGTGGACACCGCCCGGACGAACCTGGACGCGGCACAAAAGAGCCTGGCCGCCAGCCAGCAGGCGGCCGGCCAGAGCGTGAACGTCTCCCAGAGTGACGTCCAGAGTGCGCAAACGACCCTCGCTGGCGCCCAGAAGAACCTGGACGAGGCCCAGAACCAGGCTGACGCCGCGCTCCAGGCCGACCAGAACGCGGTGGACAACGCCCGCGTCGCCTACGAGGCGGCGCTCAAGAACTACAACACCACCTACGACCAGATGGCTCAGACCGTCGCCAGCAACCGCGTGGCGGTGGACAACGCGCAGGCGGCGCTGAAGGATGCCCAAGCGAACCTGGCCGCGGTCCAGGCGCAGGCGACACAGACGATCCAGGCGGACCAGGTGGCGGTGCAGAATGCCCAGGCGACACTCAACGACGCCCAGAAGCAGCTCGCGGCGGCCGAGCAGACAGCCTCCGCCCAGACGGCCGTGGCGGAGAGCCAGGTCAAGCAGGCGCAGGCAAACGTCAACACCGCCAAGGCGAGCGAGAAGAGCGCGTGCAGCAGCAGTGACAACACCCCCGGCGGGACCTCCTGCAGCGTCGCCAAGAAGCAGACCGCGGCGGCCAAGGTCGGGGTCGAAACCGCTCAGGCGCAGCTCGCCCAGGTGCAGGCGCAGGGGAGCCAGGCGATCACTAGCGCCCAGGCGTCCGTCACCAGCGCCCAGAACGCGCTCAACAGTGCCCAGGCGGCGCTGAACGTCGACCAGGCCAAGAACCAGCAGGCGCTCGACTCGGCCCAGGCGCAGGTGACCAGCGCCCAGAACGCACTCAAGACGGCGCAGGCGGCGCTGGACACCGCGCAGGCGCAGGCCGACCAGACCCTCGCTGGCAGCAAGAGCCAGGTGGACCAGGCGCTCAACGCGGTGCTGGCCGCTCGGGCGGCGCTATCCAACGACCAGGCACGCCAGCAGGCCGCGGTCGTCACCGCGCAGAACCAGGTGGATCAGGCGCAGGCGAGCCTGAAGACAGCGCAGGCGAACCTCAGCAACGCTCAGGCCCAGGCGACCAGCACGGTACAGTCGGCCCAGAACCAGGTGGACCAGGCGCAGGCGGCGCTCAACGCCGCGCAGGCCACCTACGCCCAGTCGGTCGCCCTGCCCACCCAGCCGGATATCGACGCCGCCCACGCCCAGGTGGAGAACGCGCGCGCCGCGCTGCAACTGGCGCAGAACAATCTGGACGCCGCCACGCTCGTCGCTCCCGCCTCGGGGATTGTTGCCAACATCAACGGCTCGGTGGGGCAATGGATCGGCGGTGGGCCGACCAACACCAACACCAGCAGCAGCACAACCAGCAGCACCTCGACCAGCAGCACCAGCGCCGGATTCATCTCCCTGGTCGACGTCTCGGCGCTCCAGGTGAGCGCTCAGGTGAGCGAGGCAGACATCGGCCGGGTGCGGCCCGGCCAGCGGGTGACTTTTAGCGTCGACGCCTATCCCAACCGGACGTTCACCGGCTCGGTCGCCGTCATCCAGCCGGCTGGGCAGGTCGTGTCCAACGTGGTCACCTACAACGTGCTCTGCAACATCGACCCGACGGACGTGACCCTGCTCCCCAGCATGACCGCAACGGTGCAGATCGTCGTCGAGGAGCACCAGAACGCCACTCTGGTCCCCAACGCCGCGCTCGGCTTCGCCCGAGCCCAGGCGGAGCAGGGGCAGCTCCCGAGCGCCGCGGCTCAGCCGGCGCCAACCGGCCAGCCAGGCGCCCGTGGCGGGCGGCGCGCTGGTGCCACCCCGCAGCCAGGCGCCACCCCACAGCCCGGGGCGACCCCGCAGCCATCGGAAGGGACCACGGTGCCGGTCCTGGTCATCCGCGACAACCAGCCAACACCGGTGGAGATTCGCGTCGGCAGCAGCGACGACCGCAATACCGTCGTATTGTCAGGCTTGCAGCCCGGCGAGGTGGTCGTGACAGGCGTAGTCGGCACTGGCACCGCTCCCAGTCCGCCACCTCAGGGTGGGCTGTTCGGTCCGGCGCCGCGGCCCGGCGGTGGCGGCGGCGGTGGAGGTCGCCCGAGTGGTGGTGGCGGTGGAGGTCGGTCCGGTGGCTAACCCCTCGGCAAACGGCCGAAGTGACGGGCGCAAGGTAGGCCGCTCGCTGCCTCCAGTCATCCGGGTGGCCGACCTGCGGAAGGACTACCACCTGGGCTCCAACGTGGTCCACGCTCTGCGGGGCGTCTCGCTGGAGGTGCTGCCCGGTGAGTTCGTCGCCATCATGGGCCCCTCCGGATCGGGGAAGTCGACCTTCATGAACCTGATCGGCTGTCTGGACCGGCCGACCAGCGGCACCTACGAGCTGGACGGCCTGGAGGTGACGCGCCTACGCCAGAACGCGCTGGCCGACCTGCGCAATCGCAAGCTTGGTTTCATCTTCCAGGGCTTCAATCTGCTCCCGCGCATGGATGCGCTGGGGAATGTAATGCTGCCGATGCTCTACGCTGGTATCCCCCGCCGAGTCCGGCGCGAGCGCGCGCTGGCGGCGCTGCGGGCGGTGGGCCTCGCCGGCCGGGAGCGGCACCGGCCGAGTGAGCTCTCGGGCGGCCAGCAACAGCGGGTGGCGATCGCCCGAGCGCTGGTGAACGGCCCCAGCGTGATCCTGGCCGACGAGCCGACCGGGAATCTCGACAGCCGCACAAGCCTGGAAATTCTGGCGATCCTGCAGCGCCTGAACCAGAGCGGGGCAACGATTGTGCTCGTCACTCACGAGCCGGACGTGGCCGCGCACTGCTCGCGGATTGTCGTCTTCAAGGACGGGCTGGTGCTCTCCGACCGGCCCGTGGAGCAGCCGCGTTCGGCCGCGGCGACGCTGGCCGAGCTGGCGCAGACCGAGGAGATGGTGGCATGAGCACGATTACTACCCCTGAACACCCCCCGATCGCGACAGTCGATCCCGAAACCGCGGCGTTCTTCGCGGTGCTGGCGCACCCGGCGCCCCGGAGCCGTGGGGTGCGCTTCGTCCAGAGCCTTCCCACCGCGCTGGAGGCGCTGCGGGCGAACAAAGGGCGCAGTGTGCTTACCACCCTGGGCATCATCATCGGCGTCGCCGCGGTCATCGTCATGGTCGCGCTGGGCCAGGGCGCGAGCGCGCAGGTGTCGGCGCGGCTGCAGGGGCTCGGGACCAACGTCCTGACCATTATCCCGGGCAGCGCGCAGAGCGGCGGGGCGCGCACCGGGGCTGGCAGCGTCAGTACGCTCACGAACGCCGACGTGCAGGCAATTCAGCAAGACGTCCCCGGCATCGTCCGGCTCAGCCCGATCGTCAGCGGCAACGCCCAGGTGGTGGCGGGAGACCAGAACTGGCAGACCCGCATCCAGGCAGTAGCGCCGGACTACCAGCAGATCCAGAACTGGCAGATCGCCCAGGGCAGCTTCTTCTCCGACCAGGACAACACCAGCGCCCGGAACGTCGCGGTGCTCGGCTCGACGGTCCAGCGCAACCTGTTCCCGGATGGCAACGCGGTGGGCCAGGTGATCCGCATCCGCAACGTGCCCTTCACCGTGGTCGGGGTGCTGCAGCCCAAAGGGGCAACTATTGGCTTTGACGTGGACGACGTGGTGCTGATCCCGTTCCGCACCGGCCAGGTGCGGCTATTCGGTCCGGCCGCGCTCAACTCCATCAGCGTGCAGGTTGGCAGCGCCGACGAGCTCGACTCCGCCCTCCAGCAGATCAACGGTCTCCTGGAGCAGCGCCACCGCATCCGGCCAGGACAGCAGCCGGACTTCTCGATCCGCAACAACAACGACATCATCCAGACCGTCGAGGGCGTCAGCCAGACCCTCACGCTGCTGCTGGCTGGTGTGGCGGCGGTCTCCCTGGTCGTCGGCGGGATCGGGATTATGAACATCATGCTGGTGTCGGTGACCGAGCGCACCCGCGAGATCGGGATTCGCACCGCCATCGGCGCCCGCCCAGGCGACATCCTGGCGCAATTCCTGGTGGAGGCGGTGATGCTCTCCCTGCTGGGTGGGCTGATCGGCCTCGGCCTCGGGGTCGCCCTCGCGCTCTGGATCCCTTCGCTCGCCGGCTGGCCGACGGTGCTCTCCCCGCAGGCGATGGCGATCGCCTTCGGCTTCGCGGCACTGGTGGGGATCTTCTTCGGCTTCTACCCGGCGCGCCGCGCCTCCCGCCTGGACCCGATCGAGGCGCTGCGGCACGAGTAGCCGCGCCGGGGAATCACTCCGGCCGGAGCGCCTGGTCGAGATCCGCCAGCAGGTCGTCCGGGTGCTCGATCCCGACGGAGAGGCGCACCAGGCAGTCGCTCACCGCTAGCGGAGTGCCCACCTGGCTGGCGTGGCTCATGGTAGCCGGATACTCAATCAGCGAGGCGGCACCACCGAAGCCGCCGGCGAGCGTGAAGACGCGGGTGCGCTCGGTGGCGTGCCGCGCGGTGCGGGCGTCATGGGTCTCGAAGGAGACCATGCCGCCGAAGCCGCGCTGCTGGCGCTTGGCGAGCGGGTGATTCTGGTCCTCCGGCAAGCCCGGGTAGCGCACGCGGGCCACCGCCGGGTGCTGGCGGAGGAAGCGGGCAACACGCAGCGCGTTGTCCTGGTGGCGCTCCATTCGCAGAGCCAGCGTCTTCATCCCGCGCAGCAGGAGCCAGCAGTCGAACGGGCTGGGGACGGCGCCGGCGACGTACTGCAGGTAGGCCAGCCGTTCCCCGAGCGCCGGGTCGCGGGCGACGACCGCCCCGCCCAGCACATCGTCGTGGCCGTTGAGGTACTTGGTGGTGCTCTCCACCACCAGGTCGGCACCCAGTTCCAGCGGCCGCTGGCAATACGGTCCGACGATGCTGTTGTCCACCGCGAGCAGCGCCCCGCGCGCGTGCGCCAGCTTGGCGATCGCCCGCAGGTCCACCACCTCCAGGGAGGGGTTGGTGGGCGACTCCGCCCACACCATCGCCGCCGGCCGCTCCAGTGCGCGTTCGAGGGCAGCCAGATCGCGCAGGTCGACGAACTCGGCCTCGATTCGCAGTGCGGGCAGGATGGTGGTGTACAGCCGGTGGGTGTTGCCGTACACCTCGCTGGTCAGAATCACCCTGGCGCCGGCCGGGACGAGCTGGGCCGTGGCGGTGACGGCGGCCATCCCGGAGCCGAAGGCGACCGCGCGGCCGCCCCCTTCCAGCAGCTCCAGGGCGCGCTCCAGCAGGGCGCGGGTGGGGTTGGCGAGCCGCGAGTAGCGATACTGCCCCGGCTCGTCGGCGCTCGGCCGCTTGAACGGGACCGACAGGTGGATCGGCGGGACGAGCGCACGGGTCTGCTCGTCCTCGTGGTCGCCCAGGTGGGCCAGCAGGGTGTCCAGATGCAGATCGTCCATGGCCGCGATTGTAGCAGCGCGGGAGCAGCGGCCAGCGGCCGCCTCGGCTACCGCACCGGCTGGCCCTCGGCCTGCGCGAGCAGCGCCACGAGGCGGGCGGCGGCGCGCTCGGCCCCATCGAGGGGAAGCTCGGCCCAGGGAGTCTCGAGCGCCAGCAGCCGGTGCAGCGCCGGGCCGAGCGCGCCACGGTCCAGCTCTGCCCGGCAGATCGGCAGCGCCCGGCCGTAGCGCTGGAGCGCGTCGGCGAGGATCGGGTACTCCGCGAAACGGGGCCGCTCGGCGAACAGCGCCGGCACCCGGCAGGCGAACAGGTCTGCCACCATCCCGTAGCCCGGCTTGGTGACGACCGCGTCGGACGCGGCGAGCAGGTCTGGGAACGGGACCAGGCCGTGGTCCGGCACCTCCAGCAGGTTGGACGCGAGCCGGCCGCGCGGCGCCGGGACGGGGCGCAGGAACAGGAACTCCGGCAGCCGCTCCAGCGCCGCCAGGTCCAGGCTCGGGACGTCGAAGCCGCCGAAGGCGAGCAGGACCACCGTGGTATCCGCGCCGATGCCAAGCAGCCGCCGGGTCTCAGCGCGCGGCCGGGTGGGATGGCGAGCCACCAGCGGCAGGTCCTCGCGCCGTCGGAACGCCGGCATCGGCAGGTGGAAGGGGAGGCGCAGCAGGAGCGCCGCTTTGGCGTAGCTCGCCTGGAGCCGCTCGATCACCGGCCCGAAGCCAGGCCAGGCGGGGACGAACGGGGCGTAGATGTCGTCCCAGGAGAAGTTGCCGAGCGCCACCCCGGGCACGCCCAGCCGCGCTGCTACTTCGAACGCCAGCGCCGGGATGTCGCCCAGCACCAGGCGTACCCCGGCCCCGCGCAGCCGCGCCGCTTCGGCGTCCGCCTGCTGATCAAGCCCGGCCAGGAACGCGCTGACCGCCTGGAGCGTGGCCGCCTCGTCGTGCTCCAGGCCGTCGCGCTGGACGAGCCCGACGTCTGTTGGCAGCCGACGGTAGCGCACCCGGGGCGGGAATAGCCAGGCGGGCGCGGTGGTGGCCACCTCCACCGCCAGGTCTGGCCGCTGCTCCAGCAGACGCTGGAGCACCGCGGCGGTGCGCACGGAGTGCCCGAAGCCGTGGCCTGAGGTATAGGCGAGCAGCATGACACCGGAACGATGCGGCCAGGCGGCTTACTTCGACAACCGCGTCGCCCCATACCAGTGGGCGGACCAGTAGTCGTCGTTCAGATTGGAGATCGTTACCCCATCCTGCTCATCCGCCGCGTGGATGAACTGCCCATCGCCCAGGTAGATGCCGTCGTGCGACAGGCCGGGCATGTAGGTATTCTGGAAGAAGACGAGGTCGCCCCGCTTCAGCTTGCTCTGCTTGGGATGGCTGCCGGCGTCGTATTGCTGCTGCAGCCCACGTCCTACTGATAGGCCGGCCTGCTGGGCAACGTACCAGACAAAGCCGGAACAATCGAACCCGGCCGACGGGGAGGAGCCGCCCCACACATAGGGCGCGCCCTGCAGGCTCAGCGCGGTCGCGGCCAGATCGCCCTTCACCGCCTTGCCCGCCACGGCCGGACGCGGGGTTGGCGAAGGCGTCGCGGTCCTGGCCGGCGTCGGGCTGGCGGCCGGCTTGGCAGGCTTGGACGTCGGTGTGGGCGTCGCCGTGGCTGCCGGGGTCGCCGGCGGCTGGGTCGGCGTTGGTGTCGGCGCGGGCGGCTGGGTGGCAGTGGGCTCCGGCGTCGGCTCGGTGGTCGGCTTCGGTGCGGGCGCGGAGGCGATTGCGTGAGAGTCGGTAGGTACCAGCAGCACCTGCCCGGCGCTGAGCACGTTCGGGTCGACCATCCCGTTCAGATCCACCAGCGTACCCAGGTCGACGTGCTCCTGGGCCGCGATCGCCGCGAGCGTCTCGCCCGGCTGGACCACGTGCTGGTGCACTGGCGCTGGCACCTGGATCGTCTGGCCGACGATCAGGAGATTCGGGTCGCTCAACCCGTTGGCCGCCAGCAGGTCCGCCACCGTCGTCTGGAACTGGGCCGCGATACCGGCCAGGGTGTCGCCAGGCTGGATGAGGTAGCCCCGTGTCGGGATGTGGGGACGCGCTGGCGCCGCGGTCGGCGGTGGCGCAGCCGACTGCTCGACTGCTGGAGCCGGGGTGGGCGACACGGCGCGCGGCGGCTCCTGCATCGGCTTCGGGGCTGGCGGAGCCGCTGCCGGCACCACCCGTCCCCCGCCGGGGATCACCAGGCTGGCGCCGACGAGCAGCAGGTTCGGATCGTCCAGATTGTTCGCCTGGGCCAGAGCCGAGGCATCCACCCCCTCCGCTTCGGCGATCGTTGCCAGCGTCTCGCCCTCTTGCACCACGTGGGTGCGGTGCGTCAGAGGTAGCTTGAGCACCTGTCCGGCCTGGATCTCGTCGGGGTTGTCCAGCTCGTTCAGGCGAAGCAGCGTCTGGACGTCGCTGCCAACCTCCGCCGCGATGCCTGAGAGTGTCTCGCCGGGCTGCACCACATGTGTGTCGGCAGTGCTTGGGGCAGCGTATACACGGAGGGGAGATCCACCGGATGTCAACAGCAGCGCGCAGGTAAGCGCCATGGCCACGAATCGAACGCCTGGTCGGTGCATACCTCTCCTGAGAGCCCCTCCGCCCGGAAGGGCCAGGATACTGGAGCGTCGACCGAGCGACAATCGTCATCACATCACAGCTCCGTCACCGCGGCGGGCCGCGCAAGATCGGCAGTGCCCCTACCCACGGATGCACGAACCCGGTAGGCTGTGAGGAGCAGGACGAGACGCGCCTGGCGGCGGTCTCGCCGGATGGGGAGGCCGAGATGCTGGTGCGGGATGTCATGACGCGGCCAGTCGTCGCCTGCGCCCCGGGCGTGCGGGTGGAGGAGGCGCTGGCGCTCCTCCGCCGCGGCCGCTTCCGCCACCTGCCGGTCGTCGAAGCCGGGGCACTGGTCGGCATCGTGTCGGATCGCGATCTGCAGCCCGCCGCGCCCGAGACGACGCTGGAGGAGCTAATGCACCCGCCGATCACGGTAGACTCCCGCACCCCGATCGAGCAGGCGGCATGGCTGATGGAGCAGAACAAGATCGGCTCGCTCCCGGTGGTCGACGACGGAGAGCTGGTTGGCCTGGTGACCTCCAGCGACCTGTTCCACGTCCTGGTGCGGCTGCTCGGGGTGCTGGAGCCGAGCTCGCGGCTTGAAGCGCGGCTGGAGCGCCCGACGGAACAGCTCGCCGAGCTGACTCAGGTGGTCGCTGAGCACGGGGCGCCGCTGGTGAGCCTGATCACCGAGCCGCCCGATGCGAGCGGGCAGCGGCGGGTCGTGGTGCGATTAGCGACGATTGATCCGCGGCCAGTGGTGGCGGAGCTGGCCCGGCGCGGCATCGTAGTGGCCGAGCTGGAAGGAGCCTCATCGTGAATCGATCACCTGGCTGTTCGTCGCGACTGGTGTACTCCGACGCCGTGCGGAGCTACGACTTCGGCCCCGAGCATCCCCTCACGCCCCGCCGGCTGCTGACCGGGCTCAGTCTTCTGCGCGCCCTGGGCGTGCTCACGGATGCGGATCTGCTCGCCCCGCGGGAAGCGACCGATGAGGAGCTCCAGCTCGTGCATGCCCCGGACTACGTCGCCGCGGTGAAGCGTCTCTCCAACGCGAGCGGGCGCTGGAGTGTCGATACGCTGGAGTACGGCCTCGGGCCGGGCGACAACCCGGCCTTTCCCGGGATGCACCATGCGGCGGCGCTCATCGCCGGCGGGACGGTCGAGCTGGCGCGCGCGGTGATGGCCGGTGAGCTCCAGCACGGGTTCAACCCCGCCGGCGGACTACACCACGCGCTGCGCGACCGCGCCTCCGGGTTCTGCATTTACAACGACCCCGCGGTGGCGATCGCCGCGCTGCTGCGCGAGCATGAGGCGCGGGTACTCTACCTGGACTTCGACTGCCACCACGGCGACGGGGTGCAGTGGCTGTTCTATGACGACCCGCGGGTCATGACGGTGTCGTTCCATGAGACCGGCCGGCACCTGTTCCCCGGCACTGGCGACGTTTACGAGCTTGGCACGGGCCTGGGACGGGGCTATTCGATCAACGTGCCGATGGCGCCCTACACGCAGGACGACTCCTGGCTCGACGCGGTCCGATCGCTGGTCCCGGCGCTGGCTGAGCGTTTCCGCCCGGACGTTATCGTGAGCCAGCACGGCTGCGACACGCACACCTGGGATCCGCTCACCCATCTGGCGCTGACGACGCGCGCCTACGACGAGCAGGCCCGGCTGGTCCACGCGCTCGCCCACGAGCACTGCCAGGGACGCTGGATCGCGCTGGGCGGGGGCGGCTACGACTTCTACCGCGTCGTCCCGCGCTCCTGGGCGCTGGTCTGGCTGACGATGACCGGCCGCCCGGCGCCAGACTACGTGCCAGAGGCCTACATTGCCGAGTGGCAAGACGAGGCGCCCCAGCGGCTCCCGGAGCTGCTGCTGGATCCGCCGGAGGAGTTTCCGCCGCTGCCACGCCACGACGCTATCCTGGCCGAGAATCGCCGCACGCTGGAGACCGTGCGCCGGCTGGCGCTGCCGCCCCCGCTGCTGCGCGGCTTCCCGTTGCTGCGGCTCGAGGCGCTCGGACCCACCACCAGCGAGCTGGTGCGTGTCAGCGGCCAGGTCCCCAGCCCGCGCGTCGAGACTATCCAGACGCCCCGCGGCCCGGTCCACCTGCGCGACTGGTGTCCCCCCTCCATGCTCGAGCGGCTGCGGCCCGATCCGGGGCTGGTGGCGTTCTGCCGCAGC
Source organism: Pseudomonadota bacterium (assembly GCA_021325655.1). Taxonomy (GTDB): domain Bacteria; phylum Chloroflexota; class UBA6077; order UBA6077; family JAJPGT01; genus JAJPGT01. The sequence goes on from JAJPGT010000096.1 coordinate 119,663, forward strand.
GCCGAGCGGGAGATGGAGCTGCTGCGTCGCCTGGCCGAGCAGTCAGAGGTCGACCTGATCATCGCGCACACCCCCGAGGGGGTCGTGGTGGGCCAGGTGACGATCACCCTGGCGGAAGGCTGGTGGGCCGGGCTGGAGGGCGTCTTCGAGATCTCGCTGGAGGTTGCGCGCGACTGGCGCCGGCTCGGGCTGGCGCGCCAGCTCCTGCGCTTCGCGGCCCAGCCCGACGCGATGGAAGATCTGATCCTGCTCGCCGAGGGCTATTGGTGGCACTGGGACCTGGAGGCGACGGGGCTGAATCCGTTCGCCTACCGGGCGCTGCTGCAGCGTCTGTTTGGCCAGGTCGGCTTCCAGGAGATGCGCACCACTGAGCCGGACATCGCCGGCTCCCCAGCCAACTCCCTGCTGGTGCGGATCGGCGCTCGCGTCTCGCCCGAGCGAGCACAGCAGTTCCGGGCCCGAGTGCTCCGCCTGCCACGGGTGCCGGCCGTGACGCCGGGGAGATCGTAAGCCCTCGGCGCGGAGCGACGATCAGCCCCGAGGCAGAGGGCGGTCTTCCCTACCCCCCTGGCCGCTGGCTACGCCGGCGGCTTGATCTCGTTGATCCGGGCGCGGACCGCGTCCGGGTCCTCGAACCACTGGGCGTTGAGCTGGATGAACTCCTTTTCGTTGTCGGGAACCGCGGAATCGTGCGCGATCGCGGTCACCGGGCACTCGGGCTCGCAGGCGCCGCACTCGATGCACTCGTCCGGGTTGATGTAGAGCATCCGGTCCAGCTCGTCCGACTCCAGGTAGATGCAGCTCACCGGGCAGACGTCCACGCAGGACTTGTTCTTCGTGTCGATGCACGGCGAGAAGATGACGTAGGTCACCGTTCCCTCCCGGGGTAAAGACGTATTTGGAACGCACGGCCTGTGGCCGCTGAACCATTCTAGCCCCGCCAGAAGGCCCAGACGGCCCGAGTCCAGAAAAAATCCAGATAGCCCGGCCGCCCCGGGCAGCGCACTCGACAGGTTGATGGACGGCTAGGCGCGGAGCGGATCCCAGACCGTCCGGGGCGGCGCGCTGCCAGCCTCGGAGTCGATCCGCTCAGAGCTGAGGCTCACGTCGGGGTAGCGCCGGAGGTCGATCTCGGCGTGGGGTACCTCGCGGCCCGCGCTGTCCTGCAGCAGGCGGACCACCGGCCGGTGCAACTGCGACGGGTGCACCGCTACTACCACGCCGCGCCAGCCGTCGAACGGCGCCCCGTTCAGCACCACTCGCAGTCCCATAGGGAACGTCGGGACCACGCGAAAGAACGCGTCTACCACCTCGCGGTTCAGGTGGCTGCCGGCCAGCGCCCGCAGCGTGCGTGCCACCTCTTCGGGCGGCAGCGCGGGCCGGAACGGGCGGTCGGAGGCGAGCGCGGAGAAGACGTCCGCCACTGCTGCCAGCTCCGCCAGCAGCATGATCCGCCCCGGGACACCCAGGTCCGCGATCGAGCGAACTACTCGGTTCGTGCCGTGCAGCCCGCGCGGATAGCCCGTGCCATCTTGTTTCTCATGGTGCTGCCAGGCGATGTGCTGGGGAACCGGGCTATCCAGATCCAGACTCTTGATGAGCTCGAAGCCGATCCGCGGGTGCTCTTTCACCTGCGCGAGCTCCTGGGAGGTGAGCGGGCCGGGCTTGTTGAGCACCTCGGTGGGGACGCCGCGCTTGCCGATGTCGTGCAGCAGACAGCCCAGCCCGAGCTGGCGCAGGTCCTCGCGCTGCAAGCCGAGCCGCTTGCCGAGCATCACCCCCACCACGGTAGTCTCCACCGAATGCTCGTAGGTGTAGCTATCGTGGCTCTTGACCGCCGCCATGCCGTCGAACGCCTCGCTCGCGAATACCTCGTCCAGGATGTCCTCGACATCGCGGTAGAGGCTTTCGATCACCCGCCAGGTCTCGCCCGGCCAGCTGCTCGGCTTGCGCGGCTCGCCGTGCTCGCTCACCTTCGTCACAATGGTGAACAGCGCCTCGAGGTGGCTGCTGGCCACCATGCGGACCTCTTCGCTGATCAGGTCGGCAGGCGCCACGTCGTCGGCGAGCCCGTCGCGCACGTAGACCGAGGTATAGCCGCGCGCTTGGAGCGCCTCGATGAAGCGGGCGTTGAGCGGGACGCCGGCCGCGAGCAGCACGCGGCCGTTCCGGTCGTAGAGCGGCTTGCCCAGCGCCATCGCTGGACGCAGATGGCTGACGTGGACCCGACGCACCGCCTTCGACCTCCCTCGCTCGACGTACGCGAACAGCCTTGCGCTAACAGCTATTTGCCCGTGGAGGCGGGCGGAAGTGTGTGATTGTACGCAGCCTGTCGCCGCGCCGGCGCGGCAGCGAACGATCGCTCTGGAAGACAGGACTATAGCCGGTCAGCGGCAGACGCGAGAAGGGCGGGGCGGCCGGGGAGCTAGCAGCCGCTGGGAGTGGTCAGGCTCCCACGGACGAAGCGCGCAGGGCGTAGCCGCCGTCCCCGCGGACGACCGGAGTCCGCAGCGTGCCCACGTCCTCGACCGTGATCTCCACCTCGTCGCCGGCCTCCAGAGTGAAGTCGGAGGGCGGGACCAGCCCGGTCCCAGTGAGCAGGATCACCCCGTGTGGGAAGACGTTGTCCCGGCCGAGGTACTCGATCAGGTGCGCGAAGCTGCGAGCCATGCGCTCCGTCGAGGTCTCGCCGCGGTACACCTCCTGGCCCGCGCGGACGATCCGCATGCCAATACGAAACGGCCGGGCCGGGTCGCGCTCCCACACCGGCAGGATCGCCGGGCCGAGCGCGCAGCTCCCCATCCACACCTTCGCCTGCGGCAGATAGAGCGGATTCTCCCCCTCGATGCTGCGCGACGAGACATCGTTGCCGGCAGTGAAGCCGACCAGCTCCAGCCAGCGGTTCAGCACCAGCGCCAGCTCAGGCTCCGGGACATCCCAGGTGGAGTCAGCCCGGATGCGGATCGCCTCGTTCGGGCCGACCGTGCGCGATAGCCCGCCCTTCAGGAAGATCTCCGGGCGCTCGGCCTCGTACACCCGCTCGTAGACGCTCTTCTCCGCCGCCTCTTCTACCCGCGCCTCGCGGGAGCGGAGGTACGTCACCCCCGCCGCCCACACCTCCTGCCCCTGCAGCGGTGGGAGCAGCCGCAGGCCGGATTCGGCCAGCTCGTAAGCGGGCAAGGGCTCGGCCGCGGCGCGCTCCACCGCGCTGCGCAGCTCCTCCAGCGTCAGGTGGAGCGCGGCGTCTACGTCCGTGAGCGCGCTCGCGGAGGCAGCGGACAGGTCCAGCACCCGCGAGTCCTGGAGCAGGCCGAGGCGCGGGGTCGACAGGCCGCGTCGGAAACGACAGAGCTGGGGCATGATCCCTCCATCTTGTGGTCGACAGTCCCGGCCTGGCAGCAGAGGGCGCACCGGGCATGCCCACGGGCGACGAGAGCTCCCGGAGATCGTAGCAGGCTGCCCCTTCCCACCGCTCGTAGGCGCCCGCTGCGCGACGGCGGATTCACCGGGGCAGCGTCTTCCTCCCCATGCTCACCCTCACAGGCGGAGTACCGCGAGACCCGCGCCCGCGCTCAGCGGTCGGCCGCGCGCGGGCGCGAGCCTGCCGGGCTGGCGCTGGCGATCTGGCCGCCGGGTAGATCGCTCGGCTCGGCCTCGGGTGCCAGCGGGAGGCGCACCGTGAAGGTGCTGCCCTGGCCAAGAGTGCTCTCCGCGGCCACGGTGCCGCCGTGCGCCGCGGCCAGGTACTGTACGATCGCCAGCCCCAGCCCGGTGCCACCGGTGCGGCGTGAGCGCGCCCGGTCGACTTTGTAGAAGCGCTCGAAGATGTGGGGCAGGTCGTCCGACGGGATGCCGACGCCGGTATCAGCGACGCGGATGACGGCCCAGCGGTCCTCGACGCTGAGCGTCAGCGTCACCCGGCCCTGGTGAGGCGTGTGGCGCAGCGCGTTATCTACCAGGTTCCAGAGGAGTTGCTTCAGCCGGTCGGCATCGCCCAGCACCGGTGCGTGGGCTCGCAGCTCCAGGGAGACCTCCGGGCCTTCGGCCAGCAGCAGCGCCTGCTCGTAGACCTCGCGGACGACCTCTTCGAGCGCCAGGGGCGTTCGATGCACGGACTGGCGCGCGTCGGACTGCGCCAGGAGGAGCAGGTCGTCCACCAGCCGCGCCATTCGGCGCGCCTCGGCATCCGCGTCCCGCAGGTACTCCTCGCGGGCCAGCGGGTCCGGATCCCGGCGGAGGAGGTCCAGGTTGCCCCGCAGCACGGTCAGCGGAGTGCGGAGCTCGTGGGAGGTGTCGGCCAGGAAGGCGCGCTGCCGCTGCGCCGCCTCGTCCAGGCGAGCGATCATCGCGTTGAAAGCGCGGGCGAGCTGCCCCACCTCGTCGTCCCGGCACGGCACCTCCAGGCGGGTGTTCGTCTGGCCAGTCTGGGCAATGCCGAGCGCGGTGGAGGTGATCTGCTGCAGCGGTCGGAGCGCGCGCCCGGCCAGCCACCAGCCCACCGCGGCGGCCAGGCCCAGGGCAAGCACGGCGCCGAGCGCTAGCAGCCGCAGCACGCTCGCCATCGTCGCGCGCATCGCTTGCAGCGAGGCGGCGACCTGCACGGATCCGATCGGCCGCCCCTGCACCAGGATCGGGTGGATGAGCACCCGCAGCGGCTGGCCGTCGGGTGCAACGATCTCCGCCATCTCGTCCTGGCTGGGCGGCAGCGCGTAAGCTGGCGCCAGCGGCGCGTGCACATCGCTCTCCGAGCTGGCGAGTACCCGGCCGCGGTCGTCCAGCACCTGGATCAGCAGACCCGAGGCGCTCGCGTCCTCCAGCACCGGTAGGCCCAGACGGCCGGGCGGGATGTCCTCCGGCCGCAGGGTGCTGCCTGGGACCCGGTGCAAGGCCCGCTCGGTCTGGCGCGCCTGGAGGGCGAGCTGTGTATCCACCTGGTCGGACAGGGTGTTCAGCAGCGTCAGGTACAGCAGCGCCGAGAACAGGAGCAGGGTGGCGGCCAGCAGAACAGCGTAGAGCAGCCCGAAGCGGACGCGCAGCGAGGTGGCGAACCAGGGCCGGCCGCTGAGGCGGAGGGACCAGCGGGCCGCGGGGCTCATGGCTCCTGGCGGAGGGAGTAGCCGACGCCGCGCAGCGTGTGCAGCAGCCGGGGCGCGCCGGCCGCCTCCAGCTTCTCGCGCAGCGAACGGATGTACACATCGATCACGTTGGAGTTCCCCAGGAAATCCGAGTTCCAGACAGCTCGGAAGATCTGCTCGCGGCTGAGCACGTGGCGCGGGTGGCGCAAGAAGAACTCCAGCAGGTCGAATTCCTTCGCCGTCAGCTCCAGCCGCCTACCCCCTCGGCGCGCCTCGCGGGTGATGGGGTTCAGCGTCAGGTCCGCGAACGACAGCTCTTCTCCGGCGCCCGAGGCGGGAGCGCGCCGGCGGAGTAGCGCTCGCACCCGGGCGAGGAGCTCCTCAAGCGCGAACGGCTTCACGAGGTAATCGTCGGCGCCGCTCTCGAATCCGCTCACCTTGTCCGGCACGGTGTCACGCGCCGTCAGCATCAAGACCGGCGTATCGGACACCTCGCGGAGCCGGCGGCACACCTCCAGCCCGTCGATGCCGGGCAGCAGGAGGTCGAGCACGATCAGGTCGAAGTCGGCGCGCTGGAGCGCGGCCAGCGCCTCGTGGCCGTCGCCGGCGAGCTCGACCCGGTAGCCTTCGAGCCCCAGCCCGCGCCGCAGCACGGCCTGGATCTTCGGATCGTCGTCGACGACCAGGATCCGCGCGATGGATTGCGCTGTGGGCGCCTCGCTCATGGCGCCCAATTGTACCCGGACCCCGGGCCCGAGTCCTGAGAAAAGAGGCTTCATCCCCGCTTCATGAACATTTCACCGCGACCTCACGTTGGGGCAAGGTGGTGGGACGTAGGCTAGCGACGGAGCAGCGGACCGGGACGTTCGGGGGCGGCTCGAGAAACCTCGGAGGGAGGCTATGGCGGCATCGTTGCCGGCATCCCAGAAGGCGCGTAGCGCGCGCGCCGTCGAGCAGTGGGCATCGCCGGCGGGCGAGGCTGGAGCTCGTCTGGGAGCGCCCGCGGACCTCGGTCCGTCGACACAGCAGGGCAGCGCCGCGCGGGGGGGACGGCTCTTCGCCGCCATGGCCGCGCTTCGCCTCAGCGCCCTGTGCCCGGCCTCAGCCCCAGCGCTGGATGGCCAGGCGGTTCGGCTCATTCCGCTTGACCAGCGCCTCCCGCTGCCCGGCTGGGCCACACTGCCCGAGCTGGCACGGACCTGTCTGGAGCTGCGCGAGCGCGAGCGCCTCAGCGTGGGGGCGATCGCCTCGCTGGTGGGCGCGCCGCCGGAGCAGGTACGCGACTGGCTGTTCGAGGCTCGCGAGCACCTGCGGCGCGCCGGGCGCTCACGGGAATAGCCATGAGGGAAGCACACTGGCCACGCGGAGCGGCGTCCCGCTCGTCCCCGCCGCGCTCGACCCGCCTTTCCTCGCCCGGGCGCAGCCGTTCCCTCTATCTTGTGCGCCCGGGAGCGTGACACCCGCATGCAGAACGCACTCGTCGCTGCCTTGACGCTTGCTGCGCTGCTGCTCAGCCAGGCAGCGCCAGTGCTCGCGGCTGGGCGGCAGATCCCCCTGGACCTGGTATCCCAGCTTAACTTCATCCTGCCCACGAACGCGGTCCCGACGGGGGGCGTAACGTGGGCGGGGGTCAACTACCGTCTGGACAGCCGCGTCTTCCGTACTCGCGACGCGGCGCTGAGCTGGTATCCCGAGGAGCTGAGCCTGAGCGTGCCGGGCGAGGCGCGCCACGCTACCGCCGTGCACATCCTGATCAACCTGGAGGGCGAGCCGGGCGAGTTCACCGGCCAGAAGGTGGGCGAGCTGGTGCTCAGCGGGAGCAGCGGCGGCCAGCAAAGCGTCGATCTGGTGGCGGGCGTCAACGTGCGTGGCTGGCTGCTGGCCGATTCGGCCACGCCGCTCACCGACCCGAATACCAAAGAGGTCTATCGCGGCCCAGACAGCTACGGCCGAACCGCGGTGATCGACAGCCTGACCGTCCCAGTCGACCCGTCGCTCTCCGCCAGCGGCCTGGCCCGGATCAGCATCCGCGACACCTCGTTCGAAACCGCCAACTCGCTCGACCCCGGCCTCATCATCCGCGCTGTCACGGTGGACACCGAGTAACCCCGGTCCCTCGTGCTGGCCAGGCAGCGACAGCGAGCAATTCTGAACACACAAAAGGCGGAGCCCCTGGCGTACTGCCAGGGGCTCCGCTTGTCCTTGCGGACGAGAGGGCATCCGGCTTGGGAAGCCGGAAGCGCCCGGATGGGCCCTAGGAGGTCATCCCTCCCCGGATGCCCTCATGACTATTACTCATAATGGGCACCACCTCCTTTCACCGAGCGGCAGTGTACCACAGGCGGGGTGATCGCACCATGCATTCGCCGCTGCCGCTGGCATACTGCCTGCCACTAGCCCAGCAGACGCTTCTGTGAGGCAGACGGAGCATGGCAACGCTGGACCCCAACGAGCTGCGGACGGGGATGCAGGTAATCGACGCCAACGGCGTTCCGCTTGGCACCGTGAAGCGGGTGCTCACCCGCGGCGAGGTGCTGAGGCTGCCCGACATCCACCCGGAGGACGTACCACCCGAGAGCGACTTCCCCTATCTAGAGGTAGAAGCGCGGGGGCACCATCCAACAACGCTGATCTACAACGGCTACTACATCCCGCGCAGCGCCATCACCACGGTGCGCGGGGCCGACATCTGGATCAGCGGCACCCGCGCCGACCTGGACAACCTCGGCTGGAACGACAAGCCGGGCTTTCTCCCCTAGCGCCGTTTCCCCCGCGCCCCGCGCTCCCACCCGGGTGCCTGAGGCGTCCCACTGGCTGGGTGGGCGCTCGGGTCAGTCTCCGTAGCCGTTCGGGTGGGTGGCGTGCCAGCGCCAGGCGGTCTGGATGATCTCCTGCAGCCCGGGCCGCTCCGGCCGCCAGCCGAGCTCCGCCTGGATGCGGGTGGGGTCGGCCACGAGTACAGGGGGGTCGCCGGCGAAGCGCGGCACCGCCTCCCAGGGGATGGTTCGGCCGGTCACCCGCTGGCAGGTCTCGATAACCTGGTGGACCGAGTAGCCGCGCCCGGTGCCCACGTTGTAGATCGGCGCCGTCTGGCCCGCACGGAGCGCCTCCAGCGCCAGCACGTGCGCCCGAGCGAGGTCACAGACGTGGATGTAGTCGCGGATGCAGGTGCCGTCCGGCGTCGGGTGGTCAGTCCCGAAGACAGTGACCCGCTCCTCCAACCCCTGCGCCACCCGCAGCACCCGCGGGATGAGGTGGCTTTCGCCGCGGTGCGCCTCGCCCAGAGTGCCGCTGGGGTGGGCGCCGGCTGCGTTGAAGTAGCGCAGCGCGACCGAGCGCAGCCCATGCGCCGCCTGGTAGTCGGCGAGCACCCGCTCCACCATCGCCTTCGTCGCCGCGTAGGGGTTGATCGGGCGCGGCAGCTCCTCCTCGGGAATCGGCACCCGCGACGGCACTCCGTACACCCCGGCGGAGGAGGAGAAGACGAGGTGGCGAACGCCGAACTGGAGCATCCGGTCGAGCAGCTCCAGGGTGTGCGCAACGTTGTTGCGGTAGTACTTGCCCGGGTTGGCCGCCGATTCCCGCGCCTCGATGTATCCGGCGAAGTGGATCACCGCGTCGAAGCCGTAGCGGCCGAACAGCAGCGGCAGCGCCTGCCCCCCTTCGACCGTCCCGACCACCAGGACCTCGGGCGGCACCGCTGCGGCGTGCCCGTGCTCCAGACTGTCCAGCACCACCGGCTCGTGGCCCGCGTCCAGCAGCGCCCGCACGGTGTGCGAGCCAATGTACCCGGCGCCGCCGGTGACCAGCACCCGCATCGGTCGCTCGCCGCTACGCCAGGACTGAGGCACCGTTCGTCGGCACAGCGCGCTCCGCGCCCGTGCGCCGCTGCTGGTAGGCCTTGGCGGCGCCAACGAAGTCCCGGAACAGCGGGTGCGGCCGGTTCGGGCGCGATTTGAACTCCGGGTGGAACTGGGTTCCCAGCATCCAGGGATGGTCGCGCAGCTCGCAGATCTCCACCAGCCGGCCATCCGGCGAGAGCCCGCTGGCCCGCAGTCCGGCGCGCGTCAGCAGCTCGCGGAAGTCGTTGTTAAACTCGAACCGGTGCCGGTGCCGCTCGAAGACGATCTGCTGGTCATAGGCCGCGGCCGCCAGCGTGCCGGGCATGAGCTGGCAGGGGTAGACGCCCAGCCGCATGGTGCCGCCCTTGTCCGCCACGTCCTTCTGCTCCGGTAGCAGGTCGATCACCGGGTAGCGGCTGAACAGGTTGAACTCGGTCGAGTTCGGCTCCTCCGAGCCCAGCACGTGTCGAGCGAACTCGATCACCATCACCTGCATCCCCAGACACAGCCCGAAGTACGGCACCCCACGCTCGCGGGCGAAGGTGGCGGTGCGAATCATCCCCTCGACGCCGCGGTAGCCGAAGCCGCCGGGGACGACGATCCCATCCAGATCCTCCAGCACCCGCAGGTCGGCGTCGCCCTCCAGCGTCTGGGAGTCGATCCACCGGATCCGCACCTTGCGGTCATGGTGCCAGGCGGCGTGGTGGAGCGACTCGCGGACGCTGATGTACGCGTCCTGGAGCTCGACGTATTTGCCGACAACGCCGATCGTCAGCTCCTCGCGCAGGCTCTTGACCCTGGTCACCAGCTCCCGCCAGTCGGACAGGTCTGGCCCCTGGCTCGCCTGGAGCTCCAGCCGCTCGATGATGAAGCTGTCCAGGTCGTGGGCGTCGAGGATGAGCGGCACTTCGTAGATCGAGTCGGCGGTAACCAGCGGAACGACGCCGCGCGCATCCACGTCGCAGAACTGGGCGATCTTCTCAGTCAGGTCCTCGGTGACCGGGTGGTCGGAGCGCAGGACGATGACGTCCGGGTTGATCCCGATGCTCCGCAGTTCTTTGACCGAGTGCTGGGTCGGCTTACTCTTCAGCTCGCCGGTGGCGCCGATGTAAGGGAGCCAGGTGACGTGGATGAACAGGGTGCCGGCGGGGCCGGTCTCGCGATGGATCTGGCGCGCGGCTTCGAGGAACGGCAGGCATTCGATGTCGCCCACCGTGCCACCCACCTCGGCGATCACCACCTGTGCCCCCGTCTGCTTGCCAACGCGGAAGATGCGGTCCTTGATCTCGTTGGTGATGTGCGGCACTACCTGGATCGTTCCGCCGAGGAAGTCCCCACGCCGCTCGCGGCCGATCACCGCCGAGTAGATCTGCCCGGTGGTGACGTTGGAGGTGCGGGTGAGGTTGGCGTCGATGAACCGCTCGTAGTGGCCGAGGTCCAGGTCCGTCTCCGCGCCGTCGTCGGTGACGAACACCTCCCCGTGCTGATATGGCGACATGGTGCCCGGATCGACGTTGATGTAGGGGTCGAGCTTGACCAGGGAGACCGAGACGCCGCGGCCCTTCAGCAAGCGGCCGAGCGAGGCGACGGTAATGCCCTTGCCCACCGACGAGACAACGCCGCCACTTACAAAGATGTACTTCGTCACGCACCCCTCCCAGCCTGGTTGCTTCCCGCGCAGCCTGCACAAAGAGACACCGGCGCTGGTGTGAGCGCCGGTGTCTGAAGGAGCCGAGCACGAGACGGAGGCTCGGCAGGGTTTGGGATCACCCGCTGGTACCCTCGCCGCACGCCGCCTCCACGCGAGCTTCTCGTGTAGTGTACCCCACGGCGTGGCCCGGGAGCCCGATTCCGAGCATGCTGAGACGATGACGTGATGCTGACGGCGGGGCGCCTCAGCGCTCTGGGCCGAGCAGCCGACCGGCGAGGAGCCGCAGCGCCGGGCGGGCGAGCACCTCCGGATCCTCGCGCGGGTCGTCCGGGTAGGCCACCAGGTCGGCCGGAGCGCCTTCCTCCAGGCCGGGCAGCCCCAGGAAGCGGCGCGCTGCCCACGAGCCGGCCGCCAGCGCGTCCGGCTGGGGCAGGCCCGCGCTCAGCAGCCGGCGAATCTCCTCGCGGATCATCCCGTGTGGCCCCATGCCGGCGTCGGTTCCCGCCAGCACCAGCACCCCAGCCTCGGCGGCGCGTCGGGTCATCTCCGGGTGCCGGCTGGCCGCGGCCCGGAGCATCGCCTCCGTTCGCGGCGTCAGCTCCAACGCCCCAAGCATCGCCTCGACGGCGGGGATGATGGTCAGCGTCGGCACCAGCACGATGCCATGTCGCGCCATCGCCGCCAGATGGTCGTCCCGCAGTCCCCAGCCGTGCTCGATTGAGTCGAAGCCGGCCTCGATCGCGGCGTCGATCGTCTCGGCAATGGTTGCGTGGATCGCGATTCTGGCCCCGAGCGCGTGCACCCGCTGCGCCGCGGCGGCAAGCGTGGCGGGCCGGAAGTTCGACTGCATCCGGCCATTCGAGCTGAAGAAGTCGCCGATCACCTTGGCCCAGGCGCCGCTGGCCCGCGCCTCCTCCTCGGCAGCCTGCGGCAGCTCCTCGTCCCGTACCTCACGGGCAAGACCCGGGAAGTAGCCGCCGGGCGGCGCCAGGAACCGGCCACCGCTAAAGACACGCGGCAGGTCCTCATCCGGCCCCAGCCCCACGGAGGCGTGGTCCGGCCCGCCCGGCTCGCGGATCGTCAGGACGCCGGCCTCCAGTTGCGCCCGGGCGCTGGCCCGGGCGCGCTCCCGCGGCGGCGCGTGCGGCGGAGCCGGACTGGCCAGCCCGAGATGGGCGTGGGCATCTACCAGGCCGGGAGTCAGGTAACCGCCGTTCAGAGCGGTCTGGGCGTCCTCCGGCGCCTGAAAAGTGAGTCGGCCGTCGACCACGAACAGGTCACGCCTGGCCCCCTCCGGCAGTAGGACTCCGCGCAGATGCAATGGCCGCGCCCCCAATGCTCCAGTGCCCATCAGCGCCCCCAGGTGAGATGTCAGAGAGATCGTCGTGGGAGCGCGGGCAGCGTTACAGCGGCACCCGGGCTGGCCAGCCCACGTTAGTAGCGCTCGAACCGCTCGACGGGCAGGACGAAGCAGATGGCGCCGCCCACTTCCACTTCCAGCGGATAGGGCATGTACAGCTCGCCAGGCTCCATCACCGGCGGCAGCGGGTTGACGTACTGGCGGCGGGTGGTGCAGGTCTCGCGGATGATCGTGAGCACCTCGTCGACCCGCTCGTCCTCGACGCCGATGAGCAGCGTCGCGTTCACTTCGCGCAGGAACCCGCCTGCCGTCTTGACCCGGGTGCTGCGGAAGTCGCGCCGCGTCAGCCCATCGATCAGATCGCCGGCGTCTTCAGATTGCACGATGGCGATGACCAGCTTCATTCAGGCATCACCCGGGCGCTCGGAACGAGCGGCGAGCCGCTGCAGGACGGCGTCCAGGATCTCGCGAGCGAGGTCGTCCGCCGGACGCTGCGCGTCCAGCACCTGCCAGCGCCCTGGCTCGCGCGCGGCCAGCTCCAGGAAGCCGCGCCGCACCGCCCGATGATAGGCCACTGACTCCTGATCCAGACGATTCCACTCGGCACTGCCGCTCCGCTTTCGCGCCAAGCCGACCTCCGTCGGGAGATCGAGCAGGAACGTCAGGTCTGGCATAAGCCCGCCGGTCGCAAAGGATAGCACGTTGGCCAGCGCCTGCCTATCTAATCCGCGCCCAGCGCCCTGGTAGGCCTGGGTCGAGTCAACGTAGCGGTCGGCGAGGACGATCCGGCCAGCCGCGAGCGCTGGCCGGATCACCGTGGCGACGAGCTGCGCCCGCGCCGCGCAGAACAGCAGCACCTCCGCCCGCGGGTCGAACGCCAGGCCCGGAGTGCTGAGCAGCAGCTCGCGGACCCGTTCGCCCAGCGGGGTTCCGCCGGGCTCGCGGACGGCCAGGGCCTCCAGGCCGCGCTCCTGGAGCCGTTCCAGGAGCAGACGGATCTGGGTGGACTTGCCCGCGCCCTCCGGCCCCTCGAAGGTGACGAACAGCGCCGGGCTCACTCTTCGGGCGCTTCGGGCGCGAACAGCTTGACCCGCCGGTGCGGCTCCTTGCCGAAGCTGCGGGAGATCACCCCGTACTGCTCGGCAAGCTGGTGCTGCAAGCGGCGGATGTACGAGGACTGCGGCGCCAGCTCCACCGGGCGCGAGGTCTCGAGCACCTGGGTGATCGCTTCCTGCGTCTCCTGCAGCGCGTCGGCCGCCAGTGCGCTGTCGGACAGCGGACTTGTGTCCAGCATCTGGACCACGCGCTGCAACCCCTCCTGGAGCTGGCCCTGCGAGGAGTTGCGCAGGACATAGATCGGGGTGCTGAACGCTTCGGCATCGCGCAGCGCCTGGGGCCGGCGCCGGTAATAGGTTTTCAGCGTCAGCACTACGTCCGCGTTGCGGGGCTCGAGAGTGACGGAGACCGGGAGCTGCAGCGCCCGCACGATCTGCTCTAGCCGAGCGCGATTGATCCCGTACGGATACACCCGGATCGGCTTGTCGAGCTGAGGGGCAGGAGCCGCCGGTGGGGTGGCGCGCAGGGCGCGGCGGGTCGGGGCAGCCAGCGACACCCCGTCGCCGCTGGCGAGCGCTGGGGCGCTCTCGCGGGATGGGGTGTGCAGCGCCGGGCGGCTGGGCGCTGGCGTCTCAGTGCGCACACTACCCGTCTCATCCCGATAGCGGATCACCGGCGGACGCGGCTGGCCCCGCAGCAGGCTGTCCACCGCCTCCGCGGCGTTCTCGTGCACCGCCACCCGCACCCAGGATTGGATCTCCACGATCACATCGAAGGTGGGAGGCGCCTTTCGCTCCAGGATCGACTTCTGCGTCCCGCGCCGCCGCGCCTCCTCGTCGCCCAGCGTCACTGTCTGGATCCCACCGATCAGGTCGGACAGGGTGGGGTTGAGCATCAGATTCTCAAGGGTATTGCCATGCGCGGTGGCGATGAGCTGCACCCCGCGCTCGGCGATCGTGCGCGCCGCCAGCGCTTCCAGCTCGGTGCCGATCTCGTCGATCACGATCACTTCCGGCATGTGGTTTTCCACTGCCTCGATCATGACCTGGTGCTGGAGCGCCGGGGTGGGCACCTGCATCCGCCGCGCGCGGCCAATGGCCGGGTGCGGGATGTCGCCGTCGCCCCCGATCTCGTTGGAGGTATCGACGATGATGACCCGCTTCTTCAGGTCATCCGCGAGCACCCGCGCCGCCTCGCGCAGCAGCGTCGTCTTGCCCACGCCGGGCTTGCCCATCATCAGCACGTTGCGGCCGGACTCGATGATGTCGCGGATGATGGCGATGGTGCCGAACACGGCGCGGCCAACGCGGCAGGTGAGCCCGACGATGCGTCCCTCGCGGTTGCGGATACACGAGATGCGGTGCAATGTCCGCTCGATCCCGGCGCGGTTGTCGTCGCCGAAGGTGCCAATGCGCTGGATGACGTAGTCGAGGTCGACCTCGCGGATGACCTGCGTGCTCAAGACGCTCTCGCGGCCCGGGAAGCGGGCCTCGGGCTCGCGGCCCAGGTCCATGACGACTTCCAGCAGGTCCGACCGCTCCGGCATGCGGCTCAGCGGCTCGGAGAGCGACGGCGGCAGCACCTGCAGGAGCAGCTCAAGGTCGTCAGTAATCACTTGATGGGGTAGGCGAACTGGCACAGAGTCTTGCCGAAGATCCATGCGGTTCGGGCCGTTCCAGCCCTTTCTCGTCCTTCCTATTCCAGAATGTTCTCAGGTAGTAACGACGTGCGCCGGAGCCAGTGCCGGCCGCGGCACGCGCGCAACGAGCAGCTTGACGTAGATGTCTGTCTCGCAGATGGCCCGGAATCCGGCCCGCTCCAGCGCCGCCGCGACCGCCGGCTGGTACTCGCGGGCGCTGGCATACAGCGGCGAACGCTCTGATAGCTGAGCGAGCACCCAGTGCAGCATCGCGTCGACGAGCGGTGCGTGCTCAGGATGCACCAGCAGCTCCAGGTACTGGCTGCGAGCCCCGTGGGTCACCTCGGCCCAGCCCACCAGCCAGGCGCCCGCCTCCCAGACGTACTGCTGCCGCTCGCTGAAGAGCGAGGGCGTCCACTTGCGCCGCCCCCGGTAGAGGGCTGCCCACTCCTCATAGGTGAGCGCCTCGGCCGAGCGCACCCGCGGCGGCACCGCCGCGTTGTAGAGCTGGAACAGCGGATGACCGTCCATCCGCTGCCGCGGCCGGCCCGGGCAGAGCTCGCCGCGCGGGCGCGGCGTGTGCGCGGGTAGATAGAACAGCGTCGCCGAGGTATACCGCTCGCAGCAGGCGCGGCGCATCACATCGGCACCACGCGGCCCGGCGGGCGCCTCGACAAAGACACGCCGGGCTCCGAACCGCGCCGCCTGCGTGCACAGGTAATCCAGCAGCGCGCTGGCGTCGCGGTTCTCCCTGGCGTACAAGTGCTCCACGTCCCAGGCGAGCCCCCCCGCCCGGCCGCGGCCGACGATCACCCCGCGGATCTCGCCCCCTTGCTGGCAGACCCAGGTTCGGCGGTGGTCGACGGGATGGGTAAGCGCCTGGGAGAGTAACCCCAGGTTGGAGAGGTGCCCGCTCTCCGGCTGCACCTTGGGCCACGTGTGCGAGGTGACCTCGCAGAGGGCTGCCTGTTGGTGCAGGCCGGACAGCGCGACAATGTCGGTAGGCCTGAACGGCCGAATAATCAACGAGCTACTCACAGCCTGCCCCGCAAATTGTAGCACGGGCCGCGCTCGCGACGCGGCCCGGCGAACGGCGTGGAACAAACTTCGCCCGTGGAGCGTCTTGAAACGATGGAGCGAGCGGTCAGGCCACACGCCGCTGCTCGCCCTGGTTGCGCGGTGGAGTGGCCACCTGTGCGCCGACCCGCCAGAGTGTCGTGGGCGCTGCACTGCTGGCGGGGAGGCGAGAGGTGGCCAGGCCGATCTTGCGGGCGTCCCGCTCTTGCACCGGGGGCTGGGGCGGGGCGCACACGAGATCGCACCGGCTGGGTCGCGCGGGCCTCCCCAGCCCATTCGACCCGTGGCAGGGGCTCGGGATGGCAACCCGAGCCCCTTCTCTGTCTGTTCGCTCGCCCGCCGCCAGCCAGCCCCCTACCGCCTGCGCCGCGCTTGACGCTCCGCGGTCCTGGCCCTACGATGCCTCCACGCCGAGTACTCACCTCTCCCCTGGCCGGGCGCTGTCGGAGGAGCCGTGTTCTGGAATCCATCCGTCGAACAGATGCCGCGCCCCGAGCTGGAGGCGCTACAACTGCAGCGGCTGCGCTGGTCCGTGGCTCACGCTCGCCACGGCAACCCGGTGTACCGGGCGCGGATCGAGCGGGCCGGCGCAACCGAAGACCGCCTCGCCAGCCTGGACGACCTGCGCCGACTGCCATTTACCACCAAGGCGGACCTGCGCGAGCACTACCCCACCGGCCTGTTCGCGGTGCCGCTGGACCAGGTGGTGCGGATTCACGCCTCCAGCGGGACCCGCGGCAAGCCTACCGTAGTCGGCTACACCCGCAAGGACCTGGCCACCTGGTCGGAGGTGATGGCCCGCTGCCTGGCGCAGGGTGGTGCCAGGCCCGGCACGGTGCTCCACGTCGCCTACGGCTATGGCCTGTTCACCGGCGGGCTCGGCTTCCATATGGGCGGGGAGCTCCTGGGCTGCCGGGTGATCCCGATGTCGAGCGGGAACACCGCCCGGCAGATCCTGATGATGCGCGACCTCGGCTCCCAGATGCTCGGCTGCACCCCTTCCTACGCGCTCACCCTCGCCGGAGCGCTCGCCGAGCAGGGCATCCAGCCGAGCCAGCTCCGGCTGGAGAGCGGAATGTTCGGCGCTGAGCCGTGGACCGAGGGGATGCGCCAGGCAATCGAGCAGGGGCTGGGGCTGCGGGCCTATGACATTTATGGGCTCTCGGAGGTGATCGGCCCCGGGGTGTCCGCCGAGTGCCAGGAGCAGGACGGACTGCACATCCAGGAGGACCACTTCCTGCCGGAGATCGTCGACCCGGCCAGCGGCGAGCCGCTCCCAGAAGGTGCGGAGGGCGAGCTGGTGCTCACCTCGCTCACGAAGGAAGCGCTGCCCGCCATCCGCTATCGCACCGGCGACGTCACCGCGCTCACCCGCGCCCCCTGCCGCTGCGGCCGCACCAGCAGCCGCATGGCGCGCATCAAGGGGCGCTGCGACGACATGCTCATCATCCGCGGCGTGAACCTGTACCCCTCCGAAGTCGAACGGGTACTGCTACGGATGAAGGAGCTGGCGCCCCACTACCAGCTCTTGCTGCGGCGCGAGCGGGCGCTGGACGAGCTGGAGGTCCAGGTGGAGGTGGCGGAGACGTTCCTGGCGAGCGCCGCCCCGGGCTGGCAGAGTGACGCCGAGCCAGTACCTGCCGCAGTGCAGGGGCTGGCCGAGCGCGCCCGCCAGCGGCTGCTGGACGAAACAGGCGTGCGGATGCGCGTCACCCTGCGCCCGCCCCGCTCGCTGCCGCGTAGCGAGGGCAAGGCAGTGCGGGTGGTGGACCTGCGCGATCGGGGCTGACAGGTACGCGGAACGGGGGACAGGGATGAGCGAGGAGCTGGTGCAGGTCGAGCGCCGTGGCGCGGTGGGCGTCATCACCATGAACCGCGCCCGGCAGCTCAATGCGCTCAGTGAAGAGCTGATGAGCGCGGTGGGTGACGCGGCCGAGACGCTGGACCGGGACGAGGCGATCGGGGCGCTGGTCCTGACCGGCGGGCCGGAGGTGTTCGCCGCGGGCGCGGACCTGAAGCAGATGGCCGAGCAGTCGGCGGTGGATATGGTGTATGCCAACCGTATCCGGCACTGGGACCGGCTGCGGCGGATCGCCAAGCCGCTCATCGCCGCGGTGAGCGGCTACGCGCTTGGCGGCGGCTGCGAGATGGCGATGCTGTGCGACCTGATCGTCGCCTCCGACAGCGCCCGCTTCGGCCAGCCGGAGATCAACGTCGGCCTGATGCCCGGCGCCGGGGGCACCGCTCGCCTCACCTACGCCGTCGGCAAGAGCGTCGCGATGGACCTGGTGCTCACCGGCCGGATGCTCGACGCCTGGGAGGCGCAACGACGCGGGCTGGTCTCGCGGGTGGTGCCCCGGGAGCTGATCGTGGACGAGGCAGTGGCGCTGGCAGCGGAGATCGCCACCAAGCCGCGGCTGTCGGCACGGCTGGCGAAGGAGGCGGTGACCCGCGCCGCCGAAACCACGGTGGCCGAAGGGGTGGAGCACGAGCGCAAGCTGTTCTACCTGCTGTTCGCCAGCGAGGACGCGCACGAGGGGATGCGGGCATTCGTCGAGAAGCGGCGGCCCCAGTATCGCGGCCGCTGAGTCCGGCCGGCGGCGAGGGAGAGATGGGCTACGAACAGATCCAGACCGCGTCTGCGGACGGCGTGCTGACGATCACGCTGAACCGCCCCGAGGCGCTGAACGCCTTCATCCCGGAACTCCATCGCGAGCTGGCCGATGCGCTCAAGCAGGCGGAACGGGACGCGGCCACCCGCGTCCTGGTGATCACCGGCGCCGGCCGCGCCTTCTGTGCCGGCCAGGACCTGAAGGCGCTGGAGGACCTCCCGCCGGCGGGCCAGCCGACCGGGCTGCAATCGCTGCTGCGCACCAGCTACAACCCGCTAATCCTGCGGCTGCGCGCGATGGAGAAGCCGGTCATCGCCGCGATCAACGGCGTCGCCGCGGGCGCCGGCCTGAGCCTGGCCCTGGCCTGCGACATCCGTATCGCCGGCGAGTCCGCCGTGTTTACCTGCGCGTTCACCCGCGTCGGACTGGTGCCAGACTCCGGTAGCACCTACCTGCTGCCCCAGGTGGTGGGCATCGGCCGAGCGCTCGAGCTGGCCTGGACCTCGCGCACGGTGAGCGCGCAGGAGGCGCTCCAGATCGGGCTGGTGAACCGGGTGGTTCCGGCCGAGCGGGTCCTACCCGAGGCTCAGGAGCTCGCCGGCCAGCTCGCTCGCGGCGCCGCCACAGCGATCGGGCTCACCAAGCGCGCGATGTACCGCGGGCTGACGTCCGACCTGGAGACGATGCTGGACTACGAGGCCGGCTTGCAGGAAGCGGCGGCCCGCACCGAGGACTTCCGCGAAGGCCTGGCAGCCTTCAAGGAGAAGCGGCCACCGCGCTTCACCGGCCGCTAGCCCTGGCCGACCCGAACGGGCCCCGCCTCACGCTGGTACGAGGCATGCATTCTGTCAAGTCACCCCTGGCGTGTCGGTGCGCCGCTGGCCAGCCTGGCTGCTCGGGCGAGACAGGCCATAGCGAGTGCCGAGGCCGATACCTGATCGCGGGTGCCGATGAGCGCGCAACCGGCCGCTGGCCACACGGGCCAGCGCGAGATGAAGCTGTGCGATGGCTGTCTCTTGTTCCAGCCCTGGGACCACGACACCTGGTACGAAGCTCCTCTCGCGTGCCGCCCGGTCCTGTTCTGCCCGGGCTGCATCCAGGCGTGGGGCGGGTGCGGGACGCTCCGTCATAATGCAGAGCAGATCCACCAGGATGGCGGGGGCTGCTCGATCTGCACTCCACCACGAAGGCTCTGAACGCGAGCGGCGCGCCGCGTCACGGTCTCTCAGCCTGGAACATGTCGCGGATGACGTCCTCCAGCTCCGCCTCCTGGACGGAAAGGTCGGCGACCGGGAAGCGGGCCAGCAACGCCGCGGCGCGAGCCGGCACCTCGTCGCGCGGGACGCGCAGCACCGCGCGCTCCGGCTGATAGCTGACAACCTCGCCCAGCTCGGCGAGCGCGGCGACAGGGACCGGGGCGGCAAAGTCGGCCCCGAGCAGCTTGTGATCGGCGTAGCGGCGGATGATCGCGCTCAGCGGTCCGTCGTAGACCAGCCGGCCACCGTTGATGACGATCACCCGCTCGCACAGCTCCTTTACGTCGTCCATGTAGTGGCTGGTCAGCAAGACCGTCGCCGCGTGGCGGCGGTTGTACTCGCGGACGAACTCGCGCACCCGCTTCTGCATCAGCACGTCCAGCCCGATGGTCGGCTCGTCCAGCAGCAGGACGCGCGGCCGGTGCAGCAGCGACACCGCCAGCTCACACTTCATCCGTTCGCCCAGGGAGAGCTTGCGGACCGGGACGCGGAGCAGCTCACCCAGGTCCAGCAGCTCCACCAGCCCCGCAATCCGGTCGCGGAAGCTGGCGTCGTCCACGGCGTAGATCTCTTTGAACACCAGCAGCGAGTCTAGCGTGGGCAGGTCCCACCAGAGCTGGCTCTTCTGCCCCATCACCAGGGCTAGTTGCCGCTGGAGCGCCGGCTCGCGCCGCTGTGGCACGTAGCCCAGCACCCGCACCTGTCCCGCCGTAGGGTGCAGCAGGCCCGTCAGCACCTTGAGCGTGGTCGTCTTGCCGGCGCCGTTTGGGCCGAGGAAGCCAACCAGTTCACCGGGCCGGATGTCGAACGAGACGTCGTGTACCGCGCGCACCTCCTGGTAGTGGCGGTGGACGAACGACAGCAGCGCCCCTCGCAGCCCCGGCTGGCGCGTGTGGACACGGTAGTACATGCGCAGCCCGCGCACCGAGATGGCAGCGGCGGGATCAGGCTCGGGAGGCAGAGAGAGCACATACACTCCAGGCGTCGCGGCGCAGATGTCTGGCCCTTACACGCGTCGCGCGACCACGTCCGTCGACACTCTACCCGCCAGCGTCCCGCCGCGCCCGCAAATTGCCGCATCATGGCCGGCGCTCGTCACCAAGGCTGGCAAGGAGTATGCTCCAGATTAAGACCGCACTCGCGTGTATCGGCTACACGCCATGTCGATGCGCCGCGAATCGGCGCTCCAGATCGGAGAGGAGTGAAGAGGATGCCAGGTACGCCACGCGCAATCCATCTCTCCGCGCCCCTTGTCGCCCTCACGCTGCTGCTGTCTGCCTGCGCGGGCGGTGGAACGACAGGCCCTGCCGCCGCGCCGACCACCGCGGCCGGCGCCGCCGCGACCACCGGGGCAGCCGTGGGCGGCGCACCGACCCGGGCGGCCGCGGCAGCGACGAGCGCGCCCGCCGCCGCCACCAGCGCCCCAGCGGCTGGTGGCGCGACCCCGAGCGCGGCCAGAACCCCGGCCGCGACCACTGGCGCCGCGGCCGGGGCAACGCCCGCGGCCACCAGCGCGGCAGCCGCGCCTGCCGCTCCCTCGGCGCCGCTGGAGAAGATCGGCGGCACCGTCACGGTGCTCGGCACCTGGGGCGGCAGTGAGCAGGACAGCTTCCTGGCGATGGTCAAGCCGTTCGAGGACCAGACGGGCGTCACGGTGCAATACGAGGGCACGCGCGACCTGAACGCGATCCTGACCACCCGGGTGCAGGGCGGCAATCCCCCGGACGTGGCCGGGCTGCCCGGCCCCGGGCAGATGGCCGAGTTCGCCCGCGCGGGCAAGCTGATCGACCTGAGCCAGGTGCTCGACATGAACGCCATGCGCCAGCAGTACTCTGAGGATTGGATCACGCTGGGCACGGTAGACGGCAAGCCGGTGGGAATCTTCATCAAAGCCGCCGTCAAGGGGTCCATCTGGTACAACCCGAAAGAGTTCTCCAAGGTCAGCGGCGGCACTCCGCCTAAGAACTGGAATGACCTGATGGCGCTGTCCGAGAAGATCGCCAACTCGGGCACCGCGCCTTGGTGCATCGGGCTGGCCAGCGGCGCGGCCAGCGGCTGGCCCGGCACCGACTGGCTGGAGGACATCTTCCTGCGCCAGGCGGGGCCCGACAAGTACGACCAGTGGTGGCAGGGCAAGATCGCCTGGACCTCGCCCGAGGTCAAGCAGGCCTGGCAGACCTGGGGACAGATCGTCGCCAACGACAAGATGGTCTTCGGCGGCCGCCAGGGAATGCTGGCGACCAACTTCCAGGACGCGGGCAACGTCCTGTTCACCAGCCCGCCGCGCTGCTACATGATGCACCAGGGCAGCTTCATCACCGACTTCTTCGTGAAGGCCAATCCGAACCTGAAGCCGGTGGACGACTTCAACTTCTTCCCCTTCCCGGACATCGATCCGCAGTACAGCGGATCGATCGAGGCGGCGGGGGATCTGTTCGGCATGTTCAAGGACACGCCGCAGGCGCGGGCGCTGATCAAGTACCTGACCACGCCTGAGGCGCAGACGATCTGGGTCAAGCGGGGTGGGGCGATCTCCCCGAACAAGCAGGTGTCTCTGGACGCCTACCCGGACCCGATCTCCAAGGAGCTGGCGCAAACGCTGACCTCGGCGAAGATCGTCCGCTTCGATGCCTCGGACCTGATGCCCGAGGCGATGAACAACGCCTTCTGGAAAGCGATCCTGGATTACGTCCAGAGCCCGAACAACCTCGACTCTATCCTGGCGAACCTGGACAAGGTCCAGCAGGACGCGTACAAGCACTGAGCCGGGGCGGCAGCGCCGCCCTTCGATGCTGGGGAGGGCGGGCGATAGTCGCCCGCCCTCCGTTTGGCCTGAGGGCAGGGCAACGGAGCGAGTGCTATGGCTGATCGACTCTTGCTCGCTGCGATCGTTGTCTTCGGCGTCCCGGCCGCGCTGGTCGCCTACATCAGCGTCGTCGAAGGCGTCCTGATGCGGCTGATCCCGTTCAAGCAGCAGCCCCGGGCGCGACCCTGGCTCTGGCTGCTGCCCGCGCTCGCGTTCCTCCTCGTGTTCCTCGTCTACCCCACGCTCAACACCCTCGCCTTGAGCCTGCAAGACGCGCAGTCGGAGCACTTCGTTGGGTTGGCGAACTACGCTTACGTCTTGACAGATGGGACCATGCTCATGGCGCTCCGCAACAACGCCATCTGGCTGGTCCTGTTCACCCTGCTGACCGTCGCGTTCGGGCTGCTGATCGCGGTGCTCACCGACCGCGTCTCCTACGAGTCGGCCGCGAAGGCCGTCATCTTCCTGCCGATGGCGATCTCCTTTGTCGCCGCGGGCGTGATCTGGAAGTTCATGTACGACTACCGGCCCCCGGGCGTCCCGCAGACCGGCACGGTCAACGCGGTGCTCACCGGCCTCTTCCCGGGCTTCGAGCCGCAGGCCTGGCTCATCAATCCCCCCTGGAACAACGTGGCGCTCATCGTCGCCGCCGTCTGGGTATGGACGGGCTTCTGCATGGTCATCCTCTCCGCCGGGCTGAAGGGCATCTCGACGGAGGTGCTGGAGGCGGCACGGGTGGATGGGGCGAACGAGTGGCAGGTGTTCTGGCGGATCATCGTCCCGCTGCTCGGCTCGACGATCGCGGTGGTGGCCACGACGATGATCATTACCGCGCTCAAGGCGTTCGACATCGTCTACGTGATGACCAACGGGAACTTCGACACCGAGGTGATCGCGAACCGGATGTACAAGGAGATGTTCAACGCCCGTGATTTCGGCCGGGCGAGCGCCATCGCCGTGATCCTGCTGCTCGCGATCATCCCGGTGATGCTCCTGAACCTGAAGCGGTTCAGGGAACAGGAGGCGATACGCTGATGGACACCGTCGCCATTCCTGGGCGGCGCGCCGCCGCGCTCCAGCAGGCGCAGCGCGACGGTCCGCTGCGGCGCGGGCCGCTGCACCTGGCGATCCTGATCATCTGCCTGATCTGGATGATCCCCACCGTTGGCCTGCTCATCTCCTCGTTCCGCCCGCCGGCGCTCGTCTCGACCACGGGCTGGTGGATGGCGTTCACGCCGCCGTTCATCTTCACGCTGGAGAACTATCAGCGGGTGCTGACGACGAACAACATGGCGCAGAGCTTCGTCAACAGCCTGTTCGTCACCATCCCGGCGACGGTGATGCCGATCCTGATCGCGGCGTTCGCCGCCTACGCCTTCGCCTGGATGGACTTCCCGGGACGGAACTGGCTGTTCCTGGCGGTGGTGGGGCTGCTGGTTGTCCCGCTCCAGACCACCCTCATCCCGGTACTGCGGCTGTTCACCGCCCTGGGCCTCACCGGCACCTTCCTGGCGATCTGGCTCGCTCACACCGGCTACGGCCTGCCGTTCGCCATCTACCTGCTGCGGAACTTCTTCGGCGGGCTACCCCGGGAGATGTTCGAGTCGGCCTACCTGGATGGGGCCGGGACGTGGACCGTCTTCTTCCGCCTGGTGCTGCCGGTCTCCGTCCCGGCCATCGCCTCGCTGGCGATCTTCCAGTTCATGTGGGTGTGGAACGACCTGCTGGTCGCGCTGGTGTATCTGGGCGGCCAGCCGAGCGTCGCCCCCATGCCGGTGACGATCAGCAACCTGGTCAACTCGCTGGGCCAGGACTGGCAGCTCCTCACCGCCGCCGCGTTCATCTCGATGGCGCTGCCGCTGGTGATCTTCTTCTCGCTCCAGCGCTACTTCACCCATGGCATCCTGGCCGGCTCGGTGAAGGGCTGATCGCAGCCCCCCACCCGCCCCTCTCCGGCGCGTCGAGCGAAGAGGGGCGGGTGGGGGGCGCAGCGCGGCTACTCCCAGGCCATCTGCTCTTCGGGCGCCAGGCTCCCGATAGCCCGGCGGAACCGATAGGTGAGCGCGGCCGGGCGGCGGGGGGGCCGGGCGCTGCCCGCCTGCTGTCCGACACGGGCGACGACGAGGGAGGGGCCGGGCTGGGTGAGCGCCCGATCCAGCGTCGCTCGGAACGCCTCCAGTGTCTCGACGCGTTCGCTCCAGGCCCAGCCGAGGTCGCGCACGACGGCCGCCAGGTCGGCATTGACGGCGGTGGCGCTCTCCTGCCCGCCGGTCAGCCCGAGTCGCTGGTTGTCCCAGATGATCACCGCCAGGTTGGGCGGGGC
Organism: Pseudomonadota bacterium; assembly: GCA_021325655.1. Taxonomy (GTDB): domain Bacteria; phylum Chloroflexota; class UBA6077; order UBA6077; family JAJPGT01; genus JAJPGT01. Next base: position 144,360 of record JAJPGT010000096.1, read on the forward strand.
GAAGCGGCCGACGGAGACCAGTCCGCTCAGGCCCATCAGCACCGCCCCATCTCCTTCCAGCACTAGGACCCGGTCGTCCGGCCGGGCCAGCGCCAGGCCGAGACCGACGGAGACCGCGACGCCCATTGAGCCCCAGGTATAGAAGTTCCGGGCGCGATCGCCCGCCTGGAACAGGTCGAAGGTGGCGTTGCCCAGCCCGGTCACCACCAGTTCGTGGGTGAGGCGCGCGGCCACCACGCGGTTGGCTGCCTGTCGGTCGATCATCCGCGATTCCCCCCGGTCAGGCGGCTATCCAGGATCACGGCAACCCCGCGGCCGGTGTCGTAGGCGAGCTTCGCCGCGCCCCGGATGACGCGGTCCAGGTCGTCGGGCGCGGTCACGGTGTAATGCGGGATGCCGAGGCTATCGAACAGCGGCCGCGCGGCGAGCTGCATCGGGACCTGCACCGGGTTCCACTCGCCGAGCCCGCCGCGCTGGCTGATGAGCATCAGCAGCGGAATCTCGTAGGGAACGGCCAGGGAGGCGAGCGCGTTGGCAGCGTTGCCCAGCCCGGAGTTCTGCATCAGCAGCGCCGCGCGCCGGCCGCCCAGGTACAGCCCGCAGACCACGCCCACGCCATCCTCCTCACGAGGCATGGGCACCAGGCGCACCGCGCTGTCCGTCTCCGCCCGGCGCAGGATCTCGTGCAGGATGATGTCGGGGACGTAGACCAGGGTGTCCACGCCGCTGGCCTTCAGGGCAGCGAGGGCGATCTCAGCCCAGTGCACCGGTGCCTCCCACGGGGTGTCGGCGCGGCATTATAGTCGGCCCCGCGGCCTCCCCGGCCGCGGCCGCCTGACACCGCCGCGGTGGACGGTATACTTTGGCGTCTCGACGCCGTAGCGCGCTCCGCTCTGCCTGGCGCGATCCGAGCGTGCTCTGATGAAAGGAGCGGTCCATGACTCTGTACGGCTACGCGGGGAAGATCCTCGAGGTTGATCTGGCCGCGCGAACACACACGGTGCGCGATCTGGACCCTGATCTCGCCAACCGCTTCATCGGCGGCACTGGGCTGGGCGCCTACTTGCTGTACCAGGAGGGCACCTACGCGGTCGATCCGCTCGGGCCGGACAACACGCTCATCTTCGGCACTGGCCCCTTCGCCGGCACCTCGGTGCCGCTGTCCAATCGGTACGGCGTGTGTGCCCGCTCGCCATTGACGGGGGTGTTCGGCGAGTCGGAGTGCGGCGGACACTGGGCGAATGACCTGAAGCGGGCTGGCTACGATCTGCTGATCGTGCGAGGTAAGGCGGATCGCCCGGTCTACCTCTGGATCCACGACGACGAGGTCGAATTTCGGGACGCCTCCCACCTCTGGGGCAAGGATACGTTCGAGACCCACGACCAGCTCCGCGAGGAGGTCGGCCAGGTCGGGCGCAGCGGCCAGGAGGCGCGCATCATCTGCATCGGGCCGGCCGGGGAGCGGCTGGTGCGCTACGCGGCGATCATGAACGACGGCGCCGACGGCCGCGCCGCCGGGCGCACCGGCATGGGCGCGGTGATGGGCTCGAAGAACCTGAAGGCGATCGTCGTCCGTGGGACCAAGGACTTCCCGATCTACGACAAGGCCGGGCTGGACAAGAGTGTCAAGGGCCTGGCCAAGGACATCGTCAGCACCGCCAAGGGCTTCGGCAAGCTGGGCACCGCCGGGGGTGTGCCAACCCACGACAAGATGGGCAACTGGCCGGTGAAGAACTGGGCCGGCGACCACTTCCCGCAGGGCGCAGAGAACCTCTCCGGCGCCCGGATGGCGGAGTCGATCCTGACCGGCCGCTACTACTGCGGCAACTGCATCATCGGCTGCGGCCGGGTGGTGCACGTGAAGGAGGGGCCGTATGCCGGCATCGAGCAGGCAGGCATCGAGTACGAGACGATGTCGCTCAACGGGGCCAACCTCCTGCTCGACGACCTGGCGGCAGTCCAGAAGCTCAACGAGCTGTGCAACCGCCTCGGGATGGACACCATCTCCGCAGGCGCCACGCTCGGCTTCGCGCTGGAGGCGTACGAGCGCGGGCTGATCGACAAGGACGACACCGACGGGATCGACCTGACGTGGGGCAACGGCCCGGCGCTGGTGGAGGCGATGCGCCGCGCCGGGATGCGCGAGGGCAAGTTCGGCAACCTGCTCGCCGAGGGCACCCGGCGCGTCGCCGCGGCGATTGGCGGCGTGGAGTTCGCGGTCCACGTCCGAGGGCTGGACGCTCCGGCGCACGATCCGCGCGCGTACTACGCCAACGCCGTCGCCTACGCCACTTCCGCCCGTGGCGCCTGCCATCTGTCGTCGTTCGGCCACGTCTTCCAGCGCGTGGTGAGCCTGCCCGAGCTAGGCTACCCCGAGCCGGTGAATCGGCTGGATGCCGAGCGCACCCCGCAGCTTGTGCTGGACGGCCAGAACCTGATGGGCCTGTACGACAGCTTGAAGATCTGCAAGTTCACCCTGTTCGGCGGGGTTAAGCCGCGCCACCTGCACGAGTGGTACAACCTGATCACTGGCCGGAACCTGACGCTGGAGCAGTTGCTGGAGATCGGCGAGCGGATCTTCACCGTGAAGCGGATGTACACGCTCGCCGCCGCGCCCGACGAGCCGGACACCTTGCCGCGGCGCTTCCTGGAGCTGCCCCGCGACATCGGCATGGAGTCGCGCTCGGTGCCGCCATTCGAGCCGATGCTGAAGCGGTACTACGAGCTGCGCGGCTGGACCGAACACGGTCGGCCGAAGCCGGAAGTACTGCGGCGCCTCGGGCTGGACACCCTGGCCCCGCTCCCGGTCGCCACCGCTTGAGGCGAGGATAGCCCGGAGGGAAGCGGAGCTCCGCTTCCCTCCGGGCTGGTTCCGTTCGCGCACCTCTCCGCGCGACTGGTCCCTAGTGCGGGAGCTTGCGCCCCGCCACCCCGCTCTGAGCCCCGGTGCGAGGTTGGCAACGGCGTGGGGACCGGCCGCGCAGGCGCACAGCACCTCGTTGTGTCTGGCCGTATCGGGCCGGGCGGGGCGCAAGCTCCCGCACTACTGACTGGCGACTGGTGTCGGAACGGTGCTGGGGCGAAGTGTTCGCGATCAGGCGCTGCGCCGCTCCGAGACGCGGCCAGTGCGGTACAGCCACTTCCAGAAGACCAGCCGCTTGACCTCGGCGGTCGTGAAGCCGTTGATCTCGAGCTGCAGCCGCTCGTTCAGCCCGATCAGCGCGTCGGCCTCTTCGTGGGAGAGGACGCTCAGCGTGGCCTTGCGGCGTGGCTTGCGGGTTCCAGCGGGGGTGGGCGTGGTGCCGTCCATGGCCTGCCTCCTGGCGCTTATGCTCTGCCCGCCGCTTCACCCTTCCCTGGATCGCGGCTGACTCGGGTGCGCCGTACACCAGGATGATCTGGCAACGTTGCTAGCCACAGTAAGGACTGTTCGGGCCACCAGGGACGACCAAATGGCCCGCCCGGCCGCCATCTTCGGGCACCCCGGCCAGGCCCTTCGCGGCACGATCGCGCCGCGACGACGCTAGAGCTCGGCGTCCAGGTCGTCACCCGCCGCCGGCCCGGCGCCCTCGGGCTCTTCGCCCGACAGGTCGCCCGACTCGATCTGGTCCACCACCTCGTGCCAGTCGTCGCCCAGCTCGTCGCCAAACGTCTGGCCCATCTTGCGCGCCCAGCGCGCGACACTCTTCGGGTCGTTCTCGTCGACGTCGCCCAGGCTGCTCGGGTCGGCCAGATCATCCAGGCGGCTTTCCTCGCTGCGATGCACCGCCACGCGCGACACCAGGCGGTCCAGCCGGCTGGAGCGGCAGTGAGGGCACTCGGGGGCGGCGGCCGCGGCGGCGGAGAACGTCTGGTAATACAGGCTGGCGCGCCGGCCGCAGTCGGCGCAGCGATACTCGTAGATCGGCATCCCTGGCTCCGCTCGCTGTGTGCAGCAGTATAGCCGCCGGCACGCCGCGGCGCCGGGAAAGCCCACCTCCGCCCGCGGGAGCGCGCCTACGCTCCCCAGGCCTGGTACACCAGCCGGGAGAGGTCGGCGATGAGCTGATTGCCGGCCTCATCGCTGGTCGAGCCGCTCGTCATCACCGCCAGCACGTAGGTGCCACGGTGCCCGTGGATGATCCCCACGTCGTTGGCCACCCCCGGGTACCAGCCACTCTTATGCTCGATCCGCACATCCGGGGGCAGCGCCCGGGCGAGCTTACTGAAGTCCTCCGTGGTGCTGAGCAGCGCCCGCATCTCCGCACTCGCCCTGCTGTCTACGAGCCGATCGGTAGCAAGCAACTGCAGCAGGCGCGCCATGTCGGCAGCGGTGGTCAGGTTTCCCCCCGGCTGCGCCGGGCTGCGGGTGGAGGAGAAGTGGTTGCGGAGCTGGGTGTGGCGCAGCCCGTAGTCCTCGAGCACGGCGTTGACCCGATCCACGCCAACCAGGTCCATCAGTCGGTTCGCCGCGTCGTTGTCGCTCACCGAGATCATCCGGCTCAGGTCCTGGCGCACGGCGTCCGTCCAGGTCAGGTGTCCGTCACTCGCCTCCTGGTACAGGGTCACCATAATCCCCAGCTTCAGGACGCTGGCGGAGGGAAGTACGGCGTCTGGGGAGACAGCGACCCGCTCGTTCGTCGCCAGGTTGAGGCCAACCAGGCCGACCTCCACCGCGGCGGGCTGGCGGGCGAGCAGCGCCTCGATCTGGTCCTGCAGGCCCGCGCGGGCCGAGGCCGGAGTGGTGGCCGGCGGCTGGGGTGACGGGGTGGGAGTGGCCGCCGGCGCCGGGGTGGGATCGGCCGCGGGTACAGTCCCCGCCGCGCTGAGGCGCTGAGCCAGGTCCAGCACCTCCTGCACCCGCTCCTGTGTCGCCGGGCTGACTCCACGCGAGCGCACGCTCGCCGGGCCTTGCAGGTACGCCGCCACCGCCTGCGACTGGTCGCCGAACCGATCCAGCAGGTAGCGCAGGTAGGTGACCCCGGCCTCGATGTTATCCGCGACCGGGTCGCCCGAGGGCGCCCTGCCCAGGAGGGTCGTCTGCACCCACTGCTGGGTCGCCGGGGTGAGCTGCATCACCCCGTGCGCCGCGTCCTCGCTGCCGGCATCCGGATTCCAGCGGCTGACGTGCCAGGCCAGCGCCCGCACCAGCGTGGCATCCACCCCATGCTTCAGCGCCGCGCTGTCGAGCTGGCCGGCGATCGGGGAGCTGGGGAGCGCTGCCGCCGCCACCGGCGCGGGCGTGGGCGACGCCGCCGGAAGCGTGAGCCGGGCGCCTACCACCAGGGTATCCGGGTTCTGCAGCCGATTGAGGCGCGCCAGCTCCTCTACACTCAGCCCATGCGCCCGGGCGATCGTCCAGAGCGTATCGCCCGGCTTCACCGTCACCACAGTCACGTCCGATGCCGCCGCGTCTGCGGTGGCCGGCGTTGCGCTGGGCGCCGGGCTCGGGCCGTCGGCCGGGGCGCCGCTGATGGTGAGCACCTGGCCAACCCGAATCAGGTCCGGGTTCGTGATCCCGTTCACCTGGGCGAGCTGGCTCACCGAGACGCCGTAACGGCGGCTCAACCCCTCCAGGGTGTCGCCCGGCTTCACCACGATCTCCGTCACCTCTCCGCGCGCCCCGGCGAAGCTGGGGCCCACGAGCGCGAGCGCTGCGCCGATCGTCGCGCAGAGCCGCGCCCAGCGCCACCGTCGTCGCATCCTCACTCCCCATCATGGGCCGTGGGATGGCCCATCAGAGAAGCGTAGGGCAGTGACGATTACGCCGACGTTACTCCCACGTGCCGGAACGTCACAATGCTCCTACAACCGGCACGGGGCGGCGGCGCGGCTAGCGGAACAGGTCGCGCTCCGCGGGGCGAAGAAGATCCCGGCCACTGCCCGGACCGGCCTGATAGCGGACGCCGCGCACGAGCGCGACCGGCACCTGGTCGATCTTCCCCATCACCAGCTCCGCGGCGGAGGCCAGCTCATCGGCCAGGGCGATCTCGCTCACCTGCATCACGTAGCCATACGGGTCGGTCTGCCCGACGTAGCTCTGGATGGGGGACAGGCCGGCGACGCCAATGGCAACGTTGACCAGCCCGTTGCGCCAGGGGCGTCCGAAGGTGTCCGAGATCACCACCGCCAGCTCGACGCCGGCCAGCCGGCTGAGCTGCGCCCGCAGCCGCGCCGCCGAGGCGTCCGGGTCGAGCGGGAGCAGGCACACCTGCTCGCCGCCATCGACGTTCGACTCATCCACACCGGCGTTGGCGCAGACGAAGCCGTGATAGGTTTCGGTCACCAGCACCCCACGGTCCATCTTCACCACCCGGCGGCTCTCGCGCAGGACGATCTCGACGTAGCGGGGATCTTTGCCCCATTGCTGGGCATACCGGCGAGCGAAGACCGAGGGCTCGACGTCGGCGAGGCGGACAAGTCGCCCTTCGGCCTTGGAGACCACTTTTTGCGTGACGACGACCACATCGCCAGGCTCCAGGCGTTCGTCCTGATCGCGCAGCGCCGTCCAGATCGCGGCGGCGAGGTCGGTGCCGGGGTGTACCTCTCCGATTCTGCGCACAGGAATAACACGGACCGCCACGCTCACCGTCCCGCTCCACTCGCTGCCAGCCGGGGGAAGCGCTCGGCGATCCCGAGCTGCGCCAGCGCCCGCCGGGTCGCCGGCCCGCCGCCGCGGTCCAGCACCAGCCGCAGATCATCCGGGGTATCCACGTCCAGCGCGAGGTTGGGGTTCAGCCAGACGCGGCAGGTCAGTCCAGCCGCACGCGCCGCCTGCTGGTGGCGGAGCAAGCTGTCTGGCCCGAACTGCGCCGCGATGCAGGCTGGGGGGCGGCGCAGCAAGGCATTGGTCCCCCGCTGGGCGCGATCCGGGCAGAGCACCACGCCGCGCGGGTGCGCCTCGTTCAGCGCGATCAGCTCGTCCACATCGCGGGCGGTGAGCAGGGGGACGTCGGCTGGCAGGACCAGCAGCGCCTCCCAGCCCCGCGCTTCGGCCAGGCGGGCGGCGGCGTCGGCCGCGGCGTGGTAGCCCAGCGCCGCCGACTCGAGCAGCACCTCGGCGCCCCAGCCGCGCGCCAGCGCCAGGAGCTCGTGGTCCGTGCTCTGCACCGCCACACCCGCAACCAGGCGCGCAGCGGTCAGCGCCGCCAGGACGTCCGCGAGCATCGCGGTGACCAGCAGGGCTCGCTCCTCGGCGGCCAGCGCCTCGCGCAGCCGCTCTTTGGCGCGCTCGCGGCTCTTGACAGGCACCACGGCCCAGGTACGCTTCATCGGACCACCCCCGCGGCCGCCAGCACGCGCCGCGCCAGCTCCCGCTTCTCCCCTGCACCGCGCATGATCGTCGGCGCCACCACCACCTCCAGCCCCAGGGCTCGCAGCCCCGGGACCAGCACGACGTCCAGCTCGTCCAGCACCATATAGTGCAGAAAGTCCTGGTAGAGCCGGGCAACCCCGACCGGTGACACCTCGTGGCCCAGGCTCCGCAGCATCCGGTCCGCCGGCCCTTTCAGTGCCGCCCCGCCGACAATCGGGCTGACGGCCACCCTGGGCGCCGAGGCGGCGCGCAACGCGGCGCGAATGCCGGGTACCGCCAGGATCGGCCCCAGGCTGACCAGCGGATTGCTCGGCGCCAGCAGGATCGCTCCCGCCTGCTCCAGCGCCTCGATCACTCCGGGCGCGGGCGTCGCCTGCTCCACACCCGCGAACGCAATCTCCAGCACCTCGTCCTGCTGGCGCCGCTTGACGAAGTACTCCTGGAACGGCAGCCAGCCGTCCGGGGTGCGGATCCGGGTGGCCACCGGCTGGTCGGTCATCGGCAGGAGCCGGACCCGCACCCCGAGGGCGCGCCGGGCCTGGTCTGTGATCTGGGAGAGCGGCACTCCGCGGCGGAGCAGGTCGGTGCGATGGATCGCCAGCGCCAGGTCGCGGTCCCCCAACCGGAACCACGTCTCGCGGTCGTAGCGGCCAATCTGCTCGAGCACTGCGAAGGTATCGCCGCGCAGTCCCCAGCCCTGCACCGGGTCCACCAGCCCGGCCAGGGTGTAGGTGACGATGTCCAGGTCTGGCGAGACGTGCAGACCCCAGAACTCGGCGTCGTCCCCGGTGTTGACGATCGCGGTCACACGCTCCGGCGCGACGACCTGGACGAGCCCCTCCAGGAAGCGCGCTGCGCCTACCCCGCCTGCCAGCACCACAATGGAATCGGCCATCGCTCGCCAGAACCCAGCGCCCCGTGCCGGGGCAGCCCGGCGAGTATAGCCCGCCCCCACCACCCCGGCCACGCGGGCGGCCATGAGCTGCTCCGTGGTCGCGTGGCGCGGCCTCGGCTAGAAGGTGACGCCGCCGACCAGGATGGCGTTGGCGTAGGGGCTGCATTCGCCGGTGCGCACCACCAGCCGGGCGTCGCCGACGAGGGCCTTGAGCTCGGCGTGGCTCACCTGGCGCAGCGGGACGCCGGGCCAGAGCGCGGCGACCCGGCGCTGCATCTCGGCGTTGACCTGCTCGAGCTCCCGCGCCACGATCACCTGCTCCACAGCCAGCGTCCCGGCCAGCACCTCCAACGTCTGGAGGAAGCCGGGCACGCCAGCCACCAGCGACAGGTCCAGGATGAGCGCGCCTGCCGGAATCGGCAGTCCGGCATCACAGACGACGATCGTTTGGCCGTGTCCCAGGCCGACGACGGCTGCTGCCAGCCGAGGGTTGAGAATGGTTCCACCCCGTTGCATTGCTGCTCCTCCTTGCCGGCCAGGTTCTGCCCCGCCAGTGGCTACGCCACCGGCGGTATCGCCATCATAACTGCGCCGCCCGCCTGCTGGCGCGAGGTCTGGAGCACGGGATCCGCGCCAGCGCTACTCGCGCATCAGGCTGCGGGAGACGAACTGGTCCAGAGCGCGCGGATCAAGCAGATGCTGGGGCAGCGGCTCGCGCACCGGTCCCGTCTCGCCGCCCACCAGCCGCCCCTGCCACCAGTGGCGGTAGGCGCGCAGCAGCGCAAAGCCATCGGCGGAGCAGACCGCGGCCAGACGCTGCTGATAGTCCAGCAGGAGCCGCTGGCCGGCCGGAGTGAGACGGTCGAGCGCCAGCACGTCGATCTGGCGCCGCTCCGCCGGGTCAAGCTGATCCAGGAAGCGGTTGACCTGCCGGGTGAGTCCCGCCCGCAGCGCCTCGTCGCGGCGATCTGGAACGAATGCCGTCCCGTCCCAGATGAATACGTGCGCGACCTGGTCGCCCTCGCAGCAGGGCGGACTATCTGCTGCCGAGATCGTCTCGCGGATGCTCACCCCATAGCGTCCGGGGAGCGGCACAACCCGCGGCAGGCGCGCTTCCACATCCAGCACCGGCCGGCCGGCATGGAAGACGATCACCCGGCGGACGTCGCAGGCGGCGCAGGCATCCGCCGCGGCGATGACGATCTCCTCCGGCACGCCATCCTGGGTGAGGTCTGATTCGAGCCGACCCACGACGTGCAGCCCCAGGCGCTGGAGCTGCTCCTCCGATGTCTCGCTCACCTCGGAGGCCAACACACTCGGCCCTGCGGCCGGGGTGTCAGCCGCGCGCGGCCCTTCCGGCAGCACGGGCTGGCAGCCGGCCGCCAGGCCGACGATGAGCGACGCCAGAGCCGCCAGAGGGAGCCGCATCACCAGCCCTCACGCTGCGATCGCCTCGAGCTGCCTTGCGGGGAGGGCGGGGATCTCCGCCCGCCTCGGCCGAGCTAAGGCCGGTCCCTGCGGTTGGTTCGCCAGGTGGCGAAGCCACGGGCCAGCTCCCGGCCCAGCAAGAACGTCACCACGTACACAGCCAGCCCGGCTCCGGCCGCTAGCAGCTCTACAGACATCGTCACGAGCACTCCGCGTCGCTCCTCAGGAGGAGAAGGGTCCGCGGAGTATGACGCCTCCGTTTTGTCTCGGTCAAGAGTTAGGTTACCGAAACGCGGCGATTCTCTTACGCCGGGACGTGAGCCGCCATTGGCATGGGCGTGGGGCAGCATCGCCTACGGCTGGGAGGCGGCGCACAGCCCGGCCTACCGGGGCCAACGGGGCCGATCCTGGCAAGAGGTCGAGCCGGAGCTCCGCTGCGGCTGGGAGAGCCAGAACACGCGCTCTACCTGGGACGAGGTGCAGAACCAGGTCCGCGACGCCTGGGACGTCGCGCTGGAGGCCCGACCTGCGGAGCGATCCTCCGAGCCAGCGGAGCCAGCGGCAGCGCCAGTGCGCTAGAGCCGCAGCTTTGCCACCTGCTCCACCTCGAACGACACCGCATGGTGCGAGCGGTACACCTCGAACGCCTGGAGCACGAGCGCAGCCAGCAAGGCCGCGGTTCCAGCCAGGAACAGCAGCAGCGCTGCGGTTGCCACCGCGGCGGCCGCGGTGGCAACCGCGAGCCCAAGGACAAACATCGTCACGACGAATCCCAGCATCGCCAGGTAGACCGCGAACGCTGCCTGCTGGATGATCCGGTGCCGGTGAAGCAGTTCTGGAAGCTGCGCGTCGATCAGCTCCAGCCGCTGCCGGGCGAGCGGATCACCGGGCGCCGTCCGGAGCAGCTCGAGCCGCTCCAGGGCCATCACCCGCAGCCGATCGTTGACCGCCGAGTAGCGGCCGAGCACCCCATTGAGGATCAGCGCGGCAGTGGTCACCATCACGACCGGCGCCAGGACGAGCTGAATCGTGCGGGCCACCATATCGAGGTTCATCAGTCTGCGCCTCCCACTCGCCTCCCCACCATCTTGTGGCCGACGGCGGCGTTACACCAACGCGGCGGGGCCAGCCCGCGTGGCCAGCCCTTGACGACATCCCACCACTCCGGGTCGGATGCTCAGCCACATCGCTTGAGGTGGGCGCACCCCTTTTCCATCCCGGCAGGGCGGCGAATATCTCTCGCAGAGGGCTCAGGCACCATGGCCTCCCAGCGGCGCACGCAGGCCAGCCGGTTCGCTCGCTCCCGCTGCACGATCCAGCGCGGCGATACGGATTCGGTGGAGGAGACAGCTCGCAGGATTCGGCAGGAGCACAGATGTCTCACGAGCGCAGGCAGTATTTCCGTCTCAGAATGGGCGTACCCCCGATTCGGGCCGTGATGGTGAGCCCGAGCGGCAACCCCGAAAAGGCGCTGGAGATCAAGAAGATCCTCATTGTGGACCTGAGCGCTGGCGGGATGCTGTGCGACGTGGGGACACGCCTGCCCGTGGGCTCCACGCTTCAGATCACCCTGCGGCTGCGGGAGCAGACACGCACCCTGGAGGCCACCGTGCTGCGGGTGGGGCCGGCTTCACCCGAGCGGGAGCTGCCCTATCGCATCGGCTGCCAGTTCGCGAATCTCGCGATGGCCGACCGTGACGCGCTCGTTGCGTACCTGTTCTCGGAGCAGGCCAGCGTCCTGCGGTCACAGCGACAGCACTGGACACAGCAGTAGCCGGAGCGGCTAGTTGGGCGGGTCGCCGATCACGGACTGGACCGCGGCCAGCACGTCCTCCAGCTCGAACGGCTTGGAGAGGCACCCCTGCGCCCCGATCTCGTCGGCCCATTTCCGGGCGTCCTTGGCGGCGGTCATGACCAGAATCGGGACCTGCACCTGCCGCTGTCGGAGCCGGCGCGCGAACTCCCAGCCATCCAGCACGGGCATGCGCATATCTAGCAGGACGACCGATGGCCGGACCGAATCGATGAGATGAAGTGCCTCCGCGCCGTTCTCCGCCGTGGCGACGGGGTAGCCTTCTAGACCCAGGAACTCCGAGAGGATCGACCGGATCGTGCTCTCGTCATCGACGACTAGCACCGGCCCCCGGTCCGTGTCATCCACCTCGGTGCGGCTCGCCATCATCCGATCCGTACTCTCCGGAAACCGGGAGCGCCGTAAAGCGGCGCTCCCTCGGTAGTCGGTTCCATCCTAGCGCATGATCATGTCTGAAAACGCGGCCGCCCTGATCATGCTGCGTGGTACCCTCCGTTCGGAGCGCAGCCACCACCTGGCACTCCCTGCGGGGTTGGCTGCCGAGCCCAAGCACGCACATCGAGTGTATCAGGCGCGCGTGAGAGAGCGCCTGCGCTTCTCTCACCCCTCCAGCCGCCAAACACCTATCATTAGCCACTGCGTGTCGCGGCTGGTCCGACTCTGCCACTGAGCAGCGCTGGCGCGAGCTGAGGGGCGATCACACAACCGGGAGCGTTCGCGTGGGGAGCATTGAGGCGCATGTGGTGCGCGCGCTGTACGAGTGGGCCGCCGGCAGCGCCCTGGCCGCGCGGGTCGTGGCAGCGGCAGCGCAGTGGCTGGTGCTCCTGGTGCCGCTGGCGCTGCTGCTGGCCTGGTGGTGGCCGGCGCCCGGCCGGGCGGCGCGGCGGCGCGGAATCGTCGGTTCCCTGATCGCGGTGGCGCTGGGCGGAGCGACCGCGGCGGCGCTGCTGGCGGTGGTACACCGCTCCCGCCCGTTCGTCACCTTACAGCTCCAGCCGCTGGTGGAGCACGGGGCGAGCGCGTCGTTCCCGAGCGCGGAGGTGCTGCTGGCGAGCGCGCTGGCCGTGCCGCTGCTGTGGCAGCAGCGGCGGCTCGGCGCGGCGCTGCTGCTGGTGGCGCTGCTGGCGGGGATCGCCCGGGTGGCCGCGGCGCTGAACTGGCCGAGCGACGTCATTGGCAGCCTGGCTCTGGCGCTACTGCTCGGGGCGCTGGCCGTGTCCCTCTCCCGGCGGGCCCTGGCCTGGCTGCCCGCCGGCTGGGCTACTCCTCAGCCGGCCCCACCAGCAGCTCCCGTCGCCGCGCCGGCCCCGGCAGCAGGGCCGGCCTCGTCCAGCTCGCTCCCGCCGCTGCGTCCGCCGCCGATCGAGCCGACACCCACCACGATGGTGGGGGGAGTCAGGGTCCGACCACCGCAGCCACGCGAGACGCGCGAGGGCCTGAACCTGCCCGGCGCCACGCGGCTGTACTGGAGCGGCCCGCCCGGGCTGGCCGAGCTCCAGGTGGTTACGCCGGGCGGCTACTGGGGCCGGGTGCTGGAGGCGCCGCTGCTGGCAGCGCCCGAGCAGCCTGGCCAGGAGTGCGTCGCCCTGCCAACCGCAGAAGTGCCGGCGACCATCCTCGAGATGGCGCTGGAGTGGGTCCGGGTAGCCGAGTTCCCCGACCGGCCGAGTCGGGCGCAGTGCCTGTTCACCTGGGAGAGCGAGGAGGTGGCACGAGCGTATCACCGCACCCGGCGCCAGGCCAGCCTCTATGAGGTTCTGCCAGTTGGCGGCGCCCGCCTCTTCCGCGCGGACTACACACTCGGCAACACCTTTCGCGAGCACGACACGCTGGAAAAGCTGGCCGAGCGGGCCCGGCGCTACTGGCGCGGCGAGCCGGAGGGTCAGGTGGAAGTGCTGGTGGAGGGCCCGCTCGTGATCGCCCGCGTCCTGCTCTGAGCCCCTCGGGCGAAGGCCGCTACGCGGCGTCGCCTTCCTCGTCCTCGTACTCGGCTGGCGTTTCGGGCGGGGGAACGAGGGCATCGTAGATCAGTGGCTTGCCCATCGCCTGCTCGATCGCCGCCAGCAGCGCCCGGGTGCGCACCGCGAAGAACACGGCGAAGTTGTCCGCGCGCAGCAGGTCCGGGTCCACCAGGTGGGACCGCAAGCGCTCGTCTAGCGCCCGCTCGGCCAGCCCGGCCCGCTTCTGGAGCGCGGGCAGGTAGGCGCTGGGCGGCCGGGCGCCGATCAGCCGCGCCGTCGCGGCCGAGAGCGGGGTGCGGTTCACCACGCTATCGCAGCGCAGCGGATCCACCCCGTTGGCGCGGCACCAGGCCTGAGGAAAGAGGTGCCGCAGGTCGATACGGTCCAGATAGTACGTCTGCGCGTCGATCGGCGCACCCGTCAACAGGTCGGGCGCGCCAGCGCGCAGCAGCAACGCCTGCACACCCTTGTAGGCCGCGCCGCTCCGTCGCCGCAGCCCGAGCAGCCGGGCCGGGGCGAACTGCGCCTCGGCGATGGTCGACGGCTCCGGACCGTTCTCCTCGATCCAGGCCAGCAGCTCGGGGAGATCGCGGGCGACGCGACCCTCGATCCCCGCCCCGTACAGGTCGCCGAACACCCCGCACCAGAACCAACGCGCCAGCTTCCGACGCGCCTCCTCGCGCTCGGCACGTTCGCCTAGCAGGGCCAGCGCCGCGGCCAGCGGCAGGAGCTGCGCCCGGTAGGGGACGTCGCGGGCAGTAAAGATACACTGCTCCTGGAGGAAGCGCGCGGCGCGCTCGAATCCGGTCATCGCCGGCTCAGCCCAGGCGCGGTACTCGCCCACGGACAGGCGCAGGATCTCCTTGCGCTTGCAGCCGATCGGAGGCGCCTCCTCTGGCCGCGCGCCGGCGCGGAGCGCGCTCCGGCGGCGGTCCCAGGTGGCCAGCAAGGTGACCACCTGGAGAAAGTCTGGGCTCTCCACGCTCCCCAGCACTCGGTGGTGCTTCAGGTGCTTTTCCCGCGCCGCCCAGTCCTCCCGCAGCCGCAGGTCGTCGATGGCGTAGGTGGCGGTGAGTAGCTCGAACACGGTCAGCGCCACCGCCCCGGTGTTCACCCGCTCGAACACCTGGCACACCGCGTCCTTGGGCGTCTCCTTGCGCAGGATGATCAGCGGTACCTGGTAGTGCTGGAAGCGCTGAATGACCTCCTCCACCAGCCGGTTCCAGCGCGCCAGCCGCTCCGCCATCCGTTGGGGCTCGACCTGCAGGTAGGTCATCATCCAGCTCAGCAACGCAGACGTGTCCCAGATGTGCTGGAGCGGCAGCAGCTCGGCGGCGCACTCCCGCTCGGTCGTGGAGTAGTCCGCGATCACCTCGCCGCGGAAGCTCCGCAGCACGCGGTCCTCCGGCACGCCGACGATCGCGTCCACCCGGTCAACGTGCGGATCGAGCGCCTTGACGATGTCCAGGTAATACCAGCGCTTGATCGGGTTGCCCCGCGCATCGCGGGTCCCGACCGGCCGACGCGAGAACAGCGCCTGATACAGCGAGGTAAGCCGCTGCTGGCCGTCGAGCACCAGCCGCTCGGGGAGCGGCGGCTGCTCCAGCACCACACCCTCAATGAGCCGCGGCTTGAAGCGGACGTCGGCGCCACCCACCTGGAGCATCAGCACCGCGCCGATGGGGTACGAGAGCGAGACGCTCGCCAGCAGCCCCCGGATCCGCTCGTCATCCCAGACCCAGCCGCGCTGGAAGTCGGGGAGCTGCGTCATGCCCTCGTCGATGTGCTGCAGGAGGGCGTGGAGCGGCTCATCAGGACTATCAAAGGTCTTCTGCACCCCGGTCACGTCGCCACCACCCGCGTCACGCTGCGTCCCCTCTCACGGGCTCTTACGGCTGCCCCCTGGCGAATCGGCGCCATGATACTCCCGCAGTGTGGACTACACGTTCGAGCCAGGGGCAGCCGTAAGAGCCCGTTCGCGACCACGGCCACTGGCCCCTGGAGGGCTCGCGGCGGCACCGGGAACGCCGCGCCCTCTTCGGCTGTACGATATCCAGGCGCTGGCCCTGCCACCCAAAGGCCAGGGGAGGCGCGGATACACCTCGTATCACCCATGTTCCTGCGGTTCCAGGCAGGCTCCACGCAACCAGGCCGATGTTCTCTCTCGGGTCTTCCGAGGCGGGTGGAGCCGAGCGCCACCCTGCTGTGCTGGCTGGGCCTGGACGACAAGGTGGGCGACACCAGCCCCTACGCCAGGTACGGGCTGTTCGCCCTCCCGAATGCCAGCAACGTCGCCTCACCCAAGCCGGTGTTCTCTGTCTAGCAAGGCGGTGATTGCTGAGCCCGGCTAGCCGCCGTCGAGCCGCAGCTCGAGCCAGCCGTTGGGGGTGGCGAGGGCGCGCTCCCCGGGGCGG
This sequence comes from Pseudomonadota bacterium, assembly GCA_021325655.1. Taxonomy (GTDB): domain Bacteria; phylum Chloroflexota; class UBA6077; order UBA6077; family JAJPGT01; genus JAJPGT01. The sequence continues at coordinate 160,165 of JAJPGT010000096.1, forward strand.
ACCAGCACGGTGGTCGTCGCGGATTCGAACAGGGCCGGGCCCCGTGTCTCGCTTCCGGGCGGGAGCTGGTCCAGGTCGTACACGGGCACCTGGAGCCAGGCCCCGAGGTACGCCTGGCGGCTGCCGCGTGGCGCCAGGCGGCCGTCCCGGGGCGTCTCCGGTTCGGTAGGCAGCGGCGGCAGCTCGCCGACCACGGCGACGCGGGCGTTGACCAGGACCACCTCCTGGTCCGGGGCACTGTAGGTGAACAGCTCCTCGTGGCGCTGGTGGAAGCGCGCCGCCGCCTGCTCCACCAGGTCCGGTGCTTGCACGTCCACGCCGTCCAGTGAGACGGTGATCTCGAAGATCTGCTCGCCGTAGCGCATGTCCAGCGCGCAGCGGACGTGGACCGGCCCGGAGAAGCTGGCCGCCAGGCGAGCGCGCCCCTCCTGCTCCATCTCCGCGAACAGCGCGCGCAGCTCGGCCGCGCCCACCCGCCGCGCCTCGCCCAGGTGCGTCCGCACCAGCTCGTAGCGCAGGTCGGTCGCTAGCATGCCCCAGGCGGACAGCACCGCGGCGGTGCGCGGCACCACCACCCGGGGGATCTCCAGCAGCCGCGCCACGGCGGTGACGTGCAAGCCGGCCGCGCCACCAAAGGCGAGCAGGGTGAAGCGGCGCGGGTCGACGCCGCGCCGGGCGGCGACGAGGCGGATGCCTTCGGCCATGCTGGTGTTTACGACGCGGTGGATGCCTTCGGCGGCCTCGACCGCAGAGCAGCCGAGGCCACGGGCGATCGCCTCCACCGCGTGCAGCGCCGCCTCCGGGTGGAGCGGCGTCCGCCCGCCCAGGAAGCTGGCCGGGTCGAGGTAGCCGAGTATCAGGTTGGCGTCGGTCACGGTCGCCGCCTGGCCGCCCTTGCCGTAGCAGGCGGGCCCGGGCTCGGCCCCGGCGCTCTCTGGCCCGACGCGCAGCAGGCCGCCGGGATCGACGCGCGCAATGGAGCCGCCGCCGGCGCCGAGGGTGTGGATGTCGATGCTCGGCAGCGCCACCTTGTGCCCGCCGACGCTGCGATCCCCGCTCAGCCGCGGCTCGCCGTGCTCCAGCAGGGCGATGTCGGTGCTGGTGCCGCCCATGTCGAACGACACCAGGTCACCCGTCCCGAGTAGCCGGGCGCTGGCGCGGCTGCCGGCCACTCCGCCCGCCGGGCCAGACAGGATCGCCCCGGCCGCCACCCGGGCGGCGTCCGCCAGCGGCGCCACCCCGCCGTGGGACTGCATGATCAGCACCTCGCCGCGGTAGCCGGCCGCGGCCAGCCGCTCCGCGAGGCGGGTGAGGTAGCGGGCGAGCAGCGGCCCGACGTAGGCGTTGACCACCGTGGTGCAGACGCGCTCGTACTCTTTGATCTGCGGCAGCACCTCAGAGGAGAGTGATCGATACGCCTGTGGCAGGCGGGCGGCGAGCAGCTCCGCGCTGGCGCGCTCATGCCGGGCGTCGCGGTAAGCGTGCAGATAGCAGACGGCGACAGACTCGACGTTCGCTTCGGCGAGGCGCTGGATCGCTGCCGCCAGGGAGGCCTCGTCCAGTGGGATCTCTACCGTGCCGTCGTGGCGCAGCCGCTCGCGCACCCCGAGCCGCAGCGCCCGGGGCACAAGCGGGAGCGGGGGCGGCATGCGGACGTTGTAGCGGTCGTCCTTCAGCCCCTCGCGCATCTCCAGCACGTCGCGGTGTCCCTCGGTAGTTAGCAGCCCCACCCGGGCGCCCTTCCGCTCGAGCAGCGCGTTGGTCGCCACCGTGGTCCCGTGGACGATCCGCTCGGTCTCGGCGAGCAGCGTCGCCAGGTCGCGGCCCAGCTCGGTGGCGAGCAAGCCGAGCCCTTCCATCACGCCCAGAGAAGGGTCCGCCGGCGTGGTGGCCGCTTTGGCGAGGGTCACCCTTCCGGCCGCGTTCACCGCCACCAGGTCGGTGAACGTTCCGCCGACGTCGATCCCGATGCGATACATCGCGCCCTCTCGCTCCTCAACCCGTCTCGGTCATCAGGCCGTTGTCCAGGTCGCGCCTCCGGGCAGCCGGGTCGCGCTCGCGCGGATCGCCGTAGCCGCCCCCGCCCGAGGATTGGATCAGGAACACGTCGCCGGGCTGGACCGGGATGCCGACCTCCTTGGTCTTCAGCTCCCGCGTCTGCCTGTTGGAGAGCAGGCGGTAGCGATGGGGCAGGCCGTCCTGGCCGCCGAACAGCCCGTAGGGCGCGTGGCGCACCCCGTCGCCGGCGGTGTTCGCCCGCGCCGGCTCAGCGATCTCCACCCGCAGCTCCAGCTCCGAGCCGACCCCGCCCCGAAAGCGTCCCTGGCCGGCAGAGTTGGGCCGGAACTCGTGGCGGACGAAGAACAGCGGGAAGCGCGTCTCAGTCACCTCGACGCTGCCGAACTTGATCCCGCCGACCGCCTGCCCCTCGCCGGCCGTCTCCCAGCCGTCGCCCACCGGCGAGGCGCCGCCGCCACCCCGGGCGTGGAACATGTGCCAGATGAACGGCTTGCCAGTGCGTGGATCGACACCACGGATAGCGATGCGGAAGCGGCGCGACCAGCCGGCGATCACCCGCTCCGGGCAGGAGCCGGCCAGCGCCTTGATCACCGCCTCGGCGATCTCCTGGGCGCAGTGATTGGTCGCCAGCGTCACCGGCGCGGGCGGGAACGGCCAGACCACGGTGCCTTGCTTCAGCTTGACGCTGAGCGGGCGGAAGATGCCGTCGTTCTTGGGGGTGCGCGGATCGAGCAGGAACGCCAGCGCCATGCGTACCGCGGACATAGTGTTGGGGAACGACGAGTTGACGAAGCCGATTACCTGGGGGTGCGAGTCGGTCAGGTCCACCGTCAGCCCATCGCCCTGCTTGGTCACGGTCGCGCGGATTGCAATGTCGGTGATCCCGTGGCCGTCGTCGTCCAGCACCGCCTCACCCTGGAACACACCGTCCTTCCAGCCACGGATACAGGCACGCGCCTCGCGCTCGGCACTGTCCAGAACCTCGTCCACCGCCGCCGCCAGGGTGTCGGCCCCGTACTCGTCCGCCAGCCGCAGCAGCCGCCGCTCGCCGACGTGCGCCGCGCCGATCATCGCCCGCAGGTCGCCCAGGAAGTCGTGGGCATGGCGCACGTTCGTCGCCACCAGGTGCAGCACGTCGTCGCGCAGCGCGCCCGCGTCCCGCAACTTGAGCGGGGTGATCCGCAGCCCCTCCTGCCAGATCTCCGTCGCCGCCGGGTTGTAGCCCCCGTGGGTGGCGCCGCCGATGTCGCTCTGGTGCGCCCGGCTGATCGACCAGAACGCGAGCCGCTCCCCGACGAATACTGGCAGCAGCGCGGTGAGGTCTGGCAGGTGGTTGCCGCCGTGGTACGGATCGTTGAGCAGGTACAGGTCTCCGGGCCGGATCCGGTCGGCGAAGAAGGCACGGATGGACTCCACGGCGTAAGGCATCGCCCCGACGTGGATCGGGACGTGCTCGGCCTGGGCCACCAGCCGCCCCTGGGCATCGCAGATAGCGGTCGAGAAATCACGGCTGGAGTTCAGGATCTGCGAGTACGAGGTGCGCAGCAGCACCTCCCCCATCTCCTGGACGATCGCCTCCAGCCCCAGCCCCAGGACCGAGACGGTAACTCGACTCAGCATCCGCCGCACCTCGCCTCGCCGCGGCGGAGTGCTCCCGGCCGCGCTCACTGAGCAGGCAGTGTAGCGCGGCGCGCGAAATGCGCGCGCTCGGCCAGTGAACAGGCTGGCGCCCACGCCGCGACGGGAGGAGCCACGGCGCCAGGCGGACACCGGGCCTCTCACTGCGCCCAGGCGGGCTCACTCGGCGACCACCAGCTCCAGCGGGCCGATGCACACCTGGCGGTAGAACTCGATGTCCAGTCGAATGGCGCTCTCCGGAGCTCCGTCCGGCCGCTCCACCCGAACGCCACCCCCCGCGATCACCGCCTGGCCGCTCGGGAGCGTGCCGATCGCGGTGTGCACTCCCGGATAGCCGGGGAGGTCGCCGGCCGGCACCCCTACCCAGTAGTCTCCAGGGGCGAGCAGGAAGCGCGCCTCGCCGCTACGGTCGGTCCATTCCCGCGCCGCCAGCACCTGCGGCTCCGCCTGGCTGAACACCCACACCTCGGCGCCCGTCACCGGGCCGACGCGGCGGTTGGGATCAGACACGCACGGCTGGGCCGGCGAAAGCTGCGGGAGCTCGACCGCGCGCACCCGGGCGACCAGCCGGCCCAGATGGGGATCCGAGGTGGCTGGGAATACCGCGACACCCCGCGCTGGCTGCTCCTGCACGAGCAGGCTCACAGCCAGCAGCGCCAGGACGGTGAGCGCCAGGCTCGCCGCCAGGTACCATGCCGCCAGGCGAAGCGCAGCCACGCTGTCCTCGACCCAATCTCCCGCGGGCACTTCTCGAGGGGCCATGCGTCCAGGCGTGGGACTCCCTCCCATGTGCGAGCGCCAGATCGGCCGCCCTTCAGCCTAGCGCACGCCCGCGAGCGTGTCGAGCGCCCTGACGCAAGCCAGCTCCCCGCGTTGTCGCCTGGGCCGCGCTTGCCGGCTGCCGTCGCGTCCGCCCTGGTACCATCTCGCCGATCCACACCCGAGGCCGCGTCCCATGAGTACCCCCTTCCCGCGCCTGTTCAGCCCGATCCGAGTTGGCCAGCTTACCCTGCGCAATCGCATCGTCAGCACGCCTCATGCCTCCGGGTACGTGCGCGACGCCCTGCACGACGAGCGCGAGATCTTCTACCAGGCGGAGAAGGCCAGGGGTGGGGTGGGCTTCCAGTTCATGGGCGCCACCAACGTGGTGCGGACCCACGGCTACCTCAACCTGATGGCGAACGTGGACGAGCGCATCATCCCGATCTACCGCCAGATCGCCGCCGCGGTGCACCGCTTCGAAGGACGGATCGGGGCGCAGCTCAGCCACTTCGGGGCGATGGGCAACGCCAGCCTCCAGGCCGCCCCGCTGGTCGGCCCCTCCCCGGTCGCCAACGAGGCCGAACGCCAGACACCCCAGGTGCTGGAGCGCGAGGAGCTGGCGGAGATTGCCCAGGCGTTCGCCACGGCGGCGCGACGCTGCCGCGAGGGGGACCTGGACGCGGTGATCCTGCAGCTCGGCCACGGTTATCTGCTCACCAGCTTCCTGTCCCCACGCTACAACCAGCGCACCGATGAGTATGGCGGGTCGACCGAGAACCGGGTCCGCTACCCCCTTGAGGTCCTGCAGGCGATGCGGCGGGAGGTGGGGCGGGACTTCACACTAGGGGTGCGGATCAGTGGCTCGGAGCTGATCGAAGGCGGGATTGACCTGGCCGAGGCCCAGCGCATCGCCCAGCTCCTGGATGCCAGCGGGCTGGTGGACTGGATCGACGTCTCGCAGGGCAACGACGCGCACCTGGTGTCCAAGGCGACGCACTACGGCGGGCTCTACATCGCCCCCGGGGCGTTCGTCCCGCTGGCGGCGGCGATCCGCGAGGTCGTCAGCGTCCCCGTCGTCGCGGTAGGGCGCATCCTCACCCCACAGCAAGCGGAGCAGGTGTTGGAGGAGGGACAGGCCGACCTGGTGGCGATGACCCGGGCGCTGATCGCGGACCCGCACCTACCACGTAAGGCGCAGGAGGGGCGGCTGGACGACATCCGCGTCTGCGTCGGGGCGAACGAGGGCTGCCTGGGGCGCATCTTCGTCGGGGATCCAATCACCTGCGTCCAGAACCCGCTGATCGGGCGGGAGCAGGAATGGGCCGAGCTCCCACCCGCGCCGCGCCCGCGGCATGTCCTGGTGGTGGGCGGGGGACCGGCCGGGCTGGAAGCGGCGCGGGTGGCGGCTGCACGTGGGCACCGGGTGACGCTGCTGGAGCGCGCCGGCGCGCTGGGCGGGCAGGTGCCGCTGGCGGCGCGCATCCCGGGGCGCGCCGAATTCGCTGGGATCACCCGCTGGCTGATCGGCCAGGTGCGCAAGCTCCCGGTCGAGGTGCGCCTGGAGACGGAGGCGACGCCGGAGCTGGTGGAGGCGCTCCAGCCGGAGGTGGTGGTGCTGGCGACCGGCTCCCGCCCAGCCTCACTGCAGGTACCCGGCGGGGAGCTGCCACACGTGGTGGATGCCCGGGCGGTGCTGGCCGGCGCAGTGGAGGTGGGCGAGCACGTCCTGGTGCTGGATGGCGAGGGCTACCTCAGCGGGCTGGGCGTGGCTGACTTCCTGCTCGGGCAGGGCAAGCGCGTGCAGCTTCTCACCCGAGCGCTCTACCCGGGCGACCACGTGGACGTCATCACCCTGCCGCTGGCGCTCAAGCGCCTGGCAGAGCAGCGCTGTGTGTTTACCCCCACAAGCTGGGTGCGCCGGATCGAGCCAGGCCAGGTCATCGCCTACCACACGCTGGCCGGCTGGGAGTTCGCTATTGCGCCGGTCGAGACCGTCGTGCTGGCGCTGCCGGCGCTGCCCGAGGACGGGCTGTACCGAGCGCTGAAGGGACGGCCCGGCCGCTACGAACTGCACCGGATCGGCGATTGTCTGTCTCCGCGCCACATCGACAGCGCCATCTACGAAGGCCAGCGGATTGGCCGGCTGGTGTGAGCCGGCGGGCAGCGAGCGCCCCCTGGCGGGGAGGGCGACATTGCCCGGCGGCCGCCGGGGTATGCCACACCCTGCGTCCGCAGGCGTGGCGAGGGCAGCAGGATTCCGCAAAGGTGCCCAGCCTGTTCCCACACCTGCTCGGGGCCGAGGCCAGGACCGGGGCAACGAGCGCAGATCTCAGTCGGCGGCAGGCGCCAGGAACGCCTCCACCGCAGCCAGAAAGGCGCCGTAGCGGGTGCGATGGATGTTGTGATCGGCGCCGGGCACAGTGGCCACCTGGATACGCGGGTTCGCCCGCGCCCGCGCCACCGCCTCGGAGCTGACGATCCCGCCCCGCTCGGGCTCCGCGAGCAGCAGCAGCGTTGGGCAGCGCAGCTCGACCAGGCGGTCGCGGAAGTCCCAGGGTTCGTTCTCGTCGAAGACTGCCCGCACCGCGGCCGGGCTCCCCTTCATCGCCGCGTCCGCTTTGCCCGCCACATCCTGTTCTGTCCAGCCGAGCGCCAGGTTGGCGCGGGCCAGCGCCAGCGCGGCCTCGTAGTCCAGCCCTACCGTGGCGGCGTAGTCCTCCCGCGTCTGCGCCCGCTGCTCGGGCGTGCGCCGGCGCTGGTCGATGGCCGGGTCCTCCAGCACCAGGCGACTGACACGGTCGGTCGATGTCGCCAGGACCAGCGCAATGGCACCGCCCCAGGAATGGCCGATGACCGCCGGCTGGCGCAGCCCGAGCACCTCGCAGAGCGCCGCCACCTCCGCGGCCTGATCCTGAATCCGATACCCCGCCGGCGGACGGTCCGAGTCTCCGTGGCCCTTCAGATCCACCGCGATCACGCGGGCGTGCCGGCCGAGCGCGGGCCCCACGCGCACCCAGCTCAGCGACGAGCTGGTGATTCCGTGAATCAGCACCACCGCCTCGGCGGCGTCCGATCGCCCCCACTCGCGGTAGGCCATTCGAACTCCGGGCAGCTCCACGAATGCCAGCGGCGGGGCATCCAGGGCCAGGTTCCGCTCCACGCGCATCGCCTCCCACGGCCCGTTGCTCGCCGGGCCATTCCTGCAGGTCATGCTACCGGGGCGCTCCTCCTGCCTCAACCCCGGGCAGGCGGCCGCTCCCGCCAGTGGCCCCGATCGAGATGCCTTGTCCGGACAGGCGCGAGTAGGCCATCATTGCCGCCACGCGGCCGAGCCCTGTCCAGCCGGGTGAAAGCCGCGCAATGCGCACGCTGAAAAAGCCCGGGATCTCTTCCTTTGTCCCCCTCCCCATCCCTGCGCGGCCGGACGGCCGCGCTCCTGGCCGCCGCTGCCATGCTGTTCCTGTCCTCCTGTACACCATCCCAACCGGCGAGTCTCGTCGGCGCCACCGACGAGACGGCCCGGGCGCCGGCGGCGCTGGCCCATACGGCTCAATCCGCCGAGCGCGCGCCCGGGTCCCCAACAACCACGCCCGCCCCGCCGGTGGTCGCGACTGCCGCCCCGCCGTGCCCGCACGACAAGATCAAGCACGTTGTTGTCGTCATTCAGGAGAACCGTTCGTTCGACAACTACTTCGGCCTCTTCCCGGGCGCCGATGGCATCCCGCTGGACGCCAGCGGCCAGCCAGCAGTGTGCGTGCCCGACCCGCAGACTAAGAGCTGCGTCCGGCCGTTCCACAATCCCAAGGACGTCGAAGAGGGCGGGCCGCACTCGGCCGTAGACGCCGCGGCGGACATCGATGGCGGCAAGATGGACGGGTTTATCCGTCAGCAGGACGATAGCCGCCGCCGGGCCTGTCTTGGTGCTGCGGTGAAGCTCGCCTGCGAGCGTCCCGGCGGCGTTGCGGACGTGATGGGCTATCACGATGCCCGCGAGATCCCGAACTACTGGACCTACGCTCGGCAGTTCGTGCTCCTGGACCATCTGTTCCAGCCGAACGCCTCCTGGAGCCTGCCCTCGCACCTGTTCCTGGTCTCCGCCTGGTCGGCCCGCTGCCGCACCAGCGCCTCGGCCACCTGCCGTAACGAGATCCAGGACGTCGAGGCGATCCGGGACGGGAGCACGGGCGGGGACCCGGCGGCGCAGCCCTACGCCTGGACCGACCTGACCTACCTGCTCCGCAAAGCGAACGTGAGCTGGGCCTACTACGTCGCCGAAGGCACCCAGCCAGACTGCACCGACGACGGCATGGCCTGCCAGGCCAAGCCCCAGCGCGCCGACTTCGACACGCTCGTCAGCCCGCTGCCCCGCTTCCAGACGGTGCACGACGACCACCAGGTTGGCAACATTCAGCCGATCTCGCGCTTCTACCAGGCGGCGCGAGATGGCACGCTCCCGGCGGTCGCCTGGATCGTTCCGGACGAGCCACACAGCGAGCACCCGCCATCATCGATCCACGCCGGCCAGGCCTACGTCACCGGGCTGATCAACGCCATCATGCAGGGGCCGAACTGGAACAGCACCGCGATCCTTGTCACCTGGGACGACTGGGGCGGGTTTTACGACCACGTCGTGCCACCCACAGTCAACCAGAACGGCTACGGGCTGCGGGTGCCGGGGCTGATGATCAGCCCCGACGCTCGGCGCGGCTCCATCGACCATCAGATCTTGAGCTTCGACGCCTTCCTGAAGCTCATCGAGGACCTCTCCTCGGCAGCCAGCGGCTGGACCCCGCCACTGACGGGCGGCCGGACCCCCGTCCCACGGGGCGCGAGAACGCGCCCCAGCTCGGCAATCTGTTGCAAGACTTCGACTTCAGCCAGTCGCCCCGCCCGCCGCTGGTCCTGGACCCCAACCCCCCGCCCGGGCCGCCGGCCTCCGACCCGGTGTGGCGGCAGCGACCCGGCTGAGCGAGCCGGCCGGTCACGTCGCCATCGGCTCGGGCTCCGCGGCCTCCAGCGCCCAGAATACACGGCAGAGCAACGCGGAGGGCAGCGCCTCCTCCAGCCGCTCCAGCGCGCGTGCCGCCCACGGCGGCAGCCGCCGGTACAGGTACGGGGAGAGGAGAAAGCAGGGGCGCTCGGCGCGCACGCGCCAGCCGGCCGCCTGCGCCAGGGCCCGGAAGCGGGCCCGGCTGATCGGAAAGACCCGCTCGCCCCAGTGTCGGCGGTCGAGCGGGAGGAGCGCCCGCGGGGACCAGGTGCAAGTATCGCACACCAGCGTCCCCCCGACCCGGGTGATCCGTCGCAGTTCGCGCAGCAGCGGCACCGGGTCGTCGAAGTGGAACAGCAGCCGGATACAGGTGACGGCATCGCAGGCGCCAGCCGCCACGGGGAGCGCGAAGGCATCCGCCTGCACCAGCCGGTCGGCGCCCCGTCCCGCCGCCGCCTGGAGCATCGGGAGCGAGGCGTCGAAGGCGAGTAGCCAGCGCGCGCGCTGGCGGAGCGCCGGCAGCGCGCGGCCCGTTCCGCACCCCACATCCGCCACCACTCCGGCGGCAGGCAAGAGCGCTGCGACGAGCCGGAGTTCGCGGGCGTTGACGTAGGCGCCGCTGGCCCCCCCAAAGCGCTGCTCGTCGTAGCTGGCTGCCACCTCCGGCTGGCGATAGAATCCGCGCTTCGCCGCCAGAAGCGCACCAGCGCCGACCGCGGCTTGCCCTGGCCGAACATCAGCGCGGCGCGTCATCATGGCTGCACCAGCGCCGGGCGCGTCGACGCGCGGAAGGCGAACCAGAGCCCAAGCGGGACCCAGACCCAGAGCGTCAGGCAGCGCGCCAGCACCGCCGCGACGAGCGCGCTGGCGGGATCGCCGCCCAGCGCCGCGGCGGTGGCGACCAGCGAGCCTTCGACCGCACCGACGCCCGCGGGCAGCAGCAGGAGCCCGCCAGCCAGGCCCGCCAGGCCAAAGGCGAGCGCCGCCCCGGCGAGCGGGAGCGGCACCCCCACCGCGGACGCGGCTGCCCAGAAGAGCAGGGCGTCACAGCACCGCGCCGCCAGCGCGCAGAGCAGCGCCAGCAGGAGCGCTCCCGGGTTCACGAGTGACTGGATACCGTGCGTCATCTGCCGCAGCCAGGCGCCGCGGGCCGCCACCCCTCCGCGGCGCCGGTGGAGCACCAGACCAATGAGCGCCAGCGCTGGCAGTGCGGCGATTGCCCCCAGCACTCCCAGACCCAGCCGGCCGAGCCCGAGATGCCCGAGCCCGGCCCCGGCCACCGCCAGCCCGGCGAAGCTGGTCGCCTCGGTCGCCCGCTCCAGCGGGAAGACGAAGGCGCTCCGCGCCTCCGGCACGCCGGTCTCGTCGCGCAACAGCGCGAACTTGCAAAACTCCCCGACTCGCCCCGGCGTCAGGCCCATCGCAAACCCCGCCATGTAGATCCGCAGGCTGGGACGCAGCCAGAGCCGCGGCGCCACCCGGCGCGCCAGCAGGTGCCAGCGCAGGAATCGCAGCGTGTAGCTGCCGACGCCGAGCGCTGCCATGGCCGGTAGCCAGCTCACACCTCCGCTCGACCAGCCGGCCGTCTGGACGAGCTGCCAGCTCACGGCCAGGCCAATCGCCAGGAATACGGCCGCGAGCAGGCCGGCGGCCAGGATCACCCAGCGCGGCGCCCAGGCGAGTGCCGTACGACTGCTGATGCTCACGAGATTCCCACCGCCTTCATCCAGGTCTGCGTCTGCTCGGCCAGCCGCTGAGCGAGATCCGGCTGGGCGCCCGCCAGATCGTGCGTCTCGTTCGGGTCGGCCTGCAGGTCGAAGAGCTGCCGATGGCCACTGGCGTTGTTCAGGATGAACTTCCAGCCCGGCACCGTCACCGAGGTGAAGGTGTAGTCTGCCAGCGCGGAGAAGGCGGCCCGGTCGTGCCCGTCGTCGCTGCCGTCGAGCAAACCGCGCAGACTGCGCCCCTGTGATTGGGCCGGCACCGGCACGCCGGCCAGCTCGAGCAGGGTGGGGAAGAGGTCGATCGCCTGCGTCGGGACGGAGACGACCGTGCCGGGACGGATCAGCGGTGGATAGCGCAGCAGCAGTGGCACGCGCTGCTCGGTGTTGTAGAGGCTGTGGGGATGGAAGAAGGGCGGGCCAACGATCTCCTGTGTGTGCTCCCCGAACGCCTCGCCATGGTCGGCAGTGACGGCAATGACCGTGGTGTCGGCCAGACCCAGCGTATCGAGCGCGGCGAGCAACCGCCCGAGGTGGAGATCGAGAAAGGTGAGCTCCCCTTCGTACAGGCTGACCAGCCGCCGCAGGTCAGCGCCGCGCGGGACCAGCGCGCCCGAGTCGATCGCGTCAACGGTCGCCATGCTCGAGTCGATCGGCCCGCTGTAGCCGCTGTCGTACTGGTCTGCCAGCTCCGCCGGCGGCTGATAGGGATAGTGCGGATCGAAGTAGTGCAGCCAGAGGAAGAACGGCTGGCCATGCACTGCCTGGAGTTGCGCGATCGCCGCGTCGGTCGTCAGATCAGCCCGCCCCTTGGCGATCTCCTCGATCCGCTGCTGCACCCCGGTCGCCTGGTTGAGCATCTTGGGTAGGAGCAGATACTCGCGCGCGACCCGGTAGTCGGCCGCCACCTCCTTGCCGATAGGATTGTCCAGCGCCGCGGGCCCACCCGGCGCAACGTTCTGGTAGACCTGGAACCCGCGCTGGAACTGGCAGTACTGGGGATCGAAGCTCAGCCAGCTATACAGCGCCGCCGTGGCGTATCCGGCCCCGTTCAGCAGCGTGGCGAGCGTATCCAGGTTGGCGGGAAGCGTGTCCACCATGTGGACGCGCACGCCGCTGCTGGATGGGTACATGCCGGTGAACATGCTGGCATGCGAGGGATTTGTCTGCGGCTGCTGCACGATCTGCAGGTCGAAGCGAGCGCCCTGCGCCGCCAGCCGGTCCAGGTTCGGCGTCTGGATCGACGGATGGCCGTAGACGCGCAGGTAATCGGACCGCACCGTGTCGAGCGTGACCAGGAGAATGTTCGGCGGGCCATCCGCCCGGCTGGCCAGCCGGGCCGGGGCGGCCTGCGCCCAGGCGGCCTGCCGGCGCCCGTCGGTGGCCCAGGCCAGCGTCAGGACCCCGAGCCCGCCAGCCGAGGCGAGCGCCAGCCCGAGCCGCAGCGCCGCGCGACGCGTCAACGTCGGTCCGGCCGCCGGAGACGCCTCCCTCACGACCAGGCCGACCCGAGCACGCGCCTGAACACGACCAGCGCTCCACACACTCCAGACCAGGCCGAGAAGGAGCCCGACGGCCAGCCCGAGCCCACCCTCGATGACGGCGCCATAGAGGAGTAGCTCCGGGCGGAAGCCGGCGCCGCGCACCGACCAGGCCACCCACACCACCTCGCCGGTCGCCGCCAGGATCCCCAGCAGCGCGCCCAGGGCCGCGCCGGCCAGCGCGGCCCGCGCGAACGATACGCTGTGTGGCCGCCTAGGCCGCCAGCCGAGCGACATCATTGACCTCCAGCATCGAGGTGTAGAGCTGCTCGTAGCGCTGCACCAGGGCCTGGGATGCGAAGTGCGTCTGCACCACCCAACCCTGTGCCTCCGACATCGCCCGCCGCTGCTCCTCGGAACGCAACAGCAGCTCCAGCCGCTCGGCGAGCAGATCGGGCCGCTCGGGCGGACAGTTCAGCGCCACCGGCCCCAGCGACGTCACCTCGCGCAGCAGCGGGAGGTCGGTGGTGACCAGGGACCGGCGGGCGTGCAGCGCTTCCAACAGCAGCGACGGAAACGCGGCCTGGCCCGCCGTCGATCGGTAAGGCAGCGCCAGGACATCGATGGCGGACAGGAAGGTGCCCACATGGACCTTGCGCAGCCAGGTCACCCGGGCTTCGAGCCCGGCCAGCCGCTGCTGGATCGGCCTCGGGTCTCCTTGCCCGCTCCAGGCGAGCGCGAGCGTTGCCGACGGTAGTCGCTCGGATAGCGCGCGAAACGCTGCAGCCAGCACGTCGACCCCTTTCCCGTCGTTGAAATGGCCCACGTAGCCGACGACGGGCACGCCATCCTGAAGCCCGAGGCAGCGGCGCGCCACGCGCGGGGCGCAGCCGGCGAGCTTGCTCTCTTCGACCATATTGGGCAGAACGACGACCCGATCGACCGGCGCGCCCAGCGCAATCAGCTCGTCGCGCTGGTAGTGGCTGCTCACCACGTAGGCCCGGCAGCGGTACGGGCGCAGCCGACCAAACAGGCGATTGTTGACCGCCCAGAGGATGAGCAGGCTGCGCCAGGCGCGCGAGCGCCGCCGGGCCTTGAAGAGCTCTCGCGTATCCACCAGGTGGCCCTCGAAGCCGACGAGCACCGGAGCCGCGACACGCGCCTGCACGACGTTCCCCAGCCAGCCGAATGCCGGGGTAGGGAGCGCCAGGTGAACCAGGTCGCACCCGCGGGATGCTTGTACCACCCGCGGGATGGCGCCGAGCATCTGCCGGGCCGCGGGCAGCAGCCGTGTCGGCCCGGTGTCCAGCTCGGCCAAGGCTCCGTTAAGGAGCGCGCCGGTGTCAAATGGAGCGACCAGTGTCACCTCAGTGCCGCGCCGAACGAGCGCCCGCCCCAGGCCGGTGAGACTATCGATCTGGCCGCTGAGAACCCTTGGGTGGAGAGAAGCCAGGCAGACTCGCAACCCCTATGCCCTCCTGTGGTGTTGCCCGGCCCGAGGCGGCCCGGGGCAGGCGGGAGCCGGGGTCCTGCAACACTCCGGCGTCAATCAGTGGCTCCTACAGGCAACTTATAGGCCTCGACCATCCACCACACCTTTTTGAAGATAAATTCTCCATAAAGGCCCGCTCCCAGCCGAAGCGGCAGGCGCACACTGGCGCGATGGGCAGATCGATACTGATCGCAGTGTCCCCGGTGAGCAGGCGGCGCCAGGACACCGCGGGCGAGCGGACAGGCAGAGAAATTCCGCCGCGCTGGCGGCGGCGCTGGTAGCATGCGCTCCGATGCTGCGCCTGTGGCTCGTCCTGTTGCTCGTGGCCGCAGCGGCGCTCGCCTGCGGCCCCCGCGCTCCCGAGATCGCCCGGCCGACACCCGGCGGGGGGGAAGCGACACCCATGGCGACGGTTCCCGCGCTCGCCGCGACCGCGACGCCCGCGCCGACAGGGGCACCCCACGCGACGGGTCGCGTGGGGCCCCCGACAGCCCCCGCCGTAGGGCGGCCAGAGGCGGGCCCCACGCGCGAGAGCCGCGCGGCGGAAACGGAGCGCTCCGCGCCGGCCACGGTGCCAGTGCCGCCCACCGTGCCGGCGGCACCCACGCCCCCGGCTGCCCAGCCGTCCTCGACGATCGCCGAGGTCCCGGCGCGGTCCCCAACAGCCAGCGCCGTGGTGGAACAGCCCACCAGTCCTGCCGGCAACGGGCCAGGCGACGCCGCGGCGCCCTGCGAGTCAGGGCCGCTCGTCCCGCTCCCCGCGCCTGGCGATCCAAACGCAGCCGCGTTCTGGCGCGCGTTCCGTGCCCCGCTGCCCCCGGCCCCGCGCTGGAACCCGCCCGGCCCCAAGCGCGTTGGGCTCCAGGCCGGCCACTGGCGCACCGAGGAGGCCCCGCCCGAGCTGGGGCGCCTGCAGCAGGGCACCAGCGGTGGCGGCAAGGCCGAGTGGCAGGTCACGCTGGACCTGGCACAGCGGGCCAGGGCGCTGCTGGAGCAGGCCGGCGTCCAGGTCGACCTCCTGCCCGCCACCGTGCCGCCGCGCTATCAGGCGCACGCGTTCCTCGCCATTCACGTCGACGGTGACCCAACCGGGCAAACGCGCGGCTTCAAGATCGCCCGCCCCGGCTTCAGCTCCATCCCTGCGGTAGACGACCAGTTCGTCGCCGCGCTTGAGGCAGCCTACAGCGCCGCCACCGGACTGCCGCGTGACGACGCGCACATCAGTCGACGGATGCTCTACTACTACGCCTTCAACTCCCGCCGCTACTGCCACGCCGTGGCGCCCGGGGTGCCGCAGGCGATCATCGAGACCGGCTTCCTGACCAATGCGGCCGACCGCGACGTTCTACTCGGCAACCCAGACGCGGTGGCACGCGGCATCGCCGACGGTGTGCTCACCTTCCTCGGCCAGTAGCCCCCGCGCGCCCTCAGCCGGGATGCCAGATAAGTCAGTCGGTACGACCTGGAGATGCTTGCGGCCACCGATGATCGCGCTGACCAGCGAAGAACGCGCGAGGCGAACCTGATCGGGTCGGACGGGTGCGCTACGCGAGCACGTGGAAGTCGTACCCCTTGTGGCCCCGATTTCTCTGGGGGCCAGAAGGGGAGAGTGGCTCAGTCCGCCTTCGCCACCACCCTAGCGGGGACGATACTCGTACCGCGTCCTACCGTCCGCGCCCACTGGCGCTAGGCCAGGTCGCGCGGCTGGTGGACGCAGTCAGGGGGTGCAGCAGAGGAGGAGACGGAGCAGCCGGGAGACGAAAACCCGCCCTCATTCCGAGGGCGGGCTGGGGGAAGGGACAGGTGCCGAAGCAGGGACTCGAACCCTGACGGGAGTACTCCCACTACGCCCTGAACGTAGCGCGTCTACCAATTCCGCCACTTCGGCACGGCGCAGCTATTCTATCCAACCCGCGCGCAGGAGCGCAAATCGCCCCCGCTCCGGTATGGGGTGGTTCTCTCTCGGCCGGCCGTCTACAATCGGCCACGGTCCAACAACCTGTTGACCGGGGGGCGGCGAACGCGTATAGTGGCGCCACTCCAGCGGCATTGCGGCCTGGTGTCCCAGCTTTTGGCGGGAGCGGTGTATGTTCGCGTCCCCAGCCCTTGCGTTGGACGTCGTTCCCCGGTCCGATCGGCCGTTGCAGGATGTATTCGCCAGCGACCTCGACGATGACGTCGCCAACGACCCTTTGCGGACGTACCTCCGCGAGATCCACGAAGTGGACTTGCTGAGCGCCGCCGACGAGCGTGAGCTCGCCTGCCGCATTGAAGAGCGCGCCGGGCTGTTGCGCGTGCAGGCGCTGGTGCGCGAGGTGATCGGCCGGGAGCCGAGTGCGCTGGACATTGCCATCGGCCTCTGCGCGCGGCTCGTCGAGGCCGGCGATATCGTGAGCTTGCTGGCGGAGCGGCTGGGCGAGGGCAGCCGAGCAGGGCTGCTCCGCCTGCCGGCGGTCCGAGCCCGGATCGACTACGTGCCGGACCCCGAGCTCATCGAACGGATTGCTCAGCAGCGCCAGATCAGCCTGGACGAGGCGCGGCGGGCCCTGATCGACTTCTCGGTCGAAACGCGGCTGCTGCCGCCTGCCGCGCTGGAGCTGCTGGAGCGCTACGACGGGCATCTGCCGCCCCTGGCGGCGATGGAAGCGGCGTTGAGCGGCCAGGAGCTCAGTCTAGAGGCCCATTTCGCCCAGGTGCTGATCGGCGCTCGCCGGGCAGAGCGGCATCTCACCGAGGCGAACCTGCGCCTCGTGGTCTCCATTGCGAAGAAGTACCTTGGCCGCGGTCTGGCGATGCTGGACCTGATCCAGGAGGCAACCTGGGCCTGATGCGTGCGGTCGAGAAGTTCGACCACCGCCGGGGCTTCAAGTTCTCCACTTACGCCACCTGGTGGATCCGGCAGGCGGTCGGCCGCGCGGTGGCCGACCAGGCGCGCACAATCCGTGTGCCGGTCCACATGACCGAGGTGATCAACCGGCTCAACCAGGTCTCCCGTGAGCTGATCCAGGACCTGGGTCGCGATCCGCACCCCGCCGAGATTGCGCTGGCGATGGGGCTGCTCTGTGACGAGACCGAGCAGGCGATCGTGCTGGAGATCGGCTGGGAGCCGCCCGAGGATTCGGCCGCCCGGCGGCGGCTGATCCTCGACAGCGGCGCGCTCCCGCGCTACGACCGGCTCCCCTCACCGCTGCGCGAAGAGGTGGAGCGCGCTGCCGGCCGGGTCCAGCACGCGCGCCGGGCGGTGCGGCAGCCGGTGTCGCTCGCTGCACCCGTTGGAGACGACCAGGATGGCGAGCTGTCTGACCTGATCGAGGATCGGGACGCGGCCTCCCCGCTCGATCAAACCACGATGAGCCTGCTACGCGACCAGGTGCGGAGTGTGCTCGGCTCGCTCAGCCAGCGGGAGAGCCGGATCCTGGCCCTTCGCTTCGGCCTGGACGATGGCCGGCAGCGGACGCTGGAGGAGGTGGGCCGCGAGTTCGGGGTGACCCGGGAGCGCATCCGCCAGCTCGAGGCCAAGGCATTGCGAAAGCTGCGCCACCCGAGCCGCGCCAAGCGCCTGCGCGACTATCTCCGCTAGTGGCCACGGCGACCTATCCGCTGCCTGCCCGGCGCTGACGGCTGACCGCTCTCCGCTACAATGCCCTCTGGAGACCCGTGGGCATGGATCAGCGCGGGTGAGGCGCAGGCTGCTAGCGGCGGCGTTCCTGTTGGCTGGCCTGGCGCTCGCCGGTTGCGGCGACGTTGGGCTGACGGCCACTGCCACTGAGGTGCCGGGCGCCGCGGCCACTGCCGCTCGGCGCGCCGCGACCCCGATCCCCACCCCGATCCGCACCCCCACCGCCCCGGTGCCACCCTCCCCTCTTCCCCGCCCCTCGCCCACCAGCGGCCCCTCAGATGAGGAGCAGATCGCCGCCGCGGTCGACGCCATCGCCAAAGCGCTGGACTCCGGCAACCTCGACGCGCTGCGCGATCTGATGATCGACCAGGTTGCCATCGCCCCCGGCGGCGACCAAGGCGCGGAAACCATGGATCGCGACCTGGCACTGAGCTGGCTGCGCGAGCGCGCTGGCCCCGGCCCGAAGGTCGTTTCGAGCGACGTGGTGGAGAACTTCGGGCTCCTGGAAGTGCACACCGAGCCCTGGGAGACAAAGCCGCCGGTGAGCAGCGGCAAGGTGCAGTTCAACCTCCACCGCTACAACGACCAGGGTGACCAGGACCCCATCCACGGCCAGTGGAAGATCGACGTCCTGATCCCCCAGTAGCGCGTCTGCCTGCCGAGTCGCTACCCTCGTCCCGCAAGGAGGACATGTGGTATGAGCGCCCTGGTGGACTACATCGAGGCCAACCGCGAACAGTTCCTGGCTGGCCTGGTGGAGCTCCTGACAATTCCCAGCGTCAGCGCGGATCCGCGGCACACGGCCGACGTCCGCGCCTGCGCCGAATGGCTTGCCGGCCAGATACGCGCCCTGGGGCTCGATAACGTCCAGATTCTCCCCACGGGTGGCCACCCGGCGGTCTACGGCGAGTGGCTGGAGGCGCCCGGCCAGCCCACTGTGCTGGTCTACGGCCATTACGACGTCCAGCCGCCAGATCCGCTCGATGAGTGGGACACCCCACCCTTCCAGCCCGCTATCCGCGATGGCCGCGTCTTCGCCCGTGGCGCCGCCGACGACAAGGGGCAGGTGTTCATGCATCTGAAGGCGGTTGAGGCCCATCTGCGCACCAGCGGCCGGCTGCCGATCAACCTGAAGTTCATCTTCGAAGGCGAGGAGGAGATCGGCAGCGTACACCTGGACGAGTTCATGCGCCGCTACCGCGACCTGCTGCGGGCGGACATGGTCGTCGTCTCCGACACCTCCTGGTTCGCCAACGACGTCCCCTCCCTGACCTACGGCTTGCGCGGCCTGGCCTACTTCCAGGTCGACCTCCAGGGCCCTGCTCACGACGTCCACTCCGGGCAGTACGGCGGCGCCGTGGGCAACCCGGCCTGGGCGCTGGTGCAGATGCTCGCCTCGCTGAAGGATGAGCAGGACCACGTGACGATCCCCGGCTTCTACGACGCCGTGCGCCCGATCAGCCCGCAGGAGCGCAACGCCTGGCAGGAGCTGCCGTTCGACGAGCCCGCCTACCGCGCGATGCTCGGCGTCCCGGCGCTGCACGGCGAGCAGGGCTACAGCGTGCTCGAGCGCCTCTGGGCCCGACCCACACTGGAGATCAACGGCATCTGGGGCGGCTTCACCGGCGAAGGCTCCAAGACGATCATCCCCGCCCGGGCCTCGGCCAAGCTCTCCTGCCGGCTGGTGCCAGACCAGGATCCGGAGCAGATCGCCGACCTGGTGGAGGAGCACCTGCGCCGGATCTGCCCGCCCTGGGTCACAATGACGCTCACCCGCCTGTCCACTGGCAAGCCGAGCGTCACCAGCCTGGACCACCCCGGGGTGCAGGCAGCACTGCGGGCGCTGGAGCGCAGCTTCGGCAAGCGGGCGCGGTTCATCCGTGGCGGTGGCAGCATCCCGATCGTCGCCAGCTTTCAGGAGGTGCTGGGGCTCCCGGCGGTGTTGATGGGCATGGGCAATGCCGACGAGCGCGCCCACGCACCGAATGAGAACTTCGTGCTGGACAACTTCTTTGGCGGCATCAAGGCAGCCGCCTTTCTCTGGGAGGAGCTGGCCCAGCCACGGACCGAGTAGCTCGTCGCTGCCCAACGACCTAACACAGCCACGAAACCAAACGGCGGGCCTGCTGGCCTGGTACGCTACAAAGGTCGTTGGGGCAGCGCAGGCCAGTGTTGAGGCGCTGAGGTGCTGGCGCTCCACAGGTCGACAGGCTGGTCGCCGCCAGCAGGGGCATGAGGCGGCTCGCCAGGGAGCAGGGGACGATGCCACGCCGCGAACGTGACTCCCATAAGCCTGGGCTAGCCCGGGGCCAGCTCTCCGAAGCGGAGCTCGACCGGATCCTGGACGACGCCGGGGAGGCGACGCTCGCCGGCGATCAGGCCCGGCTCGACGCCGCTACCTGGTCGCTCTGGCAAGCGAGGCGGCTGCTACCGGAGCTGCTGACGCGGCGGCTGATCGAGGGGCGCAGCCGCATTCCCTTCCTGGAGCTCGAGCTCCTCGCCGGCTTCGCCGGGCCGCGAGCCGCCACCTATCTCCGCCGCGTCGCGGAGCAGCGCGTCGTCCCGGACATCATCCGCTTCGGCGCCCAGCGTCGGGCGGGCTGGCCGGAGCGTGGCGAAGCCAAGCGCCGCCTCACCTTCCTCGCCACGCTGCAGGATGCCGAGGCGACGCTCGTGCAGGCGGTGGAGCTGGCGAGCGCTCCCTGGCCCCCGGATGCCCAGATGCTCGAAGAGGTGCTCGGCTACCTGGCGGCGCTGCCCGCGGGCCAGCAGCAGGCGGTGCTCGCCCGGGCGGCGCGCCAGCTCGGCCAGCAGGTGGCCTGGCTGCTGCGCGCCGCGCTCCACCTCTGTAACCCCGCTACCCAACGCCTCGCGCTCAGCGAGCTCGTCCGACTCCGCGAGCCCGGCACGGAGGGGCCGATTCGCCGGCTCGCTCACACTACCGCCGATCCAGCGGTGCGGGCCGAGGCGATGGCGGCCCTCGAGCGGCTCCAGCTTCGGGTCGTGGGGGCGGCGCAACAAGGCGCGCCACGGCCGCTGCCGCCGGTGGCTCAGGCCTTCCTCAGCCACGTCGACTCCGTAGGCGGCCAGGTGGCTATCGTGGTCCGCCAGCTCGCCGACGAGATCTTCCTCTTTGCCGACTTCCTCCATCGCGACGATTGGGGTATCCGCGGCGTGTACGGCTCGGTCCACGCCGATCGCGCGCTCGTGGACGAGCTGATCACAGGACTTCAGGAGGCCGGCGTCCCGCTGGTCGCGGTCGAGGTCGCCGCCGCCCGCGGCGCCATCGCGGCCGCGATGGAAGCGCACACCCTGTCCGGCCAGCCGATTCCCCCGGAGTTCGAGCTCTGGGAGCCGTTTCTGCACGACACGTATCCTCCTCTGGAGACAGAGGCCGTGCTGCAGCCAGAGCTGGACGACGCCCCCTATGCGGGGCGGCGCGAGCTACTCGCCCGCAGCGCCGCGCTGGCCGAGCATCCGTTCTTCGTCGACTGGGCCTTCGAGCTTGCCGACACCTCGGTCGCGTTGCTCGCCACGCCCCCGCCCTCCAGCGTCCGGCTGACCAACAAGCAGTACCAACCGCTACTGGAGCACCTGCTGGTGGACGCGACCCGGCAGCAGCTCCGGCAGCGGCTGCGCCGGCAGGCCTGGCTGCTTGAGCAGGAGGGCGACGCGCGCTCGCGCGACCTCACGCTGGCGGTCTCCGCCCAGCTTGGTCAGGCACCTCCGGCCGAGCTGGGGAAGATCCCGTTCCTGCGCGAGCTGGTGAAGCACACCCTGGCCGCCCTGACCAGTCTGGCGCTCTTCAGTCGGTCCTAAGCGGGCGGCACCCGGCGCAGCTCAGCCGAGCTGTTGCCGGAAGAATACCGGCGTCCGCTCCCGGGACGGCGTCGCGGCCGTGGCGCCGCGCGTAAACTTGAGCCAGCGCCTGGCGCGGGGCTACACTGTCAGCGTGACCCAGGAGGAACCGCCGGGGTGGCCCCCGCCGAGCTTCTACTCGTGGCGGTCCGGTGGGCGCACGCGATGGCCGCGGTGGCCTGGGTGGGCGGCAACCTCTTTCTCCTCTGGGTGCTCGAGCCCGCGCTGCGGAGCTTCAGTGGCTCCGAGGGCTCCGGACCGCTCTGGCGGGCGGTTTCCCAGGGCTTTCGCGAGCTGACGGATGCATCGATCATCGTATTCATCATCTCGGGGGCGGTGCTCACGTTCGACCGCCTGTCGAGCGTCGCAGCCTCGCCCGCGTATGCCGGGGTGCTGGCGGCGAAGCTCGCGCTGGCGCTGGTCGCGTTCTTCCTGGCGGCGCGGCTGCGCCGGGCGGAACCGGCCCGCCGGCTCTGGCTGGCGCGCTGGCAGGTGGGGCTGGGCGCGCTCATCATCTTGCTAGCAGCAGTGCTGAAGACGCTGTATGAAAGCGGGCTAACGGGATGATCCGGCCGAAGGTCCTGGCGGTGGGGGTGGTGCTCGCCATCGCGGTCGCCTACCTCGCGCTGACCAGCCTTCAGACCACTACGGTTTATTATCTGACCGTCAGCGAACTGCTGAGCCGTGGCCCGTCGCAGCAGTCCGTGCGTGTCGCCGGTATCGTCGCCCCAGGCAGCATCGCTAAGGATCCGAGCAGCCTGACGCTTCGCTTCACCGTGCAAGACGCTACGGGGAGCCTCCCAGTCGTGTACACCGGTGGCACGACCCCCGACATCTTCGCCGAGAAGGTGGAGGTGGTGGCCGAGGGCAAGTACGGCGCAGACGGCACCTTCCACGCGACCACGCTGCTCGCCAAGTGCCCGTCCAAGTTCGAGGGCCAGGTGGCCCAGGCGAAGAGCTAGGGTATGGGCGACCTCGGCCACCTCAGCCTGCTGGGCGCACTGCTCCTGGCCGCCCTGGCCGCCGCGACCTCGTTGCTGGGCGCCTGGCGCGAGCGTGACGACCTGCTGGAGAGCGGGCGGCGGGCGCTGTATGGCGCCTGCGCGCTGGTAGTGGTCGCGGCGCTCGCCCTGGCGGCAGCGTTCCAGCTCCATGACTTCTCGATCCGCTACGTGGCGGAGAACTCCAGCCGCCTGATGTCGCCCCTGGACACGCTGGCCAGCTTCTGGGGCGGCCAGGCCGGCTCGCTGCTGTTCTGGGCGCTCGGGCTGGCGCTGCTGTCGGCGCTCTCCGTCTGGCGCACCCAGCGCCGCTCCCCCTGGCTCGTCCCGGTGATGGCCGGAACGCTCGCGCTGATCCTGCTGTTCTTCCTCGGCATCCTGACGCTCATCGCCAGCCCGTTCGAACGCGTCCCGGTCGCTCCGCCCGACGGCCGGGGGCTGAACCCGATCCTGCTCGACACCGGGATGCGTATCCACCCGCCGCTGCTGCTATCTGGCTACATGAGCTACAGCGTTCCGTTCGCCATCACGGTCGCGGCGCTGGTGACCGGTCGGCTCGGCAACGACTGGCTGCGGGCGCTGCGCCCCTGGCTGCTGGCCGCCTGGACGATCCAGGGCTGCGGGCTGCTGGCCGGCGCCTGGTGGGCCTACCACGTGCTCGGCTGGGGCGGCTACTGGGGCTGGGACCCGGTGGAGAACGTGGCGCTGCTGCCCTGGCTGGTGGCGACCGCGCTGCTGCACTCGGTGATGGTGCAAGAGCGGCGTGGGATGCTAAAGGTCTGGAACGTCGGGCTGCTGCTGGCGGCGTTCAACCTGTCGATCTTCGGGACGTTCGTCGTCCGCAGCGGGGTGATCTCCTCGGTCCACTCCTTCGCCCAGTCCGCCATCGGGCCGTACTTCTTCGGCTTCCTCGGCGCTACGCTCGTCGTCACCCTGTCGTTGCTGTTCTACCGGCTGCCGGACCTCAGGAGCGAGGGCGAGTTCGACGCGCTGGTGTCGCGCGAGTCCAGCTTCCTCTTTAACAACCTGCTGCTGGTGGCGATGACCGCGGCGACGTTCTGGGGGACGATCTTCCCGCTCGTCTCCGAAGCGATCCAGGGCACCCGGGTCGCCGTCGGTCCGCCCTACTTCCAGGCGGTCAACGGGCCGATCCTGCTGGCGCTGCTGCTGCTGATGGGCATTGGGCCGCTGCTCGCCTGGCGCCGCAGCTCCGCGGCCAGCCTCCGCCGCAACTTCCTGGCCCCGATTGCCGTGGGCCTCGCCAGCGGGCTGGTACTGGTCGCGCTCGGGATGCGCCAGCTCTGGGCGACTGTCGCGTTCGCCGCGGCGGCGTTCGTGTTCATGACGATCACGCAGGAGTTTTGGCGCGGCGTCCGGGCTCGGATGCGCGCCGGCGAGCCGGCCCCCGTTGCGCTGGTGGGCCTGGTGCGGCGCAACCGGCGACGCTACGGCGGCTACGTGGTGCACCTCGGGATGGTGTTTGTCGCGCTCGGGATCATCGGCTCCACCTTCTTCCAGCAGGACCACGGGCTGCGGCTGGCGCGCGGCGAGTCCGCCACGGTCGGCCGCTACACGCTGACGAACGAGGGGCTGTTCCAGGAGACGCAGCCGGGCCGCCAGGAGGTGTACGCCCAGATGGCGGTGCAGGCGGATGGCGCGCTGCTAGACGTGATCCGTCCGGGCAAGCACACCTACGTGAACTGGGAGCAGCAGCCGACCAGCAGCATCTCGATCACCACCACCTGGCCCTGGCTGGAGGACCTGTACGTGGTGCTGGTGAGCCCGAACGCGGACGGCTCGGCCAGTCTGCAGGTGTTCGTCAACCCGCTGGTGTCGCTGATCTGGCTCGGCGGGGTCCTGTTCCTGCTCGGAACGGTCATCGCAGCCTGGCCGGAGCGCCCCCGCCTGGGCACCCCGCGGCCGCTCGTATCCCGCCCCCAGGCGGTGGCGGTGGAGGCGTAAGGTGCGGCGAGCCCTGAGCGAACGGCAGGCTCCGCGCGGTGCTGGTATCGGACTGGCCGCGAGCACGCTGGCCACGTTGCTGCTCCTGCTGGCTCTGGGGACGGCCCTGGCGCAGCCGATCACGGACCCGGACACCGACCCCCGGGTGCGCGAGGTGGCCAAGGACCTCCAGTGTCCGGTCTGCCAGAACCTCTCGGTGGCCGACTCGCCCTCCGGATTGGCCAAGGACATGCGAGCGCTGATCGCCAAGCAGCTCGACGAGGGGCAGACACGGGAGCAGATCGAGCAGTACTTCGTCGAGCGCTACGGCGAGGGGATTCTGCTCCGCCCCTCGCACCGCGGGTTCACCGGCCTGGTCTGGCTCGGCCCCTGGCTCGCCCTCGGCCTGGGCCTGGTGCTGGTCGCCCTGACGTTACGCCGCCTCGCCGCGCGGCGTGCCGCGCCCACGATTCAGCCGGTTGCCAGGCCGGAGGCTGACCCGGCGGCTGGGAGCGGGGAGACGGACCGGTACGAACGCCAGCTCGAGGCGGAGCTGGCGCGGTATCGCGAGCGGGTTGGCTGATGAGCACCGACGCCTTCGCCATCCTGGGAGTCGTGGTGGTCGTCGCGACGCTGCTGTACGCCGTTCAGCCGCTGCTCCGGCCCGGCCGGCGCCGGCCCGGCGAGCGCGCGCGGATTGCCGCCCGCGCCGAGGAAGATCAGCTCCTGGACGAGCGGGAGGCCGCCTACCGGGCGCTGGCGGAGCTGGACCTGGACCGCCAGCTCGGCAACCTGGACGAGGCGGACTACCGCGACCTGCGGGAGCGCTACCGCCAGCGCGCGGTCGCGGTGCTGCGGGCGCTGGATGGACACGAGCCGGAGCTGGACGAGCAGATCGAGCAGGCGGTGGCGCTGCACCGGGTCGCCCGCCGCGAAGAGGCGAGCCGCGGCGTGCTGGCCCAGCGCGCCGCGACCCAGCCGCGGGTGCCGCGGCGTGTCGGCGGCCGCGACCTGCCCGAGCGACCGGTTGCGGAGCCCGGGCGGCGGCAGACCTGGGCCTGGATCGCGCTCGGCGGCGTCTTCATGTTCGCCGGCGCTGCGCTCACCCTTTACCTGGCGTTCAGCCGCGACCACGCCGCCCAGACGCCACTGGCCACGGTTGATGTCGCCGCTCCGCGCGGCCTGGCCGCCACCGCCGGGCCGGCGCCGCTGCTGTATCTCGGCGCCGCCGATGGGCTGCTGCGCAGCCGCGACCTCGGCCGCACCTGGGTGCCGGTCGCCGAGGTAGATAGCGCGGCGCGAGCCGTGCTCGCCAGCCCGGACGGGACGCAGCCCGTCTACGCCGCGACCGAGACGGCGATCGAGCGCAGCCCCGACGGCAGCCGCTGGGAGCGGACAGGCCCCGCCCCGAGCCCGCGGCTCGTCGCCCTCGCCCACGGCAGCCGGCCCGACACGCTATATGCCGCCAGCGACGACGGCAGCCTGTACCGCAGCCCGGACGGCGGCGCGACCTGGACCACGCTGCCCGGGAAGGCCCCGGCGCCGCTGACCGCGCTGGCGGTGCTGCCCGGCGCGCCCGACCTGCTTGTCGTGGGCACCGACGGCCAGGGCGTGCTCGCGTCCGAGGACGACGGTGCCACCTGGCACGCCGCCAACGGCTTCGCCAACGGCCTGCTCGACAGCACCCACGTCCGTGCCCTACTGTTCGACCCGAACAGCGGCGACACCGCCACTGCCCCGAACGGGCGCACGTTCCACGGTACCCTGTACGTGGGGACCGAATTCGGCCTGTCGCGCTCGCTCGATGCCGGGGCGAGCTGGTCGCGCCTGCCGTTTCACGGCGACGTGCGAGTGCTCGGCGCGGGGGTTGGCAACGGCGGCCCCGCCCCGCTGTACCTGCTCGACGCGCAGTCGCGGCTGTACCGCAGCTTCGACCGGGGGATCACATGGCCCGGCGCGTCGTGACCAGGCTGATGCGTCGGCGACTCGGGCTGGCGGCGCTCGGCGGCCTGGTCGCACTGTGCCTGCTGGGCTGGCTGGTGGGCACGGCCTCGGCGCAAGCGACCGGAACGCTGGACGGCACGGTGACACAGGGTACCCCTGGGGGTGGCTCGGTCTCCGGGCTGCCGGTGCTGCTGCTCGTCTTCAAGGACGAGCAGAAGGTGGACGAGCAGCACACGACGACCGACGTGAATGGGCACTTCCGCTTCGAGGGGCTGGACCCGGCGCCAGAGCGCATCTACTTCCCGGTGGTGGACTACCAGGGGGTCTCGTACTACTCTGACCCGCTGACCTTCAAGGACAGCACTGCGCAGTCGGTACAGATCACCATCTACGAGCCGACCCCGAGCGACGAGAAGATCGCCGTTCCCCGGGCGAACATGATCGTCACCGGGGCTGAGCCCGACCGGCTGTACCTGATGGAGATGGGTGTGGTCGCCAACAGCGGCGACCACACCTACACCGGGGCAGAGACGCTCCACTTCCCTCTTCCGGCCGGGGCGGAGAACTTTGCCCCGCGCTTCGGCTTCCTGGCGAACAGCGTCAGCCAGCGCCCGGATGGGTTCGTGGTCAACGGCCCGGTGCTGCCCGGCGAGCACCAGCTCGCCTACAGCTACGAGCTGCCAGCCAGCGGCCAGGAGGTCGTCCTCACCCGGCGAATCGCGTACCCCACCGAGACGTTCTCGCTGTTCGTCCCGCTCCAGGACGGGCTACAGGTGAGCAGCCCGCAGCTTTCCGACGACGGGACGCGCGATCTGGGCGGCCAGACCTACCGGGTGTTTAGCGCCAGCCACCTGGCGCGGGGCGAGCAGGTGAGCATGCGCTTCAGCGGTCTACCCGCTATGCCCGGCGCCACCGCGCAGCGGCTGGGATACCTGCTGCTGGTCGCCGGCGCGGCGATCTCCATCGCCGCGCTCGTCTTCGCCTGGCGCCGGGGCGCGACCACGCCAGCCGCCGCGCCCGCGGCAGAGCCCGCCGCGGCGCGCCGCGAGCGGCTGCTGGACATCCTGGCCGACCTGGACGAGCGCTACGAGGCCGGGGAGCTGGACCAGGCCGAGTACCAGCGCTCGCGCGACGTCGCCAAACGCCGCCTGGTGGCGCTGCTGCGCGAGCATCCCGCGCTAGCGGAGCCAAGCGCCGCGGCTCAGGTCGGAATTCGGGATTCGGCAGTCGGCGTTCGATCCCCCGATGGCGTTCGATCCCCCGATTCCGAACCCCGAACCCCCAATGGCGAACTGGAGCCAGACGCAGCACAGGCCGAGCGCCGCGGGCGGTAGACTGCCCAGCGGCGCCGCCGTGCCCCCGGGCCAGCGCGCGTCGCGGCGGGTGGGGAAGGGCAGGGCTGAGTGGAACGGGGAGCACGTGAGTCCGAGCTGGCGCTGGAGGCGCGGCAGCTCAGCGTGATCTACGGCCGAACCCGGGCGCTCGCCGGGGTCGACCTGGCCGTCGGCTGGGGCGAGCGGGTCGCGCTGTTCGGACCGAACGGCGCTGGCAAGACCACCCTGCTGCGGACGCTCGCCAGCCTCACCCGCCCCACCACTGGCAGCGTGCTGATCGGCGGCCAGCCCATAGCCCGCGATCCGCTCCGCGCGCGCCGGCTGGTGGGGGTCGTCGCCCACCAGACCTACCTGTACGACGAGCTCACCGCGCGAGAGAACCTGCGCTTCTACGCGCGCCTGTATGGCGTGGCAGCCGCCGACCAGCGCGTCGACGCGGTGCTGGAGCAGGTGGGGATGTACCAGCGGCGCGACGAGCGGGTGGCGGCGCTCTCGCGCGGGATGCAGCAGCGGCTCGCGCTGGCCCGGGCGGTGCTGCACGACCCACCTATCCTGCTGCTGGACGAGCCCGACACCGGCCTGGACCTCGCCTCCTTCCAGGTGCTGGAAGCGCTTCTGCTAGGCTCGGCCGGCCGCGAGCGCACCGTGGTGCTGGCCAGCCACAACCTGGAGCAAGGACTCCGCCTCGCCCACCGGGTGGTGCTGCTCGTCGCCGGCCGCGTCGTCTACGCTGCCCCCAGCGCCAGCCTCGACCCGGCCGCGCTGGAGGCCGTCTACCGCCAGCACCTGGCCCAGCGGTGACGGATGTGGCAGCCAGATGCCTGCGAACCGGCGCGAGCGGGAAAGCAGGCGCCCCGCCAGGCGGCCCAGCGCGGGCGGGCCATCGCTGACGGCTGGCCGCGTATGACCGCCTACCTACGGAGCATCCAGGTGCTGCTCTGGAAGGACCTGCTCGCCGAATGGCGCAGCCGCGAGGCGTTCACCGCCGCGCTCGTGTTCGCGCTGATGGTGCTGGTGGTGTTCAACTTCGCCCTCGATCTCCGGCTCGATCGCGCCGAAGCGGTGGCGCCCGGAGTCCTCTGGACCACCTACCTCTTCGCCGGGCTGCTCGCCCTTGGCCGCGGCTTCGCCCGCGAGCGCGACCGCGGCACCCTGGAGGGGCTGCTGCTTGCACCCATCGACCGCAGCGCCCTCTTCCTCGCCAAGCTGCTCGCCAACACCCTGTTCGTGCTGCTGGTAGAGATCGTTACCCTGCCCGTATTCTCGGCGCTGTTCGGGGTCACGTTCGACTGGCCGCGCCTCGCGCTCGTCGCCCTGCTCGGCGCCCTCGGCTTCTGTGGCGTCGGGACGCTCTTCGCCGCGATGGCGTCGGGCACCCGCGCCCGCGAGGTAATGCTTCCGGTACTACTGCTCCCGATCGCGCTGCCCGTGGTCATCGCCACCGTCAAGGCAACCGCCGCGGTGACCGGCGCCGGCAGCGCGGACGACCTGCCCTGGCTGAACCTGCTGGTCGCCTTCGACGCCATCTTCATCGCGCTGTGGTTCCTCGCCTTCGAGCACGTCGTCGCCGACTGACCCCTCGGCGGGCGCTACGAGCCGGTCGAGCCGACGCCGTAGATGACCTCGCGGCGATGGACGAATGCTTCTGGCGGCAGGTGGCGCAGACGCGTCTGGACCCGCGCCAGGAATGGGGCGCGCGCCGCGGCGGGGAGCGTCTCGAAGCGGAGCCGGAAGCGGCCGTAGCGGGTGCGCTGGGCGACGAACGTCTCCAGATCGTAGCGATGCTCCAGGCGCTCGGACCAGGCACGCGCCGGGCTGAACCCGGCCGCGGCGAGCAGCGCCTGGATCTTCTCGGGGGTGTTGACCAGCGCGTCCTGCTGGATCGGCTGGCCGGGGTCAGGGCCGGCGCCGAAGCGCTCCAGCTCCTCGTTCCAGACGTCCGCGGCCGGCAGGATCGACTCCTGCCCCCAGGTGGCGGTGCCCACGGCACCGCCGGGGCGTAGCACCCGGCGTGCCTCGCGCAGCGCCTGGGCGGGCGAGAAGACGTGCTGGAGGCAGAAGATGTACACCGCCACGTCCACGCTGGTGGAACGAAGCCCGAGCTGCTCCGCGTCCATCAGCGCCAGCGGGACGCGCACGCGGGCCCGAGCGACGCGCAGCATCCCTTCCGCGCGGTCCACCCCGATCACCGTCGCGGCCGGCGCGGCCGCCTGGAGATCGGGCACCAGCCCGCCCACGCCGGTGCCCACGTCCAGCACTCGCCGCGCCGTGGCGAGCGGCAGCGCCGGCAGCAGCCGGCTCCCCATCGGGCGCAGAACGGGGCTCCAGCACTCCGCGTAGCTCAGCGCGGTCGCGCTGTAGCGCTCCGCCTGCTGTCGGGCGAGCTCTTGCGCGGTCTCCTGCACCATCGCACCTCCGTCCCACCGAGCGCGGCCAGCATCCACGCCTATCAACCCGGGCGCTGCTCCGACGCGGGGAAATGGCTAGCGAGCCCGGGCGACCAGGTGGCATCATGTGAACGTCCGACTCCCGTGCCGCGCGCCGGGTTCGCCTCGTGCTCGAGATACAACCACCATGATGACCGATCGCACCGGCCGGCGTGACACGCTCGTCGGCCTCGCCGCGCTGCTGCTGCTGCTCGTCGCCGCCGTCGCCTGGTTCGCCTCGCCCACCATTCTGTACCCCATCGGGGACAGGCTGGTCGAGTGCCAGGCCTGTCGGATCATCTACTTCCACGTCCCCAGCGCCTGGGTGGCGTACCTGGCATTCTTCGTCGTCTTCAGCGCCAGCATCCAGGTGCTGCGCACTGGCGAGCCGCGCTGGGATGCGATCGCCCGCTCCTCGGCCGAGGTCGGGCTGGTATTCACCACGCTGGCGCTGATCACCGGCTCGCTCTGGGGCAAGCCGATCTGGGGCACCTGGTGGGCCTGGGACGCACGGATGACGACGACGCTGATCCTGTGGTTCATCTATCTCGCCTACCTGATGCTGCGCAGCTACGTGGAGGACGAGCGGCGGGCGGCCCGCTACTCGGCGGTGCTCGGCATTCTCGGCTTCGTCGACGTCCCGATCAACTACCTGTCGGTGACCTGGTGGCGCACGCTGCACCCGGAGATCGCCATCGTGCGCCCCGAGGGCCCGGCGATGCCCCCCTTCATGGTGCAGATCCTGGCGCTGTCGCTGCTCGCCTTCACGCTGCTGTACATGTACCTGCTGCTGCGGCGCGTGGGGCTGGAGCGGACGGCGCAGCGACTGCGCGCCGCGCAGCTCGGGGTGGCTGGCCAGGGCGCGTAAGTGTTCGCGGGCAACGGCATCTACCTGCTCGTCGCGTTCGTCGCGACGGTGCTCGTGCTCGCCGGCTACGTCTGGAGCCTGAGCAGCCGGGCGCGCGACCTGCGGCGGGACGCCGAGCGCGCCGAGCGCGACCGGCCGCTGCGCTAGGAGGGGTCCGGTGCTGCTGGCTCACCAGGCGCCCGCCCCCGCCCTCTCGCCGCTGCTGGCGTCCTGGCTCCCGCTGCTCAACACGTCGCTGATCGTGATCAGCGGCGTCTTCCTGCTGCTCGGCTACGCCTTCATTCGCCAGAAGCAGGTGCAGTGGCACCGTCGCAGCATGCTCACCGCGACCATCTTCGCGGCGCTGTTCCTGGCTGTCTATGTCACCCGGGCAGCGCTGCTGCCGACCAAGCTCTACCCCGGCCAGGGCCTGATCCGGACCGTCTACTTCGTCATCCTGGGAACGCACACTCTGCTGGCGATGGCGGTCGGCCCGCTGGCGCTCGTCGTGCTGTACCGGGCCTTCACCGGCCAGTTCGCCCGCCACCGGGCGCTCGCCCGGATCACGCTCCCAATCTGGCTGTACGTGGTGGTCACCGGCTGGCTCATCTACCTGATGCTGTACCAGCTCGACTGAGCCGCCAGCCGGGAGCGAACGGGCCTGCGACCGCGGCGGCGCGCCAGAGCCGCTGCCCCACCTACTGGCTCTGTCCGGCCGTCGAGCGTCAGGAGCCGCCACCGGTGGGATGGTCGATGACGAACTTCCAGGTCCCATCGGGCTGGCGGCGGACGACCTCCCGCCCCCGTCCGCTCGATGTGGTCCGGGTGCCATCCGCCCCGGTGCTGGTGACGGTCCATTCGGACAGCAGCAGCGCCAGGTCGCCGCTCTGAACCACCTCTGGCACCCGGATCGTCCCGGACGGCTGGCCGGCCATCATGTCCCGAAACGCGCCGCGGATGGCCTCCGTGCCCTGCAGCACGGTGTTGGGGCCGGCCACGAAGCACGCATTCGGCTCGTAGAGCGCGACGGCGGCCTCGACGTCTCCCGCGTTGATCGCCTGCATCACCAGGATGTCCGTCTCCTCGGGCCTCTGCGCGGGCATGGGCACACCTCCATCCACTGTTTCGTCGAGCGGCCCGCGCCGTCCAACAGGATGCAGTCTACGCCGGGCGCGCCCGCGCAACAAGCGCCTCTGGAGCGGGTGTCCGATCCGCCCCTCCAGGTCGCTGCCCGGGAGACGCACCAGGCGGCAGGGCTGCGGGGCGGGGCGGCGACTTAGCGCGGTGGCCCGCGCCATGGGTCGGTGGCAGGCGTCTCCAGCGCCGGGCGGGCGTCCGGCGCCTCGCCCTCCCCCAGGCCGGTCGCCCGCAACACCGCGGTTGCGGCCGCGACCGAGAGCCCGACCAGGCCCCAGTACAGCGGCTCGTAGCGGCCGAGGACGTCGAAAGCCGCGCCGGCGGTCACCGGGGCGATCGACTGGGCGCTCACCATGAACAGCGCCAGCGCCCCGCTGATGCTGGCGTAGCGCTCGCGGCCGTACAGCGCCGCCAGGAGATTCGCCCGGGCGAGCGTGGTGGCGCCGCGCCCGGCGCCGAACAGGATGGCGAACGCCAGCACCCCGACCACGGACTGGCCCAGGAGCAGCAGCACCAGCAGCGCCGTCGCCTGAAACAGGAAGATGCCGGCCGCCACCTGCTGCTGGGGCATTCGCTCGCCGAACGGAGCGAACACCACTCGGCCGAGCAGCGCCGCGCCGCCGACCAGGCCAACCAGGCCAGCGGCGAAGCTCGGCGGATAGCCGTGGCCGATTAGATAGGGGACGAGATGCACCGAGAGCGAGGCCTCCGAGAAGCCGGCCAGGCAGAAGGCGACGGCGAGCCAGCGAAACGTCGGCTGCCGCAGCACCGCGCCGATGGGCGCAGGGTGGCGCTCGCGGGGCTGCGCCGTGAGGGGCGGTGCGACGACGCCATCTGGCCCCAGCCCCAAGTCTTCCGGCCTTCGCCGCAGCACAAGCGCGTGGGGGAGGATCGTCCCGGCCGCCAGGATCAGCGCGAGCGTCGCCAGCGCCGCGCGCCACCCCTGCGCCTGCACCAGCCAGCCGGCGAGCGGGACGAAGATGATGCTCGCCCAGCCGGCGATGAGCGTGAGCAGTGTGAGCGCCCGGGCGCGCCGGCGCGAAAACCAGGTGGCGATCACCGCGAAGGCGGGCTGATACAGCAGCATCGCCATCGTCAGCCCGATGCCCGCCCACACCAGGTAGAAGGTCGGCAGCGACTGCACCCGCGACCAGGCCAGCACCAGCAGCACCCCGGCGCACGAGCCCGCGGCCATCAGCAGCCGCGCCCCGTGCCGATCGAGCCAGCGGCCGACCGGGTACGCGGCGACACCGGACAGGAACAGGGCCAGCGAGAACGCCCCGGTGGTGTCGGCGCGCGACCAGCCCAGCTCCGCCTGCATCGGGGCGACGAACACGGTGAAGGCGTAGTAGAGCACCCCCCAGGAGATCGTCTCGGTGATCCCCAGGGTGAGCACCAGCACCCAGCCATAGTACAGCCGACGGAGCTCGCGCAGCGCCAGCACAGTCGCCCCCGTTGTGAATGAGACCATGCTACCCGCTGGCACCGGGCCCTGTCGCCCGGGCCAGTGCCCCTCCCCGCGCCTGCCCGCGCCCACCCTTCGGTCGCACCCTCCCGAGAGGCGGGCGTATACTGCCTCCAGCCACACGGTGAATCGCATAGCGCGGGCCGCGTCCGGCGGCCCCGAGGGACCAGATGGACGATCGCGACCGACACCTCCTCAACCTAATGCAGAACGACTTTCCGCTGGTGGACCGACCCTTCCTGGCGCTGGCCCGCCAGATCGGGACGACGGAAGACGACGTGCTCGCGCGCGTTCAGCGGCTGCGCGCCGAGAAGATCCTCCGCCAGGTCAGCGCCATCTTCGACACCCGCTCGCTGGGCTACAAGTCCAGCCTGGTGGCAATGCGCGCCGCGCCGCACCGTGTCCACGAGGCGGCGCAGATCGTCAACGAGCACCCCGGGGTGAGCCACAACTACGAGCGCAACCACGAGTTCAACCTCTGGTTCACCATCGCCGTGCCTCCCAGCAGCGACCTCGAAGCGGTCGTCTGGCGCCTGCACGAGCTGGCCGGCGCCGAGTCCACCCGCATCCTGTACACTCTCAAGCTGTTCAAGATCGGGGTGGACCTGGACATGGTCGGCGAGCGGCCACCGGATGCCCAGGCCGAGCCCCAGTACACCGAGGCGAAGCGGGCCCGGGCGCTCTCCAGCCGGCTGACCGAGCGCGATATCGCGGTGATCCGCGAGCTCCAGGAGGACGTACCGGCCATCCCCGAGCCCTACGCCCCCATGGCTGCGCGCCTCGGCTGGAGCACCGCTGAGCTGTTCGCCGCGGCGCAGGACCTGCAACAGCGCGGCTTCCTGCGTCGGGTCGCGGCGATCATGTACCACCGCAAGGCCGGCTTCCGCTCCAACGCGATGGGCGTGTGGAAGGTGCCCCCCGAGCGCACCGCGGAGATCGGGCCGAAGATGGCCGCCTTCGCCGCGGTGAGCCACTGCTACGAGCGGCCGGTGTATCCCGACTGGCCCTACAGCATCTTCACCATGATCCACGGCCGCAGCGACGAGGAGTGCACCGCCATCCTGCGTGCCATCTCCGAGGCCACCGGGATCACCGAGTACCGCGCGCTGTACTCGACTCGCGAGTACAAGAAGACCAGGGTCAGGTACTTCACTGACGACTACGCCAAGTGGGAAGCGAAGTATCTGCTGGTGCCGGCAGGCTAGCTGCGGGCGGGGAGGTCGTGGTGCTCCCCTGGATAGATCCGAAGTAGACCTCCCCTGGTCCCACGGTGCAATGGGCGTATGGGGCTGAGCGGCCTATACTTGCAGCGACCCCAGCGGTGGCATGAAGACACCACGCCACGCAGGGTTGCTGGCGTCCCGACTCGCTTCTCTTGAGGTGACCAGCAATGGGCGAGCCCACGGGCGCTCCCGGCGACGAGGGCTTCCACGCGCTCGACGCGCTCGGCCGCGACTTCTGGGCCTGGCGCGCCGTCCACCAGCCGTTCACCGGTGACGATATCCCCCGCATCGACCGCCCGGCTGAATGGGCTCCCGACTGGTCGCCGGCGTCGATCGCGGCGCAGCGGGCAGCCCTGGCCGCCTTCGAGAGACGCTGGCGGGCGCTGGACCCGAGCGACTGGCCGATCCCGCGGCAGGTGGACTACCGGCTCGTCGGCTCGGCACTGGCTCGGGGACGCTGGGAGCTGGAAATTCTGCGGACCTGGCAGCGCAACCCGCTGTTCTACCTGGATCAGACGCTCGGCGCCGTGTTCGATCGGCTCCTGCAGCCGCCACCGTTCGACCGGACGCGTGGCGAGGAGATCGTCCGGCGGCTGGAGAGTATCCCCCGCACGCTGCAGGACGCGCGGGCGAACCTGGTGGGCCACGCCGTTGCGCCCTTCGCCCGGCTGGCGCTGGAGCGGCTGGCGGAGGCGCCGACGCGGCTGCGAGCGGCGCTCCGGGCGCTCGCGCCTTATCTGCCGTCGGAGAGCGCAGCGCGGCTTGGCCCGGCGGGCGAGGCGGCGAGCGAGGCGCTGGAGGGCTTCCGCGCCTGGCTCGCGGAGCAGCTCCCCACCCTGGTGGACGGCACGGCCATCGGCCGCGACGCCTACGCGTTCTTCCTGACGCACGTGGCGCTGATGCCCTTCACTCCGGAGCAGCTCCTGGCGAGGGGGCGGCAGGAGTGGGAGCGCGCGGTCGCCTTCGAGGCATACGAGCAGCAGCGCAACGCGGGCCTGCCGCCCCTCGCGCTCCTGCTGGATCAGGAGGCCGAGATGCGGCGGGAGGCGGAGGACGAGCTGGCGGTGCGGCGCTTCTGCGAGGCGCGCGATCTGCTGACCTTCCCGGCCTGGCTGCGGCACTACCGGTTCCGACCGCTCCCGCCCTACCTGGAGCCGCTCGCCTTCCTGGGGGTGACCGATGACCTGACCTCGCCAACGCGGCTCGACCAGGACGGGACGAGCTATATCGCCCCGCCGTCCCCAACGCTCGGCTACTTTGCGCTGGCGAACGCGCGCGACCCTCGGACCGGCATCGCCCACGAGGGGATGCACTACTTCCAGCTCGCCCTGTCCTGGGCGCACGAGAACCCGCTCCGCCGCCACTATTACGACTCCGGGGCGAATGAGGGGATCGGCTTTTACGCCGAGGAGATGCTGCTCCAGGCGGGGCTGTTTGACGACAGCCCGCGGACGCGCGAGATCATCTACAGCTTCATGCGGCTGCGCGCCCTGCGTGTGGAGGTCGACGTTCGGCTGGCCTTGGGGAGCTTCGACCTGGACGAGGCGGCGCGCGAGCTGGCCACCATGGTCCCGATGGACTGGGAGACCGCGCACCATGAGGCGGTCTTCTTCGCTTCCAGCCCGGGCCAGGCGATGACCTACCAGATCGGCAAGCTGCAGCTCCTGAAGTTCCTGGCCGACGCGCGCCTGGCGCAGGGCGACGGCTTCCGTCTACGCGCGTTTCACGACTTCGTCTGGAAGAATGGCAACGTCCCGATCGCGCTCCAGCGCTGGGAATGGCTGGGGCTGAGGGACGAGATCGACACGCTCGATCGGCTTGCATCTGGGGGGAGCGAACGCCATGCCTGACTACACCGCCCGCGTCCAGCGTGCCCGGGCGCGGATGGAGCAGCTTGGGATCGATCTGCTGTACCTGTCGCCCGGCGCCAATGCCCAGTACCTGAGCGGCTGGCGACGCCATCGGCCGCACTTCGGCAACGTGAACTACCCGGGTGGCTGGGTGCAGGGCCTGCTCCTCGGGCTCCAGGCCGGGCCGGTGCTGGCCGTGCCGCGGATGACCGCGGAGTACGACCTGGAGCCGAACACCCCGCTGGAGACCCGCGTCCTGCCCGACCAGGGTGACCCGGTGGAGTTCCTGAGTACGCTCCTGCGCGAGCTCGGGTCGCGGATCCGTGTAGTTGCGGTCGAGAATCGGGCCTGGGCGGAGCTGGTGCTCGGGCTGCGCCGCGTCCTGCCCGACGCCGAGCTTCGCCTCGCCTCCGAGGTGCTCGCCCCGCTGCGGATGGTGAAAGACGCGGAGGAGCTGGAGCTGCTGCGCCGGGCGGGCGAGATCGTGGACCAGGCGATGGCGGAGATCATCCCATTCCTGCGGCCGGACACGGACCAGACCGAGCTGGACGTGGCGCTGGAGCTGGACCGGCTGATGATGCGCCACGGCGCCGAGTGCCCTTCCTTCACGACCAACGTCTGGCAGATGGGACCAGGGGAGGTGCGCCCGCTGGCGATGAAGGCAAGCCGGCGGCCGCTGGAGCGGGGCAACTCGCTCTGCTTCGACTTCGGCTCGGTGTACGAGGGCTACTGCTACGACTTCGGCCGGGCGGTGTTCCTGGGCGAGCCGCCCGCCGAGTACCGGCAGGTGTACAACCTGGTGATGCAGGCGGCGCAGGTAGGCATCGAGGCGCTCCAGGACGGCCGTGTTACCGCCGAAGGGGTCGACGCCCTGGCGCGCCGGGTGATCGCCGAAGGGGGCTATGGCGACTGGTTCCGCCATCGGCTGGGGCACAGTATCGGGTTGGACGTCCACGAGCCGCCCTACCTGGATCGCGGAGATCGGACCGTCCTGCACGCCGGGATGTGCTTCACCATTGAGCCGAGCATCTTCATCCCTGGCCGCTTCGGTGCCCGCACCGAGGATGTGGTGGTGGTGAGCGAGCGTGGCGGTCGGCTGCTCACCCGCTACCGCCGCGATCTGCAGGTCATCGACTAACGCCGCGGAGTGCGCTACCAGCACGCGCCGCCCGGCTGCGCGCTCGGTTGACAGCGGCAGACAACGCCCCTATCGTGGATCATTGCATCCAGGGGAGGGATTCGATGCATCGCACGCTTGCTTCGATTCTGGCGTTCCTGCTGGCGGCGCTGGTCGGCAGCGCCGGGGTGCTGGCGTCTCCCGCCGCGGCGCCCCGGGCCACCGATGCCAATACCCTCGTCGTCGGCGCCGCGTTCGACATCAAGTCGCTCGACCCGGCCCGCGGTTTCGAGCAGATCACGAGTATGGTCCACAAAGCGACCTATGACACACTTGTGACGCTGGACGAGAAGGACATCAGCAAGATCGTCCCTGATCTGGCCGAGAGCTGGGAGGTCTCGCCGGACGCCAAGACCTTCACCTTCCATCTGCGCCAGAACGTGAAGTTCCACTCTGGCAACCCGATGACCTCTGCCGACGTCAAGTGGTCCTACGAGCGGGCGATGGGGATCAAGGGCAACCCCTCATTCCTGCTGGATGGGATCGCCAGCGTGGACACCCCAGACGACTACACCGTCGTCATCAGGAAGACGGACCCGGACCCGTCGTTCATCGCCAAGAGCATCTTCGGCGTCTTCGCGGTCCTGGACAGCAAGACGGTGATGGCGCACGGGGGCACCAGCGGCCCCGACGCCAAGGACACGGACAAGGCCGAGGACTGGCTCAACCAGAACTCGGCGGGCACCGGGCCGTTCATCCTGAAGAAGTGGACCCCCGAGACAGAAGTGGAGGTGGAGAAGTTCAGCGACTACTGGGGCGGCTCGGTGCCCTTCGACCGGGTCATCTACCGCAACATCCCCGAGCCCGCGACCCAGAAGCTGACGCTCGAAGCCGGCGACATCGACATCGCCACCGAGGTCTCCCCGGACCAGGTGCCGGCGCTGAAGGGCAACCCGGACGTGCAGGTGGTGGAAGGGGTCGGCACCGACATCTTCTTTCTGCTGATGAACGAGAACCCCGACCTGAGCGGCGGCACGATGAGCAACCCCAAAGTGCAGCTCGCGGTCCGCTATGCACTGGATTACGACGGCATCCGCAAGCTGGTCGGCGGCCCCGCGGTCACGCCGCCGAGTATGCTCCCGGTCGGCTTCCTGGGCGCCTACCCGCCGGACAAGGCGTTCACCCGCGATCTGGACAAGGCGAAGGCGCTGCTGGCCGAAGCCGGCTACCCGAATGGCTTCGACATCCAGCTCGACTACCCAACCAAGTTCGCCCGCAGCGGGGTGAGCTTCGACCTGGTGGCACAGAAGATCCAGGCCGACCTCACCGAAGCGGGCATCCGGGTCACCCTCCGCCCCGGTGAGCTGCAGACCTCGCTGGCCGAGTATCGCGCCGGCAAGCAGGCGTTCGGGTTCTGGCTCTGGGGCGCCGACTACTTCGACTCGAACGACTACCTGGCGTTCCTGCCAGAGGGCATCGTCGGCAAGCGCGCCAACTGGACCAACGCCAACGCCGACAGCACCATCAAGCAGCTCCGCGACCAGATCGCGGTGGAGGTGGACAACGCCAAGCGCGCCCAGCTCTGGCAGCAGGTACAGGATTACCTCCAGCAGAATGGGCCGTACGCTCCGCTCCTGCAGCCGGGCGCCTACGTCGCGCTCCGGGCGAACGTCCAGAACTACGTCTACAACCCGGCCTGGCGGGTGAACCCGCTCATTTTGTCCAAGACGTAGAGGCAACACCCGGCCGCTCGGGGTCACGCATGCAGGGCTTCATCCTCCGCCGCCTGCTGTTCATGGGGCCTCAACTGCTGGGGATGAGCCTGATTGCGTTCGTCATCTCCCATAGCATTCCGGCCGATCCGGTGGCGGCGCACCTCGGGCAGCGGTCGATGGAGAACCCGGCGATCGTCGCGGCGTTCCGCGCCGAGTGGGGACTCGACCGGCCGCTGCCCGAGCAGTATCTGCGCTACGTGCTGAACCTGCTGCGCGGCAACCTGGGCGTCTCCATCCGCACCCACCAGCCGGTGGCGAGCGACCTGGGGCGCGCCCTGCCCGCCAGCGCCGAGCTGGCGTTCGCCGCGACGATCGCGAGCGTGCTGGTGGGCGTCCCGTTCGGGGTGCTATCCGCCGTCCGCCGCAACCACCTGGTCGACCACCTGGTGCGCGCCGTCTCGCTGCTCGGCGTCTCCAGCCCGGTCTTCTGGCTGGGGCTGGTGAGCCTGTACGTCTTCTACTTCCGGCTCGGCTGGCTGCCCGGGCCCGGCCGGCTGGACGTGGGGATGCCGGAGCCGCCGCGCGTGACGGGCATGTACACGCTGGACAGTCTGCTCGCCGGGAGCTGGGGCACGTTCCTGGCCGCGCTGAAGCACCTCGCCCTGCCGTCGCTCGTGCTGGCCGCGGCCACCATGGGGCTGCTGACCCGCCTCACCCGCTCCAGCATGCTGGACGTGCTCGGCGCCGAGTACATCCGCACCGCGCGCGGGAAGGGCCTCCCGGAGCGACTGGTCGTCTTCCGCCACGCGCTCGCCAACGCGCTCATTCCCACGGTCACGATCGTCGGCCTGACCTTCGGGGACATCCTGGCCGGGACGGTCCTCACTGAGACGATCTTCTCCTGGCCCGGGGTTGGCCGCTATGCCTTCCAGTCCGCCATTACGCTGGACTTCCCGGCGATCCTGGGGGTAAGCGTGCTCATCGCCGCGATCTTCATCCTGGTCAACCTCGTCACCGACGTGCTGTACCTGGTGCTGGACCCGCGGCTGCGGAGAGCGGGCTGAGCGATGGCGGCGCTGCGGGTGAAGCACCAGCCGCTGCCGCTGGGCGCGGCGGAGCGCCCCCAGGGTGGGGCACGGGTGTCGCGCCGGGGCGGGCTGGGCGCCGCGCGCCGCTTCCTTGCCCGCAATCCGCTGGCGCTCGTCGGCGGCGTGATCCTGCTGTTCTGGATCGCCATTAGCCTCGGGGCGCCGCTGCTCACCCCGCGTGGGCCGCTGGCCCAGGACGTGGTGCACCGGCTGCAGGAGCCGTCGCTGGCCCATCCGTTCGGGACGGATGCGCTGGGGCGGGACATTCTGAGCCGGGTCATCTATGGCGGCCGGATCTCGCTGCCGGTGGGCTTCCTGGCGGTCGCGATCGCGCTCGTGATCGGCGGCAGCGTCGGCGCCACGGCCGGCTTCGGCCCCCGCTGGCTGGATGGGCTGCTGATGCGGCTGACGGAGATGGTGATGGGCTTCCCGCCGATCGTGCTGGCGATGGCGATCGCCGCCGCGCTCGGGCCGGGCCTGGTCCACACCATGATCGCGCTGGTGGCCGTGTCCTGGCCACGCTACGCCCGGGTGCTGCGCGGTCTGGTGCTGTCGGTGCGGCAGCAGGAGTACGTGCTGGCGGCGCGGGCGCTGGGCGCCTCGGAGCCGCGCGTCTTGCTGCGCTCGGTGCTGCCCAACTGCCTGGGCCCGGCGGTGGTGATGGCCAGCCTGGACCTGGGCAACGCCATCCTGGCCTTCTCCGGCCTGAGCTTCCTGGGGCTGGGCTCCCCGCCGCCGGCGCCGGAGTGGGGCGCAATGGTGGCGGCGGGGACCCAGAACTTCGACCAGTGGTGGGTGGGCGCGTTCCCGGGCCTGGCGATCCTGACCCTGGTGATGGCGTTCAACTTTATCGGCGATGGGCTGCGCGACGCGCTCGATCCGCGCCTGCGCCGCAGCCTGTAGCGGAGGGAGCGGGCATGGCACGCCAGAACATCTCGTCCGGCACCCCCTGGGAGGCCGTGGCTGGCTACTCCCGGGCGGTCCGCGTGGGCACCCTGGTCTTCGTCTCCGGGACGACCGCCAGCGACGAGCGCGGGCAGCTCGTCGGCGGCGACGACCCGTATGCCCAGGCGCGCTACATCCTGGGCAAGATTCAGGCGGCGCTGGCGCAGGCCGGGGCGAGGCTGGAGGACGTCGTTCGCACCCGGATCTACGTCGCCGACATCGACGACTGGGAGGCGGTGGCGCGTGCTCACGGCGAGGTCTTCGGCTCGATCCGGCCGGCCAACACACTCGTCCAGGTTGGAGCGCTGGTCGAGGGGCGGCTGGTGGAGATCGAGGCGGACGCAGTGATCGGCGACGGGGCGTAGCGGCCGGTGCGCTTCAGCGTTCGCATCAACAACGACCTGCCGCTCGCCCTCTACCCGCGGCTGGCCCAGGCCGCCGAGGAGGCCGGGTTCGACCAGCTCTGGGTGAGCGACGACCTGTTCCTGCGCAGCGCCTGGGTGATCCTAGCCGCCGTCGCCCAGGCGACGAGCCGAATTCAGCTCGGCACCGGGATCGTCAACCCGTACACGCTGCACCCGGCCGAGATGGCGATGGCCGCCGCCGCCCTGGACGAGCTGTCCGGCCAGCGCTTCAACCTGGGGATCTCGGCCGGGGCGGCCGACTTCCTGCGCTGGATCGGGATCGTCCAGGAGCGGCCCGTCGCGGCAGTGATGGAGACGGTCACTGCGATCCGCCAGCTCCTGGACGGCACGGCCGCCCGCCCGGATGGGCGTTTCCTCCGTGGCTGGACCGAAGAGGCCTACCTGCGCTTCCCCAGCCGCCGCATTCCGATCTACATCGGCGCGCTCAGCCCCGCCATGCTCCGCGCCATTGGCCAGGTCGCCGATGGCGGCCTGCCGCTGCTGTTCCCACCCGAGCACTTCGAGACCGCGCTGCGCTATATCCGCGAAGGGGCTGCCCGGGCCGGCCGCTCCCTGGACGAGATCGACATCGCCGCTTGCATCTGGTGCTCCGTCGCCGCCGAGCGCGAGACGGCCGAGGCCGCGCTGCGGGACAAGATCGCCTACTACGGCCACGCGCTCAGCCCGCTCATCCTGGAGCGGCTCGGACTGACCCGGGAGGACTTCGCCCCGATCCAGCGGGCGCTCCACCAGGAGCGCGACCCGGCCCGGGCGCGGGCGCTGGTCACCCCGACGATGCTGCGGATCGGGGTGGTCGGGACCCCGGCGGAGCTGATCCCGCGGCTGGAGGGACTGGTGGCACGGGGCGCGCGGCACCTCAGCTTTGGCCCGCCGCTCGGCCCGGACCCGCTGGAGGCGATCCGGGTGCTGGGCCGCGAGGTGCTGCCCCACTTCCGCACCGCCTGACGTCCGCCCGGCAGCGCCGGGTGGGGTCAGCGGCGGCCACCGGCCAGGCGGAGCGCCTCCGGGCGGCGGCGCAGGCGGAGCATCGCGACCACGCCGCAGGCCGGGCCGATCGCCAGGAGCGCGAAGGCGCCCTGCCAGCCGATCCACGCCTGGGTGTAGGGCAAGAGCTGAATGCTCACCGCAGTGAGCAGGAAGCCGAGCGCGGTCTGGAGCGCCAGCGCGCTGCCCACCCGCTCGGGCGCGGCCAGCTCGCTGATCGCGGCCGAGAACTGGGCGGAGTCGGCGACGATGCTGATCCCCCAGATGAGCGCAATGGCGATGACCAGCCCGGGCGCCTGGCCGAACAGCAGCCCGGTGAGCACCGCGCTGGCGCCGCTGACCATCATCGCGGCGGAGGCGGTGATGGTGCGGCCGATCCGGTCGGCGGCCAGCCCGGCGGCGACGCAGCCGAGGGCGCCTGCGCCGATGACCAGCGCCGCCGCCAGGCTGGCCAGCCGGCTGGCAGCCGGGTCGCCCGGCGGGAGCCCGGCCCGCAGGCTGGCGAGCAGGAAGGTCGGCAGCCAGGTCCACATCGCGTACAGCTCCCACATGTGCCCGAAGTAGCTCAGGTTCGCCAGTCGCAGCGCCGGATCGCGCAGCGAGCGCACCGCCCAGCCGAGGTCGACGCGGGCGCTGGGTGCCTCGAACGGTCCGCGCTGGACGAAGATGGCGACGACGCTGGCGGCGGCGAGGGCGGCCAGGCTGGTGGCGGCGATGACGGCCTGCCAGGAGAGCTGCCCGGCCAGGCCGACGCCGGCGATCAGGTGCGGCAGCGCGGAGCCAAGGGTGAGCGCGCCGACGAGCGTCCCGATCGCCAGCCCGCGGCGCTGGCGAAACCAGCCGGCGACGAGCTTCATCCCGGTCGGGTAGACCCCGGCCAGGCAGAAGCCGAGCGCGAAGCGAAGCGCGATCGCCACCGGCAGACGGCCGTCCGCGAGCACGAGCAGGCCGTTGGCGGCCGCGGCGGCGAGGGCACCGGCGACGAAAACGGCCCGGGTGCCCAGGACGTCGGCCGCGCCGCTGATGGCGGCGGCCAGCGCACCGGCGACGAAGCCGATCTGCACCGCGACCGTGAGCAGCCCGAGCTGGGCGGGCGACAGCCCCCAGTCGCGCGCCAGCGCCGGGGCCACCGCCGCGGCGCTGAACCAGGTGCTCATCCCGCCAACCTGGGCGAGGGCGATGAAAGCCAGCGCCCGCCAGCACCCGGCCGGTAGCGCGGCCGGTGGCGCTCCCTTCCCCGGCGCGGCTGCGGTCCTCACAGGCCCTCCGCGCCAGGGAAGGGAGCGAGGCCAGCCAGGTGCAGCGCCGCCCACAGGATCAGTAGCGCCCCGAGCGGCCGGGTGAGCTGGCGGCCCCAGCGGGTGGTGCGCTCCGCGGTCATGAACACCGCGAGCAGGAGCATCCAGCCAAGGTTGACCCCACCAATGGCGAACATGAGCAGCATCAGAGTCCAGCAGCAGCCCAAGCAGAACAGGCCATGGTGCAGCCCGAGCCGCAGCGCGTCCCGGCCGGCGCGCCGGCCGCTCCAGTGCTGGACCAGGAAGGAGTAGGGCGAGCGGCACTTGTCCAGGCAGAGCTG
Source organism: Pseudomonadota bacterium (assembly GCA_021325655.1). Taxonomy (GTDB): domain Bacteria; phylum Chloroflexota; class UBA6077; order UBA6077; family JAJPGT01; genus JAJPGT01. Next base: position 204,766 of record JAJPGT010000096.1, read on the forward strand.
CTTGAGCGGGGTAAACTGGTAGACGCCCGCGACGAGCAGCACGCTCGCGGCGATCGTGCCCGAGGCGCTCTGGAGCACCGGGAGGACGGCCACCGCCGCGTGCAGGGCGCTATCGCCCAGGTAGGCCAGCAGGCCGAACTCGGCCCAGATACCCAGGTAGCCGAGGAGGAGCAACGCCAGGAGGCGGGCTCGATTCGGCCGCTGGACGACGAAGCGACGGAACAGGTTGACCAGCGGCAGGCTGCTGGGGAGCATCATCGCCACGGTCATCAGGGTCCAGCCGACGACGAACGCGCCCACTCGGAGGAGCGGGGGGAAGCTGCTCCCCCCACTCTCCCGGTGGTTGAGCAGGCCGGAGAACGGCGACGCCCCCCAGAGCGCCAGCGCTGCCCAGGCGGACAGCACCAGTATCCCGAGCGACAGGCGATACCAGCGCTGGTCGACAGGAGCACGCATCGCCCCGATCATGGTCGCCTCCTCTTCCGCGGCCCTTTACCCCTCGAGCCGGAACTCTCCGAGAATGGCGTTGCGGCCGCTGAACTCCCAGCTCATCCCATGCTGGGGCAGGTCGGCCTTGAGCGTGCTCGCCTTCCCGACGTACGCTGGCGAGCCGGGGATGGTGCTGAAGACGGTATCGACTAGCTTGGTCGGCCGCCCCTGGCTATCGGTGTACGGCTGCATCTCGGCATATGCCACCTCGCCGATGCGGATAGTCCCCTTCCCCTCCGCCAGGTTGAACTGGATCGGGGTGTCGTAGACGCCGACGACCTCCCCGACGAGCTGGGCCAGGTCGGCCAGCGGCCCGCCGAGCTGGCCGGTATGCGCGGCCAGGATCGCCTGCTTCTGCTCCTGCGTCGCCTTGCTATCCACGTATGCCGCCACCTTCCAGTTCCCCGCCAGAACGTTGCCGGGGATGTGGACGACGAAGGCGAGGGTGAGGTCGGACACGTCGATCCCGTTGATCCTGCCGCGGTCATAGTGGTAGGCGAGCATGGAGTCGCACGACCCGCCGTCCGGGTCGTCGCCGACCCAGCACGGGCACGGCCCGCCACACGAGCAGGCCTCGAGGAGCTTCCCTTCGAGCAGGTACGTCATGGCAAACTCTCCTTGTGGTGTTATCGGCGGCCGCGGTGTCGGCCGCTCGGTGCCTATTTCCCGACGGGTTGCCATCCGGTAGACATTCTCCCGACGGTCTCACCTCCTTTCGCTCGTCCGCCCCAGCGCTCTTAACGCCTCGGGCCCCTCCGTTCGCGGCGCCCCTACAGCAGCTCCGCGATCATCCGCGCGCCCGCTCCACCCCGCCCGCCTCGATCGGCCGATACTCCGGCGCCTGGGCCAGCGCGTGGGCGATCCGCTCGGCCAGGCGCTCCGGCGTCGCCTCGGCGAACTCCACCGCGCCTCCGGCCCGACCCCGTAGTTGGCCAGGCGGGGCGGGGCGCTTCGGGGCTGGTACAGGCGCGGCCTAACGCTTGCCCAGGCTACGGCCCAGCGGGGCTACGCGCATCCCTCATTCGGGGGAATTCGCACCTCATCTCGACGCCAGGCCCGCCCGGGCGGCCTCCCCAGACCGGTGGAGGGACAGCCTTCCCGGCCAATGGAGCGGACGAACCGGGAGGAGGGAATAATGGTCAGCCTGGGCGGCCGAGCAGCCGCTGCCGAGCGGCCCAGGCGGCGATCTGCGCCCGAGAGCTGAGCCCGAGCTTGTTCAAGATGTTGCTGACGTGCGTCTGGACGGTCGATTCGCCCACCACCAGCTCGGCCGCGATCTGGCGATTCGTCAGCCCATGGGCGACCAGCACGGCCACCTCCTGCTCGCGCCGGCTGAGCGGGCTGGCCGGCGGCTGGGGTTCCGGGGGAGCGGGCGGCACACGTGGCGGAGCCGGTTCGGCCAGCAGCGCGTATGTGATCGCTTCCTCGAGCCGCATCGCCCGCCCGGCGGCCCAGGCCGCGGCGAACGCGGCGGCGTCGCAGCCCGCCCGGGCGGCGGAGACGCGACTGGCGTGCGCGGCCCGCTCCGGGGGAGGGACCGGGGCTCCGATCTCCTGGCGCAGCGCCTCCGCCGCTCCGAACAGGCGGGCCGCTCGCTCGGGCTGCCCCTGGGCACTCGCCACTGCCGCGAGCAGCTCCAGGCAATCGGGCACGTAGTAGGTGCTGCCCTGCTCGCGCAGCAGGCGCAGGCTCTCGACGGCTCGCGCCGCCGCCCGTTCGTAGTCGTGCTGATCTCGGGCCACCAGCCCCAGCTCGGCGAGTGAGAGCGCCATACCGAACGCATCGCCCGCCCTCTGCTGAAGCGCCAGGCTCGCCATATACAGCAAGCCCGCCTTCTCCAACTGCCCGCGGTAGCGGGCGAAGTCGCCCATGTTCTGCAACGCCTGGGCGATCGCCCAGGGATCGCCGGTCTGCCGCCAGAGAAGGTAGCTCTGGCGATGCAGATCGTAGGCGCTGGCGAGGTCGCCCTGATAGCCGGCTGCGAAGCCCAGGTTCATGAAGGACAGCCCCATTCCCCAGGCGTCGCCCAGCTCGCGCTGGAGCGCCAGAGCCTGCTGAGACAGCCTGGTAGCGGTGGCGTACTCCCCCCGGTTCCAGGCCAGGAAGCCGGCGCCGCTCAGGGCCTTCGCCCGTACGACAGTGGAGACCTCGCCCGGCAGGGCGAGTCCTGCCTCCAGCCAGCGCAGCCCCTCGCTCAAAGACATGCGGACGATCCAGAAGTAGGCCAGTGCCCCGCCCAGGCGCAGCGCAATCTCCGCGTCGCCGCGGTCAATCGCCCAGCGCAGCGCCGCGCGCAGGTTGTCGTGCTCGCGGTCCAGCCGGCTCAGCCAGACGCCCTGTGTCGCGCGACGGAGCTCGGGATCCGCCCGCTCGGCCAGCTCCAGTTCGTACAGGGCGTGCCGGCGCCTGGCGGCCTCCTCTTCCACGCCCCGGGAGAGCCATCCCTGGGCGTACTGGCGGATCGGCTCCAGGAGCCGGTAACGCGCTTCGCCCTGCTGCTCCTCGGCCACCACCAGCGACTTGTCCACCAGGCGCGTCAACAGGTTCAGCACTTCGGCAGAGACGATGCCTTCGCCGGCGCAGACCGCCTCGGCCGCCTCCAGCGTCCAGCCCCCGGCGAAGACCGCCAGCCGCCGAAACACCCCCTGCTCCGGGACGGACAGCAGGTGGGAGCTCCAATCCAACGTCGCTTTCAGTGTCTGCTGGCGGGTCGGCGCCGTCCGCGCTCCCTCGCTCAGCAGCAGGAAGCAGTCTCGCAGCCGCTCCAGGATCTGCCCGGCGGCGAGCGCCCGCACTCGCGCCGCGGCGAGCTCGAGCGCCAGCGGGATGCCGTCCAGCCGGGCGCAGATCTGGGCGACCGCGGCGGCGTTCTGCGCCGTCAGCGCGAACCCCGGCTGCGCCGCCTGCGCCCGCTCGACGAACAATCGGGCCGCCGCGTAGCGCAGGACCTCTTCGGCAGAGGCGGCGCGCCCGACGTCGGGCACCCGCAGCGACGGCACGCGCCAGCTCACCTCGCCCGGGATGCGCAGCGGCTCCCGACTGGTGGCAAGGATGCGCAGCCTCGGGCAGCGTTCGAGCAAGGCCTCCGCCAGCCGAGCGCTGGCGTCAACCAGGTGCTCGCAGTTGTCCAGCACCAGCAGCAGCGCCCGGGGCTCGAGCCAGTCGGCCAGCGCCTCGGACAGGGAGCGTCCGGGCTCCTCGCGCAGCTCGAACACGGCCGCAACCGCCTGTGGGACCAGGCCCGGGTCCGAGAGCCCCGCCAGCTCGACCAGCCAGACGCCGTCCGGGAAGCGGTCCAGCAGCTCCCCCGCGACATGCAGGGCGAGCCGGGTCTTGCCACAGCCGCCGGCCCCGGTGAGCGTCACCAGCCGCCCTTCGGCGCTCAGCACCAGGCCCCGCAGCGTCGCCGCTTCCTGCTCGCGCCCAATGAGCCGAGTGCGCTGAGCCGGCAAATTGTGGATTCCCCTGGCAGGCATAGGCTGCCCCCCCCAGCCGCCCGGTGCCCAGAACAAAGCGCGTGCTTGTCAATGAGCGCGGCTCGATGCGACTGACAATAAGTCAGACCGACAGTGACGTCAACATATGGAGCGGCAGTTCTGGGACATTTAGGCAGCTCGGGCCGGTGAGGCCGCCTGGCCGGCGACTGTGGCACCGCGGTCCAGGAGCCGAGATCCCGATGCCCGCCCTGTCGCGGGAGACGGCTGGGGGCGCGCTGCGCGGTCGCCCTTTCCCGCGCACTGCCCTTCACCCAACGGGTGTAAGCCTCTTGCGCGCAAGGAAGCAGAAGAGTAGTCTGGTACCCGAAGCGTCTCCATCCAGGCGCTGCGGGATATCTCCGCGGGCGCCGTGCGACCACTGCGTCGGGTTTCACTCGCTGGGTCCCTTCGGGGGGGCCATGCCAGCGCTCGGGCGCGCGCCATCTGCCACGCCGCTGCAGCCCCTGGTCACACTGCGCGGAGCCAGCTTGCCGCTCCAGCGCACGAGCCCGGAGCCGGCGCCAGAGCATCCAGCTCATTCGGCAGGCGCGAGCTCGGTCCGGGCACTCCAGCGCCAGGAGAGGAGGTGAGGGAGAGCGACAGGAGCAAGAGCGAGGCATTGCCGCGGCTCGCGGTAACGGTCTTCGAAGAGAACAGGGGAACTCTATGAGCCTTCGCCAGCTCGCCTCCTGGCCGGAGCCTGTCCGAGCACAGGCCGGCCACTCCTGGGCAGGATCGCCCGGGCGCCCACGGGGCTCGGGTCACCGCCACTTCTGGGAGCGCGCGCTCCCACGCCGGCAGTTCCTGCAATCCGCCGCGAGCGCGGCCGGGCTAGCCGCCAGCGCCCGGCTGTGGCTGCCCGCACTCGCCTACGCCGAGAGCTCGCTGTCACCTCGCCCGATCTCCGGGGGATTGCAGCCGTTCGGCCCGGGCACAGAGCTGTTCCACGTCTTTCTGCCCGAGCCCGGCAACGAGCCATCCACGGTTGGCGACTTCAACGGCACGGTGGGCCTGGCAGACATCACCGGCGTCGGGGTCGGCACGGACACCACCACCAACATCGCTCGCACATTCACCTACGAGGCCGACGTGCGCTTCATGGATGGCCAGTACGCCGGAGTGGACGGCCAGATTCACGAAGGCACCTTCGGCTTCGTTTGATTGGACCTCTTCGAGAGCCAGGGTGGCTCTCAGGTGCACGACTACAATCCCGGTATTAGCACCGGCGGCCTGTTCTGGACGATCGCCGTCCCACGCAGCGCGGTCAGCGTCGATCTCCAGCGCGCGGCGCAGGCCGAGTTCGTGGTGCGCAATCTGGCGATCACAGACCAGCATGACCTGATGAACGCGCTGCACCATGGCCCAGGCGTCCCCGCCACCGTCTCGTTCGCGGTGAACTGGAACGGGATTATTCGGGGTGGGCTGGCCGGGCCGGTGCGGAACACGACCAACGGATTCGCCGGCGAGTTCTTTGAAACGGATGCAACTCTCGGCTGGTCGTCCACCCAGGCCGGGTTCAGCTTCGTCTCGACCTCGGCCACGCGGAAGTACGCCGTTCTCGCCAGCGAGCGCAACGGGCTCTACTTCAAGTAACCTGGCACTGCCAGGCGGCGCAGAGCCGGGCAGCAGGCGGCGCCGGGCCGCCCACGGTGAATCAGACAACTGAGGGGTGTCTGGGCCGAAGCGCCCAGACGGGGAGGAGCGCGATGTTCGGAACGGTGTTTCGGATGCGGCCGAAGCCGGGCCAGGAGCAGGCGGTGGTAGAGCTGTTCCAGAGCTGGGAGCGGGAGCGCCGCCCGAAGGTTGCCGGCGTGGTGGGTGGGTACCTGCTCAAGCCACGGACGAGCTCGGGCGAGCTCATCGGGGTGGCGGTGTTCGACTCGGAGGAGAACTACCGCAAGAACGCCAGCGACCCCGAGCAGGACCGCTGGTACCAGCGGCTGCGAGCGCTGCTGGAGGCGGACCCCGAGTGGAACGACGGCGACGTGATCGCCACGGGCTGACCAGCCGCCCATCGTTCCGCTGGCCGCGCGTGGACCGGCCGACGCGAGCCGCTGAGCTCGTCTACGCGCGGCCAGCCGCGAGCCGCAAGCACGCCGCGCCCAATTTCGTCGCGGCCCGAGGCTGGTGTTTCCTGCCGCCTCACGCTCGGCGAGCCGGCGCAATGGCCGTTGCACAAGGTTGGGCGGAGGCGACGGGCAGAGCCGTGGCGCTCACACCTCGCCGGTGTTGATCGCCTCCAGCAGGCGGTGCTCGGTGAGCGCCGGCCCGTATAGCTCCCCGCGGATTCGCCCCTGGTACAGCACCAGCAGATCGCAGAGGTTGGCCAGCTCGGACAGCTCGCTGGAGGCGAACAGGACGACCCGCCCCTCGCGCGCCAGCGCGTTGATGATGTGGCCAATGACTACGCCCGAGACACTATTCGAGTCAACGCCGTCATCCCCGGCTTCACCGACACTCCATTGGTACGCACCATCATGGCCAACCCTGAGGAGCGCGACGCTCTGCTGCGTACGATCCCGCTCGGTCGCCCGGGCACGGCCGACGAGGTCGCGGCGCTGATGTTGTTCCTCGCCTCCGATGAGGCGTCGTACTGCACCGGTGGGGCCTACTGCGTGGACGGCGGCATCACCGCCGTCTAATCCGCCCACGCTCGCGTCTCTCCCACGTCCTCCGGCGTCGCCAGCGCCGACCGTGCAGGACTGCCTCTGTACAGTCGACCTCGGCGTGCCGCGCTACTGACCGCCACGCCCGCGCTGGAGCGGGCTGGGCGCAGGGGTACGTTTCTTGCGCCTCGGCCGAGCGTGCCCAGCGGGCTGGATGCCAGGCCGCCCAAGGGCATGGCGGTACGACATCAGAGCGCGTCGTGCGGCGAATCGACACCGTGGAGGGGATGCCAAGACACAGCCACGAAGCACATCCAGAAGCGCGATCGGCTGGCGAAGGGATGGCTGCAATGCCCGCTTCTGGCTCCTGCAGCCGCCCAGAACCAGAACCAGCCCGGGCTGCTTGGCAGCCCACTCGGCACCAAGGCGCTGATGCTGCTCGCCGCTGGGCTGGACGTGAAGTACCTGGCGGACCACGGCGGCATCTCGTCGTGCCGCCAGGCGAGGTGCACAAACCAGGAACAGAAGGAGATCAGGGATGGGAATGGCGACACCGCGACCGACCGTCGTTGGCGTCTTCGACAGCCGCGACCAGGCGGAACGCGCCGTTGACGAGCTACACCGGGCCGGCTTTACCGACGATCAGATCGGCCTGGCAATGCGTGACACCGGGACCACGGGGGCTATGGCGGAGGGGCCAACCACCGGCGAGACCCGCGCGGGGGCGGACGCGGGCGCGGGGCTTGTGGCGGGCGTCGGCATTGGCGCCATCCTCGGGGCGCTCGCGACCGGGCTCATCCCGGGCATTGGCCCCGTCATCGCCGCGGGCCTGCTCGCCGGCATCGTCGGTGGGGCAGTCATCGGCGGCGCAGCGGGCGGCCTCATCGGGGCGCTGGTGGGCATGGGCGTCCCAGAGGAGGAGGCCCAGTACTACAACCAGGAGTTCGAGGCCGGCCGCGTGATCGTTACGGTCAAGGCGGATGGCCGCTACAACGAGGCGCAGGAGATCCTGCGCAGCTACGGCGCCTACGATATCCAGACCCGCGGCGGCATGGCCAGCACTGCGCCTGACCGCGGCACCTGGGGCACGACCACTGAGACCGCCACCGAGCGTGGCACCTACGACAGGGACGTTGGGACTGCGGGCCGAACCTTGCGCGAAGGCGAGACGATGCTGCTGCGCGAAGAGCAACTCCGCACCGACAAGGAGCGAGTGCAGGCAGGCGAGGTCCGTGTCGGCAAGGATGTTGTCACCGAGCAGCGGGAGATCGATGTCCCGGTGACTCGCGAGGAGGTCGTCGTCGAGCGGCGCCCGGTCACGCCTCGCCCGGCCGATCGCGCCGATTTCACCGAGGAGGAACGGGAGATCCGCGTCCCGGTGACCGAAGAGCGGGTCGACGTGGAGAAGCAGCCGATGGTGACGGGCGAGGTCACCGTCGGCAAGCGCGAGGTGGCCGAGACCCAGCGGGTGTCAGATACCGTGCGCCGCGAAAAGCCGGTGGTCGAGCGCGAGGGCGACGTTCCGGTCGAACGGCGAGGCGCCGGCATGGCCGAGAGCGAGCGGACGATAACCACGCCGACGACCGGGGAGAGCACCACGACGACGACGTGGGACCAGGTGATGCCCACCTACCGAAGCTGGTGGGAGCAGCGCTACGGGGCTACGGGCAACTGGACCGATTATGAGCCCCGCTACCGCTTCGCCTGGGAGCGGGCGAACGATCCCGAGTATCGTGGCCGCTCCTGGACTGAGGTGGAGCCGATGCTGCGCCGCAATTGGGAGAGCCGCTACCACGAGTCGACCTGGAACCAGGTGAAGGACAGCATCCGCGAGGCCTGGGACCGGGTCACCAGCGGGGTGAGCGGCCGCTAGCCGCGCATTCCGCGGATCCCCCCACCCGTGCCCCGGCCGGGTAGCGCTACCGGGCCGGGGCGCTTCGCGCCCGGACGGGCTGCTCGGGCAGCGGGATGAAGCCTGCCTGGCCCGTTCCTTGCACGGCCGGGCGCATCCCCGTGCCGGTGGCTGCGCCCGGCCTGGCTGGCGCATCATGGTGATCGCGAGGATGAGATGTCGGCCGCGTTGGCCACCGCCACCCTGCTAACTGGCGCGTCACGCTGATCAAGAGGGTTCGTCGATGCCATCCCTGCCACGACGCGGTCGGTTCGCCACCCTGGCCGTGGCGCTCGCACTGCTCGGCGCCGCCTGTTCCGGGCCACCAGCCACCCCCACGCCCGCGCTGCCGTCCCCACCAGCAGCGGCCGGGGAGACGCCCACCGCGCCAGCGGTTCCCACCCCCGCCCTGGCCCCGAGCGAGGCGGCGCGCGCCGCGCTGTCCACCTCCCCCGTCGCGGACCTGCACCGCATCCAGCATGTGGTCATCATCATGCAGGAGAACCGCTCCTTCGACCACTACTTCGGCACCTACCCCGGGGCGGAAGGCATCCCCCGGGACGCCACCGGTGTCCCCACCGTCTGCGTGCCCGACCCACGGATGAACCAGTGCGTGACGCCCTACCACGACGCGAACGACCGGAATGCCGGCGGGCCGCACGGAGCGGCCAACGCCCGGGCCGATATCGACGGCGGCAAGATGGACGGCTTCATCAGCCAGCGCGAGGCGGAGCAGCAGCGCACCTGCGCCGACCCTAACGACCCCAACTGTGGCGCGGCCGGGACAGCGGTCGACGTGATGGGCTATCACGACGAGCGGGAGATCCCGAACTACTGGACCTACGCCCGGCAGTTCGTGCTCCTGGACCATCTGTTCCAGCCAGATGCCTCCTGGAGCCTGCCCTCGCACCTGTTCCTGGTGTCCGCCTGGTCGGCCCGCTGCGGCAGCGGCGACCCGATGAGCTGCCAGAACGACGACGGCGTTCCGCCGCTGCCGCCCGACTTCCGCCCGCCCCGGCCCCGCCAGGCGCAGAACGCCACCCCGCCGCCTGCGCCCACCCCGTTTCCACCACCCACCTACGCCTGGACCGACCTCACCTACCTGCTGCACGCGCGCGGGGTGAGCTGGGCCTACTACGTGTTCGAGGGGACCGAGCCGGACTGCGAGGACGACGCCACCGACTGCATGCCGGTGCCCCAGCGCGTCCGCACCCCGGGTATCTGGAACCCGCTGCCCTGGTTCGTGACGGTCAAGCAAGACGGCGAGCTGAGCCACATCCAGCCGATCGAGCGATTCTACGAGGCGGCCAGGAACGACACGCTGCCAGCGGTGAGCTGGGTCGCCCCCACCAACGTCGTCAGCGAGCATCCCCCGGCGCTGGTCAGCGTCGGCCAGGCCTACGTCACCAGCTTGATCAACGCCAGCATGCAGGGGCCGAACTGGAACAGCACCGCCATCTTCCTCACCTGGGACGACTGGGGCGGGTTTTACGACCACGTTGTGCCACCCACAGTCGACCAGAACGGCTACGGGCTGCGGGTGCCGGGCCTGGTAATCAGCCCCTATGCCAGGCAGGGCTACATCGACCACCAGACGCTCAGCTTCGACGCCTACCTGAAGTTCATCGAAGACCTGTTCCTCGATGGCCAGCGGCTGGACCCCCAGACGGACGGGCGGCCGGACCCGCGGCCCACGGTGCGGGAGACCGTACCGCAGCTCGGCGATCTGCGCGCTGACTTCGACTTCAGCCAGCCTCCCCGCCCCCGCTGGTGCTGCCGACAAGCTTCGACCTGAAGAACGTCGGCTCCCTGGCGCCACGCGCCCAGCCGAGCCCGGCCGCGCCCGAGCCCCGCCCGAGCCCCGCCGGCCGCTGAGCCGAGGCGGCCCGACCCGCTACCATCGTCCCGTGCGCGGAGGACGCCACCAGCGCCGCGCAGTCGCGCCCTCCCACTGCAACGGAGGCGGTATGCCCGGGCTGTGGATCGGCACCTCTGGCTGGGTCTACCCGCACTGGATGGGCGTCTTCTACCCGTTCGGCCTGCCGAGCGACCAGTTGCTGCCGTTCTACGCCGCCCACTTCGCCAGCGTAGAGATCAACTTCTCCTACTACAAGCTGCCGGAGCGGGCGGCGTTCGCGCGCTGGCGCCAGCAGGTACCACCCGGGTTCCTCTTCGCGGTCAAGGGCAGCCGCTACCTCACCCATATGAAAAAGCTGAAGGACCCGGAGGAACCGCTGGCGCGGCTGATGGAGCGCGCCCGCGGGCTGGAAGACGCCCTGGGGCCGATCCTGTTCCAGTTCCCGGCCCAGTGGCGCCGCGATCTGGAGCGACTGGAGCGCTTCGTCGCGGCGCTGGAGCCCTATGCGCCCCAGCGCTTCGCCTTCGAGTTCCGCCACCCGAGCTGGCTCGTCCCGGAGGTGTATCACCTGCTCCAGCGGGCGCGGGCGGCGCTGTGCCTGCCCGTCGGCTGGGGCCTCCCACGCGACGAGCAGCTCACCGCGCCGTGGACGTATCTCCGCATGCACGGTGGGCAGTACGGTGTTGGCTTCAGCGAGGCGGAGCTTCAGGCCTGGGCGGAGCGGATCCGCCGCTTCCAGGAGCAGGGGGCAGACGTGTACGTGTACTTCAACAACGATCCGAGCGGCTACGCGGTGCGTGACGCCGCCCGGCTGCGTGCACTGCTGGCGTAGCGCCCGGAGCCATCCACGGGTAGCCACGGGCATGCCCTGTGCCTACGGACAACCGGTAGGGATAGACGTCAGCCGGCCCGAGAGTATACTCTCGGGCTATCCGGCTATCAGGATTGAGGGGCCGACCGTGGCCGAGGAGCAGAGTTTCCGTGAACCCCAGCTCGTCGTTATCGGCGCCTCCGCCGGGGGTATCCAGGCGTTGTCCACCCTACTCGCCGCCCTGCCCGCCGACTTCCCAGCCCCGATCGTCATCGCCCAGCACCTGGATCCGAAGCGGCCCAGCCACCTGGCCGAGATCCTGACCCGGCACTCGCGCCTCCCGGTGCGCATCGTCACCGCCGTCGAAGACCTGGCGCCGGGCGTGGTCTACGTCGTCCCGGCGAACCGGGACGTGGAGGTCACCGACCGCCAGGTGCGGGTCCGCGAGGCGACCGAGGGAGGGCCGGTGCCCTCCGTCGACCTGCTGCTAACGAGTGCCGCCAAGGCGTACGGAGAGCGGCTGATCGCGGTCATTCTCACCGGCACGGGCTCGGATGGCGCGGCCGGGGCCCGCGAGGTGAAAGAGGCAGGCGGAACCGTGGTCGTGCAGAACCCGGAGACGGCCAGCTTCCCGGGTATGCCACAGTCGCTGCCCTCCACGGTGGTCGACGTCGTCGCCAACCTGGAGGCGATCGGGCCGCTGCTCAACGATCTGGTGACCGGGGCCTACTTGCCGACCCGGCCGAGCGACGAGCGGGTTCTGGAGAACTTTCTGGCCAGGCTCCGTGAGCGGAGCGGGATCGACTTCAGCACGTACCGCCGGCCGACGATCTTGCGGCGGCTCCAGCGCCGCATCGCCGCGACGGGAGTGAACACCCTGCGCGAATACATTCGCTATACCGAGCAGCATCCTGAAGAGTACCAGCGGCTCGCGAGCAGCTTCTTGATCAAAGTGACCGAGTTCTTCCGTGACCCCGAGCTGTTCGACTATCTGCGCACCAGAGCGCTCCCGGAGATCATTCAGCGGGCGCGTGGCCACGGCAATACCCTGCGCTTCTGGTCGGCCGGTTGTGCCACAGGCGAGGAGGCCTACTCGCTGGCGATCCTGCTCGCCGACGTCCTGGGCGATGAATTGGAGCAGTTTCATATCCGTATTTTCGCCACTGATCTCGATATGGAGGCGATCACGTTCGCTCGCCGCGGCATCTATCTGCCCGCGGCGCTGGCTGGCGTCCCAGCGGAGATCGTCGAGCGCTATTTCACGCCAGCCGACCATGCCTACGAGGTCAAGAAATTCATCCGCTCGCTGGTGATCTTCGGACAGCATGATCTCGGCCAGCGCGCGCCGTTCCCACACATCGACCTCATCCTGTGTCGCAACGTGCTGATCTACTTCACCACCGAGCTGCAGAAGCGGGCGCTGGAATCGTTCGCCTTCGCCCTGCGGGAAGGGGGGCTGCTGGTGCTGGGCAAGGCCGAGACGACCAGCCCGCTCACGGAATATTTTATGCTCGAAGATGCTCGACTGAAGGTCTACCGCCGCTACGGCAAGCCGGTGCTGCTGCCCTCGGCACCTCTTTGGGAGGCGGTGCCAGCGCCCCGCTCAGCGTTACGGCTCGTCCCGCGCAGCATCCAGGCCTCATCGCCCGGTTCACCTCCGATGCCTGCCCTGGGTTCCACCCCGCGTTTGCCTCTCGCGGGCGAGAAGGCGGAGCGCTTGTTCTACAGCCTGCCCGTGGGCATCGTGGTTGTCGATCGTCGCTACGATATCCAGAGCATTAACAGCGCTGCCCGCCGGCTGCTCGGCATCAATCAGCCCGCGGTGGGGGACGACTTTCTGCACCTCGCCCAGAGCCTGCCGCAGCGGCCCTTGCGCGCCGCGATCGATGCAGCGCTGCGGGGTGAAGAGACAACCCTTGAAGAGGTCGAAGTCGAGCAGCTCGCCCATGAGGAGCCCCGCTTTCTACAGATTCGGTGTTCACCGTATAAGCTAGGGAGCGGCCCCGAGCCGGTCGACTCGGTGCTGCTGCTTGTCAGCGACGTCACCAGCACGCGGCTGCGGCTGCATACCCTGGAGCAGCAGCAGGCAGCGTTGCAGCGCGAGCTCGAGGCGCTGCGCGCCCGCACACAGCAGGAGATCGAGCGGCTCACCGCGCGTATCCAGACGCTCACCGAACATAACCAGCAGCTTCTAGATGCCAACCAGGAGCTGATCGCGGTCAATGAAGAGCTCACCGCCGCCCGCGATGCTTTCCTGCTCGGGCAGGAGGAGGCACAGGCGGCAATCGAGGAGGTCGAGACGCTCAACGAGGAGGTGCAAGCCTCCAACGAAGAGCTCGAGACACTCAACGAAGAGCTGCACGCGACGATCGAAGAGCTCAACACCACCAACGCTGATCTCGAGGCACGCAGCTCCGAGCTCCAGGAGCTCGCGAGCCGCCTGGAGGCGGAGCGGGCCCGGCTGACCACGATCCTGGCCAGCATGGGCGACGCGGTGCTCGTGGTCGACGCCGCCGGTACGCCGGTCCTGACCAACGCCGCCTACGATCGGCTGTTCGCTGGCGACCTCGCCCAGCGGCCGCTCGAAGACGAGCAGGGCCGGCCGCTGCCACCCGAACAGACGCCACAGCAACGCGCGGCCCGCGGCGAAGCGTTCGACATGCAGTTCACCATCCCTATCGGCGCGGAGGGTGAGCGCCGCTGGTTCGAAGCGAACGGCCGGCCGATCCAGCACGGGGAGGAAGCGCAGGGCGTGGTGGTGATCCGCGAGATCACGGAGCGTAGCCTGCGCCGGCTGCAAGACGAGTTCATGGCCGCGGCGAGCCACGAGCTGCGGACGCCGCTCACGGCGCTGCGCGGGCGGCTGGAGCTTCTGGTCCGCCGGCTCCAGGGCAAGGAGGCCGAGGCCGAGGCGCTGCGTCAGGCAATGCAAGCGCTGAGCGCTGCCGACCGGCTGGCGAAGCTGGCGAATGCACTGCTGGACGTCTCACGGCTGCGCACGGGCAAATTCCATCTCCAGCACGAGCGGGTGGACCTGGCGGCGCTGCTGGCCCAGGTGATCGAGCAGACGCAGCCGCTGGCCCTGGGCCAGCGGATCGAGCTGGACCAGCCGGGTGGCCCGGTGGTCGTAGACGGCGACCCGCACCGGTTGGAGCAGGTATTCACAAACCTGCTCATGAATGCGATCCAGTATGCCCCGGGCACCGAGCGCATCGACGTCCGGCTTCGGCGTGTCAACGGCCAGGCGGAGGTCGAGGTGCAGGACTACGGGGTAGGGATTCCGCCCGAGGAGATGCCGCGCCTCTTCTCGCGCTTCTACCAGGGGCGCCAGGCAGGCCCGGGTAGCACCGCGGGGCTGGGGCTGGGGCTGTACATTAGCCGCGAGATCGTGCGCGCGCATAGCGGCGACATCGGCGTTCGCTCCGAGGTTGGCAAGGGAGCCACGTTTACTGTCTGGCTACCGCTCGCCGAGCAAGCCTCACCGCCGGCAACGTGAGCGAGGGACGGCGGCGCTCCCGTGCCCGGGGCTCACTCTGGCTGCGTACTCTGGGCTCGGACGGCTGCCATCAGCACCTGGTGAATAACGTCTGCCTGCTGCTCGGCCTGCTCGGCCTGCTCCCGGAAGTGTGCCGCCCGCCCTGGATCCCGGTCCGCGACCTGCGCCGAGAGCCGGCGCATCAGCGCCGCCCGCTCCTGCAGCGCATTGACCGCCGCCCAGACCGCGGCTTCCACCGCCTCGGCCTGCTCAAAGAGCAGCGTGTCGACCGAGAAGGCGTGGTCGACCCGGCAGACGTAGCGAAGCTGCTCGCCGTCATGCACCTCCCAGAGCGAGCCGTGGCACTCGGGGCAGGTCAGCCCCGAGGCACGGCCCGAACGCTTCTGGTCCTGAGAAGTAGATCCCGGTTCGCTCAGCTCGCCAGTCCTGGTCTGCTCGTTCTCCTCCGCCAAGAGTTTCCCTCCATTGCTGGATAGGGGCGCATGGACGAGCGTTGCGAGGAGCGGTCCCAGCTCCGCCGCTGGCCGGCAATAGTCGATCGGGACGCGTTCGCACGCACTGAGCGGGATGCTGGGCACCAGGGCGTCGGCGGGGTCCTGGATCACCGCCAACCCGCCACGGCGTTTGATCGCCGCCAGTCCGGCCACGCCGTCGTCCAACGCGCCGGACAGTAACACCCCGATCACCGCCGGCCCATACGCCCGCGCGGCGCTGTAAAACAGCGGATCGATCGCCGGCCGCACCCCGTTCACCCGCGGGCCGTAGGTCAAGCGCATCTGGCCCCACTCCAACACCAGGTGCCGATTCGGCGGCGCGACGTACAGCCGCCCCAGCCGAATCGGCGCCCGATCGTGCGCATGGCTGACCCGCAGCGGGCTCCGCCGGGCCAGAATCCCTGGCAGGTGGCTGGGGGCATCGACCGGCATGTGCACGACCACGAAGATCGCGGCCGGTAGCTCAGGAGGGAGCCCACAGGCGATCCGCGTGAGCGCTTCTATGCCGCCCGCGGAGGCGCCCAGGACAATGATCTCATGCCCCGGCACGGTCCCTCCTCTATGAGAGAGAAGGGTTCCCCAGCACAAACCGTTCCAGGGCTTCGGTGGGCCGCTCCGACCATACACCAGCATGCCGCCCGTGCTAGCCGGGCAGCACCGACTTGCTGCCTCCGGCAAGACGCGATCAACTGGTCCGGGTGCTCGGGGGGGCACCTTCTGTCCACCCCCGCAGCGCCGCTTCCGCCTGCTGGAGTCGCGCCTGCAGGTAGCCCACCCGCTCCGCCAGCTCCGCCACCTGCTGGTGCAGCCGCTCCACCAGCCGCAGCGCCTCCACCGTGCTCACG